>NZ_JAANPA010000014.1 GCF_011320075.1 Sphingosinicella sp. YJ22 | reverse complement strand
AACGTATGCTCTTCGGGCCGGCCGCGCGGCGGCGAGGCGGTGCCGGGCGCGGCGTAGCTGACCCCGGCCCCTGTGCCCGGACGCCCGGTCACCGCGGGCACCGGCACCGGGCGCGGTTCGGCCTCGGCCATCTGGCGCGGCGGCTGTGGGCCAGCCATTTGGGCTGCGAGCGCGGTGCCGGCGCGGCGGTCCGCGTCGCTGAGGAACGGTTCCATCTGGCGCAGCTGCTCGGCCGCCTGCGGAAAGCCCTGGGCGGCGGCTCGGCTCATCAGAGCATAAGCGCGGGGCAAGTCGCGGCGCACGACGTCGCCGTTGAACAGAGCGGTGCCGAAGACATATTGAGCGCGGGGATCGCCACGCATCGCGGCTGCCTGGATCCACGGCATCGCCTCGCGCGCGCGCCCGTTCTGGAACAGCAGCAGACCGAGATTCGCGCCGGCCTGCTCGTGGCGCTGGCGCGCGGCGCGCTCGAACCATTGCTCGGCGAGGCGCAAATCCTGCGGCACGCCGCGGCCGAGCCGATAGGCCTGGCCGAGATTGAACTGCGCGTCGGCATCGCCGGCTTCGGCGAGCGGCCGCCATTCGGCGACGGCCCGCGCATAATCGCCCGCCTGCCAGGCAGCGATGCCGGCCGGCACGTCCGCTGCGGCCGTCTCGGCGCCGGCGAGAGCGAGGAAGGCGGTCGCTGCAAGAAACCAATGAGTCCGCGTCATCGTGCGAAGACCTTTCGCGTGGGATCGTTTCAAACGCAGGCACTTAACCGGGAATGGTTAAGCCCATGTTAGCACAATTTTCGACGTCATGCGGGCGGCGTCGTGACGTCATCCGCACGGCGCAACCTTGCCGTCAAAGTTAACCGGATTTTAGGGTGGGGCGGTGCATCCCGACCTCGAGCAATGCCAGCCGAGGAATATTGATGCGCGTTCTCGCTTTATCATCGCAGAAGGGCGGATCCGGCAAGACCACCTTGTCCGGTCACCTTGCCGTTCAGGCGCAGCGCGCCGGATGCGGACCTGTCTGCCTCATCGACATCGACCCGCAGGGCTCGCTCGCCGACTGGTGGAACGAGCGCGAGAACGAGATGCCCGCGTTCGCGCAGACCACGGTCGCCCGGCTCGCCGCCGACCTCGAGGTGCTTCGTCAGCAGGGCTTCAAGCTCGCGGTGATCGACACCCCGCCGGCGATCACGATGGCGATCCAGAGCGTCATCCAGGTCGCCGAGCTGATCGTCATCCCGACCCGCCCGTCACCGCACGACCTTCGCGCCGTCGGCGCCACGGTCGATATCTGCGAGCGCGCCGGCAAGCCGCTGATCTTCGTGGTCAACGCAGCGACTCCGAAGGCGAAGATCACCTTCGAGGCCGCAATCGCGCTGTCGCAGCACGGCACGGTCGCCCCGGTCACGATCCACCACCGCACCGATTTCGCGGCGTCGATGATCGACGGCCGGACGGTCATGGAGACCGATCCCAACGGCAAGTCGGCCCGCGAGGTCGAGGAGCTGTGGTCCTATATCAGCGATCGGCTCGAGCGGAACTTCCGCCGCACCGTGTTCACCGCGCCGGGCGCCATCGCCCCCTCTGCAATGCCCCGTCCCGGGGTCACCGGCGGCTTCGGCCGTCGCGTGGTTGGCCAGTAGGAGCGGCGTTCATGACTGAGTCCAGGTACGCGTCGCTTTCCGGTAGCCTGCTCGCCCGCAAGGGCGGCGCCAAGCCGGCCATGCGCCCGCGCCACATCACCGGCGCGATGCTCGACGATCTCGGCTGGAACGACATGGGCTATGGCGCCGAAGCGCCGTCCGAACATGTCCCAAGCTCCATCTCGGCCCTGACCCCCGCGCCCCGGGTGGCGCAGGAGGAGCAGGAAGCGCCGGTTTGGATCGAGGAGCAGCAGGCGCACGAGCCGGTCGAGGAGCCTCAGGCGCAGGTTCCGGTCGTCGAGCAGCAGCGCGCGCTCGCCGATCAGTTCCCCGAGCCGGACGAAGAGCTGGCCGAAGAGGCCATTGCGGCCGAACAGCCCGCCGAAATCGTGCGCATGCCCAAGCGTCCGGCCCAGCCGCGCGCCAAGGCAGCCGCGAAGGCACAGATTCAGGCGGACGTGCGCAAGGCCGCCTTCACGCTTCGTCTCGATTCGTCGCGGCACCTGCGGCTGCGCCTGGCGACGGCGGTCACCGGCCGCTCCGCCCAGCAGCTCGTCACCGCGGCGCTCGATCAATTCATCGAATCGCTGCCTGAAGTCGGCAACCTCGCGGAGCAATTGCCGAGCGCCAAGCGAAGCTGAACCGGAGTTAAGGGGCATGAAGAGCATCGCGTTCAAATTCGCCGCGTCGAGCGTCGCGCTGAGCATGGCCGTCGTCGGCTGCCAGGTCCAGGGCGTCAGCTTCGGCGCAGCCACCGCTTTCGCCAGCCAGGCGCGCGGCGACGGCGAGGCGGGTCGACTGAGCCGTGAGGCCGGCGAAGCGCTGGCGCGCGGCGATCTCGCCCGGGCGCTGGATGCGATGGAGCAGGCGGTGGCGCTGTCGCCGCGCGATGCCGGCTACCGGCTGACCCTCGCCGACATCTACATGCGCTCCGGCCGTCTCGAATCGGCCGAGGCGACCTATCGCGACGTTCTCGAACTCGATCCCTCGCGCCCGCGCGCCGGGATCGCGCTGGCGCTGATGCAGGCCGCCAACGGCCGCTCGCAGGACGCACTCGCGCAGCTCGATTCGCTCCAGGGCCAGGCGCAGGCGAGCGATCTCGGCTTGGCCTATGCGCTCGCCGGCTCGCCGCAGCGTGCGGTTGAGATCCTCGAGCCCGCCGCCCGTTCGATGGGGGCGACTGCCCGAATCCGCCAGAATTTGGCGCTCGCCTACGCCCTTGGCGGCGACTGGTCGCGCGCCCGAATGATCGCGTCGCAGGACGTGTCGCCGGCCGAGCTCAGTCAGCGCATGACCGAATGGGCGTCGATGGCGTCGCAGCCCGGCTCGAACAATCCGGTGGTGACCGTGCTCGGCGTCAATCCGGTGGCCGATGCCGGCCAGCCGGTCCGCCTCGCCCTTAACGCGCCGTCGGCGCCTGTCTCCGCGCCCGTGCAGATGGCCGCCGCCGCGCCGATCGTGCTCCCGCCGGTCGAGCCGGTCGCGGCGCCCGAATCCGCGCCTGTCGTCATCCCGGTGCCTGCGGCGACTCCCGTCGCGGCGCCCGCTTATGCCGAGCTCGAGCAGCCCGAATGGGGCATCGATTCGCGCGGCGCGGTCCAGCTTCCAGCCGCGGTTCCCGCGCCCGAGGCCGAGCAGGTCCCGGCGCGAGTCCAATATGCCGCCGCGGCGGAGGCCCTGGTTCGCCCCGACCCTGTCGTGATGCCGGTGGCGCAGCGCCCGGTGCGCCGCTCCGGCCGAATCGTCGAGGCGGTGGCGACTCCGCGGATCGCCGAGCCGGTCCGTTCGGGCAGCGGCCGCTACGTCGTCCAGATCGGCGCCTACAGCAATGCCGCCAATGCCGAGCGCGCCTGGCAGGAGGCGGAGCGCCGCTTCGGCCTCGCCAGCGAGCAGCCGGTGACGATGACCTTCGACCATAATGGCCGGCTGTTCCACCGTGTCGCCATTTCCGGTTTCACCAGCCGCTCCGACGCCAATCGCCAGTGCACCAGCATCCGCGCGCGCGGCGGCGAGTGCTTCGTCCGCGGCAATGCCGGCGACGCGGTCATCCGCTGGGCCTCGCGCTACGGCCGCAACGCCTAAAACCCTTTCCGACTTCCTTGGTGGGACGGCCGGCACTTCGGTGCCGGCCGTTTCGATTCAGGCGCCGCGCCGCACGCGTGTGATGAGGTCGAGCACCGCCATCCGCACCGCGACTCCGTTGGTCACCTGATCCTGGATCACCGAACGGGCCGGATCGTCGGCGACCTCTCCCGAAATCTCGATTCCGCGGTTCATCGGCCCGGGATGCATGACGATGGCGCCCGGCGCGGCGCGCTTCAACCGATCGGCGTTGAGGCCGAAGGCGGCGTGGAAGTCGCCGAGCAGGCCGGTCAGCGCGTCCTCCATCCGCTCGCGCTGGATGCGCAGCATCATGACCACGTCGGCGCCCTCGATCCCCTCGTCGAGATTGTCGAAAACCGGCAGGCCGCCGGTCTCGTCCGGGAGAAGCCCGCGCGGCGCGACCAGCCGCACGTCGGCGCCCAGCCTCGGCAGCAGCCGGCGGTTGGAATGGGCGACCCGGCTGTGGCGGATGTCGCCGCAGATCGCGACGGTCAGTCCCTTGATCCGGCCCAGGCGCTGGCGAATTGTGAAGGCGTCGAGAAGCGCCTGGGTCGGGTGCTCGTTGGCGCCGTCGCCGCCATTGACCACGCAGCAGCCCACCGCGTCGGCGACCGCGGCGGCGGCGCCGGCGTCGGGATGGCGCAGGACGAGGAGGTCGGCTCCCATCGCGTCGATCGTGTGCGCCGTGTCGAGCAGGGTCTCGCCCTTCTTCACGCTCGACTGGCCGACCGGCACCGCCGCGACCTGCGCTCCGAGCCGGCGTCCGGCGATCTCGAACGACAGCAGGGTGCGAGTCGAATTCTCGAAGAACAGATTGACCTGGGTCAGCCCCGCAAGCCGCTCGTCGGCGCGGCGCGGCGCTTGGTTGAAGGCCGCCCAATGCTCCGCCTCGGCGAGGATCTGCGCGATATCCTCGTCGCCGAGCTGGTCGATGCCGATGAGGTTGCGGTGGGGGAAGGGGCGGTCCGTCATTTCGGCGCCGGCTTATCCACGCGGCATCGGCCGCACAAGCGCGCCCGCCGTCCCTTGACCTTGCCCCCAACCCGACCCTATGTGCCGCCACCCTTAGATTTATGGCGACCGTAGCTCAGCTGGTTAGAGCATCGGTTTGTGGTACCGAGGGTCGCGGGTTCAAGTCCCGTCGGTCGCCCCATCTAATTCTGATCACAGGATAAATTCAGATGCAGTCGCTCTGGGACCTCCCCGATTTCGACGATCACGAAGCCGTGCATTTCGTCACCGACCGGGACTCCGGCCTCAAGGCGATCATCGCCATGCACTCGACCGCGCTCGGTCCGGCGGCGGGCGGCACGCGCTTCTGGCATTATCCTGATCCCAACCAGGCGGTCGCCGACGTTCTGCGCCTGTCGCGCGGCATGAGCTACAAGAACGCCATGGCCGGGCTGAACCTCGGTGGTGGCAAGGCGGTGATCCTCGCCGGCCCCGACCGCATCAAGACGCCCGAGATGCTCGCCGCGTTCGGAAACGCGGTCGACCGGCTGGGAGGCAATTATGTGACGGCCGAGGATGTCGGCATCACCGTCGCCGACATCGTCGCGATCGCGCAGCAGACGAAATATGTGTCCGGTTTGCCCGTCACCGAGGGCGCAGTCGGCGGCGATCCTGGGCCGCACACCAGCTATGGCGTCTATCTGGGCGTGCGCGCCGCGGCGAAGCGCGCTCTCGGCAAGGACAGCCTTGACGGTCTCCACATCGCGATTCAGGGCGCCGGCAGCGTCGCCGGCGGAGTCGCCCGACTCGCGGCCAAGGATGGCGCCCGCATCAGCATCGCCGACATCGATCAGGCCCGGGCTCAGAAGGTCGCGGATGAAGTGGGTGGCATCGCCGTCTCTCCCGACGAAATCATGACCCTCGAGGCCGACATCTTCAGCCCGAACGCGCTGGGTGCGATCCTCAACGAGCAGTCGATCCCGGCCCTTCGCGTGCCGGTGGTCGCCGGCGGCGCCAACAACCAGCTTGCGCGGCCCGAGGACGGCGACCGCCTTCACGCCCGCGGAATCCTCTACGCGCCCGATTATGTCATCAACGCCGGTGGCATCATCAATGTCGCCACCGAATATCTGAAGGACGGCGACAAGGACGAGGTCCGCCGCCGGATCGAGCGGATTCCGCACCGGCTCGAAGAGATCTGGGCGGAGAGCGCCGCCACCGGCCGCAACCCCGCGGCGGTCGCCGACGCGATGGCACAGCGCCTGATCGGCCGAGCCTAGGCTTCCAGCGACGAGGGCGGCGTTTCCTTCACCGGCCGCCGCCCCATCGTCGACAGCACGCTGACGATGATCAGCGCGGCGCCGGCCGAGGTCGTCCAGGCCGGCTGGTCGCCGAACAAGAGCCAGCCGAACAGCACCGCATAGACGAGCTGCAGATAGTCGATCGGCGCCAGCGCCGAGATCGGCGCGTAGCGAAGCGAGGCGGTCAGGAAGAGCTGGCCGATCCCACCCGACAGGCCGATCAGCACCAGCAACGCCCAGGCGAAGCCGTCATGCGCCTGGCCGAACCAGGGCATCAGCGCGCACGATGCGATCGTGCAGAAGATCGTGAACCAGAAGACGATGGTCCGCGTGCTCTCGGTCCGCGAGATGGAGCGAAGCGCCACCGTCACGCACGCGACTCCGAACGCCGCTCCAAGCGCCACCATGGTGCCATCGAGAGGCAGCGTGCCGCCCGGCCGCATGACGATGATCACGCCGGTGAAGCCCACCGCGACCGCAATCCAGCTGCGCGCGCCCACCCGCTCGGCGAGGATCGGCGCCGACAGCGCGAGCGCGAACAAGGGCGCGACAAAGGAAATGGTGCTCGCCTCGGCGAGCGGCAGCAGGCCGAGCGCGGTGAAGCCCATTGTCATCGACGCGAGGCCGAGGCCACCGCGTAGCACATGTGCCATCGGCCGCCGGGTCCGCCACACGCCCCAGTCCCGGCACCAGGCGATCCAGCCGAACAAGGGCGGCAGTCCGAACAGGCAGCGGTAGAACACCGTCTCCGGAGTGCTCGCGCCATGGGCGTAGGCGAGCTTGATCGTTGCGGCCATCACCGCGAAACCGGTGATCGCGGCGAGGCGCATGGCGACGCCCTTCACTCGGTCGTGTCGAAGCGGGGGCAGGGGATCGGCGCGGGTGGCGGACATCGGCCCGCTCACTTGGGCGATGCCCCGCCGCGGGGCAAGCTTGCGACCGTCGGGGGCCTTCCGCGCGCGTCACTGCCCGGCTAAGAAGCGTGCTGACACCATGCACGCCTACGCGAATCCCGCCCGCTTCCTCAAAATCGCGCGCGCCCTCACTCCCTGGCTGGGGTGGGGCGGGCTGCTTCTGATCGCGATCGGAGTCGGCTACGGCCTCCTCGTCGCGCCGCCGGAGCGCTATCAGGGCGACAGCGTGCGCATCATCTATCTCCACGTGCCCGCCGCCTGGCTCGGCATGGGCGGATGGACCGGAATTGCGGTCGCCAGCTTCATGCAGCTGGTCTGGCGCCACCCGCTCGCCGCCGTGGCGGGGCGCGCTCTCGCCGTGCCGGGCGCGTTGTTCACCGCCATCTGCCTGGTCAGCGGCTCGCTGTGGGGCCGACCGGCCTGGGGCACCTATTGGGAATGGGACGGGCGAATGACCTCGATGCTCGTCCTCCTCTTCCTCTATTTCGGCTACATCGCGCTCGCCTCGGCCGAGAAGGAGAAAGGCGGGGAGGGGCGGCTGACCGCGATCTTCGGCCTCGCCGGCACGGTGAATCTGCCGATCATCCATTATTCCGTCGTGTGGTGGCGCTCGCTCCACCAGACCCAGAGCATCGACATCGTCCGCGGCCAGTCGGCCATCGCCGGCGAGATGCTGTGGCCTTTGCTTGTCTCGGCGGTCGGCTTCTCTCTCTTCTTCGGCGCCATCGTCATGATGAGGATGCGCGCCGACCTCGCCCGCACCAAGGTCGAGGCGCGCCTCAGAAGGATGGCCGAAGCATGAACCCCTGGCCGTTCGTGATCGGCGCCTATGCCGTCGCCATCGTCGGCGTCGCCGGCCTCTTCGCCGCGAGCTATCTCGCCATGCGCAAGGCCGAGCGCGAGGCCGCGGAGCTTCGCCGAAAATGAGCGCGCGCGACATGAAGCCCAAGAGCCAGCGGCTCATCCTCGTCAGCTTGGCGGTGATCGCCCTGGGCGTCGCGGTGCTGCTCGCCATGTCGGCGATGCGCGAGCAGGCCGCCTTCTTCTACGCGCCCGCCGACGTCCAGCGCCTCGGCCTCCCGCTCGACCGCCCCGTGCGGGTCGGCGGCATGGTCAAGGAAGGCTCGCTCCGCCGCCATGACGACGGAGTGACCATCGACTTCATCGTCCACGACGAGACCGAGCACACCATCCCGGTCACCTTCACCGGAATCGTCCCCAATCTGTTCCGCGAAGGCTCCGGAGTGGTCGCGGAAGGGCGCTTCCAGCCCGACGGCCGCTTCGTCGCCAGCGAGATCCTCGCCAAGCATGACGAGAATTACATGCCGCCCGAGCTGTCCGACCGCGGCCTCCACAAGACGGAGACGATCGAATGATCGCCGAAGCCGGCCTCGCCGCATTGTGGCTCGCGGCTTCGCTGTCGCTGCTGCAGATGTTCCTCGGCTGGGCGTCGGTGCGCCCGGGGCAGGAGGCGATGCTTCGCTTCGTCCGCCCGCTCGCCGTGGCGCAGGGCGCGCTCGCCGCCTTTTCCTTCGTGATGCTGCTGTGTCTGTTCCTGCGCACCGACCTGTCGGTCCAGCTCGTCGTCGCCAACAGCCACTCCGCCAAGCCGTGGATCTACAAATTGGCCGGCGCGTGGGGGAATCACGAAGGCTCGATGCTTTTGTGGGTGACCGTGCTCGCGGTCGCCGGCGCCGGCGTCGCCCTGTTCGAGCGCAAGCTGAGGCAGGACACCCATGTCGCGACTCTCGCGGCGCAGGCGACCATCTCGCTCGGCTTCTACGGCTTCCTCTTGTTCGCCTCGAATCCGTTCACTCGCATCTTCCCGATCCCCATGGACGGGAACGGCCTCAACCCCTTGCTCCAGGACCCCGGCCTCGCCTTCCACCCGCCGACCCTCTATTTCGGCTATGTGGGCGTCTCGGTCGCCTTCTCCTTCGCGGTCGGCGCGCTCGTTACCCGCGACGTCGGTCCCGCTTTCGCCCGCGCGATGCGGCCCTGGGTGCTCGCGGCCTGGATCTTCCTCACGCTCGGCATCGTCGCCGGCAGCTACTGGGCTTATTACGAATTGGGCTGGGGCGGCTGGTGGTTCTGGGACCCGGTCGAGAATGCCTCGCTGATGCCGTGGCTCGCCGCCACCGCTCTTCTCCACAGCGTCACCGTGCTCGCGACCCGCGACGGGCTTCGCGCCTGGACGGTGATGCTCGCGGTGATCGCCTTCTCGATGTCGATGATCGGCACCTTCCTGGTCCGCTCGGGAATCCTCACGAGCGTCCATGCCTTCGCGGTCGACCCGCAACGCGGCGCCTTCATCCTGATGCTGCTGTGCGTCTATATCGGCGGCGCGCTCGCTTTGTTCGGCGCCCGCGTCGGCACGGTGAAGGAAGGCGCGGCATTCGATCCGGTGAGCCGCGAGGGCATGCTGGTCGTCAACAACCTGTTGCTCTCGATCATCCTCGGAATCGTGATGGTCGGAACCCTCTATCCGCTCGGGGTCGAGGCGGTGACCGGCGAGAAGCTGTCGGTCGGCCCGCCTTATTTCAACAAGGCCGCCGGCCCGGTCGCTCTCGTCCTCGTCGCCTTGATGGGGGCGGGGCCGCTGCTGCGCTGGCGCCGCGACAGCGCGAAGGCGCTCGCCCAGCGCATGGCCGTGCCGATCCTTGCCGCCGCCGTCTCGCTTCTGCTCGTCGTCCTGCTCGCCCCCGGAATCGGGCTTCTGCCGCTGCTCGGCCTCGCGCTCGCGCCGGCGGTGGCGGTGGCGAGCCTCGCGCCCTTGTGGGGCCGCAACCTGCGCCGCACGCCGCTGATCACCTGGGGCATGGTCATTGCCCATCTCGGAATCGCCGTCAGCATGGCCGGCATGGCGGCTGAGAGCGCGTTCACCAAGGAGACCCTGATCGCCGCCCGGGTCGGCCAGCAGACCAGCGTCGGCCCGTGGACCATCCGCTTCGAAGGCGTCGAGCCAGTCGCCGGCCCGAACTGGACCGCGATCGCCGCGCGCCTCGTCGTCCGCCGCGGCGACGGCCGCGAGCTTCTGCTGCGCCCGCAGGCGCGCATGTTCAGCTCGCCGCCGACTCCGACCAGCGAGGCCGCCATCCTAACCCGCCTCGACGGCCAGCTCTACACCGTGATCGGCGAGCCTGACGGGCAGGGGCGCTGGCAGCTGCGCCTGTGGTGGAAGCCCGCCGTCACCCTGATCTGGTATGGCGGCGGCCTCGTCGCCTTCGGCGGCTTCCTGTCCCTGATCGGCCGCCTTCGCCGCGCGCGCCGCACCAAGCGCCAGGACGAAGCCGAGCCGACTCCCGCGTTCGAGCCCGGCCGCGAGGCGCTGGCATGAAGCGGGGCCTCGTCCTGTGGGTGCCGCTTGTCGTCTTCCTGGCGATCGGCGCCGTCGCCGCCTGGAACCTCTATTCGCCGTCCGACCGGCTCATCCATTCGCGCCTCGTCGGCCAGCCGCTGCCGGCGTTCGTGCTGCCCGCGGCCTTGCCGGGCCGGGCGACCGTGAGCCGCGCCGATTATGCCGGCGAGCCGCGAATCCTCAACATCTTCGCCAGTTGGTGCGTGCCGTGCATCGCCGAGGCGCCCCAGTTGATGGCGATGGCGCGCCGCGGAATCCCGATCGACGCGGTCGCCATCCGCGACCGGCCGCAGGACATCCAGATGTTCCTCAGCCGCTGGGGGGATCCCTATCGCAACGTCGCGCTGGACGCCGACAGCAGCCTGCAGCTGTCGATCGGCTCGTCGGGCGTACCCGAGACCTTCGTCATCGACGGCAGCGGGACCATCCGCTTCCAGCATATCGGCCCGATCACCGACGCCGACATGGCCCGGCTGATCCAGGAATATGAGGCCGCCCGTGTCCCGTCCTGACCGGCTCTTCATGATCGCGCTGGCCCTCGCGGCCGCCAGCCCGGCGCTCGCCGATTCGCTGCTTCCGCCGACCGAATATGCCAACAAGCAGCTCGCCGATCCGCGCCAGGAGGCGGCAGCGCGCGAGCTGATGCACGAGGTGCGCTGCCTCGTCTGCCAGGGCCAGTCGATCGCCGACAGCGACGCCGACATGGCCGGCGACATGCGCAACAACATCCGCCGACGCATCGCCGCCGGCGAGAGCCCGCAGCAGATCCGCGCCTGGCTCATCCAGCGCTACGGCAATTGGGTGACCTATGATCCGCCGGTCGAGCCGCTGACCTGGCCCTTGTGGTTCGCGCCGATCGTCCTTCTCGGCGCCGGCCTGTTCCTGATGCGCGGCCAGTTCAAGCGGAGGAAGAAGAAGGCGTGATGGGCTGGGTCGTCATGCTGGTTCTCGCTGTGCTGGTCGCCGCCGGCCTGTGGCGGTGGATGCGCGGCGACGTGGGGCTCGTGCAGTTCCTCGGCGCGGCCCTGCTGCTCGCGCTCGCCGGCTATGCCTGGCAGGGCCGACCGACCATGGCGGGAGCGCCCAAGGCCCCGCCCGCGCCGGCGCAGCAATTGCCCGACAGCGCCTTCGCCGAGATGCGCCCGGACCTGATGGGCCAGTTCAACAACGCCGCCCACTGGCTGAGCCTGGCGGAGAGCTACCAGCGCACCGGCAACACCAAGGAAGGCGTCGAGATCATCCAGAACGCGCTTCGCCGCACGCCCGACAATGCCGATCTGTGGGTCGGCCTCGGCAACGCGCTGGTCCAGCATGCGGGCGGGTTGATGACCCCGGCGGCCGAATTGGCCTTCGACCGCGCCCTGCAGATCGCTCCCGACCATCCCGGCCCGCGCTTCTTCTACGGAATCGCCCTCGCCCAGGGCGGCCGCTTCGACGAGGCCGAGCAGGTGTGGCGCGAGCTTCTCGCCTCCGCCCCGCCCAGCGCCAACTGGCGCGGCGCGATCCAGGAGCAGCTCGACGCGCTCGCGCAGGCGCGGGCGTCCGGACGCATCCCGCCGTCGGCGGCACCCGCGCCGGCGCCCGCGCCCTAGAGCGTCATCCCGGCGGAAAGTCGGGACCCACGAACCCGTGTCTGGAATTGAAATCGGGGGCCGGAGCGATGACTCCGACCCCCGTGTTCATGGATTCCCGCCTTCGCCGGGAATGACCCCGCGCGCTTAAGCCGCTTCGTAGGGCAGGCCGAGCGCCTCGGCGACGGCCTGGTGGCGGATCTTGCCGCCCGACACGTTGAGGCCCTCGGCGAGGTGCGGGTCGGCCGCCATCGCCGCCTCGGCGCCCATGTTCGCAAGCCGAAGCACGAACGGCAGGGTCGCGTTGTTGAGCGCGAAGGCCGAGGTCCGCGCCACCGCGCCCGGCATGTTCGCCACGCAATAATGGATGATTCCGTCGATCTCGTAGACCGGGTCGCTGTGGGTGGTCGGGCGCGAGGTCTCGAAGCAGCCGCCCTGGTCGATCGAGATGTCGACCAGCACCGAGCCGCGCTTCATGGTCTTGAGCATGTCGCGGGTGACGAGCTTGGGCGCCGCCGCGCCGGGGATCAGCACCGCGCCGATCACCACCTCGGCATGCTTCACCGCGTCGGCGATGGCGGCCTTGGAGGCGTAGGCGGTCTTGATCTGGCTGCCGAAATGCATGTCGAGCTCGGCGAGGCGGTCGTTGTTGATGTCGTAAATGGTGACGTCGGCACGAAGACCGGTCGCCATCTGCGCGGCGTTGATGCCCGACACGCCGCCGCCGAGGATGGCGATCTTGGCCGGCGCGACTCCGGGGACGCCGCCGAGCAGAACGCCGCGGCCGCCCTGCTCCTTCTCGAGATAATGGGCGGCGACCTGGATCGACATGCGGCCGGCGACTTCGCTCATCGGCTTGAGGAGCGGCAGAACGCCGGAGCGCGACGTCACCGTCTCATAGGCGATGCAGGTCGCGCCCGACTTGATCAGACCGTGCGCCTGATCGGGATCGGGCGCCAAATGGAGATAGGTGAACAGGGTGTGGCGCGCCTCGAGCCGGGCGATCTCGACCGCCTGCGGCTCCTTCACCTTCACGATCATGTCGGACTGGGCGAACACCTCGTCCGCGGTCCCCACGATCCGCGCGCCGACATTCACATAATCCTGGTCGCTGAAGTCGATTCCGGTCCCGGCATTGGTCTCGACGACGACCTCATGGCCCGCCGCGGTCAGCTCGGCGACCGACGCCGGGGTCAGGCCGACCCGATATTCGTGAACCTTGATCTCCTTCGGCACGCCGACGCGCATCGTTGTTGCTCCCGCTGATTCTGTGGAAATTGCGGTGCCCTATAGCGACGCACTTCGGCCTTGTCGCCTGTGCCCCTTGTTGCACCCCCCATAAGGGAATGTTAATGCGCCGCCCGCTTCGGCAGGCCGAGGCGGCTTTTGATGAAGGCAGGTTTGGACACGTCCCCTCGATGAGCGACAGCGCCGCACCTGCCGCGCCCGCGGAATATTCCGCCGGGCACCACCACTCCGATTCCGGCCTTCTCAAGCTGTCGATCGGGGCGATCGGCATCGTCTTCGGCGACATCGGCACCAGCCCGATCTACGCCTTCCGCGAGACCTTCGCCGGCCACCATCCGCTCGCTCCCGACGCGCTTCACATCCACGGCGTCCTCAGCCTGATCTTCTGGTCGATGATGATCGTGGTGTCGTTCAAATATGTCTCGATCATCATGCGCGCCGACAACAAGGGGGAAGGCGGCAGCCTCGCGCTGCTGGCGCTGATCAGCCGGCGCTCGGGCGCGACGATGCGGTTGAAGACATCGGGCATCGTCCTGCTCGGCGTGTTCGCCTGCGCGCTTTTCTACGGCGATTCGATGATAACGCCGGCCATCTCCGTGCTGTCGGCGGTGGAGGGCCTGACTACGGTTCAAAGCGCCTTCGAACCCTTCGTGATTCCGATCGCGGTGGCGATCCTGGTGGGGCTGTTCGCCATCCAGTCGCGCGGCACGGCCAGGGTGGGCGCTTTGTTCGGCCCGATCATGCTGGTCTATTTCGCGGTGCTGGCGGCGCTCGGCATCTTCCACATCGCCAAGGACCCGAGCATCATCCTGGCCACGCTCAATCCCTGGAACGCGATCCAGTTCTTCATCACCGACCAGTGGCGCGCCTTCCTTGCGCTCGGCTCGGTGGTGCTTGCGGTGACCGGCGCCGAAGCGCTCTACGCCGACATGGGCCATTTCGGCCGCAAGCCGATCGGCCTGTCGTGGCTGTGCTTCGCCATGCCGGCGCTGATGCTCAACTATATGGGGCAGGGGGCGATGATCCTGTCGCTCGATGCCGCCGCCGCAGCCGAGACGATCCGCAATCCCTTCTTCTTCCTCGCGTCCGAGGCCTATCGCTTGCCGCTCGTCATCCTCGCGACGCTCGCGACGATCATCGCCAGCCAGGCGGTCATCTCCGGCGCCTTCTCGGTGACCCAGCAGGCGATGCAGCTCGGCTTCATCCCGCGCCTCAGGATCCTCCACACCAGCGCCTCGGCCGCCGGTCAGATCTACATCCCGATCGTCAATTGGGCGCTGATGGTGATGGTGATCCTGCTCGTCCTGTTCTTCCGCAGCTCGAGCAACCTCGCCGCCGCCTATGGCATCGCGGTGACCGGCGCGATGTTCATCGACACCTGCCTGCTCACCGTCGTCCTTTTCTCGCTGTGGAAGTGGAAGCCGTGGTTCGCGGTGCCGCTGCTGGCGCTCTTCTTCCTCGTCGACATCGCCTATTTCACCGCCAACCTCACCAAGGTGCCCGCCGGCGGCTGGTTCCCGCTGCTGGTCGGCCTCGTCGTCTTCACCATGCTGACGACCTGGGCGAAGGGCCGGCGGCTGATGATCGAGCGCATGAACGAAGGCACCATGCCGGTGTCGATCTTCATCAAGTCGGCCGCGGCGAGCGCCGCCCGCGTCCCCGGCACGGCCGTGTTCATGACCACCACGCCGGACGGCATCCCGCACGCGTTGCTGCACAATCTCAAGCACAACAAGGTGCTTCACGAGCGCGTGTTGCTGCTCACCGTGAAGATCGAGGACGTGCCCTTCGTCGATCCCGAGAAGAGGATCGACCTCAAGGAGCTGGGCAGCGGCTTTTATCGCCTCATCCTGCGTTACGGCTTCATGGAGGAGACAGATGTTCCGGCGGCGCTGGCGAAGGTCGAGAGCTGCGGGCCGCAGTTCAAGATGATGGACACCAGCTTCTTCCTCGCCCGCCAGACCCTGATCGCCTCGTCGCGGCCGGGCATGGCGCTGTGGCGCGAGGGCCTGTTCGCCTGGATGCTGCGCAACGCAGAAAGCGCGATGCAATTCTTCAAGCTGCCCACCAACCGCGTCGTCGAGCTCGGCAGCCAGGTGGAGATTTGAGCGGCCCGCTCATCGTCACCGCGACCTTCGGCATCGACGACCATGCCTGGCTCGAGGGCCTGCGCCGCGCCCATTATCCGGCCGAACTCAACCGGGTCCCGGTCCACCTCACCCTGTTCCATCACCTGCCGCCCTCGACCGAGCGCGAGCTCGGCCAGCGGCTCGGGCATCTTGCCGCCGCGGCGCCCCCGCGGGCGCGCATCGTCGACGTCATGGACCTGGGGGAGGGGACCGCCTTCCGTGTCGCGAGCGACGAGCTCGATGACATCCGCCTCGATCTCGCCGAGGCGTTTCGCGGCCTGCTGATGCCGCAGGACCAGGCACCGTGGCGCCCGCACGTCACCGTCCAGAACAAGGTTGTCCGACGCGACGCGATCGCGCTGCAGAAGGAGCTTCAGGCGGGAATCTTCCCGAAGCCGCTGGCCATCCGCGGACTGGCGTCGTGGCGCTACATGGACGGCCCGTGGGAGCCGGTCAGGGCCTATCCGTTCCGGGGCTAGTCCAGCTGCCCCACGTCGTCGCAGCTGTAATCGAACGCGGCGAGGCCGCTCTCGAGATTGCCCGCCAGCGTCGGCATGTTCATCAGCTCGTCGATCCGCTCGTCGGCGTCGAGGTCGTTGGCCTCGGCGCAGGCGTCCTCCCATTCGGTCGAATCGAACGTCCCGACGCCGACCCAGGCAAGTGCCAGCACCTCGGCGAGCTGGTCCTCGGCAAGGTCGTCGAGCGCCGCTGCGATTTCCTCTTCGACGCTGTTCATTTCGTCGTTGAGCACCGACAGCACCTGCGCCGGATCCTCGTCGTCGTCCGACGTGTCGTCGACATTGTCCGGATCCTCGTCGGGATCCTCGGCCGGCACCTGCGCTTCCATCTCGCGGGCGCGAAGGATCAGGCGGCAATAGGTTTCGAGCGGCGTCAGCAGGTCCATCTGCCCTGTTCTCCGATTGAGCTGTGCCTCCCGAAACGACAGGGGGTGCGGCGGGTTCCGGCCTTGATTTCGTGACGCGCTCTCGCCAGTTGACCGGCCGGGCGGCGCTTTCTATAGCGCCGGCTCGCCGAACGGGGCGGAGTAGCTCAGCTGGTTAGAGCAGCGGAATCATAATCCGCGTGTCGGGGGTTCAAGTCCCTCCTCCGCTACCATTGCCACCCTCGTCGACAAGGGTGGCCGTGGAAAGGTGAGTACAGACGCTAGTCGGCGGCTCGCTCAGAAACGCTTGCGGGCAATTCCTCGATATCGTCGCCGACGGGCACTTCCATCTCGAGTTGATCCCTGTCACGCCCCGTGGAATCGAGGCGATCGTAGAGCTCCTCGCGGCGCGCGCGCAGTTGCTGGCCGAGGCCCACGAGATCGATCCTGCCCTGCTTCCATGCCTCCTTGGCGTGGCTCGAAGAGCTTGGAATCCTCCTCGTCGATGTGGTGCATAGTCTCTTCGCCCAGCACGTGGACCTTCGATTTGAACAACTCCTCGCGGCCGGTCATGCCGGCGATGTCGAGGATGAGGGCCCCCGCCACCTGATGCTCGACGATGCCCTCGTCCACTTCCTCGACACCGATGGCCTCCTTCAGCGCCGGATAGAGGATGTCCTCCTCGATCTTCATATGGATGAGGAGCCGGGCGCCGATCTCTCCGGCCAGCGCGATCAGCGCGTCACCTTCGGCGGCCTCGACCCGGTCGAAGAGCTCCCGGAACAGCTGATGCTCTTCCTTGATCAGAACGATCGACGGCGGATCATCGCCCATGATGGCGTGGGGCGGTGTCCGGCCGCGCGCTGCATAGTTGCTCATCTCTGGCCCTCTCTTCCCGTCACGCATCGACCGCCGCGGCCGTCCCAGTTGCGCCCGACGCATAGCCCGTCCCGCGCTTGCGCCGCGCTGACCGTCGTCAATGCCGAGCGCGCCGATGACGGGCAGGACGGGGCGGCGCCTCGATCGAGGGCGCCGCGCGCCGGCGACCGCGCCGATCGCCGGTGCCGACCGGCGCCGCCCGGCAGGCAGGGAGAAATCGCCGTGGACTATCGGGAATTCGTCGGGTTCGTCGAGGACCGCAGCGGGCTGACCCACAGTGTCGCCAAGCAGGCCGCCTGCCTGGTCCTGCGCAGGATAACGAGCCGGATCAACCGGGGGGAACGCAGGGACATCGCGGCCTTGCTGCCGCATCCGCTCGGCCAGTGCATCCCGCTCGGCGAGCGGATCGAGAAGTTCGATCTCGACCGGTTCATTCGGCGCGTCGCCGAGGAGCTCCACGTCGATCGGGCGACGGCCGGACGAACCGCCGCCGCCGTGCTCGCGGCGCTGTTCGCCGTGATCGGCGACGAGGAGTTCGCCCAGATGCGGGTGCAACTGCCGCAGGATTTCAAGCCGCTGATCGAAGCCGCCGAGCGAGCGGCGCCTTCGTCCGCAGAAGCCGCGCCGTCGCGGGTCTAGCGATCGGCGTGACAGGCGACGAAATCACCCCGTGCTGGTTAATCGAAGGGGGGCGGCGCGTCAGGGAGCTTGATGAACTCGGACCTGCGCTACCACCTTTCATCGCGAGGTCAGCGCCGGGATCAGCTCGAGGATCTCCAGCGTCGCGCCGTTGGCCGGCGCGGGCATGACCAGGCGATAGCGGAACTGGCCGACCCGCTCGAGGATTCCGACGACGTTGCGCTCGCCGCTGTCGCCATAGGCCGGCGGTCCGCTCTCGCGCCCGCGCGCAGCGGCGCCGATGAAGATCATCCGGCCGTCGCCGTCCGCCCACAGATAGCCGCCTGGCCGCTCCGGGCCGCTCTGCTGGGTCAGCGACAGCATCTCGGCTGCGGCCCCGACATCGCAGAAATAGGGAACGCTCGACGTGAAGGCGCGGACGCGGCGGCTGCCGGGGCGGATTCGGATCAGCCGGCAGCGATAGGAGCCCGGCGCCGGCGCCGCGCGCGGCAGAGCGCCGGCGGGGTCGAGCAGCGCGCCCTCGTTGGCGACGCGCCGCGTGAAGCCGCCGCGCCGCGCTTCCTCCAGCGCCGTCGTCCAGGAGGAATCGAGACCGTCGAGCCGCGCCTGGTCAGCGGGGCTGAGGATGTCGCGCCAGCCCGGCTCGGGTTGCTCGACGACCGCTCGGTTCGCCTGTCCTCGCCCCGTCGCGCAGCCCGCGAGCAGGGCCAGCGCCGCGAAGGCGGCCAGCCCGCGGCGCAGCCGCGGCGGCAATCGGGAACCAGGGCGAGTCATGTCGCGCTCCCACACGCGCAATCATTAGCACGGGCGTGCGCCGAAAGGGTTGATGAAGGATGAAGCCCGGGCACGGGCTCACCGGGCCGAGCGGCGGATCAGTCGCCGGGATTCGTGTCGGCCGCGGCCGCTCGCTGACCCCGCGACGCGGTGATGAGGCGATCGGCCTGCGCGATCAATTCGCTGTTGAGATCGATCGTGTGGCGAAGGAGCGCCTGCTGCGTCTCCATTTCCCCACTCTGCCCCGGCTCAGACTTTTCAGACATTTAGCAACCAAAGATTGATTCAGATTAATCTGCAATGTCCTCGCTCAACGCCTTCGGGCCGAGTTGGTTGCGCCAAAGGGGCGGAAAATCGCGACTGTTTCCGCCGCGCAACAGTCGGCTCAGAGCTTCGCCGGAATCCGCTCGAGATAGCCGTTGGCCCACAGCTTGCGCAGCACGCGCCTGGGGTCTTTGCAGGGCAGGTCGGCGACTCCGAACGGCTTGCCGGATAGGGCGACGTCGAGGGCATCGCCGTCGTCGTCGTCGAAGAAGATGTCGCCGCCCGGACCGATCAGCGCCAGCTTGCCGTCATCGTCCGCGACCTGCCACGGCACGAGCGCGCGCTTGCGGAAGCGGTCGCCTTCGCGCGGCACGTCGGGCGTCCCGGCGATCACGCCGGCGAGATTGGGCCGCCGCAGGCGCAGGAACTCGTCGGCCATCAGGTCGAAGGCGCTGTCCATGCTCGCTTTCTCGGCGATCAGCGCGGTCAGAGTCTCGAAATGGCGGCGCGCTTCTTCACGGTCGAACTCCTGGCGGGCATAGCCGGCGGGGAGCGAGCGGCGGAAAGCGGGCTCGCTCAGCGCCAGCTCCGACACCGATTCGAGGATGAGGTCGGCCCAGGTCTTGGTTATGAGGCCGACTGTTATGTGAAGCGACGGCGCGTCGCCCGCGTTGGGCGCCGCGTGCATCACGCCGCGCGGGACATAGACGCAGTCGCCCGGAGTCAGCGTGAAGCTCTCGGTCACCGGGCCCGGCTCGTGGCGGCCCATCTCGAAGCCCTCGCCGCGATAGGGGGTGGTCACCGGAGCGCCGTAGAAGCTCCACTGCTTGGCGCCGGAGATCTGCATCACGAACACGTCGTGATTGTCATAATGGATCGGAAAGCCCTGGGCGCTGGCCGGAGTGAGATAGACATTGGTCTGGACGTGGCAGGAGAAGACCCCCTCCAGCGCACGCGCGAACTCGCCGAGCTCGGCCATCGATTCGTGGAGGTGGGGAAGGATGATCGTCGCGCCCTCGAGATATTTCTCGGCGACGACCGGGGTGATGATCCGCCCGCCTTCGTTGATGTAGCTGTTGGCCTCGATCCGGTTCGCCTGGTTGGCGAGGTCGAGCATGCCCTGGCGGAGGTCGGCGCTGTTGATGAACGAATCGAGCGTCTCCAGCGTCAGCATGTCGGCATAGAGATCGGGCTTGCCGCGGGCGGTGAGCAGCGGCGCCCGCTCGAAATAGCGTTCGAAGAATTCCTCGCTGGTGACCGGGGCGATCAGGAAGCCGAGCGGGTCCTCGGACCAGTGCGGCACGGGCCCCCCGGCCGTCTCGACACCACGAACCGTCGTCGCCATTTCCCTCACTCCCTCTTCGTCCAGAAGGACGGCTTCACGCGCCTGTGGTCAAGTCCCTTTCCCTCGCTTGCGTGGGGGCCGGGCGCCCCCTAACTCGGTCTCGAAGAAAGGACCTTTCGTGACCGTCACCCACAAATCGCGCATGCTGATCCTCGGCTCCGGCCCCGCCGGCCTCACCGCCGCAATCTACGCGGCCCGTGCCGGCCTCAAGCCGATCGTCGTCCAGGGCATGCAGCCGGGCGGCCAGCTCACCATCACCACCGACGTCGAGAATTATCCGGGCTTCCGCGACACCATCCAGGGCCCGTGGCTGATGGAGGAGATGCAGGCCCAGGCCGAGCATGTCGGCGCGCGCATGGAGTGGGACCAGATCGTCGAGGTCGATTTCTCGCGGCGCCCGTTCGTCCTCAAGGGCGACGGCGGCACCGTCTATGAAGGCGACACGCTCGTCATCGCCACCGGCGCCCAGGCCAAATGGCTGAACCTCCCGAGCGAGGAGCATCTCAAGGGCAGGGGGGTCAGCGCCTGCGCCACCTGCGACGGCTTCTTCTACCGCGGCAAGAAGGTCGTGGTGATCGGCGGCGGCAACACCGCGGTCGAGGAAGCGCTGTACATGACCAACCACAGCGATGACGTCATCCTCATCCACCGCCGCGACAAGCTTCGCTCCGAGAAGATCCTCCAGGAGCGGCTGTTCGCCCACCCGAACATCCGCGTGATGTGGAACCGCTCGGTCGGCACCTTCGTCGCCGGCGGCGAGCCCGAGAAGCTGGTCGCCCTCGACCTCGTCGACGAGAATGGCGCGCCCGCCGAGCGGATCGAGGTCGACGGCGCCTTCGTCGCGATCGGCCACGCCCCCGCGACCGAGCTGTTCCGTGGCCATCTTGAGCTCGACTCGGACGGCTATATCGCAGTCGAGCCGGGCACGACCCGCACCAGCGTCCCCGGCGTGTTCGCCTGCGGTGACGTCATGGACAAGATCTACCGCCAGGCGGTGACCGCCGCCGGCACCGGCTGCATGTCCGCGCTGGACGCCGAGAAGTTCCTCGCCGAGGCCGACTTCGAGGCCGCCCACCACGAGCCGGTCAGGGAAGCCGCGGTCGGCTGATCCGCTCGTCAGCCGCGCGACGACGGGAGGGCGTCGAGGATCGCCGACGTCAGCGCCTCGATGTCTCCCGGCTTCGCGAAGGTATGCGAGTCGGTGGCGATTTCTTCGGTCCTGGCGAGGCCTTGGAACGATCGCGCCCGCATTTCCCGAGCCGCGGCAATCGCGGTCGCGTCTCCCGTCGCAAGGATGAGCACGGCTGGCTCACGGCTGTTGCGCAGCGCGTGCGCGACTTCAGCGGCGAGTTCCGATCCCTCGATCGGCTTGGCGGCCTTGGTGACGCCTCTCAGCAACTTGCGATAAGACACTGATCCGCGGAAGAATCTCTTCCATCCGGAGAGGCTGAGAAGCTGCTCGCGATAGTGCCGGCGGATCGCCGCGGGCGGCGGCGCGTCGGCCTCGGCCTCGACCAGCCAGGGGTTGATCATGACGACGCCGTCGATGCCGGCCTCGGCGCCGTAGAGCGCCAGCGCTGTCGCGCCGTCGCACAGTCCGATCCCGACGACGTGGCGGAGGTTGGGCCGCTCGGCGCGGAAGCGGGCGGCCGCCGCAGCGAGGTCCGCCGCCGAGCCGCGATAGCCGGGATCGTCGCCGGCGCTGTCGCCGACTCCGCGCCGGTCGAAACGGAAGCACGGAAAGCCTCGCTTTGCCAATGAGTTGGCGAGTCGTTCGTAGAGACGGTGCGAACCGATCCGGGTCTGGCTACCGCCGGTGACCATGAGGATGCCGGTCGCGCCGTCCGCCTCGTCGAGGCTGGCGCAGAGTTGCGCGCCTTCGCAGTCGAAGGTCAGGAGGCGGCGCATGTCCGGCTCCACTTGATGAGGTCGTCGGCGAGCGCCTCGGCCAGCTCTGCGGACGTGCCCGGCTCCGAGCGCCGCCACAGCGCCGGCCCCGCCACCTTGTGGTCGGCCGCGCCGGCGTCCGTTTCGAGCCGAACCGTGCGCAACGGCGTGACGTCGGCCGCAATTGAGGCGCGCAGAGCATCCCGAAGGCCAGGGGAGGCGGGATAGCCGGCCCATTCCGCCCCGCCGGTCAGCGATGCCCGGTCGAGGTCGCGCGCCAGGGCCGCCCCCGTCGCCGGGGCGAAGCGCCACCAGCCGATGGCCTCGACGCCGTCGTCGATCAGGGCGCCGCCGCGCAGTGACGCCATGACCGGCCGCTTGCCGCTCTCCTTGGCGATGTGCCCGGCCGCGGCGCTGACGTCATGACGCCAGTCGTCCCAGGTCACCTCCTCGACAGCGAGCAGGCTTTCACCGGTGCCGCGCAGGTCGGGCAGCCAGCAGCCATTGCCCTCCGCCGCCACGCGCCGCATCACCGCGACGATCAGCGCGCGGGTGCGGTTCAGCTCCTCGAACAAAGGCGGGACGAACAGGATCGGCGGCGTGCGCGGGTCGCCCAGGCGCAGCAGCCACTCATTGGTCCGTCCATTGTAGAAGCGCTCATAGGAAAGAGCGCCGCCGCTCACCGAAGCGCCTTGGCCCGCGCGAAGGTCAGCAGAGCGCCGAAGCTCTCCATCATGTCGGCGTCGACCTCATGGTCCTCGATGAGGATCCCGAGCCGTTCCTCGAGCTCGGTGAGGAGGCCGGCGACCGCGAGGGAGTCGAATTCGGGCAGGGCGCCGAACAAGGGCGTTGCCTCGGTGAAGGTCGCGACCCGTGCGGGATCGAGCCCCAGCACGTCGGCGAGCACCGCCCGCAGCGTGTCTTCAACCTCCGTGGCGTCGTCGAGCGCCAAATCCGCCTCCGTTGCGCGACCGTACAGAAAGCGCGCCCTAGCGGCTCGCTTTTGCGCGGACAAGCGCCCTGATCCGCTGCCGGGCAATGCCGGCCAGGCCCCGCAAGCTGCGGGGATTGCGCGCGATGATCCGCCACAATTGGCGCCTTTCGTCCATCCAGTCGCGCTTATAGGCGTCGTCGCCCGTCCCATAATCGATCAGCGCCACGCCATCCTGGTCGATCGCTCGGCGGAACATCGCCTCGCCGAGCACGGTGCCCGGCGACATCGCCTTGGCCTCCTCGGCATAAGCGAGCTTGTGGATCGTCGCGACGCCGCCCTCGACCAGCCACAGCTGCGCGGCGACCGGACGGCCTCGATGATAAGCGAGACCCAGGCGCAGCGTTCCGGCCGCACCTTCCTGCTCGGCGAGCGCGCGGAGGAAAGGGAAGGAGCCTTCCTCCGGTTTCCAGCTCGATCGATACACGGATTCGTAATCGGCCCAGGCCGCGGCGTCGAAACGGTCGTGAATGACGATGTCGAGATCGGCCGCCTTGGCCTTGCGCTTGGCGGTGCTGCGCAATTGCCCGGGTCGCCTGCTCCAGTAATCGTCGAAGTCCTTCTCGGTGCGCGCGATCCAATTGCCGAAGGCCGGCTCGACGACCACGGACCAGCCGGCGCTGCGAAAGGCCGCCGCAAGCGTCTCGGGCTCATCGACCGGAGCCATTTCGACCTTGGCCAGACCCTTACCCCTCAGAAATTCGGCAATCTCGGGCGCGAGGCTCCGATCGCCGATGAGGCCGAAGCGCAGGCTGTACCAGGCGGCATAGGCGTCGGCGCTGCGTCTGTCGGCGGCGAGAAACAGCCAGGCCCGGCGGCCGTCCTGCTCGGCGCGCACGGCCTGCAGCTTCCCCTTCGGCGGGCAATGGGGCTCGAGCAGGCGAAACCAGCTCAGGCGGTCGTGCAGGCAAGGTTGGTTCGCCCGATCCAGGGCGCCCCTTGCATCCTGTTCGACCGCATCGAGGTCGTCGAACAGTGTCACGTTAACCATTGCACGCTATCTCCGCCGCTCAGAGCCCCTTAGCATGACCGCTTTAAGCAGGAGTGAAGCTGTCCGTGGTTGAACCGAGCGCGCCCGATCCCACTCCGCGCCCGCTCGATCATTTGCCGCTGTGCGGCGCGCGGGGCGACGTCGCCCTCACCGATCGCGACGGGCGTCTCGATTATGCCGGCCTGGAGGCCGCGGTCGGGGCTCTCGCTGCCGGCCTCGCCGCCCGCGGCCTTCCCAAAGGCGCGCGCGTCGCGAGCTGGCTGCCCAAGACCCGGATGACCAGCCTGCTGCCGCTCGCCTGCGCCCGCGCCGGCCTCGTCCATGTGCCGATCAACCCCCTGCTGAAGCGCCTCCAGGTCTCGCATATTCTCTTAGACAGCGGTGCCAAGCTCCTCATTTCCGGGCAGGTTCGCCTCGACTCGCTCGAGTCGGGCGATGTTCCCGCCGGCTGCGAAACATTGAACGAGGAAGCGGGCAGGGCGCTGTTCGAAAGAGAGCCGCTGCCGCCGTCCACCGCCGACCCCGACGACCTCGCGGCCTTGCTCTACACGTCCGGATCGACCGGCCGGCCCAAGGGCGTGATGCTGAGCCACGCCAACATGTGGCTCGGCGCGATCAGCGTCGCCCATTACACCCGCCTCAGCCCGCAGGATCGGGTGCTCGCGGTGCTGCCCTATAGCTTCGACTATGGCCAGAACCAGCTGCTCTCCGCCTGGGCGGCGGGCGCCTCGGTGGTGCCGCTCGACTTCCTTGCGCCGCGTGACGTCATTCGCGCGGTGGCGGCGCACGGGATCACCACCCTGGCCGGCGTTCCGCCGCTCTGGGTCCAGCTGATCGAGGCGCCGTGGCCGCCGGAAGCGGCGCTCAGCCTCAGGCGCCTGACCAACAGCGGCGGCAAGCTGCCGCCCTCGGTCACCCGGCGCCTTCGCGAGCTGTTCCCCGCAGCCGACATCTATTCGATGTACGGCCTAACCGAGGCGTTCCGCTCCACCTATCTCGAGCCGGCCCTGCTCGACATTCATATCGACTCGATCGGTAAGGCGATTCCCTTCGCCGAGATCCTGATCGTCCGCGACGACGGCAGCGAGACCGCGCCCGGCGAGGAGGGCGAGCTCGTCCATGCCGGTCCGCTCGTCGCCCAGGGCTATTGGAACGATCCGGAGCGGACCGCCGTCCGCTTCAAGCCGGCGCCGCCGGGCTCGCGTTACGGCGGTACCGCCGTGTGGTCGGGCGACCGCGCGCGCCGCGACGAGGAGGGGCTGCTCTACTTCGTCGGCCGCGCCGACGGCATGATCAAGTCCGCCGGCAACCGCATCAGCCCGACCGAGATCGAGGAAGCGGCGATCGCCTCCGGGCTCGCGACCGAGGCGGTGGCGCTCGGCTATCCCGATCCTTTGCTGGGGCAGGGCATCGCCCTCATCGTCCGCCCTGTCGAGGAGGCTGCCGAGGACAAGCTGCGCGCCCATCTGAAGCGCCTCTTGCCCAATTTCATGCAACCCGGCGTGATCCTGTGGAGGCCCGAGCTGCCGCGCAGCCCCAATGGCAAGATCGACCGCAACGCGCTCGAAGCGGAACTGACGTCATGACCAAGCCGACCGGCCCAATTCCCGACGGCTTCGCCTCGGACCGCGATTATATGCTGCTGATCGGCGGCCGCCGCGCCGACGACCTTGCCGCCGAGGCCGGCGACACGCCGCTCTTCGTCTACGACATGGCGCTGGTTGATCGCCGGGTCGCCCGTTTCCGCGCCGCTTTCCCGGGGGTCGACCTCCATTATGCGATGAAGGCCAACCCGCATCCGGGCGTGCTGCGCCACATGCTGGCCCAGGTCGACGGCATCGACCTCGCCTCCGGCGGCGAGATGCGCACCGCCATCGCCGCCGGCGGCGACCCGCGCCGGATGAGCTTCGCCGGACCCGGCAAGCGCGACAGCGAGCTCGAGGCGGCGATCGCTGCCGGCGTCACCATCAATCTGGAATCGGAAGGCGAGGCGGGCCGGGCGCTCCTCATCGCCGAGCGCCGTGGCGTCATGCCGCGCCTCGCCGTTCGGGTGAACCCGGATTTCGAGCTTAAGGGCTCCGGCATGCGCATGGGCGGCGGCGCCAAGCCGTTCGGGCTCGATGCCTCCCGTGTTCCCGCCCTGGTCCGCCGCCTCGTTGAAGCCGGCGCCGAATGGCGCGGCTTCCACATCTTCGCCGGCTCGCAGGCCCTGTCGCCCGACGCCCTGATCGAGGCCCAGCGCGCGAGCGTCGCCCTCGCGGCCGATCTCGCCGAGAAGGCCGGCGCCGAGCCGCCGCTGGTCAATCTGGGCGGCGGTTTCGGCATCCCCTATGTCCATGGCGACCAGCCCCTGGACATCGCCCCGATTGGGGAGGAGCTCACACAAAATATCGGCAATCGGCCGCAAGCTCTTGCCAGAAGCCAATTCGCTATCGAGCTCGGCCGCTGGCTGGTCGGCGAATGCGGTGTCTATCTGACCCGAGTGCTCGACCGCAAATACAGCCAGGGCAAGACCTTCCTCGTCGTCGACGGCGGCATGCACCACCAGCTCGCCGCCTCGGGCAATTTCGGCCAGGTCATCCGCCGCAACTATCCGGTCGCCATCGCCACCCGCTTCGGCACCCCGGCGGAGGAGCAGGTGTCGATCGTCGGCTGCCTGTGCACGCCGCTCGATATCCTGGCCGATGACGTCATGATGCCATGCGCCGACGTCGGCGATCTCGTCGCGGTCTTCCTCGCCGGAGCCTACGGCCTCACCGCCAGCCCGCAGGCGTTCCTGAGCCAGCATCCGGCTGGTGAAGTGGTCGTTAACCCGGCCGTTTAACGGCTGCCCCGCCGCCAGTCCCGCGCCGGGACGCGGCCGACAAGCCCCTAGCGCCTAACCGTAATTTTACCCTTTGCTCCCATAGGGGAAGCTTAAAGGCACGCGTCCCGCTCCGGGGCGCACCGGCGGCTTCGAAGCAAGGGACTGGGTTCACATGAGGCTTCTCAACTCCCGAAGCGCTCTCGCGGTGGTGCTGGCCGCGGCGGCGCTCGGCGGCTGCGCGACCGGCCGCACCGGCAACGTGCTTCCACCGGCCAGCTTCGTCGGAGGCTCCGACGCGGTCGGCGAGAATTATCTGATCGGCGCCTCGGACGAGCTCAGCATCTACGTCTGGCGCAACCCCGAGCTGTCGACCCGCATCGCGGTCCGCCCCGACGGGCGCATCACCACGCCGCTGATCAGCGACATGGTCGCGGTCGGCAAGACCCCGGCCCAGCTCGCCGACGACATCCGCCAGGTCCTCAATCGCTACATCCAGGACCCGATCGTCTCGGTGATGGTCGAGCGTCCCAACGGCACCTTCTCGCAGCAGATCCGAATCGTCGGCGCGACCGCGCGCCCCGCGGCCCTGCCGTACCGCGCCAACATGACCCTGCTCGACGCGATGATCGCGGTCGGCGGGCTCAACGAATTCGCCGCCGGCGACCGCGCCCGCCTCGTCCGCACTGACCGCGAGACCGGCAATCAGCGCCAGTACGACCTTCGCATCGCCAGCCTGCTTCGCCGCGGCGACGTCAGCGCCAACGTCCGGCTCGAGCCGGGCGACGTGATCATCATTCCTGAGAGCATGTTCTGAGGAGCCCCGCACTCACGCGTTGAAGGAATCCCGCCCGGATGGACGGACTTTACGAACAGTTCCGGATCGCTCTGCACCAGGTGTGGCAGCGCCGCTGGCTTGCCATGGCGGTGGCGTGGTGCGTCGCCTTCTCCGGCTGGGTCGTGATCGCGCTCATCCCCAACAGCTACCAGGCCAAGGCCAAGCTGTTCGTCGCCTTCGACAATATGGTGCCGACCGCCGCCGCCGCGTCGCAGAACCCCCAGAACGACATCCTCCGCCTCAAGCAGACGCTGACCTCGAACGAGAATCTGACCCGCGTCGTCCGCCGCACCGATCTCAACAAGCTCGTCACCAGCGACGCGGCGCTCGGCGGGGTCGTCGCCGGCCTTCGCCAGCGCATCGCCATCGTCGCCCAGCCCGACAGCCTGTTCGAGATCACCGCGACGTCGAGCTTCGCTGGCCTGTCCAATGCCGAAAATGCCCGTACCTCGGCCGCGATCGCCCAGCAGCTGGTCGAGATATTCACCAGCGGCGAGATCGCCGGCGACCCCCAGCGCACGCAGCAGTCGCTGACCTTCCTCGACGAGGAACTGCGCCGCCGCGAGCAGCAGCTTCAGGAGGCCGAGCAGCGCCGCATGGAGTTCGAGCAGCGTTATATGGGCATGCTCCCCGGCACCGGCTCGGTCGCCGACCGAATGTCCGCCGCGCGCACCGAGCTCGCCCAGCTCGAGCAGACCATCGTCGCCGCCCGGAGCGCCGTGAACGCGATGCGCGGCCAGCTCGCCGCGACTCCAGCGACAGTGCCGATCCCCGGCGCCGAGAACGCCTATGGAGGCACCGCCAGCGGCCAGGTCGCCGGGCTCGAGGTCCAGCTCAACCAGTATCTCGGTCGCGGCTTCACCGAGCAGCATCCCGACGTCATCTCGCTTCGCTCGCAGATCGCGCGCCTCGGCCCGCAGGCGGCTCAGGAGCGCAGCCGCGGCTCGGCCGGCGGCAACGGAATCCCCAATCCCAGCCACGTCTCGCTGCGCGCGATGATGTCGGAGCGCGAGGCCCAGCTCGCCGCCGCCGAATCCCGCCGCGCCCAGCTCCAGGCCGATCTCGCCCAATTGGGCCAGCGCGACTCGGCCCAGCCCGGCGCCGCCGCCGAGCAGGCGCGCCTGACCCGCGACTATGACGTGCTTCGCCAGCAATATGACCGGCTCCTCGCCGACCGCGAGCAGCTCCGCCTGCGCTCCGACATGCAGACCCAGGCGAGCGCCATGGTCGTCCGCGTCGTCGAAGCGCCGCGCGCACCGAGCGGACCGACCAGCCCGAACCGGCCGCTGTTCCTCACCATCGTGCTGGTCCTCGCGGTCGGTGCCGGAATCGCCGCCGCCTTCCTCAAGGGCCAGCTCCAGACGACCTTCCCGACCGCCACCCGCCTCGCCGCGGTGACGGGCCTGCCGGTGCTGGGCGCGGTCGGCGAGGTGGTCGGCCGGGCCGAGCGCACCCGCCGCCGCCAGCGCCTGGTCTGGCTCGCCGGAAGCGGCGGCGCCTTGGCTGCCAGCTACGCCCTGCTGATGGCGGCCGAGATGCTTCAGCGCGGGCCGGTGGCGTGAGGAACGAGAAATGACCGCACGCCCCTCCCTGTTCGAGCGCGCCGCCGAGATCTACGATTTCGAATCCGGCCTTCGGGTCGACCCGCTGCCGCACGAGGCGCCGCCGGCCGAACCGCGCCCCGAGCCGGTCGAACCGGTTCAGCCTGCCGTCCGGCAGACGAAAGCCGCGCCGCGGCCCGCCCGCACCGTTACCCGCCGGAGCGCGGAGATCGACCTCGCCGCTCTGGAAGCGGGCGGCTATTTGCTCCCCGACGCATCGTCCTCGGCGCTCGCCGAAGAGACCCGGATCATCAAGCGCCGCCTCATCAAGGCCATCGACGACCGCGCCGAGCGCGATCCGCGCGCCCGCGTCGCCCTGATCGCGTCGGGTCAGCCGGGGGAGGGGAAGACCTTCCTCGCGCTCAACCTCGCTTTGTCGATCGCCGGCGAGCACGAGCGCGCCGTCCTGCTCATCGACGGCGACACATCGCAGCCGGAGATTGCCGGCCGCCTCGGCATCGACCCCGACGCCGGCCTGGTCGACGCGCTCGCCGACCGCGACGTCGATCCCGAGAGCCTCGTCATCGACACCGACATCGACGGCCTGTCGATCCTTCCCGCCGGCCGCCGCGAGCGCAACGTTCCGGAGCTGCTCGCCTCGGCGCGCACGGAGGAGGTGCTCGAGCGCCTGCTCGCGGCCGATCCGCAGCGCATCATCCTGATCGATTCGCCGCCGGCGCTTGCCGCGTCCACCGCGTCGGTTCTCGCCGGCCATGCCGGCCAGACCCTCGTCGTCGTCCGCGCCGACACCACCAGTGAAGCCGACCTCAAGGAAACGGTCGGCATGCTCGGTGGCCCCGCGCGACTGTCGCTGGTGCTGAACAGCGCGTCGCTCTCGACCGGCGGTCGCCGTTTCGGCCAATATGAGGAAAGTCGCTGATGCGGTTGATCCTCAAAACCTTTTTTGCCGCCGCTGCGCTTCTTGGAGCATCGTCGGCTTTTGGCCAGGCCGGCGTCAGCTATGAGCCGCCGCCCGTCGACTTCGTCGAACCGGCCGAGGCGCCGCCCCTGCCGCTCGCAGCCGCCGGTCCGGGAGTCGTGCCGGAAGGCGCGATCCCGGTGCAGGAACCGGCCTTCGCTCCGGCGCCCGATGCGCCGCGGCCCCGCCTGCGCGTCGACGTTGGCGCCTATGTCGAACTCAACCAGGGCGTCTCCGTCGAGCTCGCCGGCAACGGTCCAGGCGACGACGTCGTCACCTACACCGCCGTCGCCGCCGGAGTCGAAGGCCAGGTCCGCACCCGCCGGGTCACCGCCAGCGGCGCCTATCGCTACGAGCGCCGCCTCGGCTGGACCGAGGATCTTCCCGACGAGGACGTCCATAGCGGCATCGCCCAGGTCCATGCCGAGCTGGTTCCCGGCCGCGTCAGCGTCGACGCCGGCGGTCTTGCCGCGCGCACCGGCGGCACCGGCCGCGCCGCCGGAGTCAGCGACCGCGAGGCCGGCACCGAAATCTACAGCGCCTATGCCGGCCCGACCCTGACGACCCGCGCCGGCCCGGTGACGATCAACGCCGCCTATCGGCTCGGCTATGTCCATGTCGACGACGACAGCCTCGCCGGCGCCGCGGCGCCGACCGACGATTTCGACTCCACCGTCCATGTCGCCAGCGCCAGCGTCGGAATCGCGCCGGGCGGGCCGCTGCCGATCGGCGTGACCGCCAGCGCCGGCTATGTCCGCGAGGATTCGGGTGCGCTCGACAACCGCTTCGAGGGTCGCTTCGTCCGTGGCGACGTCGTAGTCCCGCTCAGCCCGACCTTCGCCGTCACCGGCGGCGTCGGCTATTCGCAGACCGAGGTCAGCCAGCAAGACGTCCAGCGCGGCCCGGGTGGCGTTCCGCTTCGCGACGCCAATGGCCGGCTCATCCCCAACCCGGCCGCACCGCGCCTGACCACGCTCGACACCGACGGCGTCTATTGGGACGCAGGCTTCATCTGGCGGCCCACGCCGCGCGCCGAGGTCCAGCTGCGCGCCGGCCAGGACGACGATGGCGACACGCTGGTCATGGGCAGCGCCACCGTGCAGGTCGGCCGCCGCTCGGGCATCTCCGCGATGGTGTTCGACCACGATACCAGCTTCGGTCAGGGAATCATCAGCGGTCTGAGGCGTTTGCCCGCGGCCTTTAACATTGCGCCTGATCCTCTGCGCGAGCGCCGCTTCGGTGACTGTGTATTCGGCGAGGAGCCCGGGCAGGGCACCTGCCTCGCCAGCTCGCTCCAGTCGATCAGCAGCATCGCCTTCCGCGCCCGCGGCGGCAGCCTCGTCTTCACCAGCACTGGCCGGCTGTGGAATATCGGCGCCGGCGTCTCCTACACGCACCGCAGCTTCTATCTTCCCGATGATCCTCTGTTCGCCAGCGTGTTCGCGCGCGAGGACGAGGATCTCACCGCCTTCCTCCATGTGAGCCGCCGCCTGACCCGCGACGTCACGCTCACGCTCAATCCGTTCTTGAGCTTCTACGACAACGATCTCGACTTCGGCCTGGGTCTCGGCGGCCTTGGCGGCTTCGGCGACGGCTTCAGCACCGGCACCTCGTTCGGGCTGAGCCGCTCCTTCCTGTCCAACCGCCTGCAGCTGCTGCTGAGCCTGGGCATCAACTATTCGACGCTGCGCGGCGACGACAGCCTCATCGCCGACGGTCTCGTCGGCGTCCGTTACGTGTTCTGAAGGGTAGGCGAATGTACACCGACCATTATGGCCTCTCGGGACCTCCCTTCCAGCTGACGCCCGACGCGCGCTTCTGGTTCGAGAGCCGCACCCACCGCAAGGCGATGGCCTATCTCGGCTACGGCCTTGCCCAGGGCGAGGGCTTCATCGCCATCACCGGGGAGATCGGCGCCGGCAAGTCGACCCTGGTCGCCCATCTGATGGCGCGGATCGACCGCGCCCGCCTCAACGCCATCCACATCGTCTCGACCCAGGTCGAGGGCGACGACATGCTCCGCCTCGTCGCGCAGGGCCTCGGCCTTCCCGCCGAGGGCGCGTCCAAGGCCGGCCTGATCGAGCGGGTCGAGCAGCGCCTCGAGGAGGAATATCGCGCCGGCAAGCGCACCCTGATCGTCGTCGACGAAGCGCAGAACCTGCCGACCTCCTCATTGGAGGAGCTGCGCATGCTGTCCAACTTCCAGCTCGGCGGCCGCGCCCTCCTCCAGACCGTGCTTCTCGCCCAGCCCGAGTTCCGCGAGCGCCTCGCTGCGCCCGGCCTCGAGCAGCTGCGCCAGCGGGTCATCGCCAGCCACCATCTCGACCCGATGGGCCCCGATGAGATCGAGGCTTATGTGCGTCACCGAATGACCGTCGCCGGCTGGAGCGGTCGCCCGGAATTCGCGCCCGACCTGTTCGACGGGCTGTACCGGTCGAGCGGGGGCATTCCGCGCCGCCTCAACCAGCTGCTCGGCCGCCTGCTTCTCCACGGCGCCGTCGAGCGGCTCGATCGGATCGACGCAGCCGCGCTCGACTCGGTCTCGGCCGAGCTCGAGGGCGACGCCGCGCCGGTCGAGGAGAAGGCGCAGGTCCTGCCGCTGCGCGCCGCCGCGCGCATTGCCGAGCCCGAGCCGGCCGAGCCTGTCCAGGCGGTGCAGCCCGTGCAGTCGGTCCAGCCGGCGGCGGGCGCGTCCGCGGCCGCCGAGGCGCGGATCGCGGCGCTCGAGGCGCGGCTCGACGAGCAGGATGCGGCGATCCGCCGGGTCCTGGCGCTGCTCGTCGACTGGGCCGAGCAGGACCGAGTCCCCCAGCGCCCGGCCGACCGGCGCTTCCACGCTGTCTGATGGTGCGGCCATGGAGCCGCGGATGCTCAACGCTCTCTCGGTCGACGTCGAGGACTGGTTCCAGGTCGGCGCCTTCGAGGGCGTGATCGACCGCGCCGACTGGGACCGCCTTCCGGTCCGGGTCGAGCGCAATGCCGATGCGGTTCTGGCGCTGTTCGACAAGGCGCAGGTCAAGGCGACGTTCTTCACCCTGGGCTGGGTCGCCGAGCGTTTCCCCGCCCTGATCCGCCGGATCGCCGACGAAGGCCATGAGGTCGCCAGCCACGGCTGGGACCACCAGCGCGTCTTCACCATGGACGCCGCCGCTTTCCGCGCCGATCTCCACCGCGCCCGCGCCGCCATCGAGCAGGCCGCCGGCGTCGCCGTGACCGGCTACCGCGCCCCCAGTTTCTCGATCGACCAGCGCACGCCCTGGGCGCACCCGGTGCTGGCGGAGGAGGGCTATGCTTATTCCTCCAGCATCGCGCCGATCGCGCACGACCATTATGGCTGGCGCGCGGCGCCCCGCTTCGCCTTCCGTCCGCTCGCCGGCAGCGATCTCATCGAGCTTCCGGTCACCACGGTCGAGCTCGCCGGACGTCGCGCGGCCGCGGGGGGAGGCGGCTTCTTTCGCCTGCTGCCCTACGGATTCTCGCGCTGGGCGATCGACCGCGTGAACCGCCGCGATGCCCGCCCGGCGATCTTCTATTTCCACCCGTGGGAGATCGATCCCGGCCAGCCGCGGGTCGCCGGCGCGCCATTGAAGTCGCGCCTTCGCCATTACACCAACCTGTCCAGGATGGAGCCCAAGCTCCTCAAATTGCTGGGCGCCTTCCCGTGGGGCCGCACCGACCAGGTGGTCGAGCGCGAGCGTGCTCGGCTGTTATGAACGCGCCCGCCCATATCGCCCGGGTCGCCGTCCGCTCGGTGGATCTCGGCGATTCGATCGTCGCCGATCGGGTCGAGGCGTTCGTGCGCGGCCATGGCGGCGGCACGCCGTTCCATCTGCCGCAGTGGAGCCGCGCCGTCACCGCGGGTGCCGGCCATGCTTCCCACTATCTGGTCGCCGAACAGGGGCCGGCGCTCGTCGGCGTGCTGCCGCTCACCGAAGTCCGCTCCTTGCTGTTCGGCAGGGCCCTGGTGTCGGTCGGCTTCGGCGTCGGCGGCGGCATCCTCGCGCTTGGCGCCGAGGCCGAGGCGGCGCTCGCCGAGGCTGCGCGGGCGCTGGCCGAGGAGAACGGCTGCGCCGGTATCGAGCTTCGCGGGGGTACACTCCCACACGGCTGGCACCGACATCAGGGTGTCTATGCCGACTTCGCCCGGTCGCTGCCTCAGGATGATTCGGCGATCCTGTCGTCGATTCCGCGCAAGCAGCGCGCCGAAGTGCGCCGAGCTTTCGGCAACGACCTCTCGGTCGCGATCGATGCCGACCTTACCGACCATTATCGGGTCTACGCCGAGAGCGTCCACAATCTCGGTACGCCGGTCTTTCCGCGTCGCCTGTTCGAAGCGATGCTCGACGCGTTCGGGGAGGATGCCGATATCCTGGTGGTGCGTAGCGGCGGAAAGCCGCTGTCGGCGGTGCTCAGCCTCTACATGAACGGGACGGTCTATCCCTATTGGGGCGGCGGCACGTTCGCCGCCCGCTCGGCCCGGGCCAACGAGCTCCTCTATTTCGAGCTGATGAAGCACGCCGCCGCGCGCGGCTGCACCCGCTTCGACTTCGGCCGCTCGAAGCTCGGCACCGGCGCTTATGCGTTCAAGAAGAATTGGGGCTTCGACCCGACCCCGCTGACCTATGCCAGCTGGGGCGAGGCGCGCGACACCAACCCGCTCGATCCGCGCTACGCCCGCAAGGTCGCCGCGTGGAAGCGCCTGCCGCTGTGGGCGGCCAACCTGATCGGACCGCCGATCGCGCGGGGGCTGGCGTGACGGGCGAGATCCTTTTCCTCGCCCACCGAATCCCGTTCCCGCCGGACCGGGGCGACAAGATCCGCTCGTGGCACGTGCTGAAGCATCTGTCGGGGCTCGCCCGGGTCCATCTCGCCTGTTTCGCCGACGACGCAGCAGACGCCGCTCACATCGACGGCCTGCGCCGAGCGCTCGGCGACCGGCTCGGCGAGATCCATGTCGAGGTTCGGCGCACCGGCAGGGCGATGGCCGCCGCGCGAGCGTTCGCGACCGGCAAGCCGGTGTCGCTGACCCTGTTCGATTCGGCCCGGATGCGGGCGTTCGTCGCGGCGCGGCTGGCCGACCCGCGGGTCGCCGCGATCTACGCCTTCTCCGGCCAGATGGCGCAATTCGTTCCGGCCAACGCCCGCCAGCGCTTCATCATGGACTTCGTCGACATGGATTCGGCCAAGTTCGAGGCCTATGCGAAGGCGGGCGGCCTGCTGTCCCGAGTCCATGCCCGCGAGGCCGAACGCCTGTTCGCGTTCGAGCGCGAGGTCGCCGCCCGCGCCGACGCGAGCCTGTTCGTCAGCGAAGCCGAGGCCGCGCTGTTTCGCGGCCGCGCCGGTGCCGCCAACGTCCATGCTCTCGCCAACGGCATCGATTCCGTCCGCTTCGACCCCGCCGCCGCTTTCCCGCGGCTGACCGCGGGCGAGCGTGGGGAGGAGCCCGTCCTGCTGTTCACCGGCCAGATGGACTATCGCCCCAATGTCGACGCGGTCCGCTGGTTCGCCGCCGAGGTCCTGCCGCGCCTGCCGGAGGCCCGCTTCGTCATCGCCGGCCGCAGTGCCACGTCGGAGGTGAAGGCGCTCGGCGGCGATCGCATCACCGTGACGGGCGCGGTGCGCGACATGCGCTCCTGGCTCGCCGCCGCGGATGTCGTCGTCGCGCCACTGCGCATCGCCCGAGGAATCCAGAACAAGGTCCTTGAAGCGATGGCGATGGCGCGCCCGGTCGTCGCCACTCCGGCTGCCTTCGAAGGAATCGAGGCCGAGCCGGGCCGCGACCTCATCGTCGCCGACGGCGCGGAGGCGATGGCCCGCGAGATCGAAGGTCTGCTCGCGTCGCCCGACCGCGCCGCCTCGCTCGGCGCGGCGGGCCGCCGGCTGGTCGTCGCCCGCTACGGTTGGGACGCACGGCTTGCCCCCCTCGACGGTCTCATCTTCCCGGCCGCCGCCAAGCGGGAAGCGGCATGAGCACGGCCTTCACCGCGGCCGCGTCCGGCGCTGTGCCGAGCGCCTGGCTCCGCCACCTCGCCGCCCTTGCCGCCGTCGCCGCCGCGATCCTGCTGCTGTTCGCCCGCGACGCCGCCGACATGGTGGGAATCTGGTGGAACAGCTCGACCTACAATCACTGCCTGCTCATCGGGCCGCTGATCGCCTGGCTGGTGTGGCAGCGCCGCCCCGAGCTGCTGCGCCTGACGCCGCAGGTCTGGCTCCCGGGCCTCGTCCTCGTCGCGCTCGGCGCCTCCGCCTGGCTGCTCGGCCATGCCGCCAGCGTCGGAGTCGCGCGCCATGCCGGCCTCGTCATCATGCTCGAGGGCGCAGTCGTTACCCTGCTCGGCAAGGCGGTCAGCCGCGGCCTGCTGTTCCCGCTCGCCTACGCTTTGTTCCTGGTCCCGTTCGGCGACGAGGCGGTGCCGGCGATGCAGACCGTCACCGCCGAGATCGCCATGGCCCTGCTCGACGCCGCCGGCATGCCGGCGCATCTCGAAGGCGTTTTCATCACCACCGCCGCCGGCTATTTCGAGGTCGCCGAAGCCTGCGCGGGCGTCAAATTCCTCATCGCCATGGTCGCATTGGGAGCGCTCGTCGCCAATCTCTGCTTCCGCTGGTGGCAGCGCCGCGCGCTGTTCATGGCCGCCGCGATCGTCGTTCCGGTCCTCGCCAACGGCGTCCGCGCCTTCGCCACCATCTATGTCGCCGACAGCGCCGGGATCGCCTTCGCCGCCGGCTTCGACCATGTCGTCTATGGCGGCATCTTCTTCGCCATCGTCATCGCCCTGATCCTCGGCGCCGCCTGGCCCTTCTTCGACCGCAATGTCAGCGAGCCTTGGTTCGACCCGGAGCGCATCCAGCCAGGCCCGGTCGCCGCCGACCCGCCGGCCCGCCTGTGGCGGACCGCCGGCGTCGCCGCCGCCATCGCCTGCGCCCCTCTGCTTTGGGGCTCCGCGGTGGCAGCAAGCGGGACGCATCAGGCCCCGCGCCTCGCGATGCCCGAAGTCCCCGGCTGGACCCGCATCCCCGCCACCGGCCGCCCCTGGCAGCCAACCTTCGCCGGCGCCGACCGTCTCGAGGTCGCCCGCTACCGCGATCACGAGGGCAGGGAGGTCGACCTCGCCGTCGCCGTCTTCGCCCGCCAGGAGGAGGGCCGCGAGCTGTTCGGCTTCGGCCAGGGCGCCGCCGGCCCCGGCTGGGCGTGGACCGCCGACGCCCCGGCGCCGCCGAACGGACGGGCCGAACGGATCGTCAGCCATGGCGAGGTGCGCGAGGTTGCCAGCTTCTACGCGGTAGGGAATATCCTCACCGGCGACATGCTGGGGGCGAAGCTCGAGATGATGAAGGTGCGCCTCCTCGGCGGACCGCAGCGCGCGGCGGCGATCCTCGTCTCCGCGCCCGAGGCGGCGACCGGGGCAAGCCCGCGCCCGGCCATCGACCGCTTCATCGCCGCCCTGGGCCCGCTCGATCGGCTCGCCGACGGAACGCCGCGCTGATGTGCGGAATCGCCGGCATCTTCCATCTCGACGTGCCCAAGCCCGTCGACCCCGAGCGGGTCGGAGCGATGGCCGACACGCTCGCCCATCGCGGCCCCGACGGCAGCGGCGTGTGGACCGCGCGCGGCGTCGGCCTCGGCCACCGCCGCCTCGCCATCATCGACCTCGAAGGCGGCGTCCAGCCGATGCTGTCGCCCGACCAGCGCGCGGTCATCACCTTCAACGGCGAGATCTACAATTACCGTGAGGTCCGCGACTCGCTGGAGGCGAAGGGCCACCATTTCCTCACCGCCGGCGACACCGAGACCCTCCTCGCCGCGTACCGCGAATGGGGCCCCGACTGCCTCGCGCGCCTCAACGGCATGTTCGCCTTCGCCATCTACGACGCGCGCAGCGACAGCCTCTTCCTCGCCCGCGACCGCCTCGGCGTGAAGCCGCTTTTCTACGCCGAGCTCGGCGACGGCACCCTCCTGTTCGCCTCCGAGCTGAAGGCCTTGCTCGTCCACCCGCGCTTCCGCCCCGAGATCAGCCCGCAGGCGGTCGAGGACTATCTCGCCTTCGGCTACGTCCCCGACGACGCCTCGATCCTCGAAGGCGTTTGCAAGCTCCCCGCCGGCACCTACCTCCATCTGCGCCGTGGCCACCCCCTGGCGCAGCCGGTCACCTGGTGGGATATCGATTTCTCCACGCCCTCCGCCGCCAGGGAAGCGGACCTTCAGGAGGAGCTGGTCGAGCGCCTGCGCCAGGCGGTGCGCTCGAGAATGGTCGCCGACGTCCCGCTCGCCGCCTTCCTCTCCGGCGGAGTCGACAGCTCCGCCGTCGTCGCCTTCATGGCCGAGGCGAGCAAGCAGGCGATCCGCACCTGCTCGATCGGCTTCGACCGGGCCGATCACGACGAGACCCGCTATGCCGCCGAGATCGCCGAGCGCTTCGCCACCGATCACCGCACCCGGACCGTCGACGCCGACGATTTCGGCCTGATCGACACGCTCGCCGCCGCCTTCGACGAACCTTTCGCCGACGCCTCGGCGCTCGCCACCTACCGGGTGTGCGAGCTCGCCCGGGATCGCGTGAAGGTCGCGCTCAGCGGCGACGGCGCCGACGAGGCTTTTGCCGGCTACCGCCGCTACCGGATGTTCATGGCCGAGGAGCAGGTGAGGGGCCATCTGCCGCAGGGCCTGCGCAGGGGGATTGGCCGCCTCGGCGACGCCTGCCCGAAGCTCGACTGGGCGCCGCGGCCGCTGCGCGCCAAGACCACGCTTCAGGCCATCGGCAAGGACAGCGGCGAGGCTTATGCGGAGGCCGTGGGCGCGACGCCACCGGCTATAAGATCAATGCTTTACGGCGAGGATTTCAGGCGAGCTCTCCAAGGCCACCGCGCCGAGGACCGCTACGTGAAGGCGATGGCCGAGGCGCCGGCGCGCGACGCGCTGGGCCGCGCCCAATATGCCGATCTCAAGATCTGGCTGCCCGGCGACATCCTGACCAAGGTCGACCGCACCAGCATGGCGGTCAGCCTCGAGGCACGCGAGCCCTTGCTCGACCACCGCCTCGTCGAATTCGCCGCCAAGCTTCCGCCGCGGCTGCGCCTGCGCCGCGGCCAGGGCAAATATCTCCTCAAGAAGTCGCTCGAGGGCCGCCTCCCGCGCGACATCCTCTACCGGCCCAAGCAGGGCTTCGTGACCCCGGTCAGCGAATGGCTGCGCGGGCCGTTGGCCGCCGAGGCGGCCGCCATCCCGCAGGGCTCGGCCTTGGCGACCCTCGGCTGGTTCGACCCCGCCGCAATCGCGCGCCTCGCCGACGATCACCGCCGCGGCCGCTCGGATCACGGCCGCCTGTTGTGGCAGCTGCTCATGCTGGAGCGCTCGCTTTGCCGGCTCACCGCCCCTGCAGCGCCCCATCATACAGAGCCTCGACGAAATACAGTCCGTCTGGCGGCGCGTGGAGGCCGAGTGCGGCGCGGTTGCGTGCCTCCAGGGCCGCCTTGAGATCCTTCGCGCTCCACTTGCCGCGCCCGACCAGCTGCAGGCAGCCGACCATCGACCGCACCTGGTGGTGGAGGAACGACCGCGCCGCCGCCTCGACCTCGATGATCGGTCCGAGCCGCCGGACGGTCAGCCGGTCCAATGTCTTCACCGGGCTGTCCGACTGGCAATGAGCCGATCGGAACGTGGTGAAATCGTGGCGCCCCACAAGCACTTGCGCCGCTTTGTTCATTTCATCCGCATAGAGAGTCACCGGCACTCGCCATGCTCGCCCCTGGTCGAGCGCCAGCGGCGCGCGCCGGTTGGCGATCCGGTAGATGTAGCGCCGCCCGACGCAGCTAAAGCGGGCGTGCCAGTCCGCGGGTGCTTCCTCGCTGTGTAGGATGGCGATCGGCTGCGGCCGAAGCTTGGCGTTGGTCCCCTCCATCAGCCGGAAGGCGCTGATCTCCCGCTCGACATCGACATGGGCGGTCATCGCATAGGCATGGACTCCGGCATCGGTCCGTCCTGCGGCGTGGAGCACGACCTTCTCGCGCACCACCTCGGCCATCGCCCGCTCGATCGCCTGCTGGATCGACGGGCCATGGTCCTGCCGTTGCCAGCCCATATAGTCGCGGCCGTCAAACTCGATGGTCAGGCGGAAACGGGTCATCCGAGGCGCGTCCCTGCCGGGATGGCGAAGCCGCGCAGCAGCTCGTCCGCAGTCATCGCGCCCTTGCCGGCGCGCTGGACCAGCGTCGGCAGCAGAACTCCGGTGCCGCAAGCAATGGCGAAATGCTCGTCTAGAACCGTGCCAGGCTCGTGATCGCCGGGAATGGCGCGCGCGGCGAGCACCTTCACGCGCTCGCCCTGATGCTCGAAATAGGCGCCCGGCACCGGATTGAAGGCACGCACCTGCCGCTCGACCTCCTCGGCGGAGCGAGCGAAATCGATCCGCGCCTCGGCCTTGTCGATCTTGTGGGCATAGGTGACGCCGTCATCCGGCTGCGGTTCGGGGACGAGGTCGCGCAGGCGGCTCAGCACGTCGGCCATCAGCGCACCGCCCATGCCGGCCAGCTCCGCGGTCAGCTCGCCCGCCGTCTTCCCGCCGATCTCCGTTTCCCGGCACGCATAGACCGGCCCGGTGTCGAGGCCCTTCTCCATGCCCATGATGCACACGCCCGTCGACTCGTCGCCGGCGAGGATCGCGCGCTGGATCGGCGCCGCCCCCCGCCAGCGCGGCAGCAGCGAGGCGTGGACGTTGAGACAGCCGTGGCGCGGCGCCTGAAGGATCGGCTCGGGAAGGATCAGCCCGTAGGCCGCGACCACCGCCGCATCGAGGTCGAGCGAAGCGAACGCCGGCTGCTCCTCGGGCCCACGCAGCCGCTCGGGCGTGCGCACCTCGATCCCCGCCGCCTCGGCGCGTTTGTGGACGGGGGAGGGGGTCAGCTCCTTGCCCCGCCGCCCGCCCGGCCGCGGCGGCTGCGTGTAGACGGCAACGACGTCATGCCCCGCCTCGAGCAGGGCGTCGAGCGTCGGCACGGCGAATTCCGGAGTTCCCATAAAGGCAAGGCGCATGGGCCCCGCTTAGCGGCGCGGCTCGGCCTTATCTATCCTCCCTGTCCGCGTAGCGGATGGGGAGGGGGACCATGCGCAGCATGGTGGAGGGGCTTTGCGCGAAGCCCGAACAAAGCCCCTCCACCATCCGCCTTCGCTGCGCTGCGGCGGACGGTCCCCCTCCCCACGAGGCTGCGCCTCGCAGGGAGGATTGCTGGAGCCGCCCCTGCACTCTACCTCCTCCCCATGTCGTCCCCCGAACTCGACGCGCTGACCCAGGCGCTGGCGCGGCTGCCCGGCCTTGGCCCGCGCTCCGCCCGCCGCGCCGTCCTTCATCTCATCAAGAAGCGCGAGACCGCGCTTCGCCCGCTGCTCGCCGCGCTCACCAATGTCGCCGACCGGCTGTCGGTCTGCTCGACCTGCGGCAATGTCGACACGCGCGATCCCTGCGGCGTCTGCTCCGATCCGCGCCGCGACGCCAAATTGCTGTGCGTGGTCGAGGGGGTCTCCGACCTATGGGCGCTTGACCGCTCGCGCCTGTTCCCCGGCCGCTTCCACGTCCTCGGCGGCCGCCTCTCGGCCCTCGAAGGCGTGCGTCCCGAGGACCTCGCCATCGACAGCCTCGTCTCCCGCGTCGCCGCCGGCGGTATCGACGAGGTCGTACTCGCCATGAACGCCACCCTCGAGGGCCAGACCACGGCCCACTATCTTGCCGATCGCTTGGAGCGGATGCCGGTGCGCCTGACCCAGCTGGCCCACGGCCTCCCGGTCGGCGGCGAGCTCGACTATCTCGACGAGGGCACCCTGGCGCAGGCCTTGCGAGCGAGACGGCCGGTTTCGTAGTGATCGCAAAACCCCTCGCTCGTCCCGAGCGAAGGGTTTGAGCCTCGCATTTCCTTGATTCCCGCAGCCCCAAACCTTATTTTCCGCGCATGGCCATCCTCCCCATCGTCGAAGTTCCGGATCCGCGTCTGCGGCAGATTTCCAAGCCTGTTGACCAGGTCGACGACGACCTGCGCCGGCTGATCGACGACATGTTCGAGACGATGTACGCCGCCCCCGGAATCGGCCTCGCCGCAATCCAGGTCGGCGTTCCCAAGCGCGTGCTGGTTATCGACCTCCAGGAGCAGGAGACGGAGGAGGGCGAGCCGGTCCGCGACCCGCGCGTCTTCGTCAATCCCGAGATCCTCTCCACCTCCGACCATGACGTGCCCTATAACGAGGGCTGCCTGTCGGTACCGGAAATGTATGCCGAGGTCGATCGCCCGGACCGAATCCGCGCGCGCTGGCTCGACCGCGACGGCACGCAGCGCGAGGAGGAGATCACCGGCCTGCTCGCCGTATGCCTCCAACACGAGATGGACCATTTGAACGGCATTCTCTTCATCGACCATCTGTCGCGCCTGAAGCGCGAGATGCTCCTGAAGAAGCTCGCCAAGCTGCGCCGCGAGCAGGGCAAGAAGGCCGCCTGAGCCTGCCGACACGAGGCGGCCGGACCATCGGGCCCGACCGCCTCGTCCCCCCTATCCGTAGAAGTCGGTGGTGACACCGGCGAACTGGACGTTGTCGATCGACATCGTGCCGGTGCCGTTGCCCGAGCCGAGCGCGATGCTCCAGCCGAGCACGAGGCTGTCCTCGTTGAACGTGAGCCCACCGACCACGGTGTGGCCGTCGGCGTCCGCCCAATCGCTGAACTCGGTCATGTTGGCGATCTGGTCCCAGTTCTGGCCGTTCGAGCGCTGCCAGGCGACCCAGTCGCCGCCGACCAGATCGGCATGCTGAAGGCTGCCCTGGGTCACCGCGCCGAAGCCCTGATAGGCCCATTCGAACACCAGCTCGCCGCGGTCGTGGGTTGTGGCGAGGTTGCCGTCCGCGTCGATGACCAGCCGGATCACCGGGATGACGTCGCTGCGGTCTGAGCTGTGCACGATATAGTCGAAGTTGAGCGCGTCGAGATCGCCCAGCGTGACCTGCTGATCGCTGTCCAGCACCGTGTGGTAGCGCAGGCGGCCGTTGTTGTTGTCGGTCTCGAGCGTGAGGCCGTCCGCGCCGGTCGAGATCGAGCCCTGGCGCACTTCGGTGATGACGCTGCTGCCGTCGGCCAGCGTGGTCGGCGTGGAGGTCTGGCTCACCGCGGTCGGATTGTCGTGGTCCACGCCGGTGACCCGGATCGTGTAATGGCCGTCGGCCATTTCCTCTTCGGCGCGCTTCTGGTGGCCGACGCCCTTGCCCTTGTGATTCTCGTAGCCGCGGCCCGGGAAATCGACCGCAATCGAACTGCTGATCGGCATGCTGTCCCCCTCTGCTGGCAGGCTTGCCCTGCGGAGCGGCAAGGAGGCTGGGCCTGCCACCCCGCAGAGTCAACCGCGGGTTAACCATAACGGGACGCTCAGGGATCGACGCTATCCACAGGTTTGATCGGTTCACGTCTTGTTCCTGCGCGGGAATGAAGTAGGATTGCGATGCGAGCGCCTGAGCTCGACGATTAAGGGAGGCAGCGCATGGGTCCCTAATCAGCCGATCGAAGCATCCAATCCGCTGTGCTTGTTGCGAGCCCCCGCAGGCGTTTAAGTGAGACCATTGCCCCTGGTTGGCGTGGAGCCTCATCTCATCCCTAGCGGCCTTCACCTCAGGTCCGGCGATCCCCGCAACCTTGCGAGAGTGAGGGAGGCGAGAATGGATGAACCACCAATTTTCCCGCATTTGGACAGGGATTTCTCTTGGCGCGCCGTCGTTCGGGACGCTGACGGCAACCTTGTCCCTTTGTCACCGCCTTACTTTAGTTTGGCGGAGGCTGAGCAAGCGGTGAAGGTGCTCTCCAAACCGAAGGCACCGTAGCCGAGGCTTAATCAGGCGCTTGTGGTGGGGCGGCTCCGGCCGCCCACCTTAGGAAGGGCGGCAATGGAACTACTAGATATTATCGTTGTGGCGGTCGCGATGGCGGCGGGTGTCCTTCTCGGCTGGTGGCTAGGCAGCCGCTCGGCCGTCGCTGCTCAGAAGGAGCGGGACGAGGCGCGGACCGAGCGCGACGCGCTTCGCGCCGAGGGCGAGACTTGGCGCGGCAAGTTCAACGAGGCCGTCGTCAACCTCGCCGCGGAAGCCGAGAAGGTGAAGCGTCTCGGCGATGTCGAGGCGCAGCTTGCCGGCGAGCGCGAGCGCAGCCGCACGCTCGGCGAGCAGGTCGCCGCCTTCCAGCGCGGCGAGGCGGAGCGCCAGCGCGCCCATGACGCCCAGCTCGCCCAGCTCAAGGAGCTGGAGACTAAGGTCGAGGCGCGCTTCGCCGATCTCGCCTCGAAGGCGGTCGACGGCGCCCATGACAAGTTCCTTAAGCAGGCCGCCGAGCGCTTCGGCCATGCCGAGAAGCAGAGCGAGGAGAAATTGAAGGCGCTTCTCCAGCCGGTCGAGACCACTCTGAAGCGCTATGACGAGAAGCTCGACCAGATCGAGAAGTCGCGCAACGCCAGCTATGGCGAGCTCCAGGCCGCGGTGAAGATGCTCCACGAGGGCCACGCCCAGGTCCGCGACGAGACCCGCAACCTCGTCCACGCGCTGCGTGCCAGCCCCAAGGCGCGCGGCCGCTGGGGCGAGCAGAGCCTCAAGAACGTGCTCGAGCAGGCCGGCCTGTCGCCCTTCGCCGATTTCCAGACCGAGGTGTCGGTCGACACCGACGACGGCCGCCTGCGCCCCGACGTGATCGTCCGCCTGCCCGGCGGGCGCAAGCTGATCATCGACGCCAAATGCTCGCTGAACGCCTTCCTCGACGCCAATGAGTCGGCCGACGACGATGCCCGCAAAACGCACCTCAAGGCGCATGCCGCCTCGATCCGCCGCCATGCCGAGCAGCTCGGCTCGAAGAATTACTGGGACCGCTTCGGCGACGCCGCCGACTATGTCGTCATGTACATTCCCGGCGAGCATTTCCTCACCGCGGCGCTCGAGCAGGACGAGCGGCTGTGGGACTGGTCGTTCGAGCGGCGGGTGCTGCTGGCGACGCCGATCAACCTCATCGGCCTCGCCCGCACCATCGCGATGGAGTGGCGCAAGGAGAATCTCGCCGAGCAGGCCGCTGAGATCGCCCGCCTCGGCAAGGAGCTTCATTCCCGCATCGCCACGATGGGCAGCCATGTCGAGAAGGTCGGCCGCAATCTCGGTCTGGCGACCAACGCCTACAATGCCTTCGTCGGAAGCCTCGAGAGCCAGGTGATGAGCCAGGCCAAGCGGTTCGAGGCCCTCGAGGTCGCGAGCGGCGCCAAGGAGATCGAGCCGCTGCCGGTGGTCGAGGTCAGCCCGCGCCCGCTCACCAAGCTGGCCGAGCTTCCGCCCGCGGCCGAATAGCCTAGATCGACCGCCTTAGCCGGATCTCGCCGCCGGCGACCCCGCGCATGATCAGCGTGTCGCCGTCGGGATAATAGAGCCGCACCCGCCCCGCGAGGAGCCGCGCCACGGCCTGCTCATGTGCCATCCGAGCACCGGGGCAGGCCATCCGGGTCATCGCCAGCGGCCCGGCCTGGAAGCCGTCGCTGCTCACCCGATAGGAACCGCCGAAGCGGTTGCAGCCGGCGCGGCCGCTCAGCCGGTTCGCCTCGAACTGAATCTCGTAGCCGTCCTCGCGCGACACGTCGGCGCCGTCGATCGCGACGATCCGCCAGCTCGTGTCGTCAAGCGTCGCCGGCGGCAGGATCGCGCCGCCGCAGCCGCGCAGCTCGCGGCCGTCGGCAAGGACCAGCACGGTGTCGGCATAGACGCGGTCGCTCATCCCGTCGCTGCAGCGGCCGTGCGTGATGTCGATCGTCAGGCGCTGGCTAACGTAGCGCCGCCCGTTGAAGCTCGGCCGCGGCTCGGGCGTGGGCACGTTAATCACCCGCTGCTCCGCATCCTGGTAGACCATCCGTCCGTCCACGATGGTGACGTTCCAGAAAGGCTCGGTGCCGAGCGCTCGGTAGGTGGTTCGGTCAGGGGCTGCGGGAACCGCGGGTGCGACGGGGCTATCGATGATCGGCGCGGTGCAGGCCGCAAGCGGGGCGAGTGCGCAAAGAGCGAGGAGCGGATGATGTTTCACATCCGGTCCAATGAGGGCTGTCAGATGAAGTTCTGCTGACCGGCAGCGGCGCGAAGCTCAGTTGGCGAGCTTGAGGGCCTGGCCTTGCGCCGGCGCCGGCTTCTCGGCCGCGGCCGCGCTTGGGGCGCTCGCGGTCAGTGCCGGATAGGCGCTCGCCGCCATCACCGCGAGCATGATCCATGCCGGCCATTTCGGCATGGTCACCTTGGTTGAACCGTCCCCGTCCATCACGCCCCCGAAGTCCCCGATCGCCGGCGGAGTTCCCGCGCCAGCACATTGATCCACAAGAGCTTTACAGGGGGTTACGTCAATCTGGGGATTTCCCGGTGTGGCGCCGCTGGTTGATCACCTCATAGGCCATCACCGCGGTCGCCACCGCGGCGTTGAGGCTGTCCGCCTTGCCCAGCATCGGCATTTTGACGAGCAGGTCGCACTCCTGCTCATAGGCCTCGGGAAGCCCTGCCTGTTCGTTGCCGACGAGGATGAAGGTCGGCGCCGGATAGCGCGGCTCCTGATAATCGTGGGTCGCCTTAAGGCTGGTGCCGACCAGCGTGCCCGGCCCCTCGCGAAGCCAGCGCACGAAGTCCGGCCAGGGCGCCGCCGCGACCTTCTGGGTGAAGATCGCCCCCATCGACGCCCGCACCGCCTCGACCGAGAAGGGATCGGCGCAGTCGTCAATCAGGATCAGCCCGCCCGCGCCGACCGCATCACCCGTGCGCAGGATGGTGCCGATATTGCCGGGGTCGCGCAGCGCCTGGGCGACGACCCACAACGGTGCCGCGCCGCGGTCGAGATCCGTTAGCCTGCCCCCGAACATTCGGTAGGCGCCGATCACGGTCTGCGGATTGTCCTTGGCGGTGATCTTGCCGATGATCTCGGCATTGGTCTCGACGACGTCGCCGCCGGCCGCCGCGGTCGCCTCGATCAGCGCGTCGAGAAGCGGGTGGCGATGCCCGCTCGCGAACAGCAGCACCTCCGGAAGCCGGCCGGCCTCGCGCGCTTCCGTCAGGATGCGAAGCCCCTCGGCGAGGAAAAGCCCCTCGGCGCGCCTGTTCTTTTTCTCGCGAAGGCCGCGGACCTGCTTGATCAGCGGGTTTGAGAAAGCGGTGATCTGGCGGGTCATGCGCGCCCGCTCATTCCTCGCCGAAGCGGGCCTCGACCAGCTCGGCGAGCGCGTCGAGCGCCGCCTCGGCGCCGTCGCCCGCCGCGCTGATCACGATCGTGTCGCCCTTGGCGGCGCCCAGCATCATCAGGCCCATGATCGAGGTGCCGCACACTTTCGACCCGTCCTTCTCGACCTCGATCTGGGCGGGTAGCGAGGCGGCCAGGGTCACGAACTTGGCGCTCGCCCGCGCGTGCAGGCCGCGCTTGTTGGTGACCGCGACGGTCCGCGAGGCCGAGCTCAACCCGCCGTCTCCCCGAGCACCTCGGAAGCGACGGAGATATATTTGCGGCCCGCCTCGCGCGCTGCGGCGACGGCGGCGCGGACGTCCATCGTCTTGCGCGCACCTTCGAGGCGGATCAGCATCGGCAGGTTGACGCCGGCGATCACCTCGATCTCGGCCGACTTCATCAGCGAGATGGCGAGGTTCGACGGGGTCCCCCCGAACAGGTCGGTGAGGATGACGACTCCGTTGCCCTCGTTGACCGCGGCGATCGCCTTGGCGATGTCGTCGCGGCGAGCCTCCATGTCGTCCTCGGGACCGATGCAGACCGGCAGGATTCGTTCCTGCGGCCCCACCACATGCTCCATGGCGACGATGAACTCGCGGGCAAGCTGCCCATGCGTCACCAGAACCAGACCAATCATTCACTCACCTTGGACAGTTCGGCGGCTCGCCCCCGGGCCGCCATCTCGGTCTCGCCGCCGCCCTCCAGCTGGTCGCGGGGCGGGAGCGCGAGATCACGATGTTCGACCGTGGGCGAAAAACCCGCCTCGCGCAACCGTGCGGCGACCCGTTCGGCGACATGGACCGAGCGGTGTCTCCCTCCGGTGCAGCCGAAAGCCACCGTCACGTAGGATTTTCCTTCCGCCCGGTAGCGCGGCAGCAGGGTGACGAGCAGGTCCTCGATCTTCGCGAGCGCGGAGTCGTAGGCCTCGTCGGCCGCGACATAGTCGCGGACAGCGGCGTCGGTGCCGGTCAGCGGCCTCAGCGCCTCGTCCCAATGCGGGTTCCTGAGGAAGCGCATGTCGAACACGAGGTCGGCGTTGCGCGGCACGCTGCGCGCGAAGCCGAACGATACCACCGACAGATGCGGAATGTCGCCGCCGCCGGCGAAGCGGGTGCGGATCGCCTGGCGCAGAGCGTTCGAGTCGGTGTCGGTCGTGTCGATGACATGATCGGCCCAGCGTCGGAGCGGCGCCATCAGCTCGCGCTCCTCGGCGATGCCGTCGGTCGCGGGGCGGTCCGGAGCCAGCGGATGGCGGCGGCGCGTCTCCGAATAGCGGCGCAGCAGCTCGGTTCCGGCGCAGTCGAGATAGAGCAGCTCGACCGGGTAGCGGTCGTCGCTGGCGAGCTTCTTGACCTGCCGCACGATCCGCTCGGCGTCGAAACCGCGGGTGCGGGTGTCGAGACCGATCGCCAGCGGCCTCTGCTCGCCGCCGCCCGATCCCGGCGGCGTCGCGAGCAGGTGATTGAGCAGTGACAGGGGCAGGTTGTCGACGACTTCCCAGCCCACGTCCTCGAGGGTCCGAAGCACGGTCGACTTGCCGGCGCCGGACAGGCCGGTGACGAGCAGGAGGCGCTGAGGATGGGCTAGGGCGGGCAAGAGGAGCCGAGTCCGTGAAGGAGGAGCGCTTTCTCTACCTTGATGGGTGCCGACGGCTCAAGGCCGTGCAGGGTTATTACGGGGATGGCGACTCCGGCGATGTCACGGGTGCCCGGTTCCGGCAAGCGGTCCGGATCGTGGTCGAGATCGACGATCAGTGCGGCGGGCACGCCGCTGTCATGCGCCAGGTCGATGATGCCGACACCCCGAAGCTCCATCTTGCCGGCGATCGTCGCCGGCGGGGACGTGACAAGGGCGCCGCCCCGCGCCGCGACGATCGTGTAGTCGTCGCTGACGAGCGTGGCGCCGCGGTCGATCAGGCGCAGCGCGAGGTCGGATTTGCCCGCGCCCGAGCGGCCGAAGATCAGCACCGCCCGCCCGCCGATCGAAACGCAAGTCGCGTGAACCGTCTCGCTCATGATTGCCCCACCGGTATGCGCAGCTGGAACCAGGCGCCGGGCCGTCCGTCGGGACGGTCGCCGACTTCGATGCTGCCGCCATGGCCCTGGGCGATCGCCTTGGCGATGGCGAGGCCGAGGCCGGAATGGCGGCCGAAATCCTCGTCCGGGCGGACGCTGTGGAAGCGGCCGAAGATCGCCTCGCGCTGGTCGGCGGGCACGCCCGGTCCCTCGTCCTCGACGCTGACCAGCATGTCGTGCTGCTGGCGCAGGATGCGGATCGTCACCAGGCCGCCGGAGGGCGAGAAGGACAGGGCGTTGTCGACGAGGTTGTCGATGAGCCGGGCGAGGCGCGATTCATCCCCCATGACCACCGCGCTGCCGCCCTGCGGGCGGGCGAAGGCGACTCGCTGCCCGTCCTGCGCGCGCTGTTCCCAGCCGGGCAGCATGACGTCGATCAGCGCGCCGAGATCGACCGGCTCGAAGCGCGCGCGTGACAGCTCCGCGTCGACCCGCGAGGTGTCTGCGATGTCGACGACGAGCCGGTCGAGCCGGTTGACGTCCTGGCGGACGATGTCGAGCAATTGCGCCTGGAGTGCCGGGTCCTGCGTCCGTTCCAGGCTGTCGACGGCCGAGCGAAGCGAAGCGAGGGGGTTCTTGAGTTCATGGGTGACGTCGGCCGCGAACGCCTCGGTGGCGTCGATGCGGTGACGCAAGGATTGCGTCATGTCGTGGAGCGCTCGGGCGAGCAGGCCGATCTCGTCGCGCCGCTCGGGAAGTCGCGGCACGTCGACCTCGCGCGAGCGGCCGAGCCGGACCCGGTGCGCGGCCAGCGCCAGCCGCCGCAGCGGGCCCGCCACCGTTCGGGCGAGGAAGCGGGACAGAAGCACCGATACGGTAATCGTCGCGACCAGGATGATGACGAGGGTCAGCCGCTCGGCGCGAACCACCCGGCGGATCTCGGTGGCATTGTCGCTGAGAAGCAGCACCGCCCGCCCGTCGCTTTCGATCGGCGCGGCCGCGGTGACGAAGGCGGTGCCTTCCGGCGCGCGGCGAAGCGCCGTCGTCGTGGTCGTCCGGTCGTGGGCTTCCATCGCTTCCGGCCAGCTCTGCAGGCGGTCGTCCTCCGGCAGCTCGAGCAAGGGCGGCTGCGGAGCGCCGACGATCGCGTCGAAGCCGTTGTCGAGAGCGCGCGCGAACCAGCGCGGCCACGGCTCGTCGGCGGGGTCGGGAAGCTGGTAGGTCGGCTCGGCGTCAGACCAGCTATCGGCCTGCTTGGTTCCGTCCGGGCTGTAGATGCGCAGCCGGGCGCCGCTATCGCGGCCGAGGCGGACCAGCAGGGGCTGGTGGAGGGGATCGGGCACCTGGCTCAGCGAGCGGGCGATCATCGTCACTTCGGTCGCGGCCTGCTCGACGCGCGCCTGGGTGAGACGGCTGCGGAAGCTGTCGAGATAGAGGATCGATCCGGCGAGGATCGCGATGGCGAAGATGTTGACCGCGAGGATTCGGTGGCGGAGCGAGACCCGCCGGGTCCAGTTGACCGAGAGCTCCTGCGGGTCACTCCTCGGCAAAGCGATACCCGATGCCGTAGAGCGTCTCGATCGCCTTGAATTCGGAATCGACGACTCGGAACTTGCGGCGCATCCGCTTGATGTGGCTGTCGATGGTGCGGTCGTCGACATAGATGTCGTCCTGATAGGCGACGTCCATCAGCTGGTTGCGGTTCTTCACCACGCCCGGCCGCTGCGCAAGCGCTTCCAGGATCAGGAACTCGGTGACGGTGAGGGCGACTTCCTTGCCGTCCCAGCGCACGCGGTGGCGGGCCGGATCCATGCTTAGGCGCCCGCGCTCGATCTCGCTCGCCTCGGCCTCCGCGCCGCTGCCCTCGGGCTGAGCGCGCATCTCGGTCCGTCGCAGCACCGCGCGGATTCGGGCGATCAAAAGCCGCTGAGAGAAGGGCTTGGCGATATAGTCGTCGGCGCCCATGGCGAGGCCGAGGGCCTCGTCGAGCTCGTCGTCCTTGGAGGTGAGGAAGATGACGGGAATCGCGCTCTTCTCGCGCAGGCGACGGAGCAATTCCATGCCGTCCATCCGCGGCATCTTCACGTCGAGCACGGCGAGATCGGGCGGATTGTCGCTGAGCGCCTTCAGCGCGCTCTCGCCGTCGCTGTAGAGGCGCGTGACGAACCCTTCCGACTGCAGGGCCACCGACAGCGAGGTGAGGATGTTGCGGTCGTCGTCGACGAGCGCGATCGTGATCGCCATGCGCGAAACCAGGCCCTTCGTTCCGGAACGGGCGGGTTTAGCGGTGGCGTAGGCCCAAGGCTACCCGTCCTGCCAGCCTTTGACGGATCGGCCCCCTTTCGATATGGGGCCGGGCCATGAACGAGCGGGGCAAAACCATGGCCCAACGCTCGCATTGGCTATTGCAGGGAGTATCCAGGTGATCGACCGCGTGCCCGCTTACGGGCTTTCCAACCAGGGCATCGAGACCGGCGCCAAGCTCAATTGGAATTTCGGTCCGGCCGCGCTCGTCGAGCAGGCGGTGAGCCGCGGCGAGGGCATCCTCGCCAAGGACGGCCCGCTCGTCGTCAAGACCGGCAAGCACACCGGCCGCTCGGCCAAGGACAAGTTCATCGTCCGCGACTCCGAGACCGAGAGCACCATCTGGTGGGACAATAACGCGTCGATGACGCCGGCCCATTTCGCCGCGCTCAAGCAGGATTTCCTCGCCGCCGTCGCTGACAAGAGCGAGCTGTTCGTCGCCGACCTGTTCGGCGGCTCGCAGCCCGAGCACCGGGTCCGGGTGCGCGTGATCAACGAGCTCGCCTGGCACAATCTGTTCATCCGCACCCTGCTGGTCCGCCCGCAGCCGGAGGACCTCGCCGAGTTCGTGCCCGAGTTCACGATCATCGACCTGCCGAGCTTCAAGGCCGACCCGGCCCGTCACGGCACCCGCGGCGAGACCGTGATCGCGGTCAACCTCACCGACAAGCTGATCCTGATCGGCGGCACCGCTTATGCCGGCGAGATGAAGAAGTCGGTGTTCGGAATCCTCAACTACCTGCTCCCGGTCGAGGGCGTGATGCCGATGCACTGCTCGGCCAATATCGGCCCGAACGGCGACACCGCGGTCTTCTTCGGCCTGTCCGGCACCGGCAAGACCACCCTGTCCGCCGACGCCAGCCGCACCCTGATCGGCGACGACGAGCATGGCTGGTCGGATACCGCCGTCTTCAACTTCGAGGGTGGGTGTTACGCCAAGATGATCCGTCTCTCGCCCGAGGCGGAGCCGGAGATTTTCGCGACCACCAAGCGGTTCGGCACGGTGCTCGAGAACGTGGTCATCGACCCGGTCACCCGCGAGCTCGACCTCGACGACAACAGCCTCGCCGAGAACACCCGCGGCGCCTATCCGATCGACTTCATCCCGAACGCCAGCGCCGAGAATATGGGCCCGGTGCCGAAGAACATCGTGTTCCTGACCGCCGACGCGTTCGGCGTCCTCCCCCCGATCGCCCGCCTCACCCCCGACCAGGCGATGTACCACTTCCTGTCGGGCTACACCGCCAAGGTCGCCGGCACCGAGATCGGCGTCACCGAGCCGGAAGCGACCTTCTCGACCTGCTTCGGCGCCCCGTTCATGCCGCGCCACCCGACCGTCTACGGCAACCTCCTCAAGGAGCGCATCGCCAAGGGCGGCGTGACCTGCTGGCTGGTCAACACCGGCTGGACCGGCGGCAAGTACGGAGTCGGCAGCCGCATGCCGATCAAGGCGACCCGCGCGCTGCTCAACGCCGCGCTCGACGGAAGCCTCAACAACGCCGAGTTCCGCAAGGATCCCAATTTCGGCTTCGAGGTGCCGGTCGCGGTCCCGGGCGTCGATTCGAAGATCCTCAACCCGCGCGACACCTGGGCGGACAAGGCCGATTACGACGCCACCGCCGACAAGCTGGTGACCCTGTTCAACGACAATTTCGCCAAGTTCCTGGCCCATGTCGACGACGGCGTCCGTGCCTCGGCGCCCGGCGCCCGGCAGGTTCAAGTCGCCCGCCCGGAGGTGACCGCCGCCTGACGCGAACCTCCCCTCCCGCAGGCGGGAGGGGAGCATTTACAGGGAGCGTGTCGGCGAGGGCCGGCGCGCTCCCTTTCTTTTTGGGGAGACACGCATGACGACCGAACACGAGCCGCGCCTGTTCGCGGACGATGCGAGCATCCGCCGGGTGGGCGAGGGCATGATCGCCTGTACCCTGGCCAAGGCGGAATGGACCCACGAGGCCCATCTCGCGACCTGCGCCTGGCTGATCCTCGAGCGCCCGGACATCGCCCCCGAGCGCGACCTGCCGACCCTCATCCGCCGCTACAATGAGAGCGTCGGCGGCGTGAACAGCGACAGCGAAGGCTATCACGAGACGATCACCCAGGTTTACATCGCGGGCGTCCGCGCCGCCCTGGCGCGAAGCGCGGGCAGGGGCCTCGCCGACCGGGTCAACGCGCTCCTGAGCGAGCCCGAAGGCCGCCGCGACTGGCCGCTTCGCTTCTACAGCCGCGACCTCCTCTTTTCGCCGCAGGCGCGGCTGGGCTGGGTCGAGCCGGATCTTGCGCGTCTGGCGCCTTGCCGTGACTCACCCAATGATATACATGTATAGCAGGAGACGCGCCATGCTTGCGGTACGACTTGACGAGGCAACCGAGAGACGGCTGGAAGTGCTGGCCGCGAGGACCGGACGCACCAAGACCTTCTACGCGCGCGAGGCGATCGAGACCCATCTCGACGATCTGGAGGATTTCTACCTGGCCGAGGAGCGGATGCGCGGTTTCCGTGAGGGGGACGCCATCCCGCTGGAGCAGCTGAAGACCGAGCTTGGCCTGGACGATTGAATTTCACCCGGACGCCGCCAAGGAGCTGAAAAAGCTCGACCGCGCGGTTGCGGCACGCATCGTCAGGACGCTCGAGACGCGCATCGCCCCGCTCGACGATCCGCGCAGCCTCGGCGCGGCGCTCAAGGGAGAGCATGGCGGCTTCTGGCGCTGGCGTATCGGCGACTACCGCGTGGTGGCGCGGATCGAGGATTCACGCATCACCATCCTGGTCGTGCGGGTGGCCCATCGCCGGGACGTCTATCGTTAGGCTGTCCTGGTCCTTGCGCCGAGCCGTATTATTCCTATAATACACCTTCACGAAAGGAAGGTGTCATGCTCGACAATCCCGTGGCGAAACGAACGGCGATCGCGGCCGGGATCGGCGCCCTGATCGCGATCCCGCTGCCCTTCGTGGGCCCGATCGTCGGCGCCGTGGTCGGCGGCGCCTACGGCTTCGCGACCGCGAACCGGCGGGGGTGAGGCGCTAACCCTCGACGTCTGCTCGGGGTGGAAATCCGCCAACCCCGCGGGGGCTGGAGTCTGCTTCTGGCCGGAAGCGGACGGAACCGTGAGTCCGATGATGTAGCTACACACCGGGAACCTAGAGATGGTTAACGGGTTGTGCCGGCACCCGGTTTTCATCCTCTTTCACCGGGCTCCGACGACGAGACGGGCGCTCAATTCTTTCCCTGGTTGAGCGCCCTTTTTCTCGCGTGCTGCTTTGAGACCCTTCTCGATCAGACGATGTCCGGTTTCTATCGCTGCGCCCACCGAGGCGGCGAGCAATGCTGGCTAATAGGCGTCCGTCCTGCCGCCCGAAAACGGCAGGACGGATCAGGATCAGGGCGTCAAAGTGACCGTCGCTACCTCACAAAGGTTCACGCCGCGCATGTCGCCGGTATCGCCGTCATCGTAGGTGACGCGGATGTCCCAGAGGCACTGGTCGCTTCCACGCTGGAAAGTGACCTCGGCCGTTTCACCATTGGCGAGCGTATCGGTGCCAAGAATGTCCGGGCCCCACTCGTTCTCGTTGGAGGGCGAGACGTTCAGGGTCATCACGACATGACCGGTATTGTTGACCACCGAGAAATCCTGCTGGGCAGCGCCGCCCTGGAGAGCGCCATCGGCTGCCTCGCCGCTGGCGTTGCTGGAAGTCCCGCCAGCGGGCGCGGACTGATTGGCGGCCGCTCCGGTGTTCCGGTCGGCGCCGTCCTGACCACAGGACGCGAGTGTCATGGACGCGGCCAGCATGGCCCCAGCGTACAAAATCGATTTCATGCTCTTCCCCCTCTTTAGATGCTGTTCTGGTTATTGTGCCGCGGCACCCGAATTGGTCACGACAAGACGCGAAACCACGCACACGTTGACTCGGCGGGTAATGTGCTCGCGCCCGTTCGCCATCACGACCTTGAAGTCGTAATTGCATTCAGTGGTGCCGTTATCGATGTTCGCGGTCACGCTGGCACCGGCGGCGACGGTGCCCTGGCCGAGAAGATCCTCCTCCCAATTGTTGCTCGTGACCGGGGAGGCGTACAGATAGTGGATCGCCTGATCGCTGCGGTTCTGGACCTGCACGCGTCGATCATTCTCATCCGCGGCAGCCGCGGAGGCGCTGATCGAGATCAGGGCTGCCGCGCAGGCGGCAAGCGCAAAGACTTTTTTCATGGAATCCCCCGGTGTGCGCGAAAGGAACTCCGCGCAGGCTTCCGCACGTAGACTACCCCATCCCCCGAGTATAGCTGCAACGCCATTGGAGAATGTCCGCGATGGGTCAAAAGCGGACGTTGAGCGAACTGCCTACAACGCCCGAACACTCGGCCTTCCGCGCTCCTTGTCGAACAGCTCGGTCATCGCCCACACCATCGCGTCGGCGCGGTCGGGGCTGCCGGCGGCCTGGTAGCCGTTCCAGGTGAGGGCGCAGAGCTGGTCCTCGAGCTCGGGGAAGCGGCCGGCGAGGCGGGCGCGGCCGGTCTCGAAGCGAAGCGCGATCGGCTCGGCGCGGGCGGCCTTGCTCTTGGTCGCGGCGACGAGGCGGACGGGAAGGTCGGCGTCGACCGCGCGAAGCACGCTGGCGATCATGTCGCCGCCCTGGTTCTTCTCGGCGACCACCCGGCCCGCGCCATATTGCGCCGCCGCCTCGGCGACCCGCCGCGCCCACGCCTCGGGCGACAGGCCGCCGGCGCTGAGATCGGCGAGCACCCAGGCGACGCCGTCCGCGTCCCGGCCGCACACCACGATCCCGCAGCTATCGCCGCCGGTCGAGGCCGGAGGATCGAGCCCGATGACGACCCGCCGAAAATCCTCCCCGGAACGGGGAGGGGGACCGCGACGCGAAGCGTCGTGGTGGAGGGGGCCCTCCGTCAGCGCGAGTCCCGGGGCCCCCTCCGTCTCGGCTTCGCCGAGCCACCTCCCCGCTCCGGGGAGGATCCCACGCGCCTTGTCGATCAGGGTGCGGCTCCACAGGGCGCGTTCGTGGTCCTCGAGGAGCTCGCCCTCCAGCTCCTGCCGGCCGAGGCGGGTGCCGCCGTACATCGCCGTCACCGCGTCGCGGAAGTCGGCCGGCAAATGGGGGTTGTCGGCGGTGCGGCCTTCGGTCCGCGCGGTGAAATCGAGCGCGAGGATCCGCTTCAAGAGCGCCGCCGGCTTGGGCGTCGTGGTGACGATGGTGCGCGGGCGCTCGCCGAGCCTGAGGCCGAGCATGAGATTGTCCCAGGTCGCGTCGGCGTTCGGCCATTTGGCGAGCTCGTCGCACCAGGCATGGTGGTGCTGCGGCCCGCGCAGCTTGTCCGGCACCTCGGCCGAGAAGGCATGGCCTTCCGCGCCGGTCGGGAATTCCAGCACTCGGCGGCTGGCGATCCAGCGCGGGCGCTCGTCGCAGCGGGCGAGCGCGAGCAGGCCGCTCTCGCCGCGGATCATCACCCGCTCGACCTCGTCCAGGGTCGCGGCGACGAGGGCGATGCGCGCCGCCTCATTCTCCCGAGCGCGCGCCCACACCCATTCGGCGCCGGCCCGGGTCTTGCCGAAGCCGCGCCCGGCGACGATCGCCCACACCCGCCAGGGATCGCCGTTCGGCCCGCAGTCGGGCTCGGCCTGGCCGCCATGCGCCTGCCACCACCATTCCTCCAGGATCGCCCGCTGCGCCGGATCGGGCAGCGCCATCCACACCTTTCGCCGCTGCTCCGGCGGCAGCGCGCGAAGGTCGATCAATATGGCGAGCAGCTCGGCGCGGTTCATGTCAGGGCCTCACGCGCTTCTTCATTCCACGGGCTCCGAAGGCGGCGGGAGGCGGCGGGCGCCGAGGGCGCGGAGCTTCTTGTCGAGCAGGGCCATCGACTCCTCGAAGGTCCAGCGCTTGAGCGCGCCCTGGCCGCGCTGGCGCATGCCGATGCGGCCGTCGCGCCGCTCCAGCCGCGCAAGCAGCTGGATCACCCGCTCGAACTCCTTGGCGCCTTCGCCGATCGGCTGCGGCTCGAACGGCGCCCGCCGAAGGGCCTCGAGCCGCTGGCGCACCGCCTCCGCCTCGAGCAGCGCATAGGCGCGGCGAAGCGCGTCCTCATTGCCCTCGGCGAACACCGGGTCGATGCGCAGATGCTTGTACACGGTCGACATGTGAACGCCGGCCGCGTCGGCGGAGGCCTGGAGGTCGGCGGTGCCGGCGAAATGGTCGAGATAGACCTGCTTGCGGCTGTCGGTGAAGCGGATGCCGCGCGCCCGCCGCCGCTGAAGCATCCGCCTGTTGTTGCTCTCGATCGGGTCGCCCTCGGCCTCCCGCGCGAGCGACGCCGCCCGCTGCGCCTCGCGCTGGTCGCGGGCCGACAGGTCGATCGCCCAGATCCAGGCGAGCCGGAACACGGCGTCGCGCTTGCGTAGGTAATAGAAGGCCTCCGCGGTGAAGCCCTGCGCCGCCGCCGCCTCGTCCCGCGCCGTCCCGTTCCTCAGCGCGGCGACGAAGCCCGCCTTTGCCGCCTCGTCCACCCGCCGCCGCTGCGGCCGCCCCGAATCAGTCCCGCCCATCCGGCAGTATAGAACATAAACGGTACGCTGTAGGAAAGTTGTTTTTACCGGATAGGTTACGCGCGCCGCTTGGCCGCGGCCGACCGGGCGTGCCGGCTTTCGGGCCGGCGCATGCATCCATGACGGCCGCGGCACGTTCTACCGGCAAACCCAACCAGGATGGAGGAGCAAAGCAGATGGCCGATCTCAGCAAGGTTCGCGAGCATATGGAGATCATCGGCGCCGACGGAGTCCATGTCGGCACCGTCGACAAGGTCGATGGAGACCGGATCAAGCTGATCAAGCTCGACAGCGGCTCGCACAGCCACCACCACCATTATATTTCCGGCGGCCTCGTCGCGGCGGTCGAGAACGACAAGGTGCGGCTGACCGCCAATGCCGACGCCGCGATCCTGCTCGAGGAGGAGAAGGGCGGCGGAGCGATCATGGATTCGGGCGGGATGTGGAAGAAGGCGGCGATCGGCGCGGTCGTCATCGGCGCAGCGGCCGCGGCCGGAGCGGTGATCTACAACCGCCGCAAGGGCAGCGCGACCGACGCGCGCGGCGGCGAGACCGAGGTCGACGTCGTGTTCGAGCCGGAGAACCGTCCGACCGCCGCGGCGACCCCGCAGCCGGCGACCACCGCCTAGCCCTCGTCCAGCGCCGGCAGCGGCGTCACCTTGAGGCAATTGCCGTCGGCGCCGTGGATCCGAACCCGGCTGCCGGCGGCGACGTCCGGGCCGCGCGCCGACCACACGCTGTCGCCGACGCGGACCCGGCCCTCGCCATTCTCGATGGCGACGACGACCGTGACGACCTGGCCGATGAGCTGGGCGGTGCGGTCGTTGAGCAGCGGGTCGCCGCCGCCGGCCCGCGCCGCGCGCTCGTAATGGCGGCGGCCGACGATCACCGACAGGATCGAGAACAGGCCGAACAGGACGAGCTGGAAGGGCAGGCCGATCGGCAGCAGGAAGGCGGTGATCCCGGTCAGCAGGGCGGCGCCGGCCACCCAGATCAGAAAGAAGCCGGGGGTGACCAGCTCGATCGCCGCCAGCGCCGCGGCGGCGACCAGCCAGAGCCAGGCGGCGTCGACCTCGCCGAGGTTCATCTCTGCTCCGGCATCGCGACGATTCCGACCGGCCGCGAGCCGGCCTTGTCGAGCGCCTCCCTGGCGATCTCGCCGATCCCGCCGAGCGTTCCGATCAGCTGGGTCGCCTCGACCGGGAACAGGATGGTCTTGGCGTTGGGCGACGTCGCGAACTGGCCGACCGCCTCGACATATTTCTGGGCGATGAAATAGTTGATCGCCTGGGCGTTGCCGCCGGCGATGGCGTCGCTGACCACCTGGGTCGCCTTGGCCTCGGCCTCGGCCTCGCGCTCGCGCGCCTCGGCGTCGCGATAGGCGGCCTCGCGGCGGCCCTCGGCCTCGAGGATCCGCGACTGCTTCTCGCCCTCGGCCTTGAGGATGGCGGCGGCGCGCAGGCCCTCGGCCTCGAGGATCGCGGCGCGCTTCTCGCGCTCGGCCTTCATCTGCCGCGCCATCGAGTTGACGATGTCGGTCGGCGGGCGGATGTCCTTGATCTCGATGCGGGTGATCTTGACCCCCCACGGAGTCGTCGCGTGGTCGATCACGTCGAGCAGCCGGGCGTTGATCTCGTCGCGCTTGGACAATGTCTCGTCGAGGTCCATCGACCCCATCACCGTGCGCAAATTGGTGGTCACCAGGTTGAGGATCGCCACATACAGATCCGAAACCTCATAAGCCGCCTTCGCGGCATCCAGAACCTGGAAGAACACCACCCCATCCGTCGAAACCATCGCGTTGTCCTTGGTGATGATCTCCTGGCCGGGGATGTCGAGGACCTGCTCCATCATGTTGATTCGGCGGCCGACGCGGTAGAAGACCGCGGGGTAGAAATTGAGGCCGGGGCGGGCGACCGCGGTGAAGCGGCCGAAATGCTCGATCGTGTAGTGATAGCCTTGGCGGACGATCTTGACGCTCATGGCGAGGTACAGAAGCACCGTCGCGACCACCGCCATCAACACAGCCTCGATCATCGCCGCCGCTCCCGGGTCTAGAGGAATGTCGGCGACATCATGCGGCTAAGCGCCCGCGCTTCCAAGCGGAATCGCCGCGCGCTGGGTTGGCCGGGCGGCGGCGCGCAGCGGGGGCGTGGGCCCGGAGGGATTCGAACCCCCAACCTAGCCGTTATGAGCGGCCAGCTCTAACCGTTGAGCTACAGGCCCCGCCGTCCTCAGCGATAGCGAAGCGGTGGACGGCGCGCCAGTGGGCGGTCAGGCTTCGGCCCCGGCGCCGCTGCTGCCGCTGGCCGGCGCCTCGTGGGCGGCGACCGGCAGATAGAGCCTGAACCGCTCCTCGCCGATCTCAAGCGCGCCTCCGGAGGCCTCGGCGAGCTTGCGGACGAGACGAAGCGCGAAGCCGAGCCCGAGCGACGGCGCTCCGGGCCAGTCGCCGTCCGGGCTGTAGCCGGGATGGAGCAAGGCCATCTCGTCCAGCCCGTGGATGGCCAAGGGCCGGTCGATGGCGAGGCACAGCATGGCGTCGCGCCCGCGCCGGCCCAGAGTGAAATCGCCATGGATGGTCTCGCCCTCGCCGGCGAGGCCGATGGTGGCGGCGAGCATTCGCGACAGCATGCGCTCGGCGGCGGCGGGCTCGAGGGCTGCGGGCGGCAGGTCGTTGTCGATGCGGATCGCGACGGCGGCGCGGTGCTGGGCGGCGTCCTGCTCGTAGGCCTCGTGGAGGCGGGCGAGGAGAGCGGCGGCATCGACCTCGCTCTGCCCCGGAGCGGGGCGGGCGGTCTCGATCCGCGCGGCGGTATCGAGGTCGTCGACCGCGCCCAGCAGGCGCCGCGCCTGATCGACGATCTCGCCCGCGCGGCCGCGATATTGCGAGCCGGCCGGGCCCATATACTGGCCCTCGATCAGCTCGGCGAAGCCGATGATCGCGTTCAAGGGGGTCTTCAGCTCGTGGACGAGCTGGCGAAGCGCTTCGGCCGGCAGGTTGCTTCCGAACAGGCCGGACTCGTCCGGAACGGCGGCGACCTCGCCGAGGCGCGGGCGGCGCGCGGTGCCGCGATAGCCGAGGAAATTGCCGCGATGGACGTCGAAATAGGGAACGCCCGAGATCCGCCAGTCGCCCGAGGCGGCGCCATAGCCGGCGACGTTGAAGCGGGCATCGCGGAACGGCGCGCGCTTGTGGAAGGCGCCGGCGGCCTGGCCGTCGACGCCGTAATGGCCGTGCTCGCCGATTGTCGCGATGCTCTGGCCGACGAGCGGCCCGCGCGGCGCGCCGTCGACCCACATGATCACGCCCTCGGGACCGGTTTCCCAGCGGAACTCCTCGGCCGTCTCGGCGGACTCGGGGACCGCGCTGTCGCGATTGCGCTGGAAGGCCTCGATCCGTTCGACCAGCTCCCAGATCTGGCTGCGCTCCTCGGGCGGCGCGGACTCCGCGTCTTCATCGGTCAGCGTCGCCGAGGCTTGCTCCGCCGCGGCGACGCCGTCGGATTCGAGCACGAAATCGGTGCTTCCGAACGAGGCGAGCGCCTGCCGCACATCCTGAGGGAGGTCGCGGCGGTGGCGCAGGACCGCCCGCCCGGTCGGCGACAGGCCGGGCAGCAGGTCGATCCACTCGCGACCCGTGAGCCGGGCGCTGCGCAGCAGCGGGGTCGCCACCACGGGCTGATCCTCGGCGAAGAATGCGACCAGTTCCGGCGCGACGCGCAGGCCGACGAGCGCGACGGCGGTCCGCTCCCGCATCTGGAGCGGAATCTCGGCGCGATGGGAGCGCAGGAACGCATAGGCCGCCGCCACCTCCGGGCCGTCCGCCGCCTGGCGACGCTGAGCGAGCAGGTCGACGAGCTGGCGCCATTGCGCGGCGCGCTCGTCCGGGCGCCCGGAAGGACGCTCCAGCACCGTCGCAATCATGTCGTCGAAACGCACGCGCGGTCAGCCCTTGAGGAAGGCGCACATCGCCATTCGGACGAGGCTAGCCCGCCATCGTCGCGCGTCCAAGCGCCGAGTGCCGCCGCGCACCGTTTCGGGACGGCATTTGCCGCGATTGTTGGGGAAAAGTTCGCGCGGTCAGCCGGCGACAGGCGCCGCGGGGCGCTGGGCGAGCCAGACCAGCCACAGCCGCGCCAGCTCGGCGCGTTGCCCGCCGACCGCCTGAAGCGCCACCTGCGCCTCCGCCGTCTGTCCGGCAAGCGCCAGCGCCTCGCCGAGCCTCAGGTTGACGAGATCGGCATCCTCGCCGGTCTTGGTCAGCGCGAGGCGGTAGAGCTCGGCCGCCTCGGCATGCCGGCCCTGGCCGAGCAAGGCGTCGGCCGCGGTGCGCGCGGGGGCGCCTGCCGCGGCGGTGCGGGCGGAGGCGATCC
>NZ_JAANPA010000013.1 GCF_011320075.1 Sphingosinicella sp. YJ22 | reverse complement strand
GGGGCCGCGAGCGCAGCGAGCGTCCTGTATCCGAGGATAATCGCGAAGCCCGAACCCCCTCACCCCAACCCTCCCCCCGCTGGGGAGAGGGAGCTAGACCCGCCGGCCGTCGGCGTCGAAGCGCGCTTCCTGCGGGACCTCGATCGACGGCTGGGCGTGGCCGGCGGCGCGCGCTGCATCGAGGTTGAACACGAAGGCGAGCACCGTCGCCACCGCGAGATAGAGGTCCTCGCGCACGAACTGGCCGGCGCGGGTCGTGTAGTAGATGGCGCGGGTGAGCTCGGGATAGCTCAGCATCGGCACATTGTTTTCGGCGGCGAGCTCGCGGATCGCCTCGGCGGTGACTCCGCGGCCGCGGGCGAGGAGGATCGGCGCCGGATCCGAGCCCTGCTTGTAGCGCAGCGCCACCGCGAAATGGGTCGGGTTGGTGAGCACCATCGTCGCCTCGCCCATCGCCTTCTGCACCGATCGGCGGGCGACCTCGCGCTGCTTGGCGCGCTGATGGCCTTTGACCTCGGGCGAGCCTTCCTGCTGCTTGTGCTCGTCCCTGATCTCCTGCTTGGTCATTCGGAGGCGCCGGGTGCGCTGCATCATCTGCATCGGCACGTCGACCATCGCGATGAAGACGAGCGCGCCCGCCATCAGCAGCACCGCGAACGTGAACGTGCCGCCCAGGCTGTAGATGGCGGCTCGCGTGTCGCGGGTGCCGAGCCCGATCAGGCCGGGCAGCTCGCCCATCAGCAGCCACACGGCAAGCGATCCGATCAGCAGCACCTTGAGGATCGACTTGCCGAGCTCCATCAGCCCCTGGAGGCCGAACATGCGCTTGAGGCCCGAGGCCGGGTTGAGCTTGCTCGCCTTGAATCCGACCGCCTTCCCGCGGAAGCCCAGCGAGCCGAGCAAGGCCGGAGCGCCGATCGCGGCGAACATGGTGAGCGCGAACAGGCCGACGATCGGGACCGCGATGATCATCAGCAGGCGCAGCGCCGCGCCGGCGGGGTCGAAGGTGCGGACGTCCTCGAAGCCGAACGAAAGCCCGTCGCGGACCATCGTCTCGAGCGAGCCGACCATCGCCGGACCGGCGAAGGCGATCCAGGCCGCCCCCATCGCCACCACCAGCGCCGTCCCGAGCTCTCGCGAGGTGAGGACGTCGCCTTTCTCCGCCGCGTCGCGAAGCTTCTTCGGCGTCGGCAGCTCGGTTTTCTGGCTCTGGTCCTGCTCCGACATGTCAGTTCCCGAGCGCGATCCGGCGCGATTCCTCGAGCCCCGCCTGCATCGCCGCGACCAGGCCTTCGCCGATGATCGGCGCGGCGATGGCGAGAAGCACCATTCCGGCGAGGAGGGCGGCCGGAAAGCCGACCGCGAACAGGTTGAGGGCCGGCGCGGTGCGCGACAGCATGCCCATGATGATCTGGACGAGCACGATCGAGAAGCCGACCGGCAGCGCCACCGAGACGCCTGCGGCGAACAGCACCGATCCGAAATAAGCGAGCCTGCGGATGCTCTCCGCCGCGAGCCAGGCGTCGCCCGGCGGCAGCGCTCGGTAGCTTTCGACCACGATCGCGGCGAGCATCAGGTGCCCGCCCATCGACAGGAACAGGAACGTGCCGATGATCGACAGGAGCTGCGACAGCGCCGGGTTCTGGGCGCCGGTCGCCGGGTCCATCATCGCCGAGAAGCCGAGGCCCATGGCGTTGCCGATGATCTCGCCGGCGATACTCGCCGCCGCGAAGCCGATCTGCACCGCGAAGCCGAGCGCGAGCCCGACCAGCACCTCGCTCGCGACCAGCACGACTCCGGCGAAGGAGGCGAGCCCGTCCGCGGGGAGCACGAAGCTGGTCGTCGCGAGGCCTGGAATGCCGACCGCGAGAGCGACGATCAGCCGAAGCTGCACCGGAACGAAATTGGCGCCGTAGATCGGCGCTGCGAGGAAGCAGGCGCCGGGACGGATCATCGCGACCATCCACAGCCACAATTGCGCTTCGACGCCGGCGAAACCCGTCGGGATCATCGCGTGATCTCTGGAATCCTGGCGAACAGCTCCTGGGTGAAGTCGACCAGCAGCATGAGGATGGCGCTTCCGAAGATGGCGAGGCAGATGCCGACCACGATCAGCTTGGGCACGAAGGTCAGGGTCTGCTCGTTGATCGACGTCGCCGCCTGCACCATGCCGAGGAGAAGGCCCGCGGCGAGCGCCGGGATCAGGATCGGCGCGGACGCCAGGCTGACGATCCACAGCGCCTGCTGGGCGATTCCGATGAAATAATCGGGATTGTCGGCGACCATGCTAGCCTCCGCCGAAGGAGGCGGCGAGCGAGCCCATGGTGAGGGCCCAGCCGTCGACCAGAACGAACAGCAGCAGCTTGAACGGCATCGACACGATCGGCGGGCTGAGCATCATCATGCCCAGCGCCATCAGCGTCGACGACACCACGATGTCGATGATCAGGAACGGCAGGAATATCAGGAAGCCGATCTGGAACGCGGTCTTGAGCTCCGAGGTCACGAAGGCCGGCAGAAGGATCGAGAAGGGCACGTCCTGCGGATTGGCGAAGCCGCGGACATTGGCGAGGTCGGAGAACAGCCTGAGGTCGTTCTCGCGGGTCTGGGTCATCATGAAGCCGTGGAGCACCCGGCCGGAGCGGGTCACCGCCTCCTCGATCGAGATCTGGCCGTTGCCGTAGGGCGTGTAGGCGGTCCGGTTGATCTCGTCGATCGCGGGACGCATCACGAAGATCGACAGGAACATGGCGAGCCCGATCAGCACCTGGTTGGGCGGCGTGTTCTGGAGCCCGATCGCCTGCCTGAGGATCGACAGGACGATGATGATCCGGGTGAAGCTGGTCATCATCAGGATGATCGACGGGAGCACCGTCAGCAGGCTCATCAGGATGAGGATCTGCAAGGAGAGCGACAGCGGCCGTCCGTCGCCCGAAAGCGTGCCGACCGCGCGGTCGAGAGCGCCCGGCTGGCCGCCCGCGGCGGCCGGCGGGTTCTGAGGCGCGGCTTGCGCCTGGGCCGGCGCTTCCTGAGCCTGGGCGAATGCGAGGTCGCCCGAGAAGCCGAGCAGAACCACGAAGGCCATGAAGCCTACGAAGATCGCCGCGGCTTTGAGGAGGGTCCGCTTCGAGAGCGGAAACGCAACCTCAGCCATCGAGGAGGCCCATGGCCGAGCGGCCGTCGTCGTCGAGGCGGCTGATGCCGGTGCGCGACACCGCGAGCAGGATCCGCTTGCCGTCGAACTCGACCACCGCGAGGCGGCCGGTGGTGCCCATCGGCACCGCGTCGACGACCTTCACGAGCCGCTCGCGCTGGCCCACCGCCATGCCCGGCTGGGCCTTGCGCCACAGCCACAGCGCGCCGAAGGCGAGGCCGCCGACGAGCGGGATCAGAAACAGAAGGCGGAGAAAATATTCGGTCACCGGCGCCGCTCCAGGCCCGCGCCCGCAAGCCGCGCGTCGGCGGCGACGACTTCCAGGACGCGGATTCCGAAGCGGCCGTTGACCGTCACCACCTCGCCCTTGGCGATCAGGGTGCCGTTGGCCATGATGTCGAGCAGCTCGTGGCTCTGCCGGTCGAGCTCGACGATGCTGCCTTCTGCAAGGTCCATCAGCTCGGACAGCTTGATCGCGGTTGAGCCGACCTCGACCGACAGCCGCACCGGGATGTCGGCGAGCAGCCGATAATTGCGGCCGGCCATCGGCGCCTCGGCGCCCTCGTCGGCCGGCAGGATTTCCCCCATGTCGCTCACGAACCCATTCTCCTCGTAATCTTGTCGACCTTGAGCGCGGCCTTGCCGTCCTGCTCGCCGATCGAGCCCAGTGCGACCGTGCGTCCTTCGACCAGCAGCGGCACCATCGCCGGGATGCTGACCGGAATGACGTCCCCGACCTTCAATTGAACCAGTTCGCCGACGCTGAGCTCGGGCCGCGCCAGCACGGTGCGCGCCTCGATGCGGATGTCGGCCAGGGCGGCATTGAGCTTGCCCCGCCATTCCTCGCCGCGGCCGCCGTCGTCGCCGACCTTGGCGGCGAGCGCGCCTTCGACCGAGCGAAGGGCCGCGGCCGGAAACAGGATGTCGAGGCTCGCCGGCCGCGCCTGCGGCGGCGTGACGATGAAGCGGCAGATCACTGCGGTTTCGTCGGGACCGCCCACGCCGGTCAGCGCCGGGCTGGTCTCGCGGCCGCGAAGCGCCGGCTCGATCGGCGCGACCTCGCGCCAGGCGTCGGCGACGAGGCCGACCAGATTTTCTGAGAAACGGGCAAGCAGCCGTTCCTCGGTCGCGGTGAACTCGCGCGCCTCCTGCTCGGCGTCGGCGCCGGTGCCGCCATAATAGGCGTCGACCAGGCGGCTGACGAACTCGCTCGGCACGCACACCGCCAGCGTTCCCTTCAAGGGCTTCATCGTGAACAGGCTGAGGCCGACGAACTGGCGCTGCTCGGCCTGCCAGTCGCGCAGCGGACGAAGCACCGCCGGGTCGGCGATCACCCGCGGCTTGGCGCGGATATAGGGCTCGATGAGGTCGCGGATGCGCCGCGCCAGCCGCTCGTTGATTCGGTCGAGCGCCGGAAGCGCGGCGCTCGGCTGCGCCGAGCCGCTGCCGAAGCTGAACGGCCGCGGCTCCCGCGACGGCCCATCCTGCCGCGCAGAGGGTTCCTCACGGCCCATCAGGGCCGCGATTTCGTCTCCAGACAGGATGGGTTGATCGGTCATTGGGTCACGAAGCTGGTGAAGTGGACTTCGTCTATGCCCCCGAACCCTTCCTTATTGGTTAACACGCGATTCACCGCATTCTTTAGCTGTTGGCGAAGCGCCTCCTTGCCCTCGGAGGTGGCGATCGCGATCGGGTCCTGCTCGGACAGCACCATCAGGATGGCGGAGCGGATCGCCATTTCGTGCTTCTCGAGATTGGCGATGACGTCCTCGTCATAATAAGTCGAAACGCCGATCCCGATCTGGACGAAGGCCTGGCCGCCGCGCAGGTTCGAGGTGAAGTTGTCGGCGAGCGTGTGGTAGGTCGCCTGGAACACGCGCGGGTCGATCTGGCCCTGGCGGGCACGCTCCATCGCCTCGGCGACTTCGCTGCTGCTCGCATCGGCACGCGGCACCAGCTGCGGCCGATGGGCGTCGTGACCTGCATTGGTCGGGACCAGAACGCCGCTCGCATAGAGCGCAGCGCCGCCGCCGCCGCCGAGCAGCACGACGATTCCGAGCATCAGGAACAGCTTGCCCTTCTTCTTCTTGGGCGGCGCGGCCTCGTCGGTCGCATCCTTCTTGGGGTTGCGGCTCATCTCATGGTCTCCTTAGGCGTAGCGTTCGGCCGGACGGCTGGCCGCCGCGCCGGTCTGGGTCCCGCTCGAAGCGGAAGAGGTGGAGCGGAAGGCCCGCAGCGACGGGTCGCCGGCGGCGGCCTGCTGGCGCGCCGATTCGCGGTCCTGCTGGTTCTGCTGGGCCTGGTTGCCCGACAGGTCGACCTGGGTCTCGGCGATTCGCACGCCCTGGGCGCGCGCCTCGGCCGCAAGCCGCGGCTGCGCGTCGGCGAGCGCGGCCTGCGCGGCCTCGGTCGCCACCGTCATGCGAACGATTGCGCCGCGGTCGCTCTGGCTGATCTCGACCTTGAGCTCGCCGAGGCTCTCCGGAGTCAGTCGGAAACGCAGCGGGCCGGAGCCGTCGGCGGCGCGGCCGATCTCCTGGCTGAGCTGGTCGAGCCATTCGCTGCCGCCGGCGAGGTCGAGCACCTGCGCGGCGAGCGCTTGACCGAGTTGCTGGGCAGCACCGGCCTGGGCCGGTCCCCCGGCGCCGGCCAGGCCGGTGCTGGTCAGCGACGCGATCAGCGATCGAACGTCGGTCACCGAACTCGTCGGCTGCTGGGTCTGAACGTCGGCCGTGGCGACCGGAGTCTCGGCCTGCTGCCGGCCGCTGCCAGCCTGCTGGTCGCCCGCCGGCGTCGGAGTGCCAGCGGAAATTGTCGCGGACGTCGCCGCCGGTGTGGCGGGCGCGTCCGTCTTGCCGAGCGCCTTGGCGACCTCGGTCAGCGCGGCCTTCACCTCGCCCCCTTCGGCGGCGGTCGTCTCGGCGATTTGCGGAAGCTGCTCACCTGCCGCTCGTCCCGAGCGAAGACGAGGGGCGTCCGCGAGAATTTGGTCCAGCGCATCGGTCGTGACGGGCGCCGTTCCCGCAGCGTTCGGGCTCGAAGCTCCGTTCAGGCGCCCCTCGACTTCGCTCGGGACGAGCGGAGAGACTGGAGTGTTTCCAAGGACGGAAGCGACGTCGGGATTTGCGACCCCCTCACCCGCAACCGCTTCCCCACCCGGCTTCGGCACGGTCACCGTCGGGACCACCTGCTGCTGGGCAAGCAGGGGCGCGAGGATGTCGAGGTTGGGCTGCGCCTCGCCGGTCGCTTCGGTCGCAACCGGCTCCTCGCCGGTCGCGCCCTCGGCCGTGGCGGCCTCCGTGCCGCTCAGCAGCGCGGCGAAGATCTCCCCGCCCGGCGTCGCCTGCGCGGCCGGGCCCGCGTCGCTTGCGGACGCCGTCTTCAGGATATTGGTGGCGGCTGGCATCACGAGGTCACCTCATTGTTATTATTGTTGTTCGGACGCACCCGGCGGCGCGTGATCTTGTTCAGGCGGCGCTCGAACATCTCCTCGGCGGCACTGGCGGCGGCCTGTTCGAGCCGTTCGGCGCTTTCCTGGCTCTGGCGCGCGACGACGCGCACCTGTTCCTTGGCCCGAGCGGTGGAGCGCGCGGCGTCGATCGTTGGGGCGAGTCCGATGCGCGCGGCGTCGAGCCGCATCGCCAGCTCGCCGGCCGACGACAGCCAGGCACCGCTGGTCATGCCTTCGTCGGGGTTGAGGTCGCCGCGCATCTGGGCGAGGCGCGAGGCGCTCCCTTCCAGGTTGCGCACCTGCGCCGCCGCCGCCGCCGCGCTGGACGCGGCGAGGCCGTGCTGGAGCCGGCGCACGCGCGCGATCCGCGCCCGCTGCTTCACCGCCGCCTTCATGACGCCATCATCCCGGCGAGCTGAAGCACGCTATCCTCGAACGGAACCTGCTCGCCCGGCGCCTGGCGCAGGAAACCGAGCAGCTCCTGGCGCCGAGCGATCGCCTCGTCGATCAGCGAGTCGGAGCCGACCGCATACGCGCCCATCAGAATGAGGTCGCGATTGTCTTCGTAGGCCGACCACAAGCGGCGGAACGCCGCGGCGGCCATGGCATGCTCGGGGCACGCGATGTCGCTCATCACGCGCGACAGCGACTTGCCCACGTCGATCGCCGGATAGACGCCCTGCTCGGCAAGGCCCCGCGACAGGATGATGTGGCCGTCGACGATGGCGCGGGCGGCATCGACGATCGGGTCGTCGGTGTCGTCGCCGTCGGCGAGCACGGTGTAGAGCGCGGTGATCGAGCCGCCGGTGCGGCGGTCGGCGCCGGCGCGCTCGCACAGCCGCGGAATGAGGCCGAGCGCCGAGGGCGGATAGCCCTTCACGGTCGGCGGCTCGCCCAGCGACAGGCCGATCTCGCGCTGCGCATGGGCGACTCGGGTGAGGCTGTCGATCAGCAAAAGGACCTTGAGGCCGCGGGCGCGGAAATCCTCGGCGATGGCGGTGGCGCGCATCGCGGCGCGCAGGCGAAGCAGCGGCGCATGGTCGGCGGGAACCGCGACCACGACCGACTTCTGACGGACCGGGCCGCTCAATTTGGTCGCCAGGAAGTCGGAGACTTCGCGGCTGCGCTCGCCGATCAGGCCGACGACGATCACGTCGGCCTCGGCGCCGTTCAGCATCTGGCCCATCAGCACCGACTTGCCGACGCCCGATCCGGCGACGATGGCGATGCGCTGGCCGATTCCGGCGGTGAGCATGGCGTTGACGCCGCGAACGCCGAGGTCGAACGCCTCGGTCACCCGGGCGCGGTCGAGCGGGTTGCCCGGCTTGCCGGCGAGCGGCCACTTGTCGGTTGCGGCGACAGGTCCCAAGCCATCGAGCGGCTGACCAAGCGCGTCGATGACCCGGCCGAGCAGGCCCGGCCCGACATCGACCATGGTCGACGAAGCGTCGGGCTCGACCCGCGCGCCCGAAGCGTGAGCGGCGTCGGCGCCGAGCGCCATCAGCAGGGTGCGCTTGCCGCGGAAGCCGACCACTTCAGCGCGGGCGACATGGCCGTCAGCATCGACGATCCGGGCGCCGGCGCCGACCGGCTTGTCGAGCCCGGTCGCCTCCAGCATCAGCCCGTCATAGGACAGCAGCCGGCCGACGCGGCGAGGCCCCTCCCCCACCGCGACCGGCTCGAGCAGCGCGCGCGCAGTTTCCATCAGGCCGTTCATCGCGCCGCCGCCACCTTGTCGAGCTCGGCGCGAAGCCGGTCGAGGCGGACCGCGGGCCCGTCCTCGATCCAGCCGTCGGCCGTCTCGAGCAGCACGGTGCCGCGCGGCAGCGCCGCATCGTTCTCGATCTCCACGTCGAGCTCGGCCTCGGCGAGCAGAGCGGCGTCCTCGGGATTGACCTTGAGCCGCGCCGGCTGCGTGGCCTCGCCGATCAGCGCCGCCGCCGCCTTGGCGCGGGCGAGCAGGCGAATTCCGTCGATCTCGACCTCGCCGATCACCTGGCGGACCAGTCGGTCGACCGTCTCGGCGAGAAGCATGGCGAGCGGCAGGGTCGGCTCGGGTCTCAGCACCTGAAGCGCCTCGGCGAGCTGGGCGATGGCGTTGCGCTCGGCGGCGACCTCGGCCTCGACCGTGCGGCGGCCGTCGGCGAGGCCGCGGAGATAGGCCTCCTCCTCGCGCTGGACGACGGGGTCCTCGGCGGTGAAGGCGCCGTCATTGCTGGCCGGCGCACCGTTTTCGGAGTCGCTCACCCACGGCCGGAAGCTGTTGCCCGTCGGCCGGATGACGAAGCTGCCGACGCTCGCGGCCTCCTGGGCCCGATCCTCGCGCCACAACCTAGACATAGTCTTCGCCTCCGCGGCCGGCGAGCTGGATGGTGCCGGCGTCGGCCAGCTTGCGGGCGATGACGAGCACCTGCTTCTGCGCCTCGAGCACTTCGGCGAGCCGCATCGGGCCGCGCTCCTCGATCTCGTCGCGCACCGTGTCGGCGGCGCGGCTCGACATCGACGCCAGCATCTTGTCCCGAAGGCCCGGATCGGCGCCCTTCAGCGCCGGAGCGAGCAGGTCGCCGTCGATCGCCTGCATCAGCGCGGCGAGGTTCTTGGCGCTCAGCTTGGCGAGATCGTCGAAGACGAACATCTCGTCCTCGATCTTCTGGGCCATCGCCTTGTCGACCTTGCTCAGCGAGCGGATGATGCGCTGGTCGGTGCCGCCCTTGGTGTTGGTCATGATCTTGGCGGCCTCGGTGGCGCCGCCGCGGACGGTGGCCGGGGCGGCCGCCGCGACCTTGGTGGATTCGCGGGCGAGGATCTCCTCGAGCTCCTCGATCGCCTCGGCGGTCACCGTCTCGAGCCGCGCGACCCGGTAGATGAGGTCGGGCTGCCGGTCCTGCGGAAGCAGCTGCAGCACGTCGGCCGCGGCCGGCGGCTCGAGATGGGCGAGGACCAAAGCGGCGATCTGCGGGTGCTCGGCCTCGCAGATCGCGGCGATGGTGCGCGCGTCCATCCAGCGCAGCGCGTCCAATGCGCGGCTGCGGGTCGCCGGGGTGATGCGGGCGAGCACGGTCTCGGCGCGCTCCTGGCCGAGCGCATGCTCCATCACCGCGCGGATGCGCGGCGTGGCGCCGAAGCCGATCGTGGTGCGGGCGCGCACCTTGGTCATGAACAGATCGAACACGCTGTCGACGTCGTTCGCGGAGACGTCGACCACGTCGAACATCGCGGAGCCCAGCTGCTGGACCTCGTGCGGGTCGAGATGGCTGAGGATCTCGGCCGCCTCGGCGTCGCCCAGGGTCATCAGGAAGATGGCCGCGGCGGCGCTGCCCTGCGGGCCGACCGGGGTCGGATCCAGGGCTTCGAGGTCTTCAAGGCTGGCGGCTTCGGCCATTTCAGGCGGCTCCCTGGGTGTCGGCGCGGATCAGGTCGCGCACGACGAGCGCGGCGCGGGCGGGATCCTGGCGGACGAAATTGCGGATCAGTTCGGCGCGGGCCTCGTAACTGGGCGCCGCCTCGATCATGTCGATGGTGACGTGCGAGCCGCCGGTCTTGGCATGCTCCTGGACCGCGGCGGCAATCTCCTCGCGGACCTGGTTGCGGCTCTCCGCGCGGCGCGCGGCGGCGGCGGTGAGGCGCTTCATCAGCGGCCGGGCGATCACAAGGAGGAAGGTGAGAGCCAGGATCAGGCCTCCGACGCTGCGAACGATCGGCGACAGCCACGCTTCCTGCCACCAGCTGACCGCCGTCGCCTCCTCGGAGACGAAGCTGCGGGCGGTGAGCGCGACCATGTCGCCGCGCTGCTGGCTGAAGCCGACGGCGCCGCGGATCAGATTCTCCAGCGACTGGATCTCGTCGCGGGTGAGCGGGCGGCCGCCCTCCGGATTGCGCACCGCGACCGCGACCGACAGGCGCTTGACCGTCCCGGTCTGCTGGCGGGTGACCGAGATTTCCCGGCCGACCGCGTAGTTGCGGGCATATTGCTCGTTGCGGCGGGTCTCGTTGGCGGTGGCCGGAGCGCCGGGAACGGCATTGGGGTTGTTCGGGTCGGGCGTGGTCGTCGCGGGCGGCGGCGCCTCGTTGGCAAGCGTGCCCGGGATTCCGCCGGCGGCGGGCTGGGCGTTGGTCTCCTGGGTGACCGTGCCCTGCTCCGAGCGCAGCGCTCGCGATGCCTCCGGGAAAGCCTCGCGGCTCGCCTCGGTCTGGCTGAAGTCCATCTCCGCGCTGACCTCGGCGGTGAAGTTCCCCGCCCCAAGGATCGGCGTCAGCAGAGTGGCGATGGCCTCACGGTAACGGCCCTCGGTGGCCTGCTGGACGGCGAGCTGGCGCTCGCTCTCGCCGCTGGCGCCGTCGCTGCCGCCGGCACGCGACAGCAGGCGGCCGTTCTGGTCGACGACCGACACCTGCTCCGGGTTGAGGTTGGGGATCGACGAGGCGACGAGGTGAATGATCGCCTGGACCTGGCCGTCACTGAGGCTGCGGCCCGATTCCAGCGTGAGCATGACCGAGGCGCCCGGCGAGGCGCGGTCGCGGACGAACACGCTTTGGCCGTTGTCGGCGATGTGGACTCGGGCGGTGCGCACCGCGTCGATCGCCTCGATGGTACGGGCGAGGTCCATCTGGCGGGCGGCGCGGATGCGCTCGCCCTCGACCGCGCGGCTGGCGCCGAGCGGGAGATTCTCCATCACCTGCCCGCCGTCGGGCGCGCCGCGCGGCAGGCCCTGAGCGGCGGCGACCATGCGCGCCTGGTGGTAATCGTCCTCCGACACGGTAACCGCGCCGGTCGAGCTGTCGAGCTGGTGAGCGATCCCGGCGCCCTGCAGCGCCTCGACCACCGCCGCCTTGTCGGAATCGGCGAGGCCGGAGAACAGGGTTCGGCCGGGCGCCTGGCTGAAGGTCATCCACAGCAGGGCGGCGAGGCCGATCAGGCCGACGAAGGCGATCGCCGGGAGCGCCTTGATCACGGCCGGCTGGGACATGAAGTCCCGCGCCCTGCCCATCATGCCGGTGCCGCCCGCGATCGGCAGCGGCCGCGCGGTGGGGGTGAGATCGTTCGGAGTGGCTGCGAGTTCGCTCATCTCTTACACCGGCATGTTCATGATGTCTTTGTAGGCGGAGAGCAGGCGGTTCCTGACCTGCAGCGTCGCCTCGAAACCGATCGACGCCTGCTGGCGAGCCAGCATCACGGCGGCGATGTCGGTGGTCTGCCCGCGCTCATAGGCTTCGCTGATCGCGGAGCTCTGCGACTGCATCTCGTTGACCTGGCGAAGCGCGCCTTGGAGGGCGTCTCCGAAGGTCGCCGGTCCGGTCGCGCCGGGGCCGGTCGCGCCGCCGACCTGGCCGTCGAGGCCGAGGCCGGCAGCCCGCTGGAGCGCGTCGTTGCGCTCCAGGATCTGCGCGCGCATCGCCATGATGCGGCTGGGATCGATCGTGCTCATCTAGAGGATCTCCTCAGGCCGCCGCCGACCGCATCTCTGCGAGCCGGTAGCGAAGGGTGCGTTCGGAAATGCCGAGCTTCTCGGCGGCGCGGAGGCGGTGGCCTCCCGTCGCGGCGAGCGCGGCACGGATGATCCGGGCCTCGGCGGCCTTGGCGGCATGTTCGAGGCTGGTCGCCACTTCGATCTCGACGGCAGGCGCCGCCTCGATGGCGAGATCGGACGCCTCGAGCCGAGCGCCGGTGCGCAGCAGGAGGGCGCGCAGAAGCACGTTGTCGAGCTCGCGGGCGTTGCCCGGCCAGTCGTGGCCGCACAGCAGCTCGACCGCCGCGGCGGTCGGGAACGGAAAGGCCTCGGCGGGATCGGTGTGGCGAAGCATCAGCGCGGCGGCGATCGCCGGGATGTCGCGGCGGCGGTCGCGCAGCGGCGCCAGATGGATCGGCACCACGTTGAGCCGCCAATAAAGGTCGGCGCGGAAGCGGCCTTCGGCGACTTCCGCGGCAAGATCGCGGTTGGCGCAGGCGATGACGCGGACGTCGACCGGCTCCGCCTTGGTCGCTCCGACCGGAAGGACTTCCTTCTCCTGCAAGGCGCGTAGCAGCTTGGCCTGGAGCGCTAGCGGCAGCTCGGCGACCTCGTCGAGCAGCAAGGTGCCACCGGCAGCCGCGCGGAACAGGCCTTCGCCTTCGCTCATCGCGCCGGTGAAGCTGCCGCGGCGATGGCCGAACAGGATCGCCTCGAGCATGGTCTCGGGGAGCGCCGCGCAATTGACGGCGATGAAGCCCCCGTTCGCGCGCGGCGACGAGGCGTGGATGAAGCGGGCAAGGCCTTCCTTGCCGGTGCCGGTCTCGCCGAGCACCAGGACCGACGCGTCGCTGGCGGCGATGCGTCGGGCAAGGCCGAGGAGGCGGGCGCTGGCCGGGTCGGCAGCGGCGGGGCGCGCGGCGGGACGGACAAGCTCGACCGCAAGCGCGTAGCCGAACGCCCGGTCGGCGGCGCCGAAGCTTAGGCGGGCCGGCTTGCCGGTCTCGCGAACGAGCGACGGCGCGCCGTCGGCGACGATCACGTCGCCGGCGCGCGCGCCTTCGGCCTCGCTGGCAGCGAAGATGGCGGGGAAGGCACGATCGCCGCCGGCCTCGACGGGAGCGGCCTCGAGCCCCGCCCCATCAAGCCAGCTGATCAGTCCCGGGTGAGCGGACATCATCGCCCGGCTCAATCCAATCATTCTAATCCCCCCCACGATGCGGCGGAAAAATCCCAGTGCCGCGTGGCTAGGCCGCTTTACGCAAAGGGCGTGCCAATACCGTTAACGCGCGGGATTCCTTTCGCGGGCGCGTACGCACGCATGACGAGCGTCAATCCGCCGTCGCGGGGGAGTGCAGATGCCGCGTCGGAAAGCCGACGCTGAACGCCGAATTAAACCTGTCGGACAAGCCGCCGTTACTGGGTTCGTGGCAGGGCACGGACGGTGCTGGGCTGCCAGGAATGAGCGGGAAAGGAACTTTCGAATGAGCGTGATCAACACCAATACTGCTGCGCTCCGCGCGCAGAACGGCAGCCGGGTTGCCAACAACAGCCTGCAGACTGCCATGGAGCGCCTGTCGAGCGGCAAGCGCATCAACACCGCCAAGGACGACGCCGCCGGCCTCGCCATCGCGAGCAAGATGACGTCGCAGATCCGCGGCATGAACCAGGCGATCCGCAACAGCAATGACGGCATCTCCTACGCCCAGACCGCCGAAGGCGCGCTGGGTGAGGTCACCAACATGCTGCAGCGTATCCGCGAGCTGGCCGTGCAGTCGGCCAACGGCACCTATGGCGCCTCCGACCGCACCAACCTCAACTCCGAGGTTACCGAGCTCAAGTCGCAGATCACCAGCATCCTCGCGACCACCGAGTTCAACGGCACGCGCATCTTCAACAGCAACGCCTCGGGTGCGACCTACACGGCCGCTACGGGCAGCGTCGCGATCCAGACCGGCACCAACAGCGGTGACACTGTCTCGATCAGCTTCTCGGCCCTGTCGGATCTGGCCGCGGCCACCGCGGTCGACACCGTCGCCAATGCCGGCACGGCGCTGGGCAACGTCGACACCACGCTGACCGCCGTCAACTCGACCCGCGCGAAGCTGGGTGCCGCCCAGAGCCGCCTCGAGTCGACCGTCAACAACCTGTCGAGCAACGTCACCAACCTGGCTGACGCGCGTTCGCGGATCGAGGATGCGGACTTCTCGCAGGAGACCACCAACCTCGCCAAGGCCCAGATCCTGAGCCAGGCGTCGACCGCGATGCTCGCCCAGGCCAACCAGAGCCAGCAGGGCGTGCTGAGCCTGCTGCGCTAAACGCAGGCACCGTCCGCTCGTTAAGCCCCGGGGTGGCGACACCCCGGGGCTTTTCGATTCTACAGAGTGATGCCTGACAGGCGCCAGGCCACGGCGATGACGATGATCGCGCCGAACACGATCATCGGCAGCCAGCTCCTCCATCCCTGCGGAAAGTCGCTGGGATGGGCTTTGCGGAACGCCGCAAAGCTCCGTTCCATCCCCTGCATGTGCGTGACCTGGGCGATCTCCTCGGGCATGCCCTTGGTAAGGAAGTCGAGCAGCTGCCGCCGCTCCTCGTCTGAGATGGCGGGAAAGGCGCGCAGCAGGTCGGCCATCCGGCCGAGACGCTTCGAAGCGGGCCCGGTGGGCGCCGGCGCGGCGAGATCATCCCGGTCCTGGACCGAGACGACGTTGGCGATCTTCATGATGTGATTCTCCATGGCGCGGCGACGCCCCCACGGACGCCGCCGATTTATGACTGAGGGGGCACTTCGCGTGGAAGTGCGGCAGTCACGCCGATGGAGGAGCGCGCGCTTGGTTGGCGTTGGGCCGCCGCTCGACTGGAGCCGAGCGGGACAGGATCGCGATCCGCGGCTCGCAGAGTGAGGGCTGGGCTGATTCTATCCCGGCCGGAAGAACCGCCGGATCGGCGCCGTCGCCGTCCTGATCTGCGCCGCCAGGGCCGCCCGGCTGTGCGGCCAGCCTCCCGTGCCCCTCGTCGGGAGCGAGGCCGCTCGCGATGTCGAGACTGGAGGAGGCCCGAGGAGCGACTGGCGCCGAGGCGAACGCCGCCGGCTGCCCGACCAGCATGCCGAACAGCAGCGACAGGAGCACGGAGGCTCGAGTCATTGTTGCGGACATCTGACTCACTGTCGCTCCCATCGCCCGTGACGGGCGCAAGGGCTAGATAGGGTGGCGAGCCGGGCTCGCCAACCTGTCGGCTTTTTAGCGGTCGCCGGCTCGGGCCGCCTGCGACCAGTCCCCGAAGCCGTCCTGGATGTCGACGACAGTCAGGTAATTGGCCAGCCGGTTCTCCTCGAGCCGGCGGATCAGCGCGTTGTCATGATACGGCAGAACGATCTCGGCGACCGCCTGCGACCACGGCGCGTCCATCGCGAACAGCACGCCGAGGCCGAACACGGCCGGTACTTCGGCGAAGGCATATTCTTCGCCCTCGGCCAGCGCCTCGGCGAGGAAATCGTCGATCGCCGTCATCACGCCGTTCTTGGGGCCGCCTTCGTGAAGCGCCGCGGCGAACTGCCCGCAACCGCGGAATCCGCGACCGGGGACCAGGCCGGCGAAGCCCGGTACCATGCCACTGTCCCAGTCGTGGGGATGGCGGAAGTCCGCAGGAATCTGATCCGGTGCGTAATAGAGGTCGCGGCGGGCGCAGGGCCAGGCGACGTCGTGGAGGAAGACCAGCATCGGCTTGCCGTCGCGGCGGCTGCAGGCGCGGATCTGCTTCAGCTCGTTATAGACCGTGTACCAATTGTGGTCGCCGTCGACGATCCAGGCGTCGACGTCGCGCTGGCCGTCGATCGCGTCGAGGCTCAGTGTGGCGACATGCCGCACCCCCGGACGCGTTGCGACCCAGTCGAGAAACTCCTTCTTGGGCGCGGGGTCGATGCTGGTCAGCCGCCCGCCATGGGCGTCGGCGATGTCCGCGAGGACCTGGCTCATGCCACCGAATTCCGCACCGATCTCGACGATTTCCCGCGCGCCCGCCACTTCCAGGGCTGGCACGATGATGTCCGCGAACTCGGACATGGAGTGGATGAGGAGATCGGCCATTATGCGGCTTCCTTCAGGGAGATACGGGGCGCGCGGCGCACGACCGGGCGGAAGACGAGGCTCAGAACCATCGGCTCCTTGGCTTTGGCGGGCGGCGGGACAAGCAGCAGTGCGTCCTCGCGGCAGCGGTAGAAACCCGGCGACACCTCCTCCATGCCTTCGAACAGGATCTGCGCCGGGCTGGCGGGAGTGATCGAGTCAGCGACTGGATCGTGGAGGCCGGCGGCGCTGTGAAAGGCCGCTTCCTCGATCTGCACCCATTCGGCAAAGGCTCCGAGCTGGACCCCGACGGCATATTGGCCGGCGCCGACGGGGAGCGTCGCCTGGTAATAGCCGTCATGGGTCGAGTGCGCCTCGACCGGAAGCAGGGTCTGGCTGGTCGCGCTGGCGATAAAGCCGTTGAGCTCGATCGTGTCGGCGTGGAAATCGGCCGGACGAAGATCGAACTGGTGACGCGTCGCCGCGAACATGGCGAGCAGGTGCGGCAGCCCGTGCTGCTGAAGCTCGCCCGGCAGATACATGCGGTTCGACTGGTTGACGTAGAAAAGGCCGCGGCGCTTGAGACCGGTGCCGGCAAGCTCGGGATCGACCAGCTTCACCATGTCGTCGGAACCGAGATTTACGTCGTGATCGAAGGCTTCGAGCACCTCGACCTCGGCTGCGGTCGGCATGAACAGGAAGCGGCCGAGAACGGCGGCGACCATTGAGCGGCGGCAATCGGCGTCGTCCGAAGCGGCCGACCGCACGACTGCGCCTTCCGCATTGCGCGCGAAGGCGACGCATGCCTCCTGCACGCGGTCGCGGACAGCGTTCTGAAGACCCTTCGGGCCGGCATCCTTGCGGACCGGCGAGCCGTCGAGGGAATAGTCGACTACCGAGCCCTGGGCGACGGTGGACAACTGCTCGATCACCGCGATCGGCATGCACAGCGCATGGATCGCGGCGAGATCGTAATGCCGCTCGTCGATCAGGCCCCTCTTATCGAAGCCGGTCTGCTCATGGTCGCGGAACAGCAGATAGCGTCCCGCGATCTGGATCCCGAAGCGGTCGCGAAGCACCGGCTCGATCAGGTTCTGGACCGTTCCGGCATAGCCGAGGTCGACGAACATCACGGCGTCGCCCTCGTTGACTCCGGCGCGGCGCAGATGCGCCACCAGCTTGTCGGCGAACTTGGCCGAGCGCTCGGCGATGATACGCAGCATCTGCGGGGTCTGGACTCCCCGGTTGAACTTCTTCTGCGCCTCGAAACCGAGCTCATTGCGGCACAGTTTGTTGGTCTCCTGGCGGTTGAGGCCGAGCTGGCGCGCAAGCACGTCGGTCCGGCCGTGGCGGCAATCGTCCGACAGGAAGTTGCAGATCACCTCCTTGCCGGTGAAACTGGCGCGGCGGGCGGTGAAGCGGCTGATCTCCACAGCCGCGCACTCCCGTTCGCCGAACAGGGTGCGATAGACCTGCATCGGCAAATGGCCGTCGCGCATCAAGAACAGCAGCTTGACCGGCTTGCCGGTGCGCTCCGCCATCTCGCGGCGCTCCGCCTCCACCCAGGCGGCGAAGGCATGCATGACCGGGCCGAGCACGTCGTGGCCGAGCGCGACGGCCGGATCGTCGCTGCCGTGAAGCGACAGGACCGGCCGGTGCGGCGCGACCGCGGGGCGGCTGTTGCGCACGCTTGAATCGATCATTGCCGCAGCCGACGCCTCGAAGCGCAGGCGCTGGGCGCATTCGCTGGTGAACTGGCGCAGATGCACGGTGTGGATGCCGAGCAGAGCGGGCGCGTCATGGTCCGCGACCTTGTTGTCGCCGACATGGAAGATCGTCTCGGGCCCGACGCCGAGGTCCTGGAGGACCGGCTTGAACAGCCCTTCCGCCTTGGCGAGGCCATAGGCGGAGGACACGAAGATGCGGTCGATGAGGCCGGCCACTTCCTCGCCCGCGGCGCGCGCGATCAGCTCGCGCAGCTGCACGTCGGACAAATAGGTGTCAGAGACGATGATGATCTCGAGGCCGCGCGCCTTCGCGTCCTTCATCAGCGCCACGGTCGGCGCGAAGGCGTAGCAATGGCGTGCCTCGGCATCGAGTTCGGCCTGAACGGCGGCCGCGATCTCGACGTCGTCGGCATACGGTTTGAGGCTGCGGTAGATCGCCTCGATCGCGATCTCGTGCTTGCCCGTTTCGAAATGCTGGCGCTTGCGGGCGCGGCTCTCGGCCCTGGCGCGGGGCCAAATGCCGCCGCCGGCGATCGGAAGCTCGGCGAACACGTCGCGCGGCGCCACCGTGTTGCGCCACAGCAAGGTGTCGAAGCAGTCGAGCGACAGGTAGCGCACGCTCGCCGGCGCCTGGTCCAGCAGGGTCGGCAGCTCGGCCGCGGCGACTGAAAGTTGCAGGGTCATCTTGTTCTCCGGAATTTCGTCAGGCCCAGTCGGCCAAATTCTTGCGCACCTTGTCCAAGGCGGCTTTCTTGATCTGACAGATGCGCGCGGCGCCGACGCCGAGCGTCTGGCCGATCTCGTCGAGGTTCATCTCCTCGACGAAGTAGAGCTGAAGAACCATCGCATCGCGCTCGGGCAGGGTGCGGATCGCGTCGGCGATCGCGCTTTTCAGCCCCTCGCGCTCGAGCGCCTGATCGGCGCGGTCCTCGACGTCGGCGAACCACATCGAATGGTCCGAATAGACTTCGTCGATCGACTCGTGGCGGACCGACTGAACGTCGTCGACCAGCTCGCGGTAGGACGCGGCGTCGAGGCCCATCTGCTCGGCCATCTCGGCGTCGGTCGGGGCTCGGCCGAACCGCCCCTGAAGAGTCTCGCGTGCCGCATTGAGCTCGCGCCGCCGCACCATCGCCGAACGGCAGATGGTCGCCGACTTGCGCAGGTGATCGATCATCGCGCCGCGGATTCGCATCGTCGCATAGGTCGCGAAGGCGTGGCCGCGGTCTTCGAAGGCGTTGGCCGCCTCGACCAAAGCGATCATGCCGATCTGCGCCAGGTCCTCGACCTCGATCGCCGACGCGACGCGGGCATGGACGTGCCAGGCGATCTTGCGCACCAGCTGCATGTGGGCGCGCACGAGCTGCTCCGGCGCGGCGCGCGGCCGGCGGGTATAGACCGGGATGGTCGGTTGCGGGTCAATGAGCGCCATGCGCGGCCTCCAGCCCGAAGAAGCGATGACCGCCGGGCATCATCGGCATGTCGAGGCCGGCGATTCGCTCGGCGAGGCGGCCGAAGGCGCGGCTCGCCGGCGACGACGGAAACGCCTCGACGCAGCAGCGTTTGGCGTAGACCGAGTCGCGCAGATAGGGGTCGTCCGGGATGGCTCCCAGATAATCCAGGTTGGCGGGCAGGAAGCGCCCGACCACGCCGCTGAACCGGTCGAACAGCGCCCGCCCCTCGGCGGCGCTGACTCGGTTGGCGACGACCGCGAAATCGGTGCAGCCGTGGCGCAGCGCCAGGCCTTTGACCAGCGCATAGGCGTCCATGAACGCGGTCGGCTCGCTCGCCAGGACGACGAGAATGAGGTCGGACGAGGCGACGAGGCTCAGCCCCTCGCCCGCCATTCCGCCGCCGGTGTCGACGAGGACATGGTCGTAATCGTCGGCATGCGGGCGGAATGCGTCGGCGAGAACGGCGCGGGCACCGTCGGCGAGGCCGCCGCCGAGCCCGGTGCCGCTATGCCCCGGCAGGAGCGTCATTCCGGCCGGCCCCTTGCGGGTCACCTCGCCGATGCGCCGCTCGCGGGTGGTGAGGTCGGCGATGGTGAGGTCGCTGTCGACGCCCAACAGGATGTTGGCGTTGGCCAGGCCGACGTCGCAGTCGACCAGCATCGTCCGCCGCCCGAGCCGCGCCAAGGACACGCTGAGGTTCACGCTCACATTGGTCTTGCCGGTCCCGCCCTTGCCGCTCGTCACGGCGATCACTCGGGCAGTCCTGGTACCGATCACGCTCACGCATCCACCTCTTGGTTGATCATGGTTTGGGGGACCTCGCCGCCGACGATGGCGATGACTTCGACCGCCTTGCCGTCGGGGATTTCGAGGAACGAGAAGACCGGCACGTCCGGCAGGTGCGGACCGAGCAGCCGCGACAGCGCCCGGCGGGCGAGCGGCGAGGTGACCAGGGCGAAGCGGCGGCCCTCGCCGAGCAGGGGCCCGGCGATCGAGCTGACCGCTCCGACCAGCTTCTGGCCGAGGCCGGGCTCGATCGGGTGGGTCGCGTCGCGCCCGGTGCGCACCGCCTGGGTGAGCAGGCTTTCGAGGCTCGCGTCGAGGGTAATGACCGGCAGCGGCATGCGCACCGGCACCAGGGTCTGGACGATCAACGCGCCGATCCGCTGGCGGACCTTCTCGACCATCTGCGCCGGATCCGGCTCGTCGCGGGCGACGTCGGCCATCGCCTCGGCGATCCGGCGGAAGTCCTTCAGCGGCACGCCCTCGGCGAGCAGAGCGCGGCACATCGCGGCGATCGCGGTCAGGCTCAGCGGGTTGGGCGTCAGATTGGCGACGAGCTGCGGCGCGCTGTCCTTCAGCGCGTCGAGCAGCTTCTGCGCCTCGTCCATTCCGAACAGGTCGGCGGCGGCGGTCTGGATGATCTGGTTGAGATGGGTCGCGGCGACGGTCGCGGCGTCCACGACGGTGTAGCCGGCGACGATCGCCTCGGCACGCTGAGCGGGCGGAATCCACACCGCGTCGAGGCCGAAGGTGGGGTCCTTGGCCGCCCGGCCCTCGATCCGATTGAGCAGGTCGCCGCTGTCGAGCGCGAGCAGCTCGTCGGGATAAATTTCGTCCTCGCCGACGATCACTCCGCCGACGGTGATCCGATAGGCGTTGGGAGCGAGCGCCATATTGTCGCGCACGCGCACCAGCGGAATGACGAAGCCCAGTTCGCGCGAGAGCTGGCGGCGGATGCCGGTGATCCGGGCCATCAGCGGCGCGCCCTTGCGCTCGTCGACCAGGCCGACAAGGCCGTAGCCGAGCTCGAGGCCGAGGGCGGCGTCGTCGCTGACCTCGTCCCAGCCGATCGCGGCGGGGTTCGGAGCCGGCGGCGCCGGCGGCGGCACCGCGGCCCTGGCGTCGGCACCCTTCTTGAGCTTCCAGGCGACATATCCGGCAAGCGCCGCGGCGGGCAGCACGATGAGATGCGGCATGCCCGGCAGAATGCCCAGAATGAAAAGGATGACCGCGACCGGGGTCCAGGCGCGGTGCGAGCCGAACTGGCTAGTGATCTGACCGTTGAGGTCCATCGGCGAGCTGACCCGGGTCACGATCGCGGCGGCACCGATCGACAGCAGCAGCGCCGGCACCTGCGCCACGAGCGCGTCACCGATTGCCAGCAGCACGTAGATTTCCGCTGCCTCGCTCATGCTGAGCCCGTGGCTGACCGTTCCGAGAATGAGGCCGCCGAGGATGTTGATGACGAGGATGAGGACGCCGGCGACAGCATCGCCCTTCACGAACTTGGAGGCGCCGTCCATCGAGCCGTAGAAGTCCGCCTCGGTGGCGACTTCCTGACGGCGGACCTTGGCTTCCTCGGGAGTCAGCAGGCCGGCGTTCAAGTCGGCGTCGATCGCCATCTGCTTACCGGGCAAGGCGTCGAGGGTGAAGCGCGCCGACACTTCCGAGACGCGCCCGGCGCCCTTGGTGATGACCACCAGGTTGATGATCATCAGGATCATGAAGACGAAGATGCCGACGGCATAGTCGCCGCCGATCAGGAAGTGGCCGAATGCCTCGATGACGTGGCCGGCCGCAGCAGTGCCCTCGTGGCCGTTGACCAGCACGACGCGGGTCGAGGCGACGTTGAGCGCGAGCCTCAGGAGGGTCGCGAACAGGAGGACCGTCGGGAAGCTGGAGAAATCGAGCGGCTTGGCGACGTTGATCGCGACCATCAGCACGGCGAGGCTGATCATGATGTTCACGATGAAGCCGACGTCCAGCATCGTCGCCGGGATCGGCACCACCATCAGCATGACCAGCATCAGGATGGCGAACGGCAGGACCGCGCCCTTGCCGGCGCCGATCCAGGCTTGGCGGGTCATCGCGGCGCGGCTCATGCCAAGCCTCCGATGTCGCCGCTGAGGTCGGCGAGAAGCATATAGGCGAGGCGCGCGTGGCGCGGCGACACGGCGGCGCCGGTCTCGGTCTCGGCCTGCAGAGCGGCGAGCCGCTGCGCAGGATTTTCACTGGCCGCGATGGTGACCGGGCGCGGAGTCACTGCCGGCGTCCGACCGCTGGTGCCGAGCCGGGCGGCCATCATGTTGCGGATCTCGTTGAAGCTTCGGGCCGCGCCGTCGCGCTTGAAGAAGATCGAGCGGTTGGCGCGCGCGGCATCGGGGAAGCTCGCTGCGGCGGCGGCATTCGGGCTCGCCTCGTGCGCGCGCAGGAAACGGGTGGCGCCGCCGGCGCCGAGGAAATGAGCCAGGTAGAGGTCGACCGGCTCCATCTCGCGGCCGAGCCGGCGCTCGAGATGGGCGCGATTGTCGTTGGCGAACTCGGCGGCCATGGCCGAGGCGGCCTCGGGATTGCGGCGCAGGTCCATGATCTGGAGGCGAAGCGTCGGATCGCTGACATGGAAGCGCCCGTTCGATCCACGCTGCACGGCATTGGCGGCCCAACCCATTCCGTTGGCGGCGCCATGCCTGTCGATCATCGCGAGCCAGGTCTGGTCGACGAACTGGTAGAGACCCGTGGCGGACGACGTGCGCGCCCGCGCGTTGGGGTTCAGGCTGCTCTCCAGGCGCGCCTGGTTATAGAGGTAGGAAAAGTCGACGCCGCTCCGCTCCGCCGCCTGCCTGATGGCGGCGTCGACCCGGCCAAGAGAGCCGGTCGCGGCAGCAGCGCTGGAACTGGTCGTCGAATTCATGACACCCCCGGGTGGTACGGGGATGAGAATGCAAGGGGTGTGCCAGTCCTCTTTTGCAGGACTCAGGCTCATCGCTCGTCCTGAGCGTAGTCGAAGGGCGTCCGATCAGAGTCTGTGCAAGCGCCCTTCGACTTCGCTCAGGACGATCGGGGAGATTTGCTCGGCTATTACGAGCGCGAGTAGGTCGGCGCCCGGCCCCGGGCGATGGCGAGGGCATCCGCCCGGCGGCGGGCCTGGTCAGCCAGCACGTTGAGGCGCATCGCGGCGGCGTCGGCGAGGCCGCCGATCCGCTCCGCCGCGGCCTTGAGCTCGGGCGTGGCGACCCACGCCTGGACGCTGCCGAGCGAGGTCAAAGTCTCGTCGAGGCCGGTGCAGGCCTTGCCGATCGCATCGATGTCGTTGGTGTCCAGCGCCGCGATCAGCGCTTCGTGGCGTGCCTGCAGCTGCGCCAGCGGCTGGAGGTTCATTGCGGCAGGTCGAGCGCCAGCATCGCCTCGGCGAGGCGATCGGCGTCCACCGGATAGCGGCCCTCGGCGATCGCCTGCTTGATCGCGGCGACCTTGGCGCCGTCAATCGGCGCGCCCGACGAGGCGATGTCGGAAACCAGGCTGCCGACGGTGATGTGGCCTGCCTTGCGGGCATCGTTGCGCGCATGGATTTCGGCCGAGACACCCTGTCCCGGGGCGCTCCGGTTGGCTTCGATGCGGCCGCTGCCGCCCTTGCCGATCCCGTTGATCATCGCCTTCATTCCTTATCCACGCGGCTGCCGCGAACTTCTCAACAAAGCATTACGGCAGAAATCACGATCAATTAAATCCGCTCATCAAAATTCGTCCGTCGGGCAGCACCTGACCGATGATCGGTGCGGCGCGCGGCTCGGTGCGGACCCGGATTCGGTCGCCCGGCGCGCCGTCCTGATCGGCCACCGCCTGGCGGCTGACCGTGAAGCTGCCCGAGATCACCACCAGGGAAACGGGATCGCCACGCCGTACCACCGGCGCGACGCGCGCATGACGGGCGGCCGCCGGAGACGCCCCCCAGTTCGACTCTCCGGCGGCCTGGGCGGCGTCATCGCGCACCACCGGCACGCGGATCCGCCAGCCAAGCTGTTCGCATCTTACCGTCGCCGCTCCGAGCATCGGAGCTTCGACGCTGACCGGCCCCGGGCAGGCCGCGAGCCGCAGCCGCCGGTCAATCGGCCGGGCCGGGCCGCCCGGCTCGCCGATGCCGGCGCCCAGCGCCGCCGAAACCCTGTGCTCCAGAGCCTCGATGTCCTCGAAGCTCTGCGCCGCCGCCGGCGCCGCGGTCGTCGCCGCGATGGCCAGGGCCAGGTGTCGGAAAATTGGCGTCATCGTCTGTGGCTCCACTCGTTCGCGAGCATCGAAGCAACAGCCGTGCCAAGGCGGCATTTCCCCCGGGCGCCTGACAAAAAAGGCGGGAGGATCGGCTGCCCCCGCTCAGGGTCATCCCATCCTCCCGCCGAACCGGGCGAACCGGCAAAACGCCGCCGGCACCGGCAAGAAACTGCCGGATATGTCCCCGCCGCCCGTGAGGGACGAGATGTTCCGGAGCGTGCGGTAAAACTGGCACGGCCGTTGCATCGAGGCGCCGGGGGCACCTGCCATGTCGGAATAACGGCGCCCCGCAACGGAACTTTAGAGGGGACATTCAATGTCCGAGGATTTGTTCGGAGTTCATGGTCAGGCGCTGGCGCTTCGCTCGCAGCGGCTCTCCATGCTCGCCTCCAACATCGCCAATGCCGCCACTCCTGGCTATCGCGCGCGTGACATCGATTTCACCGCCGCGCTCGATATGGCCTCGCAGGGCATGGGCGTCGGCGACGCCGGCGATTCCGCGACCCGCTACCGCGTCCCCGTCAATCCGTCGATCGACGGCAACACCGTCGAATTGTCGACGGAGCAGACGCTCTTTGCGGAAAATGCGGTCCAGTACCGCGCCACCCTCTCCTTCCTCGAGGGCCGCATCAACACCATCCGTCGCGCTCTGAAAGGCGAATGACCATGGCCGACAATCCCATGTCCATCTTCGACATCAGCGGGCGCGCGATGAGCGCGCAGCTCGCACGTCTCAACACCACCGCGTCCAACCTCGCCAATGCCGGCAGCGTGTCGGGCAGCCGGGGGACGGCCTATCGCGCGCTTCGCCCGGTGTTCACCGTCGCCGAGGGCGCGCCGGGAGTCGCCACCGTCGACGCCGGCCGGATCGTCCGCACCAACGTCGAGCCGACCCGCCGTCACGATCCCGACCACCCGCTCGCCGACGCCAATGGCGACGTGTGGGTCGCGGGCGTCGACACCGCCGCCGAGATGATCGAGATGGTCGAGGCCTCGCGCCAGTATCAGAACAACGTCCAGGTCCTTCAGACCGCCAAGACCCTCATGCTCGACACGCTGAGGCTCGGCCAGTGAGCGGCGCCACCGACATCGTCGCCGGCCTGAATGGCCGCAACACGGCCACGCCGACCGTGGCGAGCGCGATGGGCGGCCTCGACCAGGCCGCCTTCCTGCGGCTGATGACCACCCAGCTCACCACCCAGGACCCGTTCAACCCGGTCGACAACACCCAGATGGTCGCCCAGATGGCGCAGTTCAGCCAGGTCGCCGGCATCGCCGAGATGAACCAGAATCTGCGCGCCCTGGTGTCCTCGATGGGCGGCGGCCGCTTCACCGAGGCGTCGAGCTGGATCGGCCGGGCGATGCTCGTCCAGGCCGATATCGCCACGCCGCTTTCCGACGGCACCTATGCCGGCGAGCTGAGCTTCGACGCCGATGCCGACGAGGTCAGCGTCTCCTTCGTCGATGCCGCCGGCAACACCGTCCACACGATGGATCTCGGCGCCCGCGAGGCGGGTGCCACCGCGTTCCACTGGGACGGCAAGAACGCCGCCGGCGAGCTGGTCGCGACCGGCCCTCTGCAGGTCGTCGTCACCGCCCGCGCCGCCGGCTCGCCGGTCCAGCCCAACATCGCGACCTGGACCGGAATCGCCGGCATCCAGTCGCCCGCCAACGGCGGCGAGAGCCGCCTCGTCACCGGTCTCGGGCTCCTGAAGCCCGAAGACGCCATCCGCCTCGCCTGACCCGAATTTCCAAGGAGCAATTTCATGTCCTTCTACACTTCGCTGTCCGGCCTGAAGGCCGCCCAGACCGACCTGTCGGTGACCGCCAACAACATCGCCAATGTCGGCTCGATGGGCTTCAAGCGCAGCCGCGCCGAGTTCGGCGACATCAAGCCGCCGTCGTCGACCACGGCCGGCATCGGCACCCGCCTGAAGTCGATCACCCAGCAGTTCACGCAGGGCAATTTCGAGGCGTCGAGCCGTGAGCTCGATCTCGCCATCAACGGCGCCGGCTTCTTCGTGACGCGCAACCAGGCCACCTCGGGCGACACCTATCTCACCCGTAGCGGCTCGCTTGCCATCACCTCCGACCGCTACCTGGTCGACAGCAACCGCGACTATGTCCAGGTGCTGCCGGTCGACGCGTCGGGCAACCTCACCGCGACCGATCTCGCCTCGGCGACCAGCCTGCAGCTCCCGGCGGCCAGCGCCACCGGCTCGGCGCTCAGCAGCATCGACATCGGCAAGACCGGCCTCGTCACCGCCACCTTCGCGGACGGCACCACCGAGCCGCTCGGCGCGGTGATGGTCGCCAACGTCACCAACCCGGAGGGCCTCGCCCAGCAGGGCAATGCGCGCTGGTCGATCACCGGCGAGGCCGGCACCGTCACCAGCGCCACGCCCGGCACGTCCGGCATCGGCACCGTCGAGAGCGGCGTGCTCGAGCGCGCCAATGTCGACATCACCGAGGAGCTGGTCGGCCTGATCACCGCCCAGCGCAACTTCCAGGCGAACGCCAAGGCGATCGAGACCGCCAACGCGATCACCCAGACCGTCACCAACATGCGGACCTGATCGGGACGCTCGAAGGGACCTGAACCATGGATCGGCTCGTCCATACCGCCTTGTCCGCGATGCGCGGCGCGATGCAGCGCCAGGCGGCGACGGCGAACAATCTCGCCAACGCCGCCACGACCGGCTTTCGCGCCGAGGTTTCGGCCGCGCAGGCGGTCTACATGGCCGACGAGGGCGAGGTGTTCGGCGCCCGCACCGCCCAGCAGGTGCTCAGCGCCGACATGGCTGCGGGCACGGTCACCCAGACCGGCCGCCCGCTCGACATCGCCATGGCCGGCGACGCCATGCTCGCGGTCCAGGCGCGCAACGGCGAGGAGGCCTATACCCGCCGGGGCGACCTCCAGGTCTCCGACAGCGGCCTCGTCACCACCGGCGACGGCACGCCCGTCCTCGCCGAGGGCGGTCCCCTCACCATCCCGCCGGCCGACGATGTGCGCATCGACCAGGACGGCGCGGTGTGGATCGTGCCGGTGGGCGGCGATCCCAACAACCCGACCCAGATCGACCGGCTGCGGCTGGTCAGCCCGCAGGGCAGCCGAGTCGCCAAGGGCCTCGACGGCCTGTTCCGCGTGCGCGGCGGCGGCGCCCTGCCCTCCGATCCCGACGCCCGGGTCATCACCGGGAGCCTCGAAGGCTCGAATGTCAACGTGAGCTCGGCCCTCATCGACATGATCGAGGCGAGCCGCGCCTGGGACAACCAAATGAACCTCATCACCTCGGCGCGCGACATGGACACGTCCGCCGCCGACCTGATGCGCCTGCCCTAAGGAGCAAGATCAATGAGCAACGCCGCCCTTCACGTCGCCCGCACCGGCCTCGACGCCCAGTCGGCCCGCATGCGAGTCATCGCCAACAATTTGGCGAACGTGAACACGACCGCGTTCCAGCGCGAGCGCGCTGAGTTCCAGACCCTGTCCTACCAGACCCTGGTGGCGCCCGGCGCCGCGTCGTCCGGAGACAACCGCTATGCGATCGGCCTGTCGCTCGGCACCGGCGTGCAGATGACCGGCACCGCCCGCGTCGCCACCGCCGGCTCGCTCAACAGCACCGACAACCCCTATGACCTCGCCATCCAGGGCGACGGTTATTTCCAGATCCAGCGCCCGGACGGCACCACCGCCTACAGCCGCGCCGGCAATTTCCAGGTCTCGCCCGAAGGCCAGCTGGTCACCGGCGACGGGTTCCCGGTGATGCCGGACATCCGCATCCCGGAAGGCGCCAGCGCGATCACGATCAGCGCCGACGGCAAGGTCTCCGCGACCGTCGCCGGCGAGACCGAGGCGACCGAGGTCGGCCAGATCGAGCTCGCCCGCTTCGTCAACCCGGCCGGCCTCCTGCCGCTCGGCGACAATCTCTACCAGGCGACCCAGGCCAGCGGCGAGCCGCAGGTCGGCGCCGCCGGCCAGGAAGGCCGCGGGATCATCCGCCAGGGCATGCTCGAGGGCTCCAACGTCAATGTCGTCCAGGAGCTGGTCGACATGATCGAGACCCAGCGCGCCTACGAGGTCAATTCGAAGATGGTCTCGGCCACCGACGAAATGCTCCGCAACGCCAACCAGCAGCTGTGATCATGATGCGCGCGACCCTCCTGCTGCCGGCGGCCCTGCTGCTCACCGCGGCCTACGACCCGGATCCGAACGCCCCGGCGTTCCGGCCGAGCTATGCCGTGCCGGCGCCGCCGCCGCCGGCCAACGGTTCGATCTTCCAGGCGTCGAACGGCTACGCGCCGCTGACCAGCGGCCAGCGCGCCGCCCAGGTCGGCGACGTGCTGACCGTCGTCCTGACCGAACGCACCCAGGCGCAGGCCACCGCCGGCACCAACACCCAGCGCGATTCCAGCCTCGGCCTCACCCCGCCCACCACCGGCGTGCTGTCGCGCCTGTTCAGCGCCTCCGACGTGAGCGCCAGCGGCGGCTCGCAATTCGCCGGCCAGGGCCAGACCGCCCAGTCGAACCAGCTGTCCGGCGAGATCAGCGTGACCGTGGTCGAGCTGTTCGCCAACGGCACCATGCTGGTCCAGGGCGAGAAGCGGGTCCGGCTCAACCGCGGCAACGAGTTCATCCAGGTCACCGGCCTGGTTCGCCCCGCCGACATCACGCCCGACAACCGCATCGCCTCGACCCGTTTGGCCGATGCTCGGATCACCTATTCCGGCCGCGGCGAGATCGCCCGCGCCGCCCGCGAGGGCTGGCTGACCCGCTTCTTCAACATCCTGAGCCCGTTCTGAGGTGTCCGCGATGACCATCTTCCGCACGATCCTCCTCGCCCTGGTCGCCGCCTTCGCGGTCGCGGCTCCGGCGCAGGCAAGCCGGGTCAAGGATCTCGGCTCCTTTCAGGGCGTCCGCACCAACCAGCTGACCGGCTACGGAATCGTCGTCGGCCTCGCCGGCACGGGCGACGACAACCTCGCTTACGCGACCCAGGGCATGACCGGCGTCGCCAGCCGCTTCGGCCTGACCCTGCCGCCGGGCGTCAATCCGTCGCTGCGCAACGCCGCCGCGGTGATGATCACCGCCGAGCTGCCGCCCTTCGCCAATCCGGGCCAGCGCATCGACATCACCGTCTCCGCGCTGGGCCGCGCGCGCTCCCTTCGCGGCGGCACCCTCATCATGACTCCGCTGCGCGGCGCCGACGACCAGATCTATGCGATGGCCCAGGGCAACCTTGTCGTCGGCGGCCTCGGCGTGTCCGCTCAGGACGGCAGCCAGGTCACGGTCAACGTGCCGAGCGCCGGCCGAATCCCGGGCGGCGCCACGGTCGAGCGGTCGGTCGACACCGGCTTCGCGACCGCGCCGCAGCTGCGCTTCAACCTGTTCGAGGCCGACCTCACCACCGCCGGCCGGGTTGCCGAGGCGATCAACCGCGAGATCGGCCAGCCGATCGCCAGCGCCGTCAACGGCGGCTCGATCGCGATCGACGCGCCGGACGGCGCCGAAGCCCGAACCGCGCTGATGGGCCGGATCGAAAATGTCCTGGTCGATCCGGGCGACGCCCCGGCGCGGGTCATCGTCAACTCGCGCACGGGCACGGTCGTGATCAACGGCGCGGTGCGGATCAGCCCCGCCGCGGTCAGCCACGGCCGCCTGACGGTGTCGGTCGAGGAAAATCCGCAGGTCATCCAGCCGGAGCCCTTCTCGCGCGGCCAGACCGCGGTCCAGCAGGACAGCGCGATCCGGGTCGAGGAGGAACGTGCCCGCATGTTCGACATGGGCGCGGGCGCCAACCTCTCGGAAATCGTCCGTGCGGTGAACGCGATCGGCGCGACCGCGTCCGATCTCGTCGCCATCCTCGAGGCGCTGAAGCAGGCGGGCGCGCTGCGCGCCGAGCTGGTGATCCTGTGATCAATCCCGCCGCCGCCAATCCCGCCGCCCAGGCGACGGACCCGGCCGCCACTCGGCGCGAGGCGCAGATGCGCCAGGCCGCCGAGGCGTTCGAGGCCGTCTTTCTTCGCCAGGTCATCGGCTCGATGCGCCAGGCGAAGATCGGCGAGGACCTGTTCGGCTCGAGCGCGAGCGACCAGTTTCGCGACATGGCCGACGCCCGCCTCGCCGACGACATGGCGGCGCGCGGCAGCTTCGGCATCGCCGAGCTTCTGCTCCAGCAGTTCGGCCGCGGCGGCACGAGCCCCGACGGCGGCACCAATGACGGGGGTTCCCGATGAGCGACCTGCTCGGCCTCGGCCTGTCGGGCCTTCGCGCCTACCGCACCGCTCTCGGCGCGGTCGGCGAGAATGTCGCCAACGCGGAGACTCCGGGCTTCACCCGCCGCAGCGTCACGCTGACTCCGGGAGTCTCCGGCGGCGCGCGGCTCACCCCCTATAGCGGGGAGAGCTACGTGTTCGGCGGCGTCCGGGTGCAGGGCATCGAGCGCGCCTGGGACATGTTCAGGGCCGCCGAGATGCGCCACGCGAGCTCGGCCGCCGGCCGCACCGAAGTGCGCGAGCAGTGGCTGACCGGCATCGAGACCATTCTCGACGACGGCCCCTACGGGGTCGGCGCCAAGATCACCGCCTTCTTCAACGCCGCCGACGATCTCGCCGCTACGCCGGGCGACCGTTTCGGCCGCAGCCAGTTCCTCGCCAAGCTGGACGATGTCGCCGGCGTCTTTCGCAACAATGCCGACGCTCTGCGCCGCCTCTCCGCCGGCATCGGCGACGCCGCCCAGCTCGACGTTCAAGCGGTCAACAACGCGGTAAACGGCCTCGCCCAGCTCAACACCGCGCTGCGCGCCGCGACCCCGGGAAGCACGGTGCGTGCAGCGATGGAGGATGATCGCGACCGGCTGATCGACACCATCGCCGAGCGGATCGGCATCGTCACCTCGGACAATGCGGACGGCACCGTCCAGGTCAGCCTGGCCGACGCGCCCGGCTCCGTCCTGGTCAGCCCGACCGAAACCGCGAGCCTGTCGCTCACCATTGCAGGCGATGGCCGGCTGTCGCTGCAGGTCACCAACAGCAGCGGCGCGGCCGCGGTGGTGCCGAGCGCCGGCAAGCTCGCCGGGCTCGTCGAATCGGCGGACATCGCCGCGACTCGGGCGTCCGAGCTGTCCACTCTCGCCATCGACTTCGCGGTCCAGCTCAACACCTGGTCCTCGAACGGGCGCGACCAGGCCGGCAATCCCGGCCCGGCGCTGCTCGATCCGGCCGGCGGCGCCGGCGGAATCCGCGCCCTGGTCACCGATCCGGCGCTCGTAGCGGCGCAGTCCGGCCCCGGTGTGCCCAACGGCAACCTTCTTGCGCTCGATGCGCTGCGCGGCACCAATGGCGTCGAACGACGCTGGACCAATCTCGTCGCCGGCCATGCCCAGACGCTGTCGTCGGCCAGGTCCGAGCACGCCGCAGCGTCCGCATGGCGCGACACCAGCTTCGGCGCGCTTGACGAGATCACCGGCGTCGACCTCGACCGCGAGGCCGCCGACCTGCTGCGCTTCCAGCAGGCCTACAGCGCCGCCGCGCGCATCATCCAGGTCGGTCGCGAGACCGTCCAGGACATCCTCAACATCTTCTAGGGCGCGACATCATGATCAGCGGCACCCGCTACCAGCTTCGTCTCGAGACCAACCGCCAGCTCCGCCTGGCGGGCGAGATCGCCCGCGCCCAGGCCGAGATCTCGACGGGCAAGAAGATCCTCGCGCCGTCGGACGATCCCGCCGCCGCCGCACGAATCTCCGACATCGGCCGCAGCCAGTCCAACCAGACGACCTGGCGCTCCAATCTCGACAAGGCGATGGCGATCTACGCCCAGGCCGACGGAGTCCTGAAGTCGCTCGGCACCACCTTCACCCGCGCCTCGGAGCTGATGGTCCAGGGCGCCAGCCGCACCATGTCGAGCACCGACCGCAACGCGATCGCGCTCGAGCTGGAAAGCCTGTCCCAGCATGTCGCCTCGCTTCGCAGCACCCGCGATTCCCGCGGCGAGCTCCTGTTTCCGGACGGCCCTGCGATCCGAATCCCGGTCGCCGCCGACCTCGAACTGAGCGCCGTCGCCACCCGCAATGCCGTGTTCGACAACGTCACAACGCAATATGGGACGACCAATCTCACCAAGATCCTCAACGATGCCGCGCTCGCCCTTCGCGGTGGCGAGCCCGCTCCGATCAACGCGCTCATGAACGAGGTGAATTCCGCGGTGAACCACATCGCGGCCGTCCATGCCGACCACGGCTCGCGCGGCAATCGCATCGAGGACATGATCGAGCAGTCGGAATCCGTGAAGATCGTCATGGAGGACGAGCGCATGGGCCTCGAAAGCGCCGATATCGCCGAGGTCGTGGCCCGGCTCCAGGCCAAGGAGCTGTCGCTCGAGGCGGCCCAGGCGGCCTTCGCCCGCATCAACCGGTCGAACCTGTTCGACCTGATCGGCTAGCCCCTCCGGTCGCGGAGGGTCGAATGGCCGGCAAATATCCTGACCGCGCCTTTAACCATTAAGTCTCGCCGCCCGCGCCGTTAATCCCCTTGGGCGAAGTGTCTTTCGCCCCAGTGTCGAGGGAGCGGGGACCGGAATGTTTGCGGGCATCGGGATTATCGTCGTCCTGGTGATGGTGTTCGGCGGGTTCATCATCGCTGGTGGCAAGATGGACGTGCTGGCGCACGCGCTTCCGCTCGAGATGATGATCATCGGCGGCGCAGCGCTCGGCGCCACCATCGTCGGCAACAATGGCCGCGAGCTCAAGGCGCTGTCCGGCGCCTTCCTCAAGGCGTTCAAGGGCCCGCGCTACGGCCGCCAGGACTTTCTCGACACCATCTTCCTCGTCTCCAAGCTGATGAAGATGCTGCGCACCGAAGGCCCGGTCGCGGTCGAGCCGCATATCGAGCAGCCCGAGACCAGCGCGATCTTCGGCGAATATCCCAAGCTGATGAAGGACCAGGTCCTCATCCACCTGATCTGCGACACGTTGCGCTTGGTCGTCGTCTCCTCCGGCACGCTCAATCCGCATGCCATGGAGGAAGTGATGGATAACGCCATCAAGACCCACCATCATGACGTGATCCGGCCGGTCAATTCACTTCAGACCATGGCCGACGCCCTCCCCGCGCTCGGCATCGTCGCGGCGGTGCTGGGAGTCATCAAGACGATGTCGTCGATCGACGAGCCGCCGTCGGTGCTCGGCGGCATGATCGGCTCGGCGCTGGTCGGCACCTTCCTCGGCGTGCTCTTGTCCTACGGCTTCGTCGGCCCGTTCGCCAACCGCGCCCGCCAGGTTGTGGAGAGCGACGCCGCCATCTACGACGTCGTCAAGCAGATCATCATCGCCTCGCTGCACGGCCATCCGCTGCCGCTGGTCATCGAGGCGGCGCGCTCGGGCATCGCCCACAACAACCAACCTGCCTTCGCCGACGTTTTCGACGGCATGCGGGGCCGCTGATATGCCCAGGACTCGCTCGCGCGGGAGCGCTCTCTAATGGCCACCGCAGCCCGCGGGCGCAACGAGCCGCCGCCCCAGCCGATCATCGTCAAGAAGATCGTCCAGGAGAACCACGACGCCCATCACGGCGGTGCGTGGAAGATCGCCTATGCCGACTTCGTGACGGCGATGATGGCCTTCTTCCTGCTGCTGTGGCTGGTCGGCGCAGTCGACGAGGCCAAGCGCAAGGGCCTCGCCGACTATTTCACGCCGACGGTGATCGAATATCGCCAGAACAGCGCCGGCTCGAACGGCATCATGGGCGGCGACTCGATCATCGCGGAGGAGAATTATCCGCACAAGGCGCAGCAGACCGGTTCGCGCTCGATCGTCATCCCGCGCTCGGCGCTGGGCGGCCCGCAGACCGGCTCGGCCCAGCAGCGCGAGCAGGAAATGGCGCGCTTCGCCCAGCTGCGTTCCGAGCTGATGCGGCGCATGGAGCAGGACCCGCAGCTGCGCTCGCTGATGAGCCACATCTCCTTCACGCAGTCCGACGCCGGCCTGCGCATCGACCTCGTCGATGAGGCCGACTTCTCGATGTTCGAGGTCGGCACCAACGTCCTTCGCCCGCAGGCGGCACGGCTGCTGCGTCAGGTCTCCCAGGTCATCCAGCCGGTGTCGAACCAGGTGGTGGTGCGCGGACACACCGACTCGCGGCCGTGGACCAATGCGCGCATGAACAATTGGATGCTGTCGACCGCCCGGGCCGAGACCACGCGCACCGTCCTCGAAGGCGCAGGCGTCCCGCTCCCCCGCTTCACCCGCATCGAGGGCGTCGCCGACCGCGAACCCTATGTCGCTGGCGACCGGCTCGACCCGCGCAACCGCCGCATTTCGATCACCCTCCTATGGGCCGACGGGCAGGATCGCTCTCGGCCGATCGTCTCGGCCTCGGCGGCGCCAGCCGGAGGCGGCGCCAGGTCCTCGCGCTAAACATGATCCTTGCCGAAACGACCTGGCGCTGTGTAAAATGTGCAACGAGATTGGCACTTTAGCATCAGGCGTTGCATTCCCGGGGGCGCGGGCGGCGCGCGGTCGGATCGGCGGGGGCGTGAACGACAAGAAATCGCGCGATGACGCGCACCGGAGGACGTTCAGGGCGATCGGCGATTTCCTCGCCCTTCACGGCCTCGAACCGACCCCCGAAAATTATACCCTGGTCTATGGTCTCGTCAGCGACGACACCACGCCTGTCGCGCGGATGATCCTCGCGCTGACGGCCGACGGCGTGCGCCTGACCCAGCGCGACGTCGACCGCATCCGCAAGCAGATCGACGAGGAATTTCCCGGGCTCGAGGAGGACAAGGCGGCCGAGCTGATCGCCGATCTCAGGCGTTCGATGGAGAATTTCACCTCGGTCGTCGACGCGACCCGGGAAGAGACCCGCAGCTACGAAGCCGACCTCGCGCGCGGCGCCGAGGATCTCAACGCGCATGCCACCGCCAATCCCAGCATCTCCACGGTCGCGCGCCTGACCGGCGCCATGCTGGAGCGCACCCGCGCGGCCGAAGCGCAGCTCGCGGTCGCCCGTTCGGAGGCGGACGCGCTGCGCGAGAAGCTCGCCGAGGCCGAGGAAGAGGCGCGCAGCGACGCCCTCACCCGCCTCCCCAACCGCCGCGCCTTCGAGACCCGGCTCGACGAGGTGATGCGCTCGGGCCAGCTGTGCAGCCTCGCCATTTGCGACATCGACCGCTTCAAGCGCGTCAATGATGGCCATGGCCACGGCGTGGGCGACCGAGTGCTGCGCATGGTCGCCGAGACGCTCCAGCAATCCTGCGGCGAGCACATGGTCGCCCGGCTCGGCGGCGAGGAGTTTGCGGTTCTGTTCGACGGCCTGACGCCCGTCGAGGCCGCGGTCTTGCTCGACCAGGCGCGCGCCGACCTCGCCGTGCGCGACTTCCGGGTCCGGGAGACCGACGCTCCGCTCGGCCAGATCACCTTCTCGGCCGGAGTCGCGCGTTGCACCGGCGATTCGCCGCTCAAGCGCGCCGACAACCTCCTCTACGAGGCCAAGGACGCCGGCCGGAACAGGATCGCCGCCGAGGCGGACTAGATCCCGCCGTCGGTAACCTCGCGGCCCGAGGCCGCGAGCGCCGCCGCCAGGTCGCCGGCGCATGCCGCCAGCGCCGCTTCGTCGTCGCTTCGCACCACGAAGTTCGCGCCCGCTTTGCCGTCGCGGAAGAAGGGGTAGGAGCCGATCTGGCAGCGCGCATGCGCCTTCTCCGTCGCCGCGAGCAGCTCGGCGACCTCGCTCTCCGCCACCCAGCAGCCGAGCGTTCGCGACAGCAGCGGCCGCCCCCCCTCCAGCGCCCCGGTCAGCGCGTCGAGCATCATCGCCGCGATCCGCGGCACCCCCGCCAATATGTAGATGTTGCCGACCTTGATCCCCGGCGCGCCCGAGAAGCGGTTCTCGATCAGCTCGGCGCCCTCGGGCACGCGCGCCATCCTGAGCCGCGCCTCATTCACCCCGCCGCGATCCGCATAATAGGCCTCCAGCGCCGCCCGCGCCGTCGGATGAACCACGACCGGCAGGCCCAGCGCCGCGGCGATTCCGTCGACGGTGATGTCGTCATGGGTCGGACCGATCCCGCCCGTCGTGAACAGGTAATCGTAGCGCTCGCGCAGCGCGTTGGTCGCCTCGGCGATCGCCTCGATCCGGTCCGCGACCATGCGCACCTCGGTCAGGCGGATGCCCTGAAGGTTCAGCCAGGTCCCGATCTGCACGACATTGAGGTCCTGGGTCCGCCCCGACAGGATCTCGTCGCCGATCACCAGCAGCCCCGCCGTCCAGATGCGCGCGTCGTCCGACATGGCATCGGCCATGGCTGAAAGGCACAGGCGCGACAAGCAGTCCGCGTTCATTGAGAATGCGCCTGCCTCTCGCTATATCGGCGCGATGCAGGACATGGCTCTTTCCGACGGCGTCATCATCGGCCGCAGCGGCGCGATCAAGCTTCATGGCCCGGCGGGCTTCGAGGGCATGCGCCGCGCAGGACGCGTTGCCGCGGAGATTCTCGACGCGCTCGCCGCGCACGTCGTCCCGGGCGTCACCACCCAGGAGATCGACGACATCGTGTTCGCCGAGATGCGCGCCCGCGGCGCCATCCCCGCGACTCTCGGCTATCGCGGCTACACCAAGAGCTGCTGCACCTCGATCAACCATGTCATCTGCCACGGCATCCCGGGCGAGAAGGTCCTCAAGGACGGCGACATCGTCAACATCGACGTGACCCCGATCGTCGACGGCTGGCACGGCGACACGAGCCGCATGTATCTGGTCGGCGACGTCGGCATCAAGGCGCGCCGCCTGGTCGACGTCACCTACGAATGCCTAATGCTCGGCATCGAGGCGGCCAGGCCCGGCAACCATCTCGGCGACATCGGCGCTGCGATCCAGCGCCATGCCGAGGCGAACCGCTATTCCGTGGTGCGCGACTTTTGCGGCCACGGCCTCGGCCAGGTCTTCCACGACACGCCCGAGGTGATCCACGCCGCCCGCGCCGGGACCGGCCCGGAACTGAAGCCCGGCATGTTCTTCACCATCGAGCCGATGATCAACATCGGCAAGCCGACCTCCAAGATCCTCGACGACGGCTGGACCGCCGTCACCCGCGACCGCTCGCTGTCCGCCCAGTTCGAGCATTCGATCGGAATCACCGAGGACGGCTGCGAGATCTTCACCAGGAGCCCCAGGGGCCTCGACAAGCCGCCTTATTAGGACCGTCGGCGTCCCGCCGCTGGGGCCGGGGCGCACAATCTGCTATGCTGACCGGACTCGCTGCCTCGGGGGAGGAGCCGATGTCCAATACGACCTTGATGACCCGTCGGGCTCTGGCCGGCGCGCTGGTCGGCGGCGCCGCGGCCGCCGCGGCCGCAAGCCGCCTGTTCGCCCAGGCAAGCCTTCAGCCGACGCCGGAATCGACACGCGGCCCCTTCTTTCCCGCCACGCTGCCGGCGGACGACGATGCCGACATGGTCCAGGTGCGCGGCCGCGCCGGCCGAGCGCAAGGCCAGGTCATCGAGGTCAGCGGCCGCCTGCTCGATCGCCACGGCAATCCCATCTCCGGCGGTCGGATCGACATCTGGCAGGCCAATGCCGCCGGCCGCTACGACCATCCCCGGGACATCAGCACCGCTCCGCTCGACCCGGATTTCCAGGGTTTCGCGCGGCTTCGCACCGGCCCCGGCGGCGAATGGCGGATCACGACAATCAAGCCCGGGGGCTATGATTCCCCGATCGGGCATCGCCCTCCGCACATCCATTTCGATGTCGCCGGCCGCGGCCGCAGCCTGGTCGCTCAGATGTATTTTCCCGACGAGGCCGCGGGCAATTCCGCCGACAGCCTGTTCCGCGAACTGGGAGCGGCGGGGCCGCGTTCGGTCGCGGCGCTGGGCAACCCCAACGTCTATCGCTGGGACATCATCCTCGCCGACGGCTGAACGACAGACGCCCCGGCTGTCGGGCTGGGGCGCTCCGTCTCGAACCCGACGAGGTAAGGCTTCTCAGTCGCCGGTGGGGACGCGCCGGTAGGGCACGAACTCGTCGAGGAAAACGACGCCCCTGAACATGCCGGTGGTCGGGTCGACCAGCTCAAGCGTATCGACGCGGCACAGCGAATTGGTGCTGGTCCGGTTGACCTGGGCGCTCCAGCCGTCGAGCTGGTCGGCGCCGGAGCGCGGCCGGTTCACATAGATCACGCTGCCGACTTCATAGAGAAGCGCGGTGCCGCGGATGGTCCGGCTCGATCGGATCGAACGCAGATTGAGGCAGCTGACCGGTTCCCCGGCGACTCGGCCCTCGAGAGCGCGGGCCAGCTCGGCCTCGCCGCTGGGGCGTTCGCGCGGCTGCGCCTGGGCCGGGGCCGCGCCAATTGCGACGGCGCCGAGAAGGAGGGGAAACAGCTTGCGTGTCATGTCGAGTCTCACTCGGCCATTCTGGTTGCGTAGGCAACTAGCCGCGCACGACTGAACAGAGCCTGACTTAATCGTCGGTGCGCGGTCGGTGCGGCATCGCTTGCGCCGGACGGACGCCGCCTTATGCTCGCCGGCGTGAAGAAGATCGAAGCCGTCATCAAGCCGTTCAAGCTGGACGAGGTGAAGGAGGCGCTGACCGACGCCGGGGTCAGCGGAATCACCGTCACCGAGGCCAAGGGCTTCGGCCGCCAGAAGGGCCATACCGAGCTCTACCGCGGCTCCGAATATGTCGTCGACTTCCTGCCCAAGGTGAAGCTGGAGGTGGTGGTCGACGACGACCAGGTCAGCCGCGTCGTCGAGGCCATCGCCGCCGCCGCCAAGACCGGCCGCATCGGCGACGGCAAGATCTTCGTCTCCCCCGTCGAGCAGGCGATCCGAATCCGAACCGGGGAGCGGGATTCAGACGCGATCTGAAGGGCGTCATGCACAACACGAACGCCACAGAGGGTCAGCATCCCTCCATGTCGCCCGAGGAGCTGCGCTCGGCGATGCGCACGCTCGATTGCCGCACCCAGAGCGACCTCGCCGCCGCGATCGGGGTCAGCCGCTCGGCGGTCAGCCTGTGGCTGGAAGGCAAGGTCGGCGTGCCACGGCCGGTCGCGATGCTTCTGCGCATGCTCGTCCAGGCCCGCCGCCGCGGCTATTGAGCGCGTTGCCCACGTGAAATCTTAACTCCGGGCTGGACCGCCCGCGCCGCCCCCGCGAAACCCGGCGCCACATCATTCCAGCTTACGGGGATTCGGGGACCATGGCCAACGACGCTCGCAGCATCTTGAAGACCATCAAGGACAAGGAGGTCGAGTGGGTCGACCTTCGCTTCACCGATCCCAAGGGCAAGTGGCAGCACCTGTCGATGTGCGCGAGCGCGATCGACGAGGACGCGCTCACCGACGGCCTGATGTTCGACGGCTCGTCGATCGAGGGCTGGAAGGCGATCAACGAGAGCGACATGATCCTTCGGCCGGACCTGGCGTCCGCGACCCTCGACCCGTTCAGCGCGACGCCGATGCTGATCCTGTTCTGCGACATCGTCGAGCCGTCGACCGGCGAGCTCTACAGCCGCGATCCCCGCTCCACCGCCAAGCGCGCCGAGGCCTATCTCAAGGCGACCGGCATCGGCGACACCATCTATGTCGGCCCCGAGGCCGAGTTCTTCATGTTCGACGACGTCCGCTTCGAGGACGGCTACGCCAGTTCCTCCTTCCAGGTCGACGACATCGAGCTGCCGACCAACAGCGCGCAGAAATACGAAGCCGGCAATCTTGGCCACCGGCCGCGCGCCAAGGGCGGCTATTTCCCGGTCGCGCCGGTCGACAGCGCCATGGACATCCGCGCCGAGATGGTCTCGACGATGATCGAGATGGGCCTGCCGATGGACAAGCACCATCACGAGGTCGCGCCGGCCCAGCACGAACTCGGAATGATCTTCGGAACGCTGGTCGAAACCGCCGACCGAATGCAGATCTACAAATATGTCGTCCACATGGTCGCCCAGGCCTATGGCAAGACCGCGACCTTCATGCCCAAGCCGATCAAGGCGGACAATGGCAGCGGCATGCACACCCACATGTCGATCTGGAAGGGCGGCAACACCCTGTTCGCCGGCAACGGCTATGCGGGCCTTTCCGAGACCTGCCTCTATTTCATCGGCGGCGTCATCAAGCACGCCAAGGCGCTGAACGCGTTCACCAACCCGACGACCAACAGCTACAAGCGCCTGGTCCCGGGCTTCGAGGCGCCGGTGCTGCTCGCCTATTCCAGCCGCAACCGCTCGGCCTCGTGCCGGATCCCCTATGGCGCCGGCGAGAAGGCCAAGCGCGTCGAGTTCCGCTTCCCGGACGCGCTCGCCAATCCCTATCTCGCATATTCAGCGCTTCTGATGGCCGGTCTCGACGGCATCCAGAACCGCATCCATCCCGGCGACCCGATGGACAAGAACCTCTACGACCTGCCGCCGCAGGAGCTCGCCGACGTGCCGACCGTGTGCGGCTCGCTTCGCGAAGCCCTCCTCGCCCTCCATCACGACCGCGAGTTCCTCACCCGTGGCGACGTGTTCAGCGACGACCAGATCGACGCCTACATGGAATTGAAGTGGGAAGAGCAGCTGCGCTGGGAGACCACCCCCAGCCCGGTCGAATACGACATGTATTATTCGGGCTGAGTCACTTACCGGACTTGCCTGGCGGCCCGGCGTTCCACGAGCGCCGGGCCCAATATTATTCACATAAATCAGTCGCCATGGCGGATTCCGTCTCGCCTTTTTTCGCGGCCTGAATTCACTTCCATTCGTCCGCGTCCTGCGGACGAATGGGGGAAATCTATGAAAGTTCGTCATAAAGTGGCGCTCGGCGCCGCGTTGCTTTGCGTACCCGGCCTGGCTCACGCCCAGGAGGCCGCTCCGGCCGTCGATCAGGCCATGGCCGTTGCCGCGCCCGCCGAGGCCGCCGCGCCCGCCGAGGTCTTCGTCCCGATCACTCCGGTCCCGGCCGCGCCGACCCCCGCGACCATCGCCGCCGGCCTCTCCATCCCGCTCGCCCTCACCGCCGAGCTCAGCAGCAGCCGCAACCGCGAGGGCGAAACCTTCGCGCTCACCGTCACCCAGGACGTCGTCTCGGACGGCGTCGTCGTCATTCCCCGCGGCACCCGCGGAGTCGGCGAGATCACGCTTCGCTCGGGCCGCGGCATGTTCGGCAAGTCGGGCAAGATGGAGCTGTCGTTCCGCTATCTCGACATGGACGGCGTGCGGGTTCCGCTCGACGGCACCCATTTCCAGGCCGGCGAAGGCAACACCGCCGGCACGATCGGCGCCGTCCTCGCGGTCGGCGTGGTCGGCGGCATGGTCGTGACCGGCCGCAGCGCCAACATGCCCGAGGGCCGCGAGTTCACCGCGCGCACGATCGACGCGCTCCCGGTCATGGTGCTGCCGCCGGCGCCAGGCAGCTACGACCGTCCGCAGGCGCGGCTCGCGGCGAACTACACGCCGTCGGCGATCCAGACCGGCAGCGCCCACCGCATGGCGGAGGAGCGCCAGCGCCGCGAGGCGCGCGAAGCGCGCCGCCGCCGCTGAACCGAACCCAGGGCCGGGCCTCACCGCCCGGCCCTGCCCGGCCGCCCGCCGATTACGGCCGAACCATCTTGCCGCCTTTGCCCTCTTCCTCTATAGGGCCGCCCCGTCCGACGGGCGCTTAGGGGCGTTCGTGGGGGCCTTGGCATAAGGCAATAGCGCGTGAGGGGGCGGCCCCGGCCGGCCTCTTGACGCGCCTTTTTGCTTCAAAACACGCGCGCCCGCCTGAGCGGGCTGCCCGGCGCCGGCCGCCCACGAAACGACCTTCAGGCACCCGCGCGGATGCCCGCGTCCGGCATGGGGCCGGCGGGGCGGAACAACTCGAGCCCCGGACCACGCGCGTCGCGCCGACCTCCGGACACGAACGAAAGAACACAGATCTTTATGGCCACTACGGCAACTCCGACCCGCGACGATTTCGCGGCCCTGCTCAACGAAAGCCTCGGCGGCGACAATGAAGGCTTCGAAGGCCGGGTCGTGAAGGGCATCGTCACCGGAATCGAGAATGATCTCGCGGTGATCGACGTCGGTTTGAAGTCCGAAGGCCGAGTGCCGCTGCGGGAGTTCGCAGCGCCGGGCCAGAAGGCCGAAGTCCAGGTCGGCGACGAAGTCGAGGTCTATGTCGACCGCATCGAGAACACCCATGGCGAAGCGATGCTCAGCCGCGACCGCGCCCGCCGCGAAGCAGCCTGGGACAAGCTTGAGACCCAGCATGCCGCCAATGAGCGCGTCGAGGGCGTGATTTTCGGCCGCGTCAAGGGCGGCTTCACCGTCGATCTCGGCGGCGCCGTGGCCTTTCTGCCGGGCAGCCAAGTCGACATCCGTCCGGTCCGCGACGTCACCCCGCTGATGGACCTGCCGCAGCCGTTCCAGATTTTGAAGATGGACCGCCGCCGCGGCAACATCGTCGTGTCGCGCCGCGCCATTCTCGAAGAGAATCGCGCTGAGCAGCGCAGCGGCCTCATCCAGAGCCTGGCCGAGGGCCAGGTGGTCGACGGCGTGGTCAAGAACATCACCGATTACGGTGCGTTCGTCGATCTCGGCGGAATCGACGGCCTGCTCCACGTCACCGACATCAGCTACAAGCGCGTCGGCCACCCGTCCGAGGTTCTCAACATCGGCGACACCGTGAAGGTGCAGATCGTCCGCATCAACCGCGAGACCCAGCGCATCAGCCTCGGCATGAAGCAGCTCGAGACCGATCCATGGGAAGGCGCTGCCGCCAAATATCCGGTCGGCGGCGTGTTCAAGGGCCGAGTGACCAACATCACCGAGTACGGCGCATTCGTCGAGCTGGAGCCGGGCATCGAAGGCCTGGTCCACGTCTCGGAGATGAGCTGGACCAAGAAGAACGTCCATCCGGGCAAGATCGTCTCGACCTCGCAGGAGGTCGACGTGTCGGTGCTCGAGGTCGACGGCGAGAAGCGCCGCATCTCGCTCGGCCTCAAGCAGGCCCAGGCCAATCCGTGGGAGGCCTTCGCGGCCGCTCACCCGGTCGGCACCGAGGTCGAGGGCGAGGTCAAGAATTCGACCGAGTTCGGCCTGTTCATCGGCCTCGACGGCGACGTCGACGGCATGGTCCACATGTCGGACATCGCCTGGGGCGTGTCGGGTGAGGAAGCCCTCAACCTCCACCACAAGGGCGAGATGGTCCAGGCGGTGGTTCTCGACGTCGACGTCGAAAAGGAGCGTATCAGCCTCGGCATGAAGCAGCTCGAGCGCGGCGGCGTCGCCGCGGGCGCGTCGGGCAGCATCAACAAGGGCGAGGTCGTCACCGTGACCGTGCTCGAGGTCCGCGACGGCGGTCTCGAGGTTCAGCAGGGCGACGACGGCGCGACCGGCTTCATCAAGCGCATCGATCTCGGCCGCGACCGCGACGAGCAGCGTCCGGAGCGTTTCCAGGTCGGCCAGAAGTTCGACGCGATGGTGATCGGCTTCGACCGTTCCAAGAAGCCGAACTTCTCGGTCAAGGCGATGCAGATCGCCGAGGAGAAGCAGGCGGTCGCCCAGTACGGCTCGTCCGACTCGGGCGCGTCGCTCGGCGACATCCTCGGCGAGGCCCTCAAGCAGAAGAACAGCTGATTTCCGTAACGGCGGCGGGTGGTTTGATGGCCGTCCGCCGCCGCTCCGATCCAGGATCGTTGTTCGAAACAAACGTAAACTCTGTTAATATCAGGAACTTGCACCCTTGCGTTTTCGGACGCGGGGTGCGATTGATCCAGATCAATCGGGCGGGCTGAAAGCGCGGCCGGACCGCAAGCATCGAGAAGATAGAGGGAAAGGGGGCGCCGTGATCCGCTCTGAACTGGTCCAGAAGCTCTGCGAGGATCATCCCGATCTCACCGCGAAGGAAGTCGAGCGCGTGGTCGCCGCCTTCTTCGATTCGATCATCGAGCAGCTGGAACAGGGCGGCCGAGTCGAGCTGCGTGGCTTCGGCGCTTTCTCGACCCGAGCCCGCGACGCCCGCCGGGGCCGCAATCCGCGGACCGGCGAAGCGGTCGACGTCGACGCCAAGCGCGTGCCCTATTTCAAGCCGGGCAAGGAAATGCGCGAGCGGCTCAACGTCTGATGCAAGCGCCGCTGGTCCGCCGGCGGCGCGCATTAATCTGCATTTACGATCGCCTCACATCCTGTAGAGTTCCCCCGCCGACTCGGACGGCACCCGAAGGTCTGGGATGGGGGACTTTCCGTTGAATTCCGATCATCGCTTCTATTGGCGGCGGGCAGCCGCCGAGTTCCAGGCAGCCGCGCGCGCGGTCACGCCGGCGGCGCGCGAACGCCGCCACGAGCTTGCCGAATCCTATGTGCGCCGGCTGAGGGACGCCGGAATCGTCTTCCGCTTCGACCAGGCGCCGCTTGAAGCCGAGCGCCCGCGCGGCAGCGAGGCCGACTGGTCGCCGCTCGGCGCCGTCATCGTCCCGGCCGAATAGCGCCTTCGCCCTTGCCTCGCGGCCCGGTCGCCGGCACGTTCCCGCGCAAGCGGACGTGGCGGAACCGGTAGACGCTGGAGACTTAAAATCTTCTGCCCCATGGGCGTGCGGGTTCGAGTCCCGCCGTCCGCACCAGGCCTGCCGCGCATGAGCCGGCAGGCCGCGCCGCCGGTCAGGCCAGCGGCCGCGCGGTCGTCCATTCGCAGCGATGGAGGCTGATCGGGTCGAGGAACTTGGCACCGAGGCGGTTGCCGACCTGCCAGCGAATCTGGGCGTGGACCGGGCCAACGCCGGGGAGGTCTAGCGACACGTAGGAGCCGATCAGAACCGGGTGCAGGCATTCGGCGAGGAAGCCGCTGGTCGACAGGTCGCAGACGACGATCTCGACCGCCGATTCGTGGGCACGCATCCGGGTCCGCTCGCTCAGTGAGACGCGCTGGTTGCGGCGCGGCTGATAGTCCACCGCCTCCTCTCCCGCCACGTCACGGCCCGGATAGTTGAGGTCCATGCCACCCCACGTAACGCGAAGCGGTGAAGGACGCGTAAAGAGGATGTCGCGGAAACCTGCGCATCGTCGCGGCCGATGCCGGCAAAAGGGATGTACTCCGCGGCGCGGCTGGCTAGGTTCGCGCGCGTGACCGTGCGCAAGGCCCCTCCGCTGCTGATCGCCCTCGCCTTGCTCGCGGGCTGTGGCGAGCGAGCGTCGGGCCCACTCAAGGTGACCGCGATCGGGCCGCAGCCGACCCTGATCAACCCGAATCTCCAGCCGGTGGCGCCGCCCGCCGCAATGCTTCTCGAGACGGTCGCCCAGGGGCTGGTCCGCTTCGACGCCGCCGGCGAGATCGAGCCGGCGCTGGCGCAGAGCTGGATCGTGTCCGACGACGGCCGCCGCTACACCTTCCGCCTGCGCCGCGCCATGTGGGCGCGGGGCGAGCGGGTGACCGCCGAGCAGGTCGTCGCGCGGCTCCAGGCAGCGCTCAGCCGCGCCAGCCGCAACCGGCTGAAGCCGGTGCTCGGCGTAGTCGAGGACGTCGAGGCGATGACCGAACAGGTGCTCGAGATCCGCCTCGCCAACCCGCGCGCCAATTTCCTCGAGCTACTCGCCCAGCCCGAAATGGCGATCGTCGCCAGCAACGAAGGCACCGGGCCCTACCGCATGGGCGGCCGCATTGGCGACGCGCTTCGGCTGGTGCCGCCCCCGCCCGAGGATGACGAGGCGCCGCAGGACGAGGCCGCGGTCGAGATCCGGCTCTCCGGAGCCGCGCCCGCCCTCGCCGCCGCGCGTTTCCGCGAGGGCGCGGCGGACTTCGTCACCGGCGGCACCGCCGGCGACCTGCCGATCCTGCGCGCCGCCGAGATCCCGCAGGGCCAGATCGCCTACGACCCGACGGTGGGCCTGTTCGGCCTCGCCTTCCAGAGCGCGCGGGGACCGCTCGCCGATCCAGCGGTTCGGCGCGCGCTCAGCATGGCCATCGACCGGGCCGCGATCCTCGAGCGCTTCCAGGTTCCCGATTGGCGGCCGCGCACCGGATTGCTGCCGCCCGGACTCGACCAGTTGCCTGCCCCGGCCGCGCCCGACTGGGCGAACCTCGCTTATCCGCAGCGCCGCGAGCTTGCCGCCCTGGCGATTGCCGCGCTCGACGTGGACGTGCCGCTGCGCCTGCGCATCGCCATGCCGGACAGGCCCGGCTACCGAATCCTCTTCGCCCATCTGCGCCGCGACTGGCGGCTGATCGGCGTCGAGATCGAGCGCGTCGCCGCCAATGAAGCGGCCGAACTGCGGCTGATCGACGAAGTCGCACCCGCCCGGCTCGCCAGTTGGTATCTGCGACCGTTCATGTGCCCGGCAAGCCCGGTCTGCGACCAGGAGGTGACCAGCCTGCTCGAATCGGCGCGGGCGACCCCGGACCCGGCCGAGCGTCGCGCCTTGCTCGCCCAAGCGGACCAGGCGCTCACCAACGCCTCCGTCTTTATCCCGATTGCAAATCCCGTGCGTTGGTCGCTGCGCACGCAACGCCTCACCGGCTTCAGGACCAACATGTTCGCACGGCACGCGCCGTTCGAGCTCATTCAGGCAAGGGACTAGGCATGGCCACCGATAGCAGGGAACTGTCTTCCTACGACCGCGCCCACCCGGACAGCGTTCGCCGGCGCATCGAGCGGATGGAGCATCTGCTCGAAAGCGCCGTGCGCATCCCGGGCACCAGCAAGCGGCTCGGCCTCGACGTGATCCTCGACGTGGTGCCGGTCGGCGGAAGCGTCGTCGCCGCGGCGATGGGAGCCTGGCTCGCCTGGGAAGCGCGCAATCTCGGCGTATCGAAATGGACGCTGGCCAGGATGGGCGGCAATATCGGCTTCGACATGCTCCTCGGCACGGTGCCGGTGGTCGGCTGGATCGCCGACTATTTCTTCCGCTCCAACAGCCGCAACCTGCGCCTGTTGAAGCGCCATCTCGACAAGCATCACCCGCAAGGCGGGCCGGGCGCCGCTCCCTAGACCAGGCTCTAGCGGAACACGTCCGCGTTGACGTTCGGCGTCGCGGTACGGAACCACTCGGTCGCGTCGCGCCGGAACAGGAAGACCAGGGCCGCGACGCCGAGCGCCTCGCTGACCCCGTCGATGGCGACCAGCCCCGCCTGCAATCCCGCGAAGCCCGCAAGGTCTTGTGCGACCTCGCCCGGCATCACCAACAACATGACGAGGCTGCCGAACCACGCCAGCACGGACAGGACGGAAATGGCCAGCAGAAGCCACTTGGCGACCTCGGTGCGCTTGCGCGCCGCCAGCCACCACAGGAGCAGCGGAATCCCGACCGAGAAGAGCAGTCCGACCAGGAACGAGCCGATCATGATCCCGCTGAACATGCCGCCCATGCCGGGAGGCATGTCGGCGCCCGCGGGCATCCGGTCGAACGCTTCCCGAACGACGAAATAGGCCGCGACGGACTGGATGATCACGACCGCGAGCGATGCCAGATAGAGCCGCTCGAACTGAATGATGGATGCCGGCCGCATATGCCCCTCCTTACGCCTGAGGGAGCGAGACTAGCGATCGGCCCACGCCAGGCAAGCGCGATCAGGCCGGGCTGAAGTCGAGGCCGATATCGGCGGCGGGCGCCGACTGAGTGATTCGGCCGACCGAAATATAGGTGACGCCGGTCTCGGCCTTGGCGCGGATCGTGTCGAGGTCGATGCCGCCGCTCGCTTCCGTCGGCACGCGTCCGCCGACCAGCGCGACCGCCTCGCGCAGCGTGTCCGGCGCCATATTGTCGAGGAGCAGGTGGGTGGCGCCGGCATCGAGCGCCGGCTCGACCTGCTCGAGCCGATCGACCTCGACGATGATCCGCTCGATCCCCGCCGTCACGGCGCGCCGCACCGCCTCGCCGACCGAGCCGGCGACCGCGACATGGTTGTCCTTGATCATCGCCGCGTCCCACAGCCCCATGCGGTGATTGGTCGCGCCGCCCATGCGGGTCGCATATTTTTCGAGCACGCGCAGGCCCGGCAATGTCTTGCGGGTGTCGAGCAGGATCGCGCCGGTGCCGGCAATGGCGTCCACATAGCGCCGCGTCAGCGTGGCGATTCCGGACAGGTGCTGGACCGTGTTGAGCGCGCTACGCTCGGCGGTGAGCAGAGCGCGGGCGCTTCCCCTGATGTGCATGAGGATGGCGCCCGGATGCACCGGCTCGCCGTCCTCGACCAGCGCGCTGACTTCCGCGCCCGGATCCAGCTTGCGGAAGAACGCCTCGGCGATCGGCAACCCTGCGACCGTGATCGCGTCGCGGCTCTGCATGACACCCGAGAAGACGGCGTCCTCCGGAATGACCGAGGCGCAGGTGATGTCGCCCTTGCCGCCGAGATCCTCGGCAAGCGTGGCGCGGACGAAGGCGTCGAGATCGAAGCGGTCGAGCTGGAAAGGCATGGGGGTGCGCTTAGCTTGTCCGGGCCACACGCAAAACCCATCGCTCGCCCTGAGCGAAGTCGAAGGGGTGTCCGCTCAGAGTTGGTGTCAGCGCCCCTCGACTTCGCTCGGGACGGGCGGAGAGGTGGGCTTGAATTTCCGGTCTAGAAATCTCCCGGCTTCACCGGCGCCGCGAAGGTGATCCAGAAGCGGTTGCAGTCGCGGATGGTGAATTCGCGCAGGCCATAGAAGGTGTCGTGGAGCCCTTCGACCAGCTCGCCCTGGTCGGCGACCTCGCCGAACCAGGCGTCGGCGTCGCTGACATAGCAGAACAGGTCGACGTCGCGCCGCCGCGCTGCGCTTGGCGAGCCGCCGGCGTTGAGCATCATCTCGCCCTCGCCGAACCTCATGCAGGCCCAGGTGACCCGGCCCTCGTCCTCCGCACTGTCGACGAGCTCGAACCCTATGCCCTGGTACCAGGCGGCGGTTGCCGCGACGTCGGGCACATTGAGCATCGGCACCGCGTCCCTGGACATGATTTCCTCCCGGGCGTTAGCTCCCCGAAATCACCGGCCGCCCGACATCGCCCTTGCCGACCGTGGAACCGGCCATCTCAAGCATCCGGTCGAGCGGCTTCTTGGCGGCGATGCGCAACTCCTCGTCGATCTCGATCCGCGGCTGAAGCGTGTCGAGGGCCATGTAGAGCTTCTCGAGCGTGTTGAGCGCCATGTACGGGCACATGTTGCAGTTGCAGTTCCCGTCGGCGCCGGGCGCGCCGATGAAGGTCTTGTGCGGCGCCGCCTTCTCCATCTGGTGGATGATGTGCGGCTCGGTGGCGACGATCATCACCTCGCTGTCGCTGCTCAGCGCATATTCGAGAATCGCCCGGGTCGAGCCGACATGATCGGCATGGTCGAGGATGTGCGGCGGGCATTCCGGGTGCGCGAGGATCGGCGCGCCTGGATGCTGCGCCTTGAGCTTGAGGAGCTCGGTCTCGCTGAACGCCTCATGGACGATGCACACGCCCGGCCACAGCAGCATGTCGCGGCCGGTCTTGCGCGCGAGATAGCCGCCGAGATTGCGGTCCGGCCCGAAGATGATCTTCTGGTCCTGGGGAATCTGCTTGAGGATGATGTCGGCCGACGACGACGTGACGATGATGTCGCTGAGCGCCTTCACCTCGGTCGAGCAGTTGATGTAGGTGAGCGCGATATGGTCCGGGTGCTGCTCCCGGAAGCGCCTGAACTGGTCGGGCGGGCAGCTGTCCTCGAGACTGCAGCCGGCGTCCATGTCGGGTAGGATGACGGTCTTGTCGGGCGACAGGATCTTGGCGGTCTCGGCCATGAAGCGGACGCCGCAGAAGGCAATCACGTCGGCGTCGGTGCTCGCCGCCTTGCGTGACAGGTCGAGGCTGTCGCCGACGAAATCGGCGAGATCCTGGATCTCGGGCTTTTGGTAATAATGGGCGAGGATGACCGCGTTGCGCTCCTTGCGCAGCCGGTCGATCTCGGCGCGCAGGTCGAGGCCAGTCAGGTTCGGACGAAGTGCGGTCATGAGCTCCCCTATTCTGCACGCGAATATAGGCGAATGCCGCGAACTTTGTAGGGTCAGCGCTGCTTCTGGCGCTGGGCATCCTTCGGGTCGGCGAGGACATCCTCGATGCGGCGCGAATAGTCCATATATTCGCGCTCGCCGCCGGCCGGCTCGTCGGCGAAGCGGACCGCGACATTGGCCTCGATCCCCGCGGCGCGCAGCGGCAGAGCGAAGCTTCGCGCGACGGCGCGCTTGGCGGATTCCCGGGCGAGCCGCATCGGCATCGGCTGGCGCGCCTGCTCGACCAGCGAGGCGAGGCCCTGGCGGCGGTTGGCCTCGTCGAGCGCCCGCTCGGCATCGGTCAGGCGCATGAGCAGGCCGCCGCCCGAATATTCCTGGATCGCGTTCAGATCGATCTGCGGCTGCGAGATCTCGATCGGCGGCAGAGTGACGTTGAGCGTGCGCGTGCCCTCGTCCCAGCGGATATTCTCGTCGGTGAGGTTGGCGAGGTTCAATTCGTAGCGGACGTCGCCGGGCATGATCATCGTCTTCTGAGCGCTGACGATCCCGCCCAGCCGCTCCTGGGTCGAGGTGACGACGGCGACATAGCGGGCGGCGAAGACGCTGAGCCGCGCCTGCTCGCGCATCGACTGGACGCTGGCCTGGGCAATGGTCTCCGGCTCCGGCGCGCCGAACATGCCGCCGACGCTCCTGAGAATCAGCCACAGGCCGACCAGCAACGCGACGACGCTGAGCGGGATGATGACGGCAAGGCGGCTGCGTCTCACGCGGCAAGTCTCCAATTGTCGCCGTCGCGGCGCACGCGTCCACGGCTTTCGAGGTCGATCAGATGGGCGAGAACCGAACGCCCGGCAGCGGGAAAAAGTCGCGGGTCGGTGTCGGTATAGAGGGCCGGCACCATCGCGGCGATGTCGCCCTGTCCCGCCTCGACCTGCGCCAGAATCTGCGCCTCGCGGCCGCGGCGGTGGGCGACGAGCGCCCGGACATGGTCGTGCGGCTCGGTCACGGCGGGGCCGTGGGTCGGGTAGTAGACCGCGTCGTCGCGCGCGAGCAGCTTGTCGAGGCTCGCCATATAGGCGGCCATGTCGCCCTCGGGCGGCGACACCACGGTGGTCGACCAGCCCATGACATGGTCGCCAGTGAACAGCGCTTTGTGCTCGCGCAGCGCGAAGCAGAGATGGTTGGACGTATGTCCGGGCGTCGCCACCGCCTCCAGGGTCCAGCCCTTTCCGGCGACGCTCTCGCCGTCCGCGAGCACCCGGTCGGGCGCATAGTCGAAGTCGAAGCTGGCGTCGGCGCGCGGGCCGTCGTCGTCGATGGCGAGCGGCGCGCAGCCGACGATCGGAGCGCCGGTGGCCGCCGCGAGCGGGCGGCTTGCGGGGCTGTGGTCGCGATGCGTGTGAGTGACGAGAATCGCCGTCACTTGCTCGCCGTGCAAGGCGCTCATCAGCGCTTCGATGTGCAGGCTGTCGTCAGGTCCCGGGTCGATCACCGCCACCTCCCCGTCGCCTACGACATAGGTCTGGGTGCCGGTGAAGGTGAAGGCGGACGGATTGGGCGCGAGCAGTCGGCGGACGCCCGGCGCGATCTGTTCGAATGCTGCGCTCACCCCGGCGATGTGGCGGTTCGGGCCGCGAAAGGGAAGCTTTGTTCCTCCCCATCGTCTTCGGCGACAGGGAGGAACGGGTCAGTTCCCCGCCCGCGCGCGGGCGATGGCCTGGTCGATCTGGGCGAGCACGCGCTGCCTGGTCTCGGCGCTGAGATGGCCTTCGGACGCCAGCCGCTCGCGCGCCCGCTCGAGCGCCTCGACGCGGCTCTCCGCGCTGCCCTCGCCCTGGTTGCACAGGACGATCCGGGTGCGCTGATTGCCTTCGCCTTCGTCGACGTTGAGCAGGTTGTTGCCTTCCCGGCAGCGTTCGATCCGCGCCGCGACCTCGGGGTCGAGATGGCGGCGGATCGCATGGCCCTCCCCGTCGCGGCGATGCTCGCGATGCTCGGCGCCGTGACCGCCCGCGCCGTCGCGATGCTCCATGATGATGATCCGGCGCTCCTGCTTTTCCTCGGCCTTATCCTGGGCGAGACCGGGCGCGCCGAACGCCATGCTTGCGGCGACGAGGGCGGCACTGACAGCGGCGCCGGCCAAGGCGCGGCCGCGGTCCTTGCGATGGTGCTTCAGCATCTTCAGTCTCCGTTTCAGTTGATCGGCATGATTGAGCGGACAGGCGGCGATCAGCCCAGGCTTGCTCGCCGACTTGACCAGGGCGCGGGCATAATCGGCGCGCGCTTCGGCAGGCGCCGACGCGGCGACCGCGGCGTCACAGGACAGTTCCTGGTCGGCGCGGAAGGCGCGGAAGGCGAGCCAGGCGACCGGGTTGAACCAGTTGAGCGCCAGCACGAGCAGCGCGACATGGTTGGCGAGGATGTCGCCGCGGCGATGATGGTAGCGCTCATGGTCGAGGGCGAGGCGGCGCTCGGCGGGCGCGTAGCGGCTTTCGAAGTCGGCGGGAACGACGATGCGGCGGTCGACGAGCCCGAGCGCGAGCGGACCCTCCACCGCGCCGCTGGCAAGCAGAGGCAGGCCGCCATGGCGGCCGGCGCTCTGAAGCGACAGGCTGAGGCGGCGGAGGAAGCGGCGGTAGCAGACGGCATGGTAGGCGAGGAACAGCAGGGCGCCGGCGAGCCACAGCGCGCTCAGCACGTCCAGCCAGGCGACGCCCGCCGCCGGGCCTGCCGTGCCACCTTCGGCCATGTCGACCGACAGGATGATCGGCGGCAGCGTGGCCAGCGAGCCGGCGAACCAGTCCGCGGGCGGCCCGACCAGACGCACCGCCGGCACCAGCCACAGCGCATAGGCGGTGCCGGCACCGAGCATGGCTGCTACCGGCCGGCGGATCACCAGCACGACCAGCATCGCCGCGCTCGCCCAGATCATGTTGCCGGCGAGCCAGGCGATCATGGCTTGAGCGCCTTCAACAGCGCCTCGATCTCGGAAATGTCCCTGTCGCTCAGCTTGTCCCGCTGCGCGAGATGCGCGACCAGCGGCGTTACCCGGCCGCCGAACAGCCGGTCGATCAGCCGCGACGATTCCTGGGCGACATAATCGTCCTTCCTCACCGCCGGGCGGTAGAGATAGCGCCGGCCGTCCTCCTCGTGCGCGAGCGCGCCCTTGGCGAGCAGCCGCCCGAGCAGGGTCTTCACGGTGCGGTCGCTCCACTTGCGCTCAGCGGGCACGCGCGCGGCGACCTCGGCGGCGGTGAGCGGGTTCTCCGCCCACAGCACTTCCATCACCGCATGCTCGGCTTCGCTGATCCGTTCCACCGATCGCTCCCTTGGACTACAGATGTAGTCGAACCTGCACTGAACGCCAGATGAATGGCCGGCGCAAGGCGCTGGAAGTGTCGGCCCGCCTTACACCAACCCATGTTGGTTAAGCCGGCTTCACCATCGGGACGACGCGATTCCGCGGTTGCCGCGACTTGGCACGCGCCATGCGAGTAGAGTGGCATCCTACTTGGTCCACTCATCGGGGTGGAGACGGCAGTGCCACCCGGCCCGCCTCTCCACCCCTTCTTTTTGTCAGCCGTCGATGGGCACATAACCGGGCTGAGCCACCACCCGCGCCAGCCAGGCCTGCACGGCCGGATAGGCGGCGAGACGCAAGCCGCCGTCCTCCGCGACGTGGGTGTAGGCATAGAGCGCGATGTCGGCGAGGCTGATCGTGTCGCCGACGAACCAGTCGCGCCGCTCCAGATGCTCGTCCATCAACCGCAGCGCCGCCTCTCCCGCCGAACGCTTGGCCGGCAGCTGCTCGCGCTGCTGCTGCGTGAGCTTATCCTCGCCGACGAAGGCCAGCCAGAAGCGCAGGGTCGCGACATTGGGTTCGTGATTATATTGCTCCCAGAACATCCAGCGCAGCATGTCGGCGCGGTCGAACGGGTCGGCAGGAATCAGCCGCGTCCCGTCGGCAAGGTAAAAGCTCGCGGCGTTGCTCTCCGGCAGGAAGCGGTCGCCAACCTGGAGCACCGGGATGCGCCCGTTGGCATTCACCGCAGAGAGGAATGCCGGAGTCCGCGTCTCGCCCTTCAGGATGTCATATTCGCGCCGCTCGAGCGGAAGGCCGAGCAGTGCCGCGGTCAGGCGGATTTTGTAGCAATTCCCCGACTGGGCGTATTCGTGCAGGACCAGTGGTTCAGGCATCGGCGCGGCTCCCCTTCGGCATGCCGCCAGTCTCGGGCTACCGCGTCCGCGGACAAGCCGAATTTGCGGACAAGCTCATAAGGGCGGCTGATCGGTGGTTCAGGCGGCCTCGGCGCTGTCCAGCGCCCACATCGCCTCCTCGCGCGCCCGAGCTTCCTTGCGCCAGAGCAGGATCAGCAAGCCGATTGCCAGCGGGAACAGCCAGCCCCAGACGTGGCGATACCAGCGGAATTCGTAATCGCGCAGGACCGGGCGGCCGGCCTTTTCCTCGAGCAGCGAGACCTGACGCGGCCCGACGCCGGCATAGCGATAGGCGTCGCCATAATCGATGTAGAGGGCGGGCAGAGTCGATACGTTCTCGGCCCAGTAGGGCAGGCCCAGGATGCCGCTTTCCCGATACAACCAGCCCAGCTTCAGCGGCTGCGCGCTCGCATCGAGGTCGTCCCTGGCGCCGCGGAGGTGCGGGATCTCGCCTGCGCCGATTTCCGTGTAGCGCCGGACGTCGGCCAGTTCCGGCGTCTCCGGCAGAGTCGCGATTTCCTCGATCTGGTACATGGAATAACCCTGCAGCGGACGGTTCGTCAGCAGGGCGTTGGCGAGCACCGCCACAGCCAGCAGCGCGGCCAGCACCCACGAGATCGGAACTCCCTTAAGAAACGGCATCCCTGCTTCCCCCCAGAAAATAAGGCTCAGACCGTCAGGACGATCTTTCCGACATGCTGTCCCGATTCCATCCGCTCGTGCGCGGCGGCGGCCTGCGCGAGCGGGAAGGTCGAGTCGATCACCGGCCTCAGCGCGCCAGCCTCGACATGCGGCCACACGGCGCCCAGCAATTCCTGCGCGACCAGCTCCTTGAACTCGCGGGAACGCGGGCGGAGCGTCGAGCCGGTGATGGTGAGGCGCCGGCGCATGACGTCGAACAGGTTGAGGTCGGCCTCGGCGCCGTGCTGAACGGCGATCGACACATGGCGGCCGTCGTCGGCGAGGCAGGCGAGGTTGCGCGGGAAATAGTCGCCGCCGACCATGTCGAGGACGATGTCGACGCCGCGGCCTCCGGTGAAGTCCTTCACTGCCTCGGCGAAATCCTGCTCGCGATAGTTGATCGCGCCGTCCGCTCCCAGCGCCTCGGCGCGGGCGCATTTGTCGTCGCTGCCGCAGGTGACGAGGATCTTGAGGCCGAACAATTTGGCGAGCGCGATCGCCATGGTGCCGATGCCGCTGGTGCCGCCATGGACCAGCACCATCTCGCCGTCCCGCGCATAGCCGCGCTCGAACAGGTTGGTCCAGACGGTGAACAGCGTCTCGGGCATGGCCGCCGCCTCGACCATCGACAGTCCCCTTGGCACCGGCAGGCACATGTCGGCGCGCACCACGGCATATTCGGCATAGCCGCCGCCCGCGACGAGCGCGCAGACGGGCAAGCCGTGAATCTCCTTCGCGACGCCGTCGCCCATGTCGACGATCGCGCCGGCAATCTCGAGCCCGGGGATCGACGGCGCGCCCGGCGGCGGCGGATAGAGCCCGCGCCGCTGCAGCACGTCCGGCCGGTTGACGCCGGCCGCCGCGATGCGGACGAGCACCTCGTCCGGTCCCGGCTCTGGCACCGGCCGCCTGACGAGCTGAAGCACCTCCGGACCGCCCGGTCCGGCAGGGTCGATCGCATTCATCTCGTCCGGAATTTCCGGCATGTCCCGCCCCCCTTGCCGAACAGCTTGTCAGCTTATTGACTTGGCGGGCGGACCGGTCAACGCTGGGGCATGGACCTCGACGAGCTTTTTCCGAACAAGCCGGACGATCCGCTGACCCAGCTCACCAAGCAGGACCTCGACCCATTGTCGGTCGAGGAGCTCGAAGGCCGCATCACGGTGCTCCAGGCCGAGATCGAGCGGGTTAAGGCAAAGCTCCAGAACGCGGTTAACTTCCGCGCAACCGCCGAGAGCCTATTCAAGAAATAAGGCGGAGTCGCTCCGAAGGCTCTTCCCCAGCTTTCTTGGGCCCCGGCCTTGATGCGGGGCGTTGGAAGGCAGACATTGAGGCCAAGAGGCCCGTGAGAGATCCTCCTCCCGGGCCGGTAGGAGTGATTTGAATGCCTTCTTTCGCCCGCGAACTCGAGCAGACGCTGCACAACGCGCTCGCTGCGGCCAGCAGCCGGCGCCACGAATATGCGACGCTCGAGCATCTTCTCCTCGCGCTGATCGACGACGCCCATGCCAGCCGGGTCATGCAGGCCTGCGGAGTCAACAATGACGAGCTGAGAGACGCGGTCCGCCACTATCTCGACAACGAGCTTGAGGCTCTGAAGGTCGAGGGCGAGACCGATCCGACTCCGACCAGCGGCTTCCAGCGTGTCGTCCAGCGCGCCATCCTCCACGTCCAGTCCTCGGGGCGCGACGAGGTGACCGGGGCCAACGTGCTGGTCGCTTTGTTCTCCGAGCGCGAGAGCTATGCCGTCTATTTCCTGCAGCAGCAGGACATGAGCCGCCTCGACGCGGTGACCTACATCTCGCACGGAGTCGGCAAGGGCGAGGCGATCGCCTCGCAGCCGGCCGAGGTGAAGGGCGCCGACGAGCCCAAGCAGGAAGAGAAATCCAAGAAGAGCGAGTCCGCGCTCAAGCAGTTCACGGTCAACCTCAACGAGAAGGCCCAGTCCGGCCGAGTCGACCCGCTGATCGGCCGCGGGCCCGAGGTCGACCGCACCGTCCAGATCCTGTGCCGCCGCTCGAAGAACAACCCGCTCTATGTCGGCGATCCCGGCGTCGGCAAGACCGCCATCGCAGAAGGCCTCGCGCGCAAGATCATCGAGGGCGACGTCCCCGACGTGCTCAAGCCCGCGGTGATCTACTCGCTCGACATGGGCGCTCTGCTCGCCGGCACCCGCTATCGCGGCGACTTCGAGGAGCGTCTCAAGGCGGTGGTCAACGAACTCGAGAAGCTCCCCCACGCCATCCTGTTCATCGACGAGATTCACACCGTGATCGGCGCCGGCGCGACCTCCGGCGGCGCGATGGACGCGTCGAACCTTCTGAAGCCGGCGCTGTCGGGCGGCACGATCCGCTGCATCGGATCGACCACCTACAAGGAGTTCCGCAACCACTTCGAGAAGGACCGGGCGCTGCTCCGGCGCTTCCAGAAGATCGACGTCAACGAGCCGACCATCGAGGACACGATCAAGATCCTGGCGGGGCTCCGCTCGGCGTTCGAGGAGCACCACAGCGTCAAGTACACCCCCGACGCGATCAAGTCGGCGGTCGAGCTGTCGGCGCGCTACATCAACGACCGCAAGCTGCCGGACAAGGCGATCGACGTGATCGACGAGGTCGGCGCGATGCAGATGCTGGTGCCGCCGTCCAAGCGCAAGAAGACGATCACCACCAAGGAGATCGAGGCGGTCATCGCGACCATCGCCCGGATCCCGCCGAAGTCGGTCAGCGCCGACGACAAGGCCGTGCTCCAGGACCTCGACCGCGACCTCAAGCGGGTCGTGTTCGGTCAGGACAAGGCGATCGAGGTGCTCGCCTCGGCGATCAAGCTCAGCCGCGCCGGCCTTCGCGATCCCGACAAGCCGATCGGCAACTATCTCTTCTCCGGCCCGACCGGCGTCGGCAAGACCGAGGTTGCGCGCCAGCTGGCGACGATCATGGGCATCCCGCTGCAGCGCTTCGACATGTCGGAATATATGGAGCGCCACAGCGTCTCGCGTTTGATCGGCGCGCCTCCGGGCTATGTCGGCTTCGATCAGGGCGGCCTCCTGACCGACGCGGTCGACCAGAACCCGCACAGCGTGCTCCTCCTCGACGAGATCGAGAAGGCGCATCCGGACCTGTTCAACATCCTCCTGCAGATCATGGATAACGGGCGCCTCACCGACCATCACGGCAAGACGGTCGACTTCCGCAACGTCATCCTGATCATGACCACCAATGCCGGCGCCAGCGACATGGCGCGCGAGGCGGTCGGTTTCGGCGCCATGACCCGCGAGGGCGAGGACGAGGAGGCGATCAAGCGGATGTTCACTCCGGAATTCCGCAACCGCCTCGATGCAATCGTTCCGTTCGGCTACCTGCCGCCGGAAGTCGTCGCACGCGTCGTGGACAAGTTCGTCCTCCAGCTCGAGCTTCAGCTCGCGGACCGCAACGTCCATATCGAGCTCGACGACGAGGCACGCGAGTGGCTCACCGCCCGCGGCTACGACAAGCTCTACGGCGCGCGTCCGATGGGCCGGCTGGTCCAGGAGAAGATCAAGCAGCCGCTCGCCGAGGAGCTGCTGTTTGGCAAGCTCGTCCATGGCGGCGAGGTCAAGGTCCGAATCAAGGACAATGCGCCTCACTTCGAAATCATCTCGGCCGCACCCAAGGCGGCCAAGGGCAAAAAGAAGGCCGGTGGGCCCAAGCTCGACAAGGCTCCCGAGGCCCCCGAGGCGCAAGCGTGACCCTGCGCCTCGGCGCCCCTTAACCTATTTTAGTCAATTGCCGGTCTAGCCCCCTCCCATGCGGAGGGGGTTTTGCTTTCGGCTGGCGGCGGCGTGGCTGATTGCGGCCATCGCCTTGCTGCTGGGCGCCTCCCCCGCCCTCGCAAATCACGAAGCGGACAACCGGCTGCGGCCCTGCGTCGCCCCGGTCTCTGCCGGCGACGATGCGGCGAGCCGGTTCGCGGCGCGCGACTTCGACTGCACGAGCGATCAAACGAGCTTCGGCACGGGCAATTTCTGGATCCGGATGGACGTTCCCCATGCGCCGCCCGCGGGTGAGTCGGTCGCATTGCGCTTCGGCAGCGTGTGGATGGACGGGATGACCGTCCATGTCCTCTACGCCGACGGCCGGAGCACGGCGCGCTCCTACACCTCGCGAGACGCGAGCCGCCTGATCCGGGTCGGCGCGATCATCGAGGTGCCGATCGCCGCACGCGACGTGCCGGTGACATCGATCCTGGTGCGCATGGAGGGCGCCGCGAACCTGCGCGGCCTCGTCCTCGCCCCGGTCCTGTTCACGCGCGACCAGAGCTCCAGCGATGCGATCGGCGCGACCGCGCTCTATGCCTTCTTCCTCGGCTTGTGCCTCGCCCTGCTCGTCTACAATTTCGTTCTGTGGCTGACGCTGCGCCACCGCTTCCAGCTCTACTACTGCGCTATGATCCTGGCGACGATGGGCTATGCCTTCACCTCGTCGGGAGGTCTCGCCTTCCTGTTCGAAGGAATCGACAACAACGACCGCTTGCGGCTCAACCATCTGCTGCTCGGCACCATCGCCGTCAGCGCCCTTCTCTTCATCCGCCACTTTTTCGAGCCGCGCGTGATGACCCCGTGGCTCAGGCGGGCGATCTTCTGGTCGTGCGTGTTCACCGTCGCCTCGTCGCTCGCCTTCGCCTTGCTCGCGCCGTGGCAGATCAAACTGCTCGACCGCGCCTATTTCGTCTCGTTCCTCCTGACGCTCGGCTTGTGCGGCCCCCTGCTCGCGAGCGCTCGGCGCAACCAGAGCCAGTTTCTCAGCCTGTTCCTGCTGGCCTGGTCGGCGCCGGTCATCGTCACTTTCCTGCGCGCGCTGCACGGGTTCAATCTGGTCCCCTACAATTTCTGGCTCGACAACGGCACCATGCTGGCGATGGGCCTCGAATCCCTGCTGAGCTCGCTGGTCATCGCCTACCGGATCAAGCTGCTGTCGGACGAGCGCGACCTGGAGCGGGCCGAAAAGACGGTCGCCCAGCGCCTCGCCAGCGTCGATCCGCTGACCGGCCTGCTCAACCGCCGCGCCTTCCTCGCGCAGGCGATCGGCAAGCCGGGAAAGCGACGGCTGCTGCTCGTCGACATCGATCATTTCAAGCGGATCAACGACACGGTCGGCCATGCCGGCGGCGACGAGGTGCTGAAGGCCTTCGCGCTGGCGCTGCGCAAATGGGCGCCTGACGGCTGCCTCGTCGTGCGTCTCGGCGGCGAGGAATTCGGGCTGCTCCTGCCCGAAGGCAAGGACGGGTCCAGCGCCGCCTTGTTGCTGGCCCGGATCCGAAGCCAAGCCATGCCGCACGAGCTGCTCGTCACCGCGAGTATCGGCGAAGCCGAGGGCGCGCTCACCAGCCAGGAGGCATGGATCGCTCTCTATCGCAGCGCCGACGTCGCGCTCTACCGCGCCAAGTCCGAGGGCCGCGACCGCGCCTGTCATATCGACGAGCTCGGTCTTGGCGCCGCGCTGACCTCCCATCCCTGCGCCGCCTGAGGCCTCGCCGTCCGCCGAAGCCTGTTGGGGGTTCGTCGAAAAGCTGCTGTAGCAGCCGGGCAATACAGCTTGGCTTTCCTCGCCGGTCCCTTCCGACAACGACCACCTCGCCCACCTGGCGTCGCGGAGGGGGCCGGCGACCCTGTGGCATGAGGTCCCCCCACTTTGCGTATCCTGATCTCCGGCGGCGCGGCCGCGTCATTCCTCGCCCTGGCACCGGCCATCCACGCCCAGGACGCGCCGCCCGCGGACCCGCCGGCGCCGGCCACCACGTCGGAGACGACCGACCGAACCGTCTATCCCGCCGACTTCTTCCGCACCTACTCGCCGGCCAACGCCCTCGACATCGTGCGACGCACGCCCGGCTTCACGCTCGATGCCGGTTCCCAGGACGTGCGGGGCTTCGGCGGCGCGGCCGGCAACGTCGTCATCAACGGCGCGCGGCCGACCTCCAAGAACGACACGCTCGAGACCATCCTCGCCCGAATTCCGGCGCAGCGCGTGCTTCGGGTCGAGGTCGGCCGCGGCGAGCAGTTCGGCGCCGAGTTCGCCGGCCGCGCCCAGGTTCTCAACCTCGTGCTCAATTCGGCGGGCGGCCTCGCCGGGAATATCGACGCCGAGATTCGCCGCGATTTCTCCGGGCAGATCACGCCCCAGGGAAGCGCTTCGGCACTGCTTCGCCGGGGACCGAGCACGTTCAATCTGTCGGTCGGCTACAACAACCGCCACTTTCCGGAGGAAGGGACGGACACGGTCACCGCGCTGCCGAGCGGCGCCCTGGTCGAGTTCCGCGAGAAATATAACGACATCACCGACCGGCTCGCCTTCGTCTCCGGCTCCTGGGCACTCGACGAAGGCGAGAACCGCTCCGCCCACCTCAACGGGCGCTTCGCGGTCGGCGACTTCCTGCTGGCCCAGACCAACGACGTGTTCCCGGTCGGGGGCACGGTCCGCAACGACCTGCTCACCCAGGACTTCAGCCGCCATGAGTTCGAGATCGGCGGCGACATCACGCGCCCGTTCCTGGGCGGCGGCCTGCGCTTGGTCGGGCTCGCCACCCGCCGCACCCGCGACAATCTCGAAAACTCGATCAACCGAATCGAGGGCGATGTCATCGGCGGCTTCGAGCAAACCGTCGACGACGTCCGCGACGAGCGGGTGCTGCGCCTGGTCTGGTCGCGCAGCGTGCCGAACGGCTGGACCGTCGAGACCGGCCTCGAGGGCGCGTTCAACCGGCTTGACAGCGACGTGCGCCTGTTCGCGATCCAGCCGGGCGGCGGCCGCACCCGAATCGACCTGCCGATCGACCAGGCGGTGGTCGAGGAATATCGCATGGAGGGCTTCTTCAACGCCGGCCGAAGCCTCGCCCCGAACCTGCGCGTCGACGGCGGCCTCACCTTCGAAGCGTCGCGCCTGACCGTGAGCGGCGACACCGAGGCGGAGCGGGTGCTGCGCTTCCTCAAGCCGCGGCTGGTGGTCGACTGGCGGCCGGGGGACGGCTGGCGCACCCAGCTGTCGATCCAGCGCACCGTCGCCCAGCTCGATTTCGTGGACTTCATCAGCGCCGCCGAGCTCAGCAACGACCGCGTCACCGGCGGCAATCCCGACCTTCTGCCGCAACGCGCCTGGGAGCTGCTCGCGACCGTCGAGCGCCCGATCCTCGGCGACGGCCAGGTCCGGCTCGAGTTCGGCTACCAGGCGATCCAGCTCGTCCAGGACCGGGTCCCAACGCGGGAAGGGTTCGATGCGCCGGGCAACCTCGGCAGCGGCCGCCACGCCTTCGTCCGCGGCACCCTCGACGCACCGCTTGGCCGGTTCGGCATTCGCGGCGGCCGGCTCACCGTCAACGGAACGATCCGTGACACGTCGGTCGAGGACTCCTATACCCACCGCCAGCGCGCCTTCTCGAACTTCCAGGAATGGCAGCTGCAGGCGACCTTCCGCCAGGATCTCGAGCGCTTTGCCTGGGGCATCAACTATTTCGGCAGCCCCGCAATCCCCTTCTATCGGCGCAACGAGATCGACGTTCCCAACGGCATGGAGCCGTTCGTCAACATCTTCGGCGAGTATCGCATGAACCCCCAGACGACCTTCACCCTGACGCTCGAGAATCTCTTCGAGGTCGGCGGCACACGCGGCCGCACCTTCTTCACTCCCGACCGCTCCAACCCCAATCCGAATCTGTTCGAGTTCCGCGAACGCAATCCCCACCGCTCGGTCGCGCTTCGGGTCCGCCACTCGTTCGGCTGACCGCGGACTCAGCTCAGGGAGACGGCATCCTTCCGGCCTGCGCCACCGGCGTCGGCTCCGCCCGCTTCAGGCGGAAGATCGGGATCTCGCCGATGCCCTTGAGGGTGACCTGCTCGGGCGCGTCGAACAGCGCCTTGTGGCGGCTGCGCAGATAGGTGCTTTCGGAGGCCACGATCGAATTGGCCGCCGCCTGCCCTTCGAGGCGGCTGGCGACGTTCATTGTCTCGCCCCAATAATCGTAGGTCATGCGCGTCGCGCCGATGACTCCGCCGACCACCGAGCCGCTATGGATTCCAACCC
>NZ_JAANPA010000012.1 GCF_011320075.1 Sphingosinicella sp. YJ22 | reverse complement strand
GCCGCGGCTCCTGCGCGCGCGCGGCTCGGCAACCTCGTCGCGCTCGTCAGCCGCCGGAGCGGGGGCAGGCGCAGGCGCAGGCGGCGCTGACCCGTCGGCGGCGGCGATCTTCATGCCGGTCAGCTTCTCGATCTTGTCGATCGCCTCGGCGTCGTCCTTCGTCACCAGCGTGATCGCGGTGCCGGTGCGGCCGGCGCGGCCGGTTCGGCCGATGCGGTGGACATAATCGTCCGGCTGCCACGGCACGTCGAAGTTGACGACGTGGCTGACGCCCTTGATGTCGAGGCCGCGGGCGGCGACGTCGGAGGCGACGAGGATGTTGATCTCCTCGCTCTTGAAGCGGTCGAGCTCCTTGATCCGCTCGGACTGCTCCATGTCGCCATGGATCTGGCCGGCCTTGAGGTGGCGGCGCTTGAGGCTGGTGGTGAGCTCGCGCACCGTGGTCTTGCGGTTGCAGAACACGATCGCGGTCTTGACCTCGTCGCCGCGCAGCAGGTCGGCCAGGACGTCCTTCTTCTTGCGCGCATCGACCTTGAGCACGCGCTGGTCGATCGAGGTGTTGGCGGTGGCGGGCCGGGCGACCTCGACCTGGCGCGGGTCGTTGAGGAACTTGTCGGCGAGCTTCTTGATCGGCGCCGGCATCGTCGCCGAGAACAGCAGGGTCTGCCGCTCCTTGGGGAGCTTGGAGCAGATCTCCTCGATGTCCGGGATGAAGCCCATGTCGAGCATTCGGTCGGCTTCGTCGATCACGAGCAGGCTGCAGCCGTTGAGCATGATCTTGCCGCGCCCGAACAGGTCCATCAGCCGGCCCGGCGTGGCGATCAGCACGTCGACGCCCTTTTCCAGCTTCTTGATCTGGTCGGCCATGTTGGTACCGCCGATCAGCAGCGCCATGTTGAGCTTGTGATATTTGCCGTATTTCTCGAAATTCTCCGAAACCTGCATCGCCAGTTCGCGGGTCGGCTCGAGGATCAGCGAGCGCGGCATTCGGGCGCGGCTTCGGCCTTCGCCGAGAATATCGATCATCGGCAGGACGAACGCGGCGGTCTTGCCGGTGCCGGTCTGGGCGATTCCGATGAGATCGCGGCCCATCAGCACGTGCGGGATCGCCTCGCGCTGGATGGGCGTCGGCGTGTCGTAGCCCGACTCCGCTACCGCTCGGAGCAGTTCATCTGACAGGTGAAGATCGGCAAAGCTCATTCAAATGGGGCCGGGAGTTGGGGCGCCGCTACGGCTGCCCTGTGAAAAGGGGGGCTAGGACAGAGAGCTAAGCTCTTGTCAAGGCTGGGGCCCCGCGCGAGGCGCGCCTAGCGGCGGCTTTCCGGGCGCAGGTTGCGGAACTCGGTGATCTCGCAGCGCCCGCCCATGCGCGAGCGGATCACGTCGCGATCCGCGCAGATGCGGCCGTCCTCGGTCGCGTTGACATAGAAGCCACGGTAATAATCGAGCCCCGCGCACCGCTGCCCCAGCCGCGCGCGGACCCGGCGGTTGTCGCGCATGATGAGGTCGACGCTGCTGCCGCCCAGCGTGGCGCCGATGATCTGCCGCGCCTGCACGCAGCGCGGGCCGTCCGATTCGCGCCAGCGGATGAGCGAGCTGCCGGCCGAGACGACTCGGCGGTCGCCCTCGGGCACTCGGATGACGATGCGCTGGTGGACGGTCACCTGGGCAAAGCGCAGGTCGTTCGCCCGCACGCTGTCCTGCGTGGCGACGCCGATAAGCAATAAAGATGCAGCCGCGGCGAGGCGGATCATCGCGTCTGTCCCATTGGCCCTGGCATCCCCCCGGCCGGTTGAATGGCCGATGAACTTGCCCCCGTCGCGGCCTTTGTTATGCCCGGCATGATGTCCAGTCCACCGCAAGAACTGCTTGGGCGGCTCGCCGACCGGCTCGGGCCGAAGGGCTATAGCGCCGATCCCGCCGATCTCGCGCCCTGGCTGACCGACTGGCGCGGGCGCTATCGCGGGCAGGCGGCGGCCTTGCTGTCGCCGGCGTCGGCGGAGGAGGTCGGTGCGGTGGTGGGGCTATGCGCTGCCGCGGGGGTGCCGCTGGTGCCGCAGGGGGGCAACACGTCGATGGTCGGCGGCGCGACCCCCGACTCGACCGGCGACGCCCTGATCCTGAGCCTGAGGCGGATGAACGCGATCCGAAGCCTCGACCGCGAGGCCAATCTCGCGGTGTGCGAGGCCGGGGTCGTGCTCGAGACGCTGCACAACGCGGCGCTGGCGGAAGGGCGGCGCTTTCCTCTGTCGCTGGCGGCGAAGGGCTCGGCGACGATCGGCGGCCTCGTCTCGACCAATGCGGGCGGCACCCAGGTGCTTCGCTTCGGCACGATGCGCAGCCTGGTCCAGGGCGTCGAGGCGGTTCTGCCCGACGGCAGCCTGTTCAACGGCCTGTCGCCGCTCAAGAAGGACAATCGCGGCTACAATCTCACCCAGCTGCTGATCGGCGCGGAGGGCACGCTCGCGATCGTCACCGCGGCCAGCCTGAAGCTGGTGCCGGCGGTGGGCTCGCGGGTCGTCGCCTGGGCGGGACTAGCCTCGGCCGCCGACGCCTTGCGCCTGCTTCGCCACCTCGAGGCGGCGATCGGGGACGTCGTGGAAAGCTTCGAGCTGGTGCCGCGCACCGCCCTCGACCTCGTGCTCGCGCATGTGCCGGGGACCCGGCCGCCGCTTGCCGAGCCGACGCCATGGAACGTTCTCGTCGAGGCCGTCTCGCCGATCGCCGCGGCGAGCCCCGAGAAGCCGCTCTACGGCGCGCTCCGGTCGGCGCTGGAGCTCGGCATCATCCAGGACGTCGCCATCGCGTCCAGCGAGGCGCAGGCCGGCGAATTGTGGCGGCTGCGCGAGACGATCTCGGAGGCCGAACGCCAGCACGGCCCGGCCGCGAAGCACGACATCTCGGTGACCGTGGAGCAGATGCCCGGATTCATGACCGCGGCCGCGATGGAGGTCGAGGAGCGCTTCCCAGGCACCCAGGTCATCGCCTTCGGCCATCTCGGCGACGGCAACGTCCATTTCAACGTCGCCGCGCCGCGCGGAGCCGGGCCCGACTGGGTCGACGGAGAGGGAACCGAGGTCAGCGTCTTGGTCCACGATCTGGTCACCGGCGCCGGCGGCTCGATCTCGGCCGAACATGGCATCGGCCAAATGAAGCTCGGCGAGCTCGCCCGTCTCGCCGACCCGGCGCGGCTCGCGGCGATGCGGGCGATCAAGCATGCGCTCGACCCCGCCGGTATCATGAATCCGGGCAAGCTCGTGCCGCCTGCGGACGGGCCCGCGGGAAGCCTTGCGCGGGAGCGGCTTAACCCATAGACGATGCCGCCTGAATTCACGGCCGCCACGCTGCGGCCACCCTAGCACACGTAATGGAGACGTGACCGATGGCGACTCAGCCGCCCGCCAACCTGCCTTTGTTCTACAAGAACCTCCTGCCGCTCTCGAGCCAGATGCACGAGAAGTTTGTCAGCCGCAGCGTCGACAAGGCGCCCTATTTCGCCAACGCCCACGCGGTGCCGCTGACCGTCGACGAGTTCATCCTCGCCCAGCGCTTCTACCCGATCGTCTTCTCGGCCGGCGACAATCCGGTTCCGCTGGGGCTGTTCGGCCTCAACGAGGGCGTCAACGTGTTCGTCGAGGAGGACGGCAAGCTCAAGCAGGACCTCTACGTCCCCGCTTATGTCCGCCGCTATCCCTGGATGCTCGCCAAGCTGCGCCCGGACAGCGACGAGCTGTCGCTGTGCTTCGATCCCGACAGCGGCCTGGTCGGCGAGTTTGAGGACGGCGCCGCTTTGTTCGACGGCGACAAGCCGAGCGACTCGACGCGCCAGATTCTCGGCTTCTGCGAGGATTTCGAGCGCGCCGCCCAACGCACCTCGGCCTTCGTTCGCGAGGTCCAGGAGATGGACCTGCTGATGGAAGGCGAAGTCTCGATCCAGCTCCACGAGAGCGACCAGCCCTACATTTACCGCGGCTTCCAGATGGTCAACGAAGAGAAGCTGCGCGAGCTGCGCGGCGACGTGGTGCGCAAGATCAACCAGAGTGGCGTGCTCGGCTTCATCTTCGCCCACCTCTTCTCGCTCAACCACGTTCGCGAATTGTTCGGCAAGCAGCACAGCCTCGGCAAGGTCCCCGGCCGCGAGGCGCCGGCGCCGGCTCCGATCGACGCCTGAGCGACCACTGACGTCGACAGTCCAAGCCTCTGAAAGCCCCGGCTTTCAGAGGCTTGAAAAGCGTTAACACACCCCCATCTTGGGGGTGCACGTCGTCGTACCCCCCCTTTACGGCGGCGTGTTGCGCCCAGTCTCTGGGCGCTCCTCCCTGAACCTGGCCACCGCGCACCTGCGCGGTGGTCATTTTTCCATCAGGGCCGCGTGCACGTCGGCGCCGGCTTCCTCCCTGGCTCGGCCCCGTGCACGCGGAATGGGGCGCTTTTCCTTCGGATCTTATGCGCTCATTCGGCCGCGATGGCGGTCGGCGGGCCGATGACGGCACCGTTCAGCGCCCCGACCACCGCGGCGATCAGCCGCGCGACCGAGTCGAAGCCCGGCCCCGGGTCCCTCAGGCCCGGATCGAGATAGGCCGAACGGTCCACTTCGAGCTGAAGCGCGTGGACCTGCGCGGCGGGCTTGCCGTGCCGCTCGATGACGTGGCCGCCGGCGTAGGGCTCGTTGCACGCGGCGGCAAAGCCGAGCGCGCGCGTGGCGCCGAGCGCGGCCTCGAGAAGCGTGGGGGAGATCGTGCGGCCATGGCGGTCGCCGAAGATCACCTTCGCTTCGCCCTGCGGGCGCGGCGGCATCGAATGGCAATCGAGCAGGATCGCGGCGCCGAATTGCTGCTTGGCCGCCGCAAGTGCGCTGGCAAGCGCGCCATGGAACGGGCGATGCACCGTCTCGACCCGCCGCTTCAATTCCTCGCGGCTGATCCGGCCGCGCCACAACGCGCCCGCCCCGGCGAGCCGCGCCGGCACCAGCCCGAGCCCGCCACGCGTCCGCGCGGTCGGTAGCAGCGCATGGGCCGGCGGCGGCGGCGCGACCATCGCAGGATCGATCTCGCGCTCGTCGCGGTTGAGGTCGATCGCCGCGCGGGGCAGGGTCGCGACGAAGGCGGTCGCGCCCGCGGCGACCGCGCGCCAGATCAGCCGATCGACGAGCCGGTCCTCCAGCGCTTCCAGAACCGACACCGGCACGCGCGCCGCGTCGATCAGCGCGGGCGGATAGTCGCGCCCGGCATGGGGGACGGAGAGGATGACCGGTAGGACCGGCCGCTCCGGTCCGATGCGATAGAAGGGCGCGTCGGTCATCGCTCCTTAAACCTAAAGGTGCATGGTCGATGCGGCAATGCGTGATATCAATCCGGGACAAGGAAATCGCCGCGGCGCTGGCGTCGGGCGGCGCCTTGGCATAAGGCCGGTGGCGCAAGGAGTGAGGCCGAGAGGCGTCGGAACATGATCAAGATTCTTCTCGCTGAAGACGACGACTCGATGCGGCTCTACCTCAGCCGGGCGTTGGAGCGCGTCGGTTACGAAGTGACCGCCGTCGATCGCGGCACCGCCGCCTTGCCGCTGATCGAGCGCGAGCGGTTCGATCTTTTGCTCACCGACATCGTGATGCCCGAGCTCGACGGCATCGAACTGGCCCAGCAAGCCGCGACGATCGCGCCGGACATGCGCGTCATGTTCATCACCGGCTTCGCCGCGGTCGCACTCAAGGCCGGCCGTCGCGCCCCGGAGGCCAAGGTGCTGTCCAAGCCCTTCCACCTCAAGGACCTTGTCATGGAGGTGGACCGCATGTTCCAGAGCGAGGACCAGCACGGCCGGCTCTGACGAGGCGATGCGCGCCCGAACGGTCCGGATCGAGGCGACCGGAGGTCCCGAGGTCCTCCAGCTGATCGACGTCGACCTGCCCATGCCGCGACCGGGCGAGGTGCTGATGCGCAGCACGGCGATCGGCCTCAACTTCATCGACACCTATCACCGGTCCGGCCTCTATCCCGTCGAGCTGCCGGCGCCGCTCGGAGTCGAGGCCGCCGGCGTGGTCGAGGCGGTCGGCAACGGCGTCACGGGCCTGGCGCCGGGCGACCGGGTCGCGACCTTCGGCCCGGCGCGAGGCGCCTATGCGACGGCGCGAATCGTGCCGGCGGCGGCGCTGGTCAAATTGCCCGACGACATTTCCGACGAGACCGCGGCAGCGGCGATGCTCAAGGGCTGCACCACCGAGTTTCTCGTCGAGCGCTGCGGGCGGGTCGAGGCGGGTTGGCCGGTCCTCGTCCATGCCGCCGCGGGCGGCGTCGGCCTGCTGCTCGTGCAGTGGCTGAAGGCGGCCGGCGCGAAGGTGATCGGCACCACCGGCACCGAGGCGAAGGCGGCGCTCGCTACCGCGGCCGGCGCCGACCATGTCCTGCTCGCCGACCAGCCGGACCTCGCGGCCCGAGTGCGGGATCTGACCAACGGCGAGGGCGTGCGGGTGACATTCGACGGCGTCGGCAAGGCGACCTTCGCGACCTCGCTCGACTCCACCGCCAGGCGCGGCCTCGTCATCAGCTTCGGCAATGCCAGCGGTGCGGTCGGCGACGTCGATTTCGCCATCCTCGCCCGCAAGGGCTCGCTGTTTGCGACCCGGCCGACACTGTTCGATTACTATGTCACGCCCGAGGAACGCCAGGCGGGCGCGGCGCGGCTATTCGAGATGCTGCGCGGCGGCACGCTCAAGGTGACGGTCGGCCAGCGTTACGCGCTGGAAGAGGTGCGCCGGGCGCATGAGGATCTGGAAGCACGCCGAACCACCGGTTCGACGCTGCTCATCCCGTAGAAAGCTGGAAAAATGGGGGGCGTGGCAAAGATTGAACTTGCCACCCCTGCGATGTCAACGCAGGCAACCCGCGCAAATCTGTCATTCTTGGGCCAATCACTGCCCGGGCAAGGACGATCTCGTGCGGCAGTTGCTTTAGCGCCGTCAACGCGGCGCCTCGGCCCCTAAATCACTTTCATTGTTCGGCGCCGGTGCGGTCGGCTGATCGGTAAAGCCTGACAGGTCGGCCAACTCCTCGACGTCGCGTCGGATCTCGACGTCGCTGGCGACATAAAGGACGACAAGCTCAGCGAGGTGCTTGAGAGCACTGGAATGGATCCGCTCGTAGCCGTGGCTGGCATCGATTCCGAAGGTGATAAGCGCGGTCCTTACGTCTGCACCACCGGCAAGTGCGGAGGCGCTGTCCGAGCGGTAGTAGCGGAACACGTCGCGCTGATGCGGGATGCCCTCGTCCTGACAGAGGTGGATGAGCTTGCGGGTCAAGTGATAGTCGAACGGGCCGACCTGGTCGGCCATCGCGACCGTGACCCCAAATTCTGAGCTGTTCTGGCCCGGCGCAGTGGTCCCGTTGTCGATCGACACCATCGCGACGACATTGTCGAGCAGCACCGCCGACGCGCCCGACCCCACTTCCTCGGTGATGGTGAAGACGAAATGGATGTCGACGGGAGTCTCGATGTCGTTGTCGACGAGTGCCTTGAGCGACGCCAACGCCACTGCGCATCCGGCCTTGTCGTCCAGATGCCGCGAGACGACATAGCCATTGTCGAGCAGCTCGGTGCCCGGATCGATCGCGACATGGTCGCCGATATTGATTCCAAGCGCCTCGACCGCCCCGCGATCCCGGCAATCGGCGTCGATCCGCACCTCGACGAACGGCCATCCGACCGGCTGGCTGTCGACCTCCTCGTTGAAGGTATGGCCGGACGCCTTCAGCGGGAGAATGGTGCCTCGAAATGAGCCGCCCTCGGTGAAGATGGTACAGCGGGTGGTCTCGGCCGAACGGGCCGACCAGGTTCCGATCGGCACGAGCTCGAGCCGGCCATTGTCCTTGATCATCTTCACCGTGGCTCCGAGCGTGTCGAGATGGGCGACGATGGCTCGGGCACCCTCGCTCTCGCGGCCCTTGTAGAGGGCGAGAATGGCGCCTCGGCGAGTCACGGAATAATCGATTCCGATCCGCTCCAACTCGCGCGACACGTGGCGGACGATCGGATCGGTATAGCCGGTCGGGCTCGGGATGGAGAGCAGGCGCTCCAGCTGCGCGATCAGATACTCGGTGTCGATTTCAGGCAGCGGCATCTGCGCTCCATTGCTCACGGTTGGCAGAGGGCATGGTCAGCGGGAACAGCAGATCGATGAAGCGCTCTGCCGTCGGCTGCGGCTCATGATTGGCGAGCCCGGGTCGCTCATTTGCCTCGATGAACACATAATCCGGCTCGGTCGGATCGCGGACGATGAAGTCCACCCCGACGACTGGTATCCCGATCGCGCGTGCCACCCGGATCGCCGCCTCGCCGAGGTGCGGATGGACGATCTCCGTGACGTCGTGGATCGTGCCCCCGGTGTGCAGATTGGCGGCTTTACGGACCGGGAAGGCGATGTCCTTGTCGGGCACGTCGTCTAGCCCGAAGCCCGCTTTGCGGACGCAGCGCTCGGTCTCGGGGTCGATCGGGATGCGCGATTCGCCGCCGGTCGCCGCGGCTCGACGGCGGCTCTGCCGGTCGATCAGCTCCCGAACGGTGTCGACACCGTTGCCGACGACTTCGGCGGGCCGCCGGATCGCGGCCGCGACAAGCTGATAGCCGATCACGATCAGCCGAAGATCGTCGCCCCGGTGATAGCTCTCGACGAGAACCCGGTCGTTGTGGCCGCGGGCGGCGGCGATCGCAGCCTCCACGCCGGCGAGACTGTCGAGGTCGACTGCCACGCCGCGGCCCTGCTCGCCGCGGGCTGGCTTGACCACGAGGGACCCGTGCTTGTCGAGTAACGTCCGGACCCCGTCCATGTCGTCGGCGTCCACCTCATCCGGAACGACAATTCCGGCCTCGGCGACGATCCGGCGCGTCATCGCCTTGTCATCGCAGATCGACAAGGCGACCGCCGTCGTGAGTTCGCTAAGGCTTTCGCGGCAGCGAACCGTCGTTCCGCCGGAGTGCAGCCGGAACAGGCCGCCTGCCGAGTCGATCACCTCGATGCCGACGCCGCGCCGGCGCGCCTCATCGATGATGATCCGCGCGTAGGGGTTCATGTCCTTCGCGGGGTCGTGACCTGCGAAAAGCCGCTCATTTATGATGTTGCGGCGCTTGATCGTGAAGAAGGCAAGCCGGTGGAAGCCGAGCTTCTCATACAGCGCGATGGCGCCTTCGTTATCGTGCATCACCGACAGGTCGAGGTAGCATGCGCCGCGGGTGGCGTAATGCTCGGCGAGCGTTCGGACGAGCGACTCGCCAACGGCCGCGTGCCGGGCCTGCGGGTCGACGGCGAGCGTCCACAGCGAGGCGCCCCGGTCGGGATCGTCGAATGCCATCGCATGGTCGACTCCGGTCACTGTTCCGATCACCTCGCCGGTCTCCAGATCCTCGGCGACGAAATAGCTGAGCAGGCGGCCGCTGCCCTGCTCGAAGAAGTCCGGCCGCACCGGCACCATGTGGCGGAGTGCGTAAAGCCGGTTCACCGAGTCGATATCGGCGCTCGGGATCATGCGCCGGACAAAGAACCCGGCGGGCCGCCGACGAGCCGGCCGATAGGTGGTCAGGTTCAGCCGATAGGTGTGCGACGGGTCGAGGAACAGCTCGGCCGGCGCGTTGGCGATCAAAACGTGCGGCTCTGCGACGTACATCGCGATGTCGCGTTGCTCGGCGCCCTCAGCGCGAATCTCGGAAACGAGCTCTTCGACGTCATCAAAGGTGTGGGCGAAAAGAATGCGCCCCCACCCGCACTGGACAATGGCATTGCGGCGGTAGGCGTTTGCCGATTTGGCCGCGCCCGTCGGCATCGGACCGGCATGCTGGCGTCGCCGCGCGGGGCGCCGGGGCTGCCGCCGCGTCATCAGCCGACCCCCTGTTGCTGAAGCCACAGCTCCAGCAGGCCGACCTGCCAGAGCTCAGATCCGCGTAGCGGAGTGATGTGGCCGGTCGGGTCGGCGAGAAGCCGCTCGAGATAATCGGGTGCGAATAGCCCGCGTTCCCTGGCCGCCTGCGAGGCCAGCGCATCCCGTACCAGCGTCAGATAGGGACCCTCGAGATATTTCAGGGCCGGCACCGGGAAATAGCCTTTCGGCCGGTCGACCACCGCAGCGGGAATCACGTCGCGCGCCACGTCCTTCAGGATGCCCTTGCCTTCGCCGGCGAGCTTCAGGTCGGGCGGGATGCGCGCCGCCAGCTCGGCCAGATCATGGTCGAGGAAGGGCACTCGCGCCTCGAGCCCCCAGGCCATTGTCATGTTGTCGACGCGCTTCACCGGATCGTCGACGAGCATCACTGTGGAATCGATCCGCAGCGCCTTGTCGATCGGGTCGGAAGCGCCGGGGCGAGCGAAATGCTGCGCGACAAAGTCGCGCGGAAGCGTACCGCCGTTGCGCCAGGCCGGCCCCAGCTGGCGGCTCAGCGTTTCGGCATCCCGATCGAAGAAAGCCCGGGAATAAGCCGCAACCGGATCGTTGGCGCCCGCCATCGGCGGGTACCAGTGATAGCCGCCGAACACCTCGTCAGCTCCTTGTCCCGACTGAACAACCTTGATGTGGTTCGAAACCTCGCGCGAGAGCAGGTAAAAGCCGACATTGTCATAACTGACCATCGGCTCGGCCATCGCCGCAACCGTGCCGGGCAGGGCGTCGAGCAGATCGGCCGAGGGGATGGCGAGCTTGTGGTGGTGAGTCCCGTAATGACGCGCGATCAGGTCGGAGTAAGTGAACTCGTCGCCCTTTTCGCCGTGCGCGTCCTCGAATCCGATCGAAAAGGTGGATAGCCCCTGCTGCCCCATCTCGGCGAGCAGTCCGACGATCAGGCTGGAATCGACTCCGCCCGAAAGCAGCACGCCCACCGGCACGTCCGCGACCATCCGCCGCTCAACGGCGACGCGCAGCGCGGCGTGAAGCATCTCGCGCCACTCGCCGGCGGCGCGGGGGCGCTCGTCGGCGGACCGGTCATAGGGCGGATCCCAGTAGCATGTGTCGCTGAAGCGGCCGTCCTCCTCGTAGACTCGGACGGTTGCGGGGGGCAGCTTGCGGATCCCCTTGAGGATGGTCCAGGGCGGTGGGACGACGGCGTGCCAGCTCATGTAGAACTGGAGGGCTTCGGCGTCGATCGCGGTGTCGACGTCGCCCGCTGCGACGATGCCCGGCAGTGTCGAGGCGAACCGCAGTCGGGTGCCGACCTGCGAATAATAAAGCGGCTTGATTCCGAAACGGTCCCGGACAAGCGCGACTCGGCCGCTGTCCCGCTCGTGAAGGGCGAAGGCGAACATGCCCTTGAACCGCTCGACGCAGGCCGGCCCCCAAGCATGCCATCCCTTGAGGATGACCTCGGTATCGCCGCCGGAGAAGAAGCGATAGCCGAGCCCCTCGAGTTCCTCGCGAAGCGCCGCATAATTGTAGATGCAGCCGTTGAAGACCAGGCTGAGCCCGAGTTCGGGATCGCTCATCGGTTGCTCAGAGCGGACGGACAGATCGATGATCCTGAGCCGCTGATGGCCCAATCCGACCCGCCCGCGCATCAGCTGACCGCACGCATCCGGGCCGCGCCGCTCCTGGCTGCGCATCATTCTGGCAACAGCAGTGGAGTCGGCCATCGTGCCGTCGAAACGGATTTCGCCAGCTATGCCGCACATGACGCAGCACTGCTGATAGTATAATAATAAAAAAGTATCATGACTGGGGAAGTCGCGTAGCATAGCGGCCCAATCTCGATGCGCAACCCTTATCTCGTGGAATCCACAGCTTTTCGGATCGTTGACTGGAATTTTGCCGTGGGGGTTGCGACCTGCGCCTCCATTGATTAGCTTTTCCTGCATGCAGCTGTTTCGAGCATTTGAGAGACTGCGGCTTCACGAGGCCGATAGCTGGTTCATAGGCGGCCCTCGGAGCTAGGCTCCGGGGGGGCTCACGCTATCCCGAATTTTGGCCCGCGCTTCGCGCGGGCGGATCGGATCGACCTCGCTAGAGGGGTCACGGGGCGCCGCCAGAGCGCTCCTTCACGAAAGGCTGAACAGACATCTCCGAATGGAGATGAAGGGGATTTGCCATGACGACGGCCGTCATTGCGGAGGATATCCGCATCCGGCTCGCCCAATCCATGCCGGTCATCGAACGCAACCGGCATCAGATATTGCTGGAGCTTCAGGATCGGCTTGTCGCGCAGGAGACGCCGGAAGAGCCATTCGGCCAAGGCGACGTGACCGCAGTGACGTTGCTCGGTCTATTGATCGAGTGCGCTGGCGATCTCGCGGCATTCGGTAGGCCGCGGGACCTTCACCGGGCGGCGTCCAAGCACCGGCGGCTCGACATCGAAGGGCGACATTACGCCCGCTTCGGTAACGCGCTGGCGCCGGTCCTTCGAAAGGTGCTCGGCACGCGCCTGTCCCCGAAGATGGTCAACGCCTGGTATGAGTCTTACCTCTTCCTCCTCCATCTGATGGGGATCAGAATCGAACAGCTCATGCCTCATCCGGTGCGGCGGTAAGGATGTAGCCTAGCGACTTGTCGGCCGGTCGATTATTGCCGGTCCAGATGAGCATTTGCGAGGACTGAGCATCGTTCCGTAGCGCCTCGGCAACTCCCGGCGATTATCCTCGTTGCCCTGTATTCACGCATCACCACGTTGCACCCGAAAAGGGTCTCATGACCGAGCCTCCGCCGACGACTGAGATGCCGCCGCAACGCAGCCAGCGAATCCAGGTGAGCCCGCCGGTGTTCTTCATATCGGCCGCGTTGATCCTCGCCTTCGTCCTGTTCGGTTCCCTTTTCGCCGGGGAGGCCGGTCGGCTATCCGCCGCCGTGCAGGCCACCATCATCGTCGACCTCGGCTGGTTCTATGTCCTTGCCGTCGCGGGCTTCCTGCTCTTCGTGCTCTTCCTGATGATGAGCCGCTACGGCGACGTTAAGCTGGGGCCAGACGAATCCGAGCCGGAATTTAGCTACCTCTCCTGGTTCGCGATGCTGTTCAGTGCCGGGATGGGCATCGGCCTGCTGTTCTTCGGCGTGGCCGAGCCGATCCAGCATTATGCCCTGCCGCCGGTCGGCGAAGGCCGAACGATCGAGTCGGCGCGACAGGCGATGGTGCTCACCTTCTTCCACTGGGGTCTGCACGCCTGGGCAATCTACATCGTCGTCGGGCTGGCGCTCGCCTATTTCGCGTTCAGACGCGGCCTTCCGCTGACCATCCGCTCCTCGCTCTATCCGCTGATCGGCAAGCGCATTCATGGCCCGATCGGTCATGCGATCGACATCTTCGCAGTGATCGGCACGATGTTCGGCGTGGCGACCTCGCTCGGCTTCGGCGTGCTCCAGGTCAATGCCGGTTTCGCCCACCTCTTCGGCCTGCCGACCAACGTGTTTATCCAGATCGTGCTGATCGCGGTCATCACCGGCATGGCAACCCTTTCTGCGGTGGCCGGGCTCGATAAGGGCATCAAGCGCCTGTCCGAACTCAACATCGTCCTGGCAGTGTCCCTCCTCGTCTTTGTGCTCGTCACCGGCTCCACCGTGTTCCTGATGCAGGCCTACGTGCAGAATATCGGTGCCTATCTGGGCAGCGTGGTGCAGCGGACGTTCCGAATGTATGCTTATGAGCCTAACGCTTGGTTTGGCGACTGGACGCTCTTCTACTGGGGCTGGTGGATCTCCTGGTCGCCTTTCGTCGGCATGTTCATCGCCCGCATTTCCCGAGGCCGCACGATCCGCGAGTTTGTCGTCGGCGTTCTGCTGGTCCCGTCGCTCTTCACCTTCCTATGGATGACCGTGTTCGGGAACACCGCGATCCAGATGGACTTGAGTGGTGCGGCGGACCTCGCGACGACTGCGGTCAACGACATGCCCGTGGCGTTGTTCGAGACGTTGGAGCAGTTGCCGTTTTCGGTCGTCGCATCGGGACTTGCGACCCTGCTTGTCATCACCTTCTTCGTGACCTCGGCGGATTCGGGCGCTCTGGTGATCGACACGATCACTTCCGGGGATGCGCCCAATCCTCCGGTCTGGCAGCGCGTCTTCTGGGCAGTCAGCGCGGGTGTCGTGGCCGCGGTATTGCTGGTTGCCGGAGGCCTCGAAGCGCTTCAGACGGCCGCGATCGCCAGCGCACTTCCTTTCACCGTGGTGATGGTCTTCATCTGCTATGGCTTGCTTCGCGCATTGCAGATGGAGGGGAAAGGAACCCCGACCGACCTGTCGACCGTGGACGACGGGAAGCCCGACGGGGAGATCGGGTGGCAGCACCGGCTCGCCAACATCCTTCATTATCATGACCGGGACTCGGTCGCGGTTTTTCTCGCGGGTACCGCGCGCGAGGCGCTGGACGCGGTGGCCGCTCAAATGCGCGAGCGGGGCCTTTCCCCCACCGTCGCGCAGCAGGAGGACCATCTCGCCCTCGTCGTGCCCCACGCCGAGCGCGGAGCCTTCCATTATACGATCCGCGCCCGTGGCTTCCGCGCGCCGAGCTTCGCCTTCGCCGAATCCCGGAAGACACATGGCTCGGAACGGTTGCATTATCGCGCGGTGGCATCGTCTCCCGACAGCGATCAATCGCGCGACGTGACCGACTACAGCATCGACCAGCTGATCAACGACCTGCTGAATCGCTATGCGCGCTTCCGCCACGCGCGGCGGATGGAATGACGGTGCGCGCGCTGTCAGGGCCGCTGATCAGCCCGCGCCACCTTCACGCCCACCGCAATATCATTTGCCCCTCTTTACGCTCCCGTTCGTCTATCAGCGTCATTCGACAGGCGCGAAAGCAGACGTTCGCGGGCGGCGCGGGAGATCAGCTCGAAGGACAGGATACCGGCCTGTGATCCGCCAGGCGCGGCGCCCCGAAGCTGCCGGGACGAAGCACCACCTCGATGCAGCCACCGCTAGCATAACGGCTGAGTTCATGGCCCACTTCCAGCTCCACCGTCGCGCGTTGACGAGTCCAGTTCGGCACAACAACCACATGACGCGGAGGGCCACGGCCGGCGTAGCGAGATTCGGCTGCCAGGATCCGGATGATCCGTCGTTCGGGCGGCCCACTCGCGAGGGCGGCATTGCCGATCCAGGCCAAGACGATGCCGCCGGTGAAGCCGGCCCCAGCCGCAATGGTGAACAAGACGAGGGCGAGCTTCAGACCCGGTCGCTCCCGAAGGATGGCAGCCAGTGCGAGCGCGCTCGCCACTGCCGTCCCTGCGCAGCCGCCGAGCACTAGGGGATCGGCGCCCGTCTGAACCAGTGGCGCCATGACATTGCCCAGAATGACCATTGCGAGGAGCGATGCGAGAAGCGCCGGCAACGAGAAAATGAGGAGTGAAACAACGAGGCCGTTGCGTTCGCTTTTCCGATCCCTCGCTACTCGTCCGCTCATCGCCAGCAAGCTAGCGGCAGGGCGGACACGCGCAACCTTGTGGATGAGGTCAGCCGCCGCGCCTTGATTTTTTGACGGCACCGCTGGCTTGACCGGCGAAATGAGCGTGGCAGGTTGCGATGATGCGCGCGTTTCTGCTGCTCCCGATGGCACTCCTGAACTCGGCCTGTGGTGCTGCGAGCGAACCGTCCGAGCAACCTGGGCAAGCGTATGAGCGCCTCTTGGGTCCCGAGGATACCGACCGGCCAGCCAGGATCCGGACGGGCCAGTGGATCGGAATTCGGGTTAGTGACAATCCGTCGATCGGAAATGTGTGGACCGTCCTCGACGTCCCCGCGAACCTTCGTTCGGAAGGATTTCTCTACGGCGAAGAGGAGGAGCGGACCGAGGGCTCCGACACCGAGAAGATCTTCCGTTTCGTGGGCACGTCAGCGGGCAGCGGGACGATCCGCCTGGCGCTCGACTACAGGGGTGAGCGTCAGCGTGAAATCGAGTATCAGGTGATTACCGAATAACTCGAGTTCGCAAGCGAGGACACGCGGCCGCTCGCTCCTGCCGCAGCGGCAGCGCCGTGGTCGCCGCGGCATCTACGCCGTCACGGCGCTGATTTCAAAAGAGAAAATGGTGGGCGTGGCAAGGATTGAACTTGCGACCCCTGCGATGTCAACAAAGCGCACCCGCGCAAATCTGCCGTTTTTTGGCCAAGCGGAAGCGCGATTTGACCAACGTTCCCATCGTGGCCGGGTTTGTCAGTTGGGAATCTGGTACGCTTTGACCCAAGCGAACCCTGTGGGTCGGAGACGGTCGCGGAGATGTCTGCTTCGCGCCCTAATCAGAAATCCGAGGCTTTGTCCGGATTTCCGGAAAGCGGACGGCGGGCGGCTGGATCGCTTTCAGGCCCCGCGCTCGACCCTGGGGGTTCCACAGTCGGCCCGGTGAGCCAAGTCAGCCTCGCTCGAGGCCATGCCGCTGGGATGATCCCCATCCTATTGCTCTGCCCGTCCGGCAGCCCCTTACGAGACATAGCCCTGCTCCTCGGCAGCCGGGCCCGCGCGATAGGAATATTACAGAATCCCGTGCGACCCGAAGCTTATCAACTCGCTCGGCTCCTTATCCTCTCTCCCCGCCGCTAAGCAGCGCTACCCTTGTGGCTCAAAGGTAGATCGCCGCAGCAATTCCCATGGCCAGGGCGGCGAAGGTCAGGAGAACCGGCACGATCAGCATCTGGATCAGCGCGGCGGGGCCGGAATTGTGACCGGTCAGGGTCTGGATGCCGTCGATCATGAACCGGTCGAAGCTCGAGCGCTTCTGTGCCTTCGGCTCGACCGCGAGGAAGATGCGCGGAACGGTAAAGAAGGCAACCACGAACAAGGCGGCGATGACAACCGCGAATAGCGATTCGGCTGAGCCTACGGTCGCAACCGCGAATGCCCCGATTAGCCCCGCATAAGCGATAGCGATCATTCCACCGACTGCGGCGGGCACTTCTGGAGCAGACGGAGTCGGCGCCTGTGCCACTGCTCCATGCTCGGCGAATTCAGCGATCGGCAGCGTGGCGACTTGCGGACCGCCGGTCCACAAGTGAGGTGCGTCCACCTTCTCATAGCTGGCTTTGTCCAGTGCGCGTTCGTGACGCATTTCCCGCTCCTTCACACAAAGATTGAGGTCCCCCCTGTAGAGGGCCAGAGCCGCGCAGAAGTGAGCCAGATCAATTGCCGGCGGGGAAAGGGGTGCGACCGGTCCCCATTATCTCGAGGAGCATGATCGTGGAGACGCGTGGAGAACGAATGCTGGCGCTGAGGCGGTCAAGGATGGCGGCCGCGCCGGCCTTTCTGAGAGGCGGCTTCAGGCCGTTCTTCTTCGGAGGCGCCATATGGGCGGTCGTCGCTCTGACTTTGTGGCTCTTGGCACTCGCGGGAGTCACGGCACTGCCGAGCGCGCTCGAGCCATTGACCTGGCACCGCCACGAAATGCTGTTCGGATTCGTCGGAGCGGTGATTGCCGGCTTTCTCCTCACCGCCATTCCCAACTGGACCGGACGGCTCCCGATCGCCGGCGCGCCGCTCGCGTCGCTATTCGCCTTGTGGGGTCTCGCGCGCGTGGCGGTCCTCTTCTCGGGGGAAGTCGGCCACGGCCCCGCGGCTGCACTGGACGTAGGTTTCTATCTCGTGCTCGCGCTAATGGGTGCGCGCGAGGTTCTCGCGGCCAAGAATCGAAACGTGCCGATCGTCGGCCTTGTGATGCTGTTCGGCCTCGCCAACGCGCTCGACCATGCGGCCGCGGCCGGGGTGGTGGCCGACGAGGGCCTCGGCTGGCGGGCGGGGCTGGCTCTGGTCGTGGTGATGATCTCCCTGATCGGCGGCCGGATCATCCCGTCCTTCACGCGCAACTGGCTGGCCAAGCGAGGGGTGAAGCAGGGCCTGCCCGGCCAGCCGGGTAGCTTCGACATGGCGACGATCGCAGTCACCTCGGCCGCGCTCCTGGCATGGGTAGCGCTCCCGGATCGACCGGTGGTGGGCATGTTTCTCCTCGCCGCCGGCCTGCTGCAGGCGCTGCGCCTGGCGCGCTGGAATGGGCTCAAGGCGGTCGCAGATCCGCTCGTCTTCATCCTCCATGTCGGCTACCTCTGGGTGCCGGTCGGACTGGTTCTGCTTGGGGCTGCGATCCTCGGGACGGCGGTGCCGCGCTCGGCCGCGATCCACGCGCTCACCGCCGGCGCGATGGCCACGATGATCCTCGCCGTCATGACCCGCGCAACGCTCGGCCATACCGGCCGCGACCTGCGCGCCAGCCCGGCGACGGTGGTCCTCTATTTCCTCGTCACGATCGGGGCCGTGCTCCGGGTTACTGCGCCGCTCGGGCTGATCGACTACACGCTAGGTATGGAGGTCTCGGCTGTAGCCTGGGGGGGCGCGTTCCTGATTTTCCTGTTCGCCTACGGCCCGATCCTCTTCGCGCCCCGCGCCGACAACGGCTTATAGCAGCAACGTGGCGGGGTCCGGCCCGATGACCCGAGGGTGGAGCCACAGAAGAAGCAGGTACAGCGCGGTCCCGCCGGCAACGGTCATGGCTCCCGCGCCAGGACGCCAGCGTCGGGCAACCGGATCGCGGAAGCAGGCTGCGAAGGGTAATGCCGAGGTCGGAGCCGAGAGCCGGTCCCACTCGGCTCCCAACTGCCGGCGCTTGCGGCGGTCTACGATCAACATTCCCGACAGCGCGACAATCCCGAACCCGCCGAACATGATCAGCGGCACGAGCTCGCCATTGGGCAGGACATGCGCCAGCGCCCACAACGCGAAGCCCCACAGCAAGGGGTGGCGGGTCACCCCGACGAGGCCGGGAGCGGCGGGATCGTAGCCCGCCGAACCGAAGCTCACCGACAACGGGTTGGGGCTCGCCGCGCCGCCGACCATCAGCATCGATGCCGGCAGCATCAGCACCAGGGCAATCCAATAATGGGCGAGGGAGACAGGCCATAGCGGCACCACCGGCGCGCTGATCGCGGCGTGGATCAGCCAGGCGAGAAGCGCCAGCGAGAGCAGCGAATAGCCGACAAGATAGGCGCGCTCGCCGACTCGCGCCACGAGCGCGGCACGAAGCCCCGTGCGGGCGGGAATGACATGCGCCGCGAGAAAGACGGCGAGGGCGAGCAGGAACTCGAGCATGGGCGGGTTTCTATCCAGCGGTGCCGGGGGCGGCAAACCGAGGGATGTCGGCACCTTCTTTCGTTTCGCAATGCGATGGATCAATCCACCGCATATTGAGGAATGCCATCCCAATCACCACAATATGTTGGGAGGACGGTATGGGTTTCGACGTCTCGATCGCTGAGGAAATCTGGACCGCCAAATACCGCTACGTTCCGCGCGAGGGCGAGGCGGACCAGGATTTCACCGCGACCGCCGCTCGCGTCGCTCGGGCGGTAGCCGAGGCCGAGCCCGAGGAGGCGCGTGATGCATGGCGGGCGCGCTTCTTCGATTCCATCCGCGACTTCCGCTTCATCCCTGCGGGGCGGATCATCGCCGGCGCCGGGACCGGCCGCGCGGTCACTTTGTTTAATTGCTTCGTCATGGGCACGATCCCCGACAGCCTGGAGGGCATCTTCGCCCATCTGCGCGAGGCAGCGGTGACGATGCAGCAGGGCGGCGGGGTCGGCATGGATTTCTCGACCATCCGTCCCAACGGCAGCGCCGTGCTCGGGGTCGGCGCCGAGGCGTCGGGGCCCTTGTCCTTCATGGATTGCTGGGACGCGATGTGCCGCACCGTCCATTCGGCCGGCCAGCGCCGCGGCGCGATGATGGGCTGCCTGCGCATCGACCATCCCGACATCGAGGCGTTCATCGAATCCAAGCGCGACCCCAACCGCTTCCGCAACTTCAATATCTCGGTGCTGGTGACCGACGCCTTCATGGCCGCGCTCGCGGCGGACGCGGAGTGGCCGCTGGTGTTCGGCGGCGAGACCTATCGCACCGTCCGGGCGCGCGACCTGTGGCACAAGCTGATGCGCGCCACTTATGACAGCGCCGAGCCGGGCGTGATCTTCGTCGACCGCGTCAACGAGGCGAACAATCTCGGCTATTGCGAAGAGATCAGCGCGAGCAATCCGTGCGGAGAGCAGATGCTTCCGCCCTATGGCGCCTGCCTGCTCGGTTCGATCAACCTCGCCAGCCTGGTCGAGCGGCCGTTCGAGCTGGATGCCGAGGTGGACGAGGCGGCGCTCGCCGAGATCACCCAGACCGCGGTCCGGATGCTCGACAACGTGATCGACATCTCGCGCTACCCGCTGCCGCAACAGGAGGCGGAGGCGAAGGCCAAGCGCCGGATCGGCCTCGGCATCACCGGCCTCGCCGACGCGCTCCTGTTCTGCGGCGCGGCCTATGGCAGCCCGGCGGCGGTCGAGCTCACCCGCCGCTGGCTGGAGATCATCAAGCGCGAAGCCTATCGCGCCTCGGCCCGGCTCGCGGCCGAGAAGGGGCCGTTCCCGCTCTACGACGCGGCGATGCTCGATCGGCCGAACTTGGCGGGCCTCGACGATGAGACCCGCGCTCTGATCGCCGAGCACGGGCTCAGGAACGGCTGCCTCACCTCGATCGCGCCGACCGGCACGACCTCGCTTCTCGCCGGCAACGTTTCGTCCGGAATCGAGCCGGTCTTCGCTTATTCCTACACGCGCAAGATCCGCCAGCCCGACGACTCCACGCGCGAGGAGAAGGTCGAGGACTATGCGCTTCGCGTGTGGCGGAGCGTCAAGGGCGACGCGCCGCCGCCCGAGGGGCTGTTCGTCAGCGCCCAGACGCTGAAGCCCGCCGATCACCTGGCGATGCAGGCAGCTGCGCAGGAGCTGGTCGACAGCTCGATCTCCAAGACGGTCAATTGCCCCGAGGATATCGGCTTCGAGGATTTCGCCGACATCTACGTCGAGGGCTATGCGCTCGGCTGCAAGGGCCTCACCACCTACCGCCCGAATGCGGTCACCGGATCGGTCCTGTCCGTCGAGGACAAGACGCCGGCCCTGGCCGAGCCGGCGCCGATGGCGGAGCCGGTGCTGGCGCCGCGCGCCGAGGCGCTGGAGGGCACGACCTACAAGCTCAAATGGCCCGACAGCCCGCACGCCGTCTATGTCACCATCAACGACATCGACACGCCGAGCGGCCGGCGCCCGTTCGAGATCTTCATCAACTCCAAGAACATGGAGCATTATGCCTGGACGCTCGGGCTCACCCGGATGATCTCGGCGGTGTTCCGCCGCGGCGGCGACGTGTCGTTCGTCGCGGAGGAGCTGAAGGCGGTGTTCGACCCGCGGGGCGGCACCTGGATGCAGCGCAAATATGTGCCCTCGCTGCTCGCCGCCATTGGCGGGGTCATCGAGCGTCACCTCGGCCAGGCCGAGCCGCTCCTCCCGGTGATCGAAGAGGCAGATACGGTGGCCGCCGCGCGGCCGGGGCCGAGCTGCCCGCAATGCGGCGTTGCGGGCATGATCAAGATGGAAGGGTGCAGCAACTGCCTGGAGTGCGGCTTCTCAAAGTGCGGCTGATCAGCCGCGCTCGCCGGCGGCGAGATGCTCCAGCGGTTCGCGGCGAAGCAGCTCGACCCGTGCGTCGGGGATGAGCGCGATCAGGCCGCGTCGGCGCAGCGACGTGAAGGCGCGGCTCACCGTTTCCTTGGTGAGGCCGAGATGGTCGGCGATGTCGGTTCGGGTCATCGGCAGCCGCACGATCTCCCAGTCCGGGTTGCGGGCGCGGACCCGGTCGAAGCGGGCGAGAAGGAAGCTCGCCACCCGCTCGATCGCGGTCTTGCGGCCGAGCAGGACGATCTGCTCGCGGGCGGCGGCAAGCTCGTGCGCGGCCATGGCGTAGAGCTCGCGGCCGATCTCGGGGTGCTCGTCCGCGAAGCGGTCGAATCGCTCGCGCGGGAAACGGCAGTAATCGACCGGCTCAAGCGCCTCGGCGGTATAGGCGTGGACCTCCTCCACGGTGAGGCCGAGGAAATCGCCGGGCTGGATGAAGCTGGCGATCTGCCTCCGCCCGTCCGGCAGCAACCGGTAGAGCTTCAGGGTGCCGCGGGTGACGTTGAACACCAGTTCGGCCGTATCGCCTTCGTGGAACAGGCATTGGCCGGGCTCGGCGCGGGCGGTTGACCCGAGCGCCTTGAACTCGGCCAGTTCCTTCGCCTTGAGGGCGCCGCAGAACGTGTCGAGCCGGACTTCGCACCGCCCGCAGGGATGGTCGCGCGGCAGCGCCGCGAGGCGAAGGCCGCGCTCGTCGGTCACGGCCGGCTAGACCGCGCGGGCATGGAGTCCCGCGCTCGCGGCAAGGTGCGCGTCGAAGGCCGCGGCGACCGAGCGCACCAGCGGCCGCGCCGCGGGCAGCACCCGGACGGCGTAGCGGGCGCGCTCGACCAGCCCGTCCTCTTCCATCCGCGCCAGCTTGTCGGTCGGATAGACGATGTCCGGATCCTCGCCGAACCGCGCGCAGACTTCGGCGACGTCGACCTCATAGTCGCACATCAGCCGAGCGATGATCCGCCCGCGCAGCCGGTCCTCGCGGCTCAACGAATAGCCGCGCGCGACAGGCAGGCGGTCGTCCGCGATGCGCGCCTGATACTCCGAGATGACGACGGCGTTCTGGACATAGCCCTGCGGCATCTGCCCGATCGCCGAGGCGCCGAGGCCGATCAGGGTCGGCGCAGCGTCGGTCGTATAGCCCTGGAAATTGCGCGCGAGTTTGCCCACCGCCGCTGCCTCGGTGAGCGCGTCGCCCGGTAGCGCGAAATGATCGAGCCCCACCTGGACGTAGCCGGCCGCGACGAGAGCGTCGGCGATCGCTCCGAACTGGGCCCACCGCTCCGCAACGCCGGGAAGCGCCGCCCCTCCGATCTTGCGCTGGTGCCGCTTGAACGAGGGAACATGGGCGTAGCCGAACACCGACAGGCGGTCCGGGCGCAGCGTCACGGCGCGCTCGACCGTGTCGATGCAGGAGGCGACGCTTTGGTGGGGGAGGCCGTAGATTAGGTCGAAATTGATCGCCCCGACCCCGTGCCGCCGAAGCCCGGCGACCGCGGACTCGGTTTCCTCGAACGTCTGGACCCGGTTGATCGCCTGCTGGACGAGCGGGTCGAAGCTCTGGACGCCGAGGCTGGCGCGGGTGACGCCCTGCTTGCCGAGCATCGCGATCATCTCGGCGGTGAGGGTGCGCGGGTCGATCTCGATCGCGATCTCGGCGCCGGCGGCAAGATCGAAGCGGTTGCTCAGCACCGCCATGAACCGCTCCAACGGTTCCGGCCCCATCTGCGTCGGTGTGCCCCCGCCGAAATGGAGATGCTGGATCGCGAACCGTCCGGGGAGCTGCGCCGCGACGAGGCCGACCTCCCGCATCATCGCCGCCATGTAGCGCGCGACCGGGTCCGCCCGGCCGGTCACCGAGGTGTGGCAGCCGCAATACCAGCACATCGACCGGCAGAACGGGACGTGGACATAGACCGAGAGGGCGCTCGCCGGGTCCGCCTGTGCCAGCCAGCCCCGATAGTCCGCCTCGCCCACCGCGGCGCTGAAGTGCGGGGCGGTGGGATAGCTGGTGTAGCGCGGTACTGCGGCGCCGCCATAGCGGGCCAGGCAATCCGGGCTGATGGCTTGCATGGACATGACTCGGTTGGCTAACCTGCCCACTGGCAGTCCCGTTGATTCAGATCAAAGGGGCAGGCGGAACCAGGCGGTACCCGGATCGAAGTCCAGGTCAGCCAAAGGTTCAGTTTGATGAGTACGGGGGGCGTGGGCGCACACTCGGCACTGATCGATAGCTTCGGCCGGAACATCAGCTACGTGCGGATTTCGGTCACTGACCGCTGCGACCTTCGCTGCCGCTATTGCATGGCCGAGCACATGCAATTCCTTCCTAAGCGCCACATCCTGACGCTCGAGGAAGTCGCCCAGCTCGCCGACATCTTCATCGCCCGCGGCGTCCGCCGGATCCGGCTGACCGGCGGCGAGCCGCTGGTTCGTCGCGGCATCCTCGATCTCGTCGGCTGGATCGGCAAGCGCGTCGGCGACGGCCTCGACGAGCTCACGCTCACCACCAACGGCACCCAGCTCGTGCGCTTCGCCGAAGGGCTCCATGCGGCCGGCGTCCGGCGCATCAATGTCAGCCTCGACAGCCGCCGGCCCGAGCGCTTCGCCCACATTACCCGCGGCGGCGACGTCGGCCAGGTGCTTCGCGGGATCGCCGCGGCGCGGGCCGCGGGCCTCCAGGTCAAGATCAACATGGTGGCGCTCGCCGGCCTCAACGAGGACGAGATCGAGGAGATGCTGCTGTGGTGCGCCGGCGAAGGCCTCGACCTCACCCTTATCGAGACGATGCCCCTGGGCGAGGTCGAGGAGGACCGCACCAGCCATTATCTCCCGCTGGACCGCGTCAGGCGGAGGCTCGAGGAGCGCCTCACGCTCGTTCCCTCGGTTCGGCGGACCGGCGGGCCCGCGCGCTATTATGACGTCGAGGGGATCGGCGCCCGGCTCGGCTTGATCACGCCGCTCACCCACAATTTCTGTGACGGTTGCAACCGCATCCGGGTCGCTGCGACCGGCACGGTCTATGGCTGCCTCGGCCACGACCAGAAGGTCGAGCTCAGGCACGCGCTGCGCGAGGGCGGTGAGGCGGCGGTCGCCGAGCTGCTCGACCGCCTGCTCGCCGGCAAGCCGCGACGCCACGACTTCCACATCGCGCCAGCGGCCGCTCCGGCAGTGCCCCGGCATATGAGCGTGACCGGCGGCTGATGGTGCGGGGGGGCGATTTGATCCATGTCACTGCACGTCGTGCGACGGAGCCTATCCTGGCGTGGCGTGTCCAGGGACGACCCTTCTCCCCCGCTCACACGCGCCCCGAGCCTCTCGCGAGGCTTCTGAGCCCCCGCCCCCTTCCCACCGGGGCCGGGGCTCAGATCGTTTCTGAGCCGCTGACAAGCGGACGCCGCGAAATGATCTCGATCAACGGCGCTGGCGTGCCGGCCTGCCAGAGCCACGCCATCGGAATGTTCGGGGGAAGCCACTCATGTCCGCTGCCGTAACCGATACGCCCGCCGCCGGCGCGAACCAGGTGCTGTGGACCAGCACCGTCGCCTTCACCGTCTGCTTCGCGGTGTGGACGATCTTCTCGATCATCGGCCTCGGCGTGAAGGACGAGCTCGGCCTCTCCGAGACGGAATTCGGACTGCTCGTCGGAACCCCGATCCTCACCGGATCGCTGAGTCGGGTGCTGCTCGGCATCTGGGCGGACCAATTGGGCGGCCGCAAGGTGTTCGCCGCGGTGATGGTGCTCGCCGCCATCGCGACCTTCCTCACCTCGTTCGCCGACAGTTATCTCGAGCTGCTCGTCGCCGCGCTTGGCGTAGGCATCGCCGGCGGCGCCTTCTCGGTCGGCGTCACCTACGTCTCCAAATTCTATCCGAAGAGCCGCCAGGGCACCGCGCTCGGCATTTTCGGCGCCGGCAATGTCGGCTCGGCGGTGACCAAGTTCGTTGCGCCGTTCGTGATGGTCGCGGCGGGATGGCAGGCGGTCGCTCAGGTATGGGCGGGGGCGCTCATCGTCATGGCGGTGATCTTCCTGGCGCTGACCCGGGAGGATCCTGACCAGGTCGCGCGCCGCCAGTCGGGCGCGAAGGCCGAGAGCCTGCGCAGCCAGCTCACCGTCCTCAAGAATATCCAGGTGTGGCGCTTCGCCCTCTATTATTTCTTCGTATTCGGCGCCTTCGTCGCGCTCGCCCTGTGGCTGCCGCGCTACCTGATCGGGGTCTACGGGCTCGACGTGAAGACCGCCGGCATGCTCGCCGCCTTCTACTCGGTGCCGGCCAGCATCTTCCGGATCTACGGCGGCACGCTGTCCGACCGCTACGGCGCCCGCTCGGTCATGTACGTCACCTTCGGCGTCTCGGTGCTGTGCACCTTCATGCTGTCTTACCCGCCGACCACCTACATCATCGAGGGCGTGCGCGGGCCGATCACCTTCCGCACGGAAATGGGGCTCGTTCCCTTCCTGGTGACGATCTTCGTGCTCGGCTTCTTCATGAGCCTCGGCAAGGCCGCGGTATTCAAGCACATACCGGTCTATTACCCGAACCATGTCGGCGCGGTCGGCGGTCTCGTCGGAATGATCGGGGGTCTAGGCGGGTTCGTCCTGCCGCTCACTTTCGGTGCGCTGCTCGACCTCACCGGCGTGTGGACCAGCACCTTCGTTTTGCTCTTCGTCCTCGTCGGCATCGCCCTTACCTGGATGCACGTGGCCGTCCGCCACATGGAGCGGAGCGCCGAGCGCAAGGGCACGGCCGGCCAAGTGCCTGAGCTGCCGGAGATGCAGGGCTTCGGCGAACCCGGGATCGAGATGCGCCCCCGCCGAGCGGGGCCGATTGCCGACTGGCGGCCCGAGGAGCCCGATTTCTGGAAATCCGGCGGCCGCGCCGTCGCCCGCCGCAACCTGTGGGTGTCGACCTACTGCCTGTTGCTGTCCTTCGCGGTGTGGATGGTGTGGAGCGTCGTCGTCGCTCGGTTGCCGGCGATCGGCTTCGAGTTCACCACCGACCAATTGTTCTGGCTGGCGGCGCTGCCGGGTCTGTCGGGGGCGACCCTGCGCATCTTCTACGCGTTCCTGGTGCCGGTCTTCGGCGGTCGGCTGTGGACGACCCTCTCGACCGCGAGTCTGCTCATCCCGGCCTTCGGCATCGGCTATGCTGTGCAGAACCCCGACACGCCGTACCTCATCTTCCTGGTGCTCGCTTTGCTGTGCGGCTTCGGCGGTGGAAATTTCGCCTCGTCCATGGCGAACATCAGCTACTTCTTCCCCAAGTCGGAGAAGGGCAACGCGCTCGCGATCAACGCCGGGCTCGGCAATCTCGGCGTCAGCGTGATGCAGTTCCTCGTCCCGGTCGTGGTGACCATGAGCCTGTTCGGCGCTCTCGGCGGCCAGGCGCAGACCGCCGCCGACGGCGCTCAGGTCTGGATGCAGAATGCCGGCTTCGTGTGGGTTCCGCTGATCATCGTCGGCACGCTCGCCGCCTGGTTCGGAATGAACGACATCCTGTCGGCCAAGGCCTCGTTCGCCGACCAGTCGACGATCTTCGGGCGGGCTCACACCTGGATCATGTGCTGGCTCTACACCGGCACGTTCGGGACCTTCATCGGCATGTCCGCCGGCTTCCCGCTGCTCGTGAACCTCGTCTTCCCGGAGGAGAACGCGCTTCGCTACGCCTTTATCGGCCCGCTGCTCGGCGCTCTGTCGCGGGCCGGCACCGGCTGGATCTCCGACCGCCTCGGCGGCGCTCGGGTCACCTTCTGGGTGTTTGTGGCCCAGATCGCCGCAATCGCCGGGATGATCTGGTTCCTCCAGGCCGGCAGCTTCTGGGGCTTCTTCGCGATGGTGCTGCTGCTCTTCTTCGTCAGCGGAATCGGCAATGCTTCCACCTTCCAGATGGTGCCCGGAATCATGCGCCAGGCGGTCGACCGTGCGGAGCCGAACATGCCCGAAGACAAGCGCCGGATGCAGGCGGAACGGGAGTCGGCGGCGGTGATCGGCTTCACCTCGGCGATCGCCGCCTACGGGGCGTTCTACATCCCCAAGGCCTATGGCTCATCGATTGAGATCACCGGCACCGCCGACATGGCGCTGTGGGGCTTCCTTCTCTTCTACATCAGCTGCGCCGCGCTGACCTGGGCCGTCTATAGCGGCCCGCGCGGCATCCTCCGGAACATCGAACGTCGGCCCGCGGCTTCCACCGCGACGGCCCTGCCTGCCTGAAGGAGCCAAGGATGAGTCATTTCCTCGACCGCCTCACTTATTTCCGCAGGCAGCGGGAGAAGTTTTCCGACGGGCACGGAATCCTCACCGACGAGAGCCGCGAGTGGGAGGACGCGTACCGCAAGCGCTGGGCCGCCGATAAGATCGTGCGCTCGACCCACGGCGTGAACTGCACCGGCTCCTGCTCGTGGAAGATCTACGTCAAGGGCGGCATCGTCACCTGGGAGACCCAGCAGACCGACTATCCGCGCACACGGCCCGACCTGCCCAATCACGAGCCGCGCGGCTGCCCGCGCGGCGCGTCCTACAGCTGGTATCTCTATTCCGGCACCCGCATCAAATATCCGCTCGTCCGCGCTCGCCTGGTCCGTCACTGGCGCGAGGCGCGCAAGACGATGGCGCCGGTGGCGGCGTGGCAGGCGATCGTCGAGGATCTCGACAAGCGCCGCGACTGGGTCTCGAAGCGCGGCCGCGGCGGCTTCGTCCGCGTCGGCTGGGACGAGGTCACCGAGATCATCGCCGCCGCCAACGCCTACACGATCAAGAAATATGGCCCTGACCGGATCGCCGGCTTCTCGCCGATCCCGGCCATGTCGATGATCTCCTACGCCGCCGGAAGCCGCTATCTGTCGCTGATCGGCGGCAATCTGCTCAGCTTTTACGACTGGTATTGCGACCTGCCGCCGTCATCCCCGCAAACCTGGGGCGAGCAGACCGACGTTCCCGAGAGCGCCGACTGGTACAACGCCGGCTTCCTGCTCGTGTGGGGCTCCAACATCCCGATGACCCGTGCACCCGACGCGCATTTCTATTCGGAGGTCCGCTACCGCGGCGCCAAGAGCGTCGTCATCGCGCCGGATTTCAACGAAGCCGCCAAATTCTCCGACATGTGGCTCCATCCCAAGCAGGGGACGGACGCCGCGCTTGCGATGGCGCTCGGCCATGTCGTCCTCAAGGAGTTCCACGTCGACCGGCAGGCCGAATATTTCGCGGAATATACCCGCAAATATTCCGATTTCCCGCTGCTCGTGAAAGTCGTCGAGCGCGACGGCCGGCTCGTCCCTGACCGCCTGCTCCGTGCGGCGGACCTCGCCGATGGCCTCGGCGAGGGCAGCAATCCCGACTGGAAGACGGTCGCCTATGACGAGCATTCGGGCGACCTCGTCGCGCCGCTCGGTTCGGCCGGCTTCCGCTGGGGCGACAAGGGCAAGTGGAACCTCGAGGAGAAGGACGGGCAGGGCCGCGACGTCAGGCTGCGCACCACGCTCAAGGATCATTCGGACTCGATCGAGCCGGTCGCATTCCCTTATTTCGGGGGCACCGCGCCCCACGATTTCGTCGCCACCGGGCATGACGAGGTGCTGATGCGCAACGTGCCGTTGAAGCGGCTCGACCTTGCCGATGGCACCAGCGGCTACGTCGCCACCGTGTTCGACCTGTTCTGCGCCAATTACGGCGTCGACCGCGGCTTCGGTGGAGAGAATGTCGCCAAGTCCTATGACGAGGACCTGCCCTTCACCCCGGCCTGGGCGGAGAAGGTGACCGGCGTTCCGCGCCAGGCCATCATCCAGGTCGCCCGCGAGTTCGCCGACACCGCCGAGAAGACCAAGGGCCGCTCGATGGTCATCCTCGGGGCGGGGCTGAACCATTGGTACCACATGGACATGAGCTATCGCGGGATCATCGCGTTGCTCGTGATGTGCGGCTGCATCGGCCAGTCCGGGGGCGGCTGGTCGCATTATGTCGGCCAGGAGAAATTACGTCCGCAGACCGGCTGGCTGCCGCTCGCCTTCGGGTCGGACTGGACCCGTCCGGCACGGCAGATGAACGGCACCAGCTTCTTCTACGCCCACACCGATCAGTGGCGGTATGAGTCGCTCAAGGTATCCGAGATCCTGTCGCCGGTGGCTCCCGAGGGCGACTGGTCCGGCAGCATGATCGACTATAACGTCAAGGCCGAGCGGATGGGCTGGCTGCCGTCGGCGCCGCAATTCGACGCCAATCCGATCGAATGGGGCAATCGCATCCACGCGTCGGGCGCCGATCCGGCCAGCGTCGTCGCGGACGCGCTCAAGGCGGGCGATCTCAAACCCGCGAGCATCGATCCCGACAACCCGAAAAACTGGCCGCGCAACATGTTCTTCTGGCGCTCGAACGTGCTTGGCGCGAGCGGCAAGGGCCACGAATATTTCCTCAAGCACCTGGTCGGATCGCTCCACGGCGTGATCGGAACCGACGAGGAGTCGGCGGGGCTCGAGCGGCCGCAGGATGTCGTGTGGCACGACGAGGCGCCGGTCGGAAAACTCGACCTGATGGTCAACATCGACTTCCGGATGTCGACCACCAGCATCTATTCGGACATCGTGCTACCGACCGCGACCTGGTACGAGAAGCACGACCTCAACACGTCCGACATGCACCCGTTCATCCACCCGCTGTCGGCGGCGGTGGACCCGGCGTGGGAGTCGAAGAGCGACTGGAACATCTTCCGCGCCATCGCGAAGAAATTCTCGGACGTTGCGCCCGAGGTGCTCGGGATCGAGCATGACCTCGTGACCACGCCGATCCTCCACGACACACCGGCGGAGCTTGCGCAGCCCTACGAGCCGAAGGACTGGATGAAGGGCGAATGCGATCCGATCCCCGGCAAGACGGCGCCAAACGTTCAGCTCGTCGAGCGCAATTATCCGGAAACCTACGTCCGGTTCACCTCGATGGGCCCGCTGCTCGAGAAGCTCGGCAATGGCGGCAAGGGGATCGGCTGGGACACCAAGAAAGAGGTCGAGCTGCTCGGCGACCTCAATGGCCGGGTCCTCGACGGGCCGACCGCGGGACGGCCCAAGATCGACAGCGACATCGACGCGTGCGAGACCATCCTGATGCTGGCGCCGGAGACCAACGGCGAGGTCGCGGTCAAGGCCTGGGCCGCGCTCGGCGCGATCACCGGACGTGACCACCACCATCTCGCCGAGGGGAAGGAGGAGGAGAAGATCCGCTTCCGCGACGTCGCAGCCCAGCCGCGCAAGATCATCTCGTCGCCAACCTGGTCGGGGCTGGAGAGCGAACATGTCTGCTACAATGCGGGCTACACCAACGTCCACGAGCTGATCCCGTGGCGGACGCTGTCGGGGCGCCAGTCGCTCTACCAGGACCATCACTGGATGCGGGCGTTCGGGGAGGGCTTCGTCACCTGGCGCCCTCCGATCGACACCAAGACGGTGCTTCAGGTGCTCGGCAAGATCCCCAACGGCAACAAGGAGATCATGCTCAACATCCTCACGCCTCACCAGAAATGGGGCATACACTCGACCTATACCGAGAACCTCATCATGCTTAGCCTCAACCGCGGCGGGCCGACGGTGTGGCTCAGCGAGGACGACGCCCGCGCCGCGGGGATCGAGGACAATGACTGGATCGAGGTGTTCAACGTCAACGGCGCGCTGACCGCCCGCTCGATCGTGTCTCAGCGGATCATGCCGGGCTCGGCGATCATGTACCACGCGCAGGAAAAACTGGTGAACACGGTGGGGTCGCAGATCACCGGCCAGCGCGGCGGAATCCACAATTCGGTGACGCGCATCAACATGAAGCCGACCCACATGATCGGCGGCTACGCCCACCTTGCCTACGGCTTCAATTATTATGGGACCGTGGGCGCCAATCGCGACGAGTTCGTGATCGTTCGCAAGATGAGCGAGGTTAACTGGTTCGACAAGGCGGCGGACGACAGCGCCAACGTCACCGGCGGCACCGCCGACTGGGGAACCGGAATGAAGGGCGGCCGAACCGCCTCCAGGGAGGCCACAGAATGAAGGTCCGTGCTCAGATCGCGATGGTCCTCAACCTCGACAAGTGCATCGGCTGCCACACCTGCTCGATCACCTGCAAGAACGTGTGGACCAACCGCGAAGGCGTCGAATACGCCTGGTTCAACAACGTCGAGACCAAGCCCGGCATCGGCTATCCCAAGGACTGGGAGAACCAGGAAAGGTGGAAGGGCGGCTGGGTCCGCAAGAAGAACGGCAAGATCGTTCCCCGGCAGGGTTCGAAGTGGCGCATCCTGTCGAAGATCTTCGCCAACCCGCACCTTCCTGAGATCGACGATTTCTACGAGCCCTACACGTTCGAATATGAGTGGCTCCAGTCGGCGCCCGAGCTCCAGGCGCAGCCGACCGCTCGGCCGCGCTCGCTGGTGACCGGCGAGCTGCTCAACAAGATCGAATGGTCGGGCAATTGGGAGGACATGCTCGGCGGAGAGTTCTCCAAGCGCTCCGCGGATTACAATTTCGACGGTGTCCAGAAGGAGATTTACGGCCAGTTCGAAAAGACGTTCATGATGTACCTGCCGAGGCTGTGCGAGCACTGTCTCAACCCGGCCTGCCTCGCCTCCTGTCCGTCGGGCGCGATCTACAAGCGCGCGGAAGACGGCATCGTCCTCATCGACCAGGAGAAGTGCCGCGGCTGGCGGATGTGCGTGTCGGGCTGCCCGTACAAAAAAATCTACTACAACTGGTCCACCGGCAAATCCGAGAAGTGCATCTTCTGCTATCCGCGGATCGAGACCGGGCAGCCGACGGTATGCTCCGAGACCTGCGTCGGGCGGATTCGCTACCTCGGCGTCGTCCTCTACGACGCCGACCGGGTCGAGGCCGCGGCGTCCGTGGAGGACCCGAAGGACCTCTACCCGGCCCAACTAGGCGTGTTTCTCGACCCGAACGACATCGCCGTCCAGGAAGCGGCTCGGGCGGAGGGGATCCCCGACCAGTGGCTTGAGGCCGCGATCCGCTCGCCGGTCTACAAGATGGCGGTCGAGTGGAAGATCGCCTTCCCGCTCCACCCCGAATATCGCACTCTGCCGATGGTCTGGTACGTGCCGCCGCTGTCGCCGATCCAATCCGCTGCGGAGGCTGGCAAGATCTCGGCCCAGGACGGCATGCCGGACGTGCGTTCTCTGCGCATCCCGCTGCGCTACCTCGCCAATTTGCTCACCGCCGGCGACGAAGAGCCGATCGCATACGCGCTCGAACGGATGCTCGCGATGCGGTCCTATATGCGCGCCAAGAGCGTCGAGGGGCGAATAGACGAGTCGATCCCCGAACGGGTCGGCCTCACCCGCAACACGATCGAGGAGATGTATCGGATCATGGCGCTCGCCGCCTACGAGGACCGTTACGTCATCCCGACCGCTCGGCGCGAGTTGGAAGAGGACGCTTACGTCCTACGCGGGTCGTCCGGCTTCGGCTTCCGCGAGAACACGCTCGGTTCGAACAAGGTCAATCTGTTCGGAGGGGGCGCCAAGAAGACACCCCGCAAACCTTATATGGACATCCCGACATGAGGCTGACCCTGAGAGCCTTCGCCGCCTTGCTCGGCTATCCTTCCGCCGACCTCCAGGCGCACGCGTCCGAAGTCGCGGACGCCATTCGCTCGGAGGGCGCGTTGCCGCGCGCGGATCTTCGCCGACTACAGCCCCTGCTCGACCGGCTTGCGACGGAGGAACTGCTCGACCAGCAGTCCACCTATAGCGAGCTGTTCGACCGCTCCCGCTCGCTGTCGTTGCACCTGTTCGAGCATGTCCACGGCGACAGCCGCGAGCGCGGCCAGGCGATGATCGACCTTGGCCAGCAATATATACAGAGCGGCTTCTTCCTTGAAGCGAGCGAGCTTCCGGACTTTGTGCCGGTGTTCCTCGAATATGTGTCTTGCCTCCCCGTCGCGGAGGCGCGGGAGACGCTGGGGCAGCCGGCCCATGTCTATGCCGCGCTCGCCGAGCGGCTCGACAAGCGCGGCTCCGACTATGCCGCCATCTTCCACGGCCTCGTCGCCCTTGCCGGTGTTCGGCTGGATGCCGAGGCGGTCGCTCAGGTCGACGGAAACACCCCCGCGGTGGACGCGCCGATCGACGACGAATGGGAGGAGGCGCCGGTCTCCTTCAGCGCCGGCTCGGCGCATGAGATGGGCGGCCCGACCGGCGTGGTCGCCAAGATCCGGGCATCCAACCGGCCAGTCGCAAGGGAGGCGGGACAGTGAACGACTTCATCAATCAGCTGGCGTTCGGCTGGTATCCGTATCTCGCCGTCACGGTCCTCGTCGTCGGGAGCATTCTGCGCTTCGACGCCAACCAATATAGCTGGCGCTCTCAGTCGAGCCAGTTCCTGCGCCGCAAGCAGATGATGATCGGCTCGAACCTGTTCCACATGGGCATCCTGGTCCTGCTGGCCGGTCATTTCGTCGGCCTGTTGACGCCGATCAACGTTTTCGACGCGTTGGGAATCGGTCACGGCTTCAAGCAGACCGCGGCACTGGTCGTCGGCGGCATTGCCGGGGTTGCGGCCTTCGTCGGCTGCTCGTTGCTGCTCCACCGCCGGCTGTTCGATTCGCGAATCCGGCGCAGCTCGTCGTTCGGTGACATCCTCGTCCTCGTGCTGATCTGGCTTCAGCTCGTGCTCGGTATCCTCACCACCTGGTGGACGATCGAGCATCTCGACGGGAGCGAAATGGTCCGCTTCATGAACTGGGCGAACGGCATCCTGACCCTCGATCCCGGCGCGCCCGCGGCCATTGCCGAGGTCGCCTTGGTCTACAAGCTGCACATCATCCTCGGCCTGACGCTGTTTCTCATCACGCCGTTCACCCGCCTCGTTCACATCTGGAGCGCGCCGATCTGGTTCCTGATACGCCCCGGCTACCAGATCGTCCGGGGGCGCCGTGCGCGGCGCAAGGGCGAGATGTCGCCGACCCGCGGCCCTGCTGGCGGAGCGCCGAGCTATGGCGGCGACACGGTGATGCGCCAATATGTCGAGGAAGGGCAGGCAGGGGCATGAGCCGGCGTCTCGATGTCATAAATCTCGGAGATCCGGCCCAGCGGCCGGCGCCGTCCATGCCCAGCGCCTGCGAAAGCCACGGCTGCAGCGGCGGCCCCGAGCCGCTGCTCCCGCCGCCGCCGAGCTTCGGCGACGTGATCGTCAACGGAGTCGAGATCGACCCCGAGGCGATCGCTCAGGAAATCCAGCACCACCCCGCGCCCGACGCGGAGACGGCCTGGATCGAGGCGGCGCGGGCGTTGGCGGTGCGCGAGCTGCTGCTCCAGGAAGCGCGCCGACTCGGGTTGGAGCCGGATCCGGAGACGGACGAGGCCGGCCGCGCCGAGGCGGAGGACGACGCGCTCGTGCGCATGCTGCTCGAGGAGGAAGTCCAGCCCGCCAATGCCGGCGAAACCGAGTGCCGCCGTTACTATGACGCGAATGTCGAGCGGTTCAGGACACCCGATTTGTTCGACGCGGCGCACATCCTGATCGAGCCGGAAGGCGAGGACGAGGCGGCCTGGGCCTCGGCCGAGGCGCGTGCGCGCGACATAGCCGCCAAGGTCGGCGATAATGACACCGCCTTCGCCGCCGCCGCCCGCGCCTTTTCGGGCTGCGCCTCCGCTCAGCAGGACGGCTCGCTCGGCCAGATCCGCCGCGGCGAGCTCGTCGCCTCGGTCCAGGCCGGGATCGAGGCGCTCGCTGACGGGGAAACCGGGCACGAGCCGGTCCGCTCACGCTTCGGCTGGCATGTGTTGCGCCTGCAGCGGCGGATCGAGGGCCAGATCCTTCCGTTCGAGGCTGTCCGGGAGCGGATCGCCGATATGCTCGAGGCGCGCAGCTGGTCGGTGGAGGCCGCGCGCTACATCGCCGACCTCGCCCGGCGCGGCCAGGTTGAGGGCGTGCTCATCGAGGGAGCCGCTGCCTGATGGCGATGCTCGGCGACCTCATCGCCGCGGCGAAACGCTCGGCCGGCGCCTTCCACGCCTGGCTTGCCGAATGCGATCCCGCGCTCGCCGATCGCGTCGCCGGGGCCGCCACCGATCTCGACGTCACGCCGGCATCCTATGCGCGCATCGCGGTCGCCGACTTCACCCGCTTCGCTTCGGAGGAGGATTGGGCGACTCTCACCTCGTCGATGCGCGACGCGCCCGATCCCGGCACCGTGTGCCTGCTCGCGATGGTCCACTGGCGCTTGACCGCCAAGGGCTGCGCCGCCCACTCTCATTCCCATCCAGAGCATGAAGGAGCGGCTCATGGCTGACATATCCAACGACAGGCCGGAGGACGCGCCGCTCAACCCTGCGCTGAAAAGCACCACCGAGACCGTCTACGACACCACACATACCACGCCCCCGCCCGTCGACACCGCGTCCGCGAAGGAAGGCGAGGGCGAGGGCTGGCCGATCGTGTGGCTGGTCGTCACCGTCGTCGGCGTGGCGCTGGCGGTCTATTTCATCCTCTAGGGCGCGGCCGCTTCCGGCTGCACGTGCCGGACGAAGCTCACCGTCTCCATCTTGAGGCCGAGCTCCTCCCAGCTCAAACGGCCTGCGGACGCGGGCTCCGCATTGCGCGCGGCAGTCGTGAAGATGATGCTCCGGCACCCCATCTCGCGCGCGATGCCCTCGAGCCCGGCGCACAAGGCCCGCCGCACCGGCGCCATTCGGCTCAGCTCGAACGCGACGAGGATGTCGACCTGGAGGCTTCGCTCGAAGCGAAGGCTGCCGACCTCGCGGAATGATGCGACGCCGTGGAGGCAGCCGTCGTCCGCTCCGACCGCCAGGATTCCCCCTCCGCTGGCGATTAGCTGCCGGGCGAACGTCTTCCACCGTTCCAGGCTGACCCGTGCGGCCGCGCGGATGAGGGGATAGGCGAGTGCCAGCTGGCCCTCGTCCAGGCGGGATAAGCTCAAGTCTGGCATGGGCTCGCCTCGCGAATTCCGTCAGCTTGAAGCCTAGGCTCAATCGGCTATTTGCAGGTTGAGCCAAATCATTCCTGCATCCGCCGAGGTGACCTTGTCCTATACGCCGACCGGTGCACTGACGAGCTTGCCGCAGGGGCATCCCTGCGAGGATTGTCCGGTGCGGCCGATCACCATCTGCCGAAGCCTCGAGCCGAAGACTCTCGCCGACATGCGCCGGCTGGGCACGATGCAGCGGCTTCAGGCCGAGCAGCCGGTCTTCCACGAAGGCGACCCCGCGAAACGGGTGTTCATGCTGACGCTGGGCGCGCTCAAGATCTACACTCTGCTCGGCGACGGACGGCGCCAGGTCACCGGGTTCATGTTCCCCGGCGACTTCCTCGGGATCACCGCCGACGACGAATATGCCTTCACCATCGAGGCGCTGATGCCGTCGGAGCTGTGGTGGTTCTCGCGCGAGGCGTTCGACCGCTTCGTCGCCGCAAATCCCAGCGTCGAGCGCGAGCTTTACCGGATGGCCGCGCACGAGCTCGCCGCGGCCCAGCAGCAGATGGTCCTGCTCGGGCGCAAGACGGCGGCCGAGCGGGTCGCGACCTTCTTCCTCAACCTCATTCGCCGCGCCGAACGGGCGAGCGGGCGAAGCGAGACCCGGTTCGACCTTCCGATGAGCCGGCTCGACATCGCCGACTATCTCGGCCTCACCAAGGAGACGGTGAGCCGGATGCTGTCCGAGCTTCGCGACCGGCGCCTGATCCGCCTGGAGGCGCAGAACCGCGTCGAGGTCCTCGACCGCGCCGGCCTCGAGGACATGGCCGAAGGCTATAGCGACGCCTAGCGCCGCGGCGGGGCGAGGCTCCATTCGAGCTGGAGCCAGACCTTGCGCGTGTCGACGCCGAAACCCTGCGCGTCATAGTCCGCGAACTTGAGCAGCACCCCGAACGGCCCCGCGCGGAACCCCACCGACGCGTCCCACTCGCGGCCGTAATCGATCCCGCCGACGGCGCTGTCGAATTGGTGGAAAGCCAGGTTCGCGTTGAGCCCCGGCAGAAGCCGCACGCCCTCGAACGTCCGGCCGACCGAGACATAGTAATCGTTGAGGCCATTAGGCGGCGTGGTCAGGAACATGTCCGCCCAGCCGTTGAACCTGTGCAGCGTCGCCATCGGCGTCTGCACAGCCCGGCCATTGTCGCTGCCGAGCTGCTCGAACCCCGCAGCGAGGGTGAACCCCGCAAGGCTGGTGCCGGCCTCGAGGGCCCAATAATCGGCGGCAAAGTCGAAGGGGTTGCGGCCATAATCCGACTGGCGGGCGTAGCTCGCCCGAAGGTTGAGCCGCGCGTCGCCGCCGATCGGAACGGCTGCGGTGACGAAGCCGCCATAGGTCTGGCTGCTGTTGGCCAGCGCGAAGCTCTCGTCGAAGTCGATCAGGTAGGCGAACAGCTTGCCCTGCACCACGCCTTGCCGCGCCGACAGGCCGGCGAAGACGAAGTCGCCGTCCACCTCCGTCCGCGGTCCCGCATCCTCGCCGAAGATAGTGCGCTGGCTGATCGCGTAGGTGAGGTCGGCCGAGATCGGCCCCAGCCGCGCCTCGCCGCGCACCGCGTCGAACGTCTGCACGTTCTGCCGCCACCCGACCGATCCGACCCAGCGCTGGTCGTCGAGGTTGATGCGCTGGCGCCCGACCGTCACCGCGCCGTCGCGGAAGCGATAGTGCAGCTGGAGCCGGTTGATCTCGGCATTCTGCGGATCTGCGATCAACGCGTGCGCCGGCCGCGACTGGTCGCTTCCCGGAACCGCGAACGGGAAGGCGTTGTAATCGTCGACCGGAGCGATCGTCGCCTCGGCTTCGGCGAGCAGCGAGAAGTCGCCGAGCCGCGCCTCGACACCGCCGCGCACGCGCAGGGTCAGCGCGTCGGCGCTGAGCACCGGCTGGTCCACCGTCTCGAAGCGGAGCCGAGCATCGACGATCGGAGTGACGGTGATCCGGTCCGGCCCATGGCTCTCCTGGGCCAGGGCGGTTCCGGTAGGGCCTGCGAGCAGCAAGGCGGCGATCGCGGCCCGACCGGCGGGACGGGTCAGGTTGCGGCAGGCGATCATCTCGATCCTCTTCGCGGGCATCGACAGCGGCCCATGGCTCGATTAGCCCAAGGCGGGGGACGGCAGATGATGTGCATCAATTGCCGGCCGCGGTGACCGCGCGAAGGGCAGGCGATGGATGTGACCAGCGTAGCGGCGATCGCTATGATGATGGCCATTGCCGCGGCCCTCTACTCGTCGGTCGGCCATGGCGGGGCGTCGGCCTATCTCGCCATCATGGCGCTGTTCTCGGTCGCCCCGGAGACGATGCGGCCGACCGCGCTGGCGCTGAACCTCGTCGTTGCGGGGCTCGCAGCGCTCAGCTTCGCGCGCCAGGGCCAGACCAATTTCCGCCTCCTCGCCGCATTCGCGATCACCGCGGTCCCGGCCGCCTTTGTCGGCGGCCTGATCCAGCTCCCCTCCGAGCTGTACCGGCCGCTCGTCGGTATCGTGCTGATCGCCGCGGCGGTCCGACTGTTCTGGCAGCCGGAGCGTCTCGCCGCCCGAACGCGCGAGCCGCCGTCGCTCGCCGTCAGCCTTCCGGCCGGAGCAGGTCTCGGCTTTCTCGCCGGCCTCACCGGCACCGGCGGCGGCATCTTCTTGAGCCCACTCATCATCCTGTTCGGCTGGGAAGAGCCGCGCAAGACGTCGGGAGTCGCCGCGGCCTTCATCTTCTTCAACTCGGCCGCGGGCCTCGCCGGCAATTATGCCGGCGTTCAGGCGCTCCCGGCCGAGCTTCCGATCTTCGTCGGCGCGGTGGCGGTCGGGGCCCTGCTCGGCATCTGGGGCGGCGTCTCGCGCCTGCCGCGCCACCGCCTGCTCCAGGCCCTTGGCCTCGTCCTCGTCATCGCCGGCTTCAAGCTTCTGCTGACATGACCGCGCCTCTGGTCGTGATCCTCGCCGGCGGTGAGGGGCAGCGCATGGGCGGCGCCAAGCCGCTGCGCATGCTCCACGGCGAGCGCCTCGTCGACCGGGCGCTGCGCAAGGCCCGCGCCTGGTCCGACGACGTGCGGGTCGCTTTGCGCGACCGAAGGCAGATCGAGGGCGTGGACGTGCCCGTGCTGCTCGACGACCCGGCCATCGAAGGGCCGCTCGCGGGATTGCGCTCAGCCCTCACGGCGGCGCGCGAAGCGGGGCGGGAGATGGTTCTGACGATCCCGTGCGACGCGCCGTTCGTGCCGGGAGACCTCGCGGCCGCGCTCGAGGCGGCGATCGGCACGAACGGCGTCGCGCTGGCTCGCAGCGCGCCCGACCTCCACCCGACCTGCGCGATGTGGCGCACCGAAACGCTCGACCTGCTACCCGACTATGTCGCTTCGGGCCGCCGCTCGCTGATCGGTTTCGCTGAGTTGGCGGGTTATGCCGCAGTCGACTGGGACTCGCGCCGCTTCTTCAACCTCAACCGTCCCGAGGACCTCGCCGAGGCTGAGCGGCGCCTGGCCTCAGAAGTCGAGGACGTCGACCCGGCCTCCGGCTTCGACCGCGGCCCTCCCGGGCACTAGTCGAACCAGCATATCGCAATCGGCCAGTGTCTTCTGCGCGCTCGAATCCTGGTTCGACAGCACCCGCACCGTCTCGCCCTCGATGATTCCCCGGGCGAAGGTCTCGCGGTCGCCGGTCGGCGGCAGGCCGTCCGCAAGCTGGAGGCTGCGCCAGCGCAGCGCGGCGCGCGGATCGCGGCCGACCAGCCCGGCGACGAGCGGCGCGAGGAAAAGTCGCGCGGTGACCATCGCCGACGTCGGATTGCCCGGCAGGCCGAGGACGAGCCGCCCGCGCGCGTGACCGAGCCACACCGGCTTGCCCGGCTTGATCGCGACTTTCGAGAAGACCAGCTCCAGGCCCTGCTCGGCGAACATCGGCTTGGCGAAGTCCTTCTCGCCGACGGAGGCGCCGCCGGTCACCACCACGAGGTCGGCGTCGCGAAGCGCCAGCCCGGCCGCGCGAACCATGTCCTCGAGACGGTCGGCGAGCGTGACGCTGCCCATGAAGCTCGCGCCCCATGCCTCGGCCATGGCCGCGACTCCGAACGAGACGCTTTCGGGAATGGCCTGCGCACGATGACTCGCGGTGCCTGGCTCGGCGAGCTCGTCGCCGGTGCTCAGCACCATCACCTTTGGCCGGCGCGCCACCGTGAGCCGGTCGAGATCCGCCGCCGCCGCCGCGACCAGCTGGCGCGGGCCGAGCAATGTCCCGCTGTCCAGAAGGACGTCGCCGGCGCGGAAGTCGGAGCCGGCGGCGCGGATATGGCGGGCGGGAGAGAGCGCCGCCTCGAAGACGGCGGTATCGCCCTCGCGGCGCACCACTTCCTGAACGATCACCCGGTCAGCGCCGGGCGGGACCGGAGCACCGGTGAAGATGCGCACGCAGGTTCCCGGCTCGATCCCGCCGTGATGACCGCGCCCGGCGAACGATTCGCCGGCGATGGGCAATGTCGCGGGGAGGGCGGCGAGGTCGCCCTCGCGGACCGCATAGCCGTCCATCGCCGACACGTCGGCCGGAGGCGCCGACACCAGTGCGGTGATCGGCGCGGCGAGAACCCGGCCATGCGCTTCGGCCAGCGGCACCTCCTCGGCGCCGAGCGGCTTGGCAATGGCGAGGACGCGCTCGAGCGCTTCGTCGAACGGGATCACGCCGCGCCGCCGCCTTCGTGCCAGTCGCCGGACTTGCCGCCGGTCTTCGCGGTGACGCGGATGCCCTCGATCGACATCGTCCGGTCGACCGCCTTCAGCATGTCGAACAGGGTCAGGCAAGCGACCGAAACCGCGGTCAGCGCCTCCATCTCGACCCCCGTGACTCCAAGCGTCCGCACCTCGGCGGCGACATGGAAGCCGGGGAGAGCCTCGTCGATCCCGATCACCACGGCGGCCTTGCTGAGCGGCAGCGGATGGCACAGCGGAATGAGGTCGGCGGTGCGCTTGGCGGCCATGATGCCGGCCAGCTCCGCGGTCTGGATCACGGAGCCCTTCGGAGTCTCGCCGGCGCGCACCCTGACCAGGGTCTCGGCGACGCAGCGCAGCCTGCCTTCGGCGGTCGCGACCCGGTGGGTCGGCGCCTTGTCGGACACGTCGACCATCGCGGCGCGGCCGTCGTCGCGGATATGGGTGAGCCGGCTCATGCGCACAGATGCCTGAGGCGCGGCACCTGCCCCGCCAGCGAGCAGGGCCGGTAGCGGCTGTCGAGCTCGAGCGAGAGGACGAGATCCCAGCCATCGCGGCAGGCGCCGGTCGAGCCGGGCAGGCAGAAGATGAACGTGTCGTCGATCTGGCCGGCACAGGCGCGCGACTGAAGCGTCGATACGCCCACCGTGCCGAGGCTCGCCTGGTGGAACACGACCGAGAAGCCGTCCATTTCGCGCCGGAACAGCGGCCGCACCGCCTCGGGAGTCACGTCGCGAGGCGTGAAGCCGGTGCCGCCGGTGGAGATGACGAGATCGACGCTTTCGTCCGCCACCCAGGTCCGGACCTGCGCCTGGATCGCCTCCACATCGTCCCTGACGATCGCCTTGCCGGCAAGCTGGTGGCCAGCGGCCGTCAAGCGATCGACCAGCAGCCGCCCGGATTTGTCGGTTTCCTCGTCGCGCGTGTCGGACACGGTGAGAACGGCGATGCGCAGCGGGTAGAATGTCAGGCTCTCGTCGATGCCGGGCATCATTCGCTCCAGCGCGCCCGTCCGGCGCGGTCGGCATCGGTTGGCTCAATCCAGCGCGAGCCGTCAACCGAGTCCTCCCTCTTCCAGAACACAGCCTCGGTCTTCAGCCGGTCCATCACATAGTCGGCGGCCTCGAACGCGGCGCGGCGGTGAATCGAAGCTGCCGCGACGAACACGATGGTTTCGCCGGGGAGCACCGCCCCGAAGCGGTGCGTCGCGGTGATCGCGCTGACCGCGAAGCGCTGGGTCGCCGCCCGGGCGATCTCGTCGATCGAACGCTGGGTGAGGCGGGGATGATGGTCGAGGAAAATCCGCTCGACCTCAGCGCCGTCCCGGGTCCGCGGCCGCGCGACCCCGGCGAAGCTGACCACGGCGCCTTCCTCGCCGAGCTTCCCCATGAAGCGCGACATCTCGACGGCCGGGTCGAGCGGCAGATCGGTCAGGCGGGCGTCGATCATTCCGATCATCCGCCCGACAGCGGCGGGAAGAACTCGACGCTGCGCCCCGCGCCGACATGAAAATCCTCGGCGACGATCTCATCGCCGACGCAGGCGCGGAGCGACGGGCTGGTCAGGTCCGCCTCCGCCGCCGGGTAGAGCGACGCGAGCAAGGCGCGCAGTTCGCGCACCGTGCAGCCGCCGGGTGGCGGCTCTATGCGGATCTCGCGGCCGATGCGATCGCCGAGCTTGCCGAAGAACAGGATGTCCACGCCTTCACGCCTCCCTTTCGCCGCACGGCCTAGACCGCGGCGGCGACGTCCCGGTGATCCATATCAACGCACATTTCTCGTGAGGAGCCATGCTGCGCCGAGGAGGGATGACCATGACGATCGAATCGAGCCGCGACTATCATATGCGCCGCGCGCGTTTTGAGCTCGATCTCGCCTATCGGGCGGAGGGCTGGGCGGCAATGCAGGCCCATCTCAAGCTGTCAGCGCTTCACATGACGCGGCTGCGCGAGTCCGTGACGGTCGGCTGCGTGCGCGCCGCCGCCTGCTGACACCGCCGACCGCTCACTTCTAGCTTAGTGCCGGGGTGCCTTTGTGCGAGTCGGCCTGGGTGCCGGGCGCGTCGGGATAATGGCTCTCCGCCGCGCGTCTCGCGGCTGAATCCAGCCCCTCCACATAGTGGATGAAGGAGACGTAGCTGGCGACATAGGCCCGGCCGGACGCGAGGTCGCAGGGGTCGAAGCGGCGCTTACTCTGAAGATCCTGGAAGTGGTCGTGGATGCTGCGCGCCACCTGGCCGCCGATGAAGCTGGCCACCTCACCGTCGCTCCCGGTCGCCAATGCCTGGTCGGCAAGCCGGATGCTGGGCCGATGTCGCGTCCTGCAGGCTGAAGCCCGGTATAGGGGGCGCCTTCGCCCGCACGGTGCAGGCGCACGAGAGTCTCGAAGAAGAAGCGGTTGGCCAGCTCGCGCGCTTCGGGGCCGAGACGCCGAACGGCGACCGCGTGATTGAAGGCGGCGCGGGTCTCCGCTTCGTCACCGGGCTGGACCCAGATGAGGACCCGATTGGGATCGTTGGCGTCGAGCGCCTGTCGCGCCGCCGTGACCACCGGGCCGTCGAGGCCATCGCAATGCGCGCTCGCCGGGGTCGCGAACGCGAGCGCCAGCGCAGCCGCTCCTGCACACCGTCCGATTCTCACCGTCCGCCTCCTTCGCATCAGGCATGTTCCCCTTCGACCTCCTGCTCTTATCGGTAAGGTTACCTAGTGATACAGATCACTCGCTGGCGCAGGATCATGTGCAAGGGATTCGCTGGGAGGTTGTGATGGCGAGCAATGCCCTTTCCGGTCCGGCGCGAGCCAGGCTCCGAGTGTGGGACCTGCCGCTGCGCCTGTTCCACTGGCTCCTCGTCGCCGCGATCGCGCTCGCGCTCGTCTCGGCGGAGGAGGAAAGCGCGCTGAATGACTGGCATATCCTGTCCGGATGGGTTGCCGGCCTTCTCGTCGCCTTCAGGCTCGTCTGGGGGTTCGTGGGTGGCGAGCACAGTCGGTTCATGACCTTCGTGAAGCCTTCGGCCCTTGCCGGGCACCTGCGCGAACTGCTGCACGGTCGGCCAGAGCCGACGATGGGGCATAACGCGCTCGGCGCGTTGAGCGTTCTCCTGTTGCTTGCAATGGTCGCGACAACCGTGTGGACCGGGGTTATCCTGGCGGAAGACGTTCACGAATTGCTCGGCTGGTCGTTGCTCGCGCTGGTCGTGATCCACATACTCGCGGTGGTCGTGATGTCGCTGCTCACCCGCGAGAATCTCGTGCGCGCGATGGTCGACGGGACGAAGCCAGCCGACCGGCATCCATCCGCGGGCGACGCCCGCGCCCCAGGGCCGATCGCCTATCTCGCAGCCGGTCTCGCGATCGCAGCAGGGGCGTGGGCCGTAACGCGCTTTGACCCGCGGGCCTTCACTCTGCGCAGCGCCGAATCCTACGAGCACCAGAGCGAGCGCGGCGCCGCCACCGAGGGCGCCGAGGACCACGACAACGAGGATTGACTAGGCGGGCCGATGGTCCCCGGCCAAGAAGGGCCTGGACCAGCGCCATTGCGCCCGCTGGCAGACGAAGGGCGACCATATGCATCGTCGTCTAGATCGGGACGACGTCCGAAACTCCCCGACTCTCTCGGGTCTGACTGAGCGTCCGCAAGTCAGCCGAACATTACCAAGACCGGACCGTCCGCTGCCGGCCATAATCAGCCATAATACGAGCGGCGGCGATGCGCCTTTTCGCGCGAATGCGTTGGCTTGCGCCGTATCCCTACGCGGCGCGGGTCAGCGATTGAAGCCCAGGAATCCAGAAAATTATTTTGCGATATGCGAGGCAGAGTTCCAGCCGCCCCAACGCAAACGGCCATAAAAGGGTCGTACCCTTATTGGCCCTCATCTCGGGGCTTTAAGAACCCGCGCCCTCGAAAAATCCAAACTTTTCGAACCTCCCCGAGGTCGATAACCGGCCCCAGGTCCTGTGATCATAGCCAACGCTCCAGTTTCGCATCCCTAATCCTGGACTCGTTGCGCGCGAGTGGCTGACCTGCGCCGACACGTATGTATGTGGCCGCTCCTGTTTCAATCGAACCAGGAGAACCTCACAAGTGAATAATGCAATCTTCGAGGCGTTCGCGCCCATCTACTGGGCCGCTGGCCTGCCGGTCATCCCGCTGCGCGAGCGGAACAAGATGCCGGACATCAACCAGTGGTCGATCTTCGGGACGCGCATGCCGACCGAGCTCGAGCAGCAGCACTGGCTGGCCTCCTACCCCCGCGGCAACATCGGTCTGCCGTTCGGCCAGGCTTCGGGCCTGTGCGCGATCGACATCGACACCGAGGACGAGGCCCTCACCGCGGCGATCATTGAAGCCTGCGGCCCGGCTCCGTGGGTGCGCGTCGGCAAGAAGGGCATGGGCCTGGTCTACCGCTGGGAGGGTCAGCGCAACTTCAAGCTGCGCGGCGCCGATGGCGGGATGATCTGCGAGTTCCTGGGTCAGGGCAACCAGATGGTGATGCCGCCCTCGATCCACCCGGAGACGCAGCGGCCCTACACCGCCAATGCGAACCTCTGGGAGATCCTCGACCAGATCCCCGAGCTGGGTGAGGACATCGAAGAGAAGCTGCGCGGCGTCCTGAGCAAGAAGGGCTTCGAGCTCGGGTCCGGTGGCCGGTCGTCGCCGATCGACGTGATCCCGTCCGGCGAGCGCGACGTGATGATGGTTCGTCACGCCGGCTACCTGGCGCGCGTGGTGCTCGGCATCGACCGCAGCGCCAGCTTCAGCCTCTGGGACGCGATCCAGCAGATGTACCATTGGGTCGAGGCGTTCACCGCCAAGGTGACGGGCGATGCGATGGACCCCCAGAAGGGCGTCGCCAAGCTGCTCGAGTTCCTCATCAAGGACCTGGAGAAGGGCAAGACCATGCCGAATGGCTGGGACGCGAACCTCCCCGACGAGTGGCGCGAGCATCCCAGTGTTGTGAGGGCCGACGCACTGAACCGAGAGCAGCGTTGGACTTTGACTCGAGCCAGAGAGTGGTTTGATCAACGGATCCTCGAGCATCCAGCCTGTGATGACTGGGTGGCCACTGCCGTGCAGGAGGTGCTGACGCTCGTGGCTCGGGACGACCGCTTCCCGGAGTCGCATGAGGATGGGCTTTTCAGCCACTTGGTTCGCCACTGCAAGCAGATGGGGTACGCGAAGCGGGACCTCGCTCGCATTCTCACGAACGCGCGCAAGGGCCTTAAGCAAGGAGAAGCAGAGAACCACGGAGCAGTAGCCGCTCAGGTACTTGAGGAGCTCCAGAGGTCAGCAGCCATCCGCTACGATCACGGTCAGTTCTGGCAGTGGACCGGGAGCTCCTTCGCGAAGCTCGACGAAGACGCGATTTACATGCACGTGGCGGAGAACGTAACCACGTCCGCCCTTGTACGTCGTAACAGTGACTACCGTGCCATTGTCGACGTGCTCAGGCGGATGTGTAAGGAGCCACTTGCCCAGGTCGATAAGAGGGGCATCAACTTCGCTAATGGGTTTGTGGGCGAGGATCTGGCCGTGCTGGATCACGATCCGAGGTACGGTGCCACCTTTACCCTGCCGTTCGAATATCACCAGAACAACGCCGCGCGGTGTAACCGCTGGCTTGAGTTCCTGGCCAACTGCTGGGGCAGGGAAGACGACTTCGACGACCGGGTGCTCGCGCTCCAGGAGATGTTCGCCGCGACGCTGTTCGGGCTTTCCACCCACTACCAGCGGGCATTCCTACTGTTCGGCCGCGCCGGCACGGGCAAGACCCAAATCCTGAAGGTGCTCCGCGCCATGCTGCCGCCCGACGCGACCGCGGAGCTGGGCCCGGACCAGTGGGGCGAGCGGTTCACCCTGACCGACCTTGTCGGGAAGGTCGCCAACATCTGCGGCGAGCTTCCGGAGAATGGGATGATCACTGGCAACGTGTTCAAGGAGGTAGTCGAGGGCTCGCCGATCCGCGGCGAGTTCAAGGGCAAGGACGGCTTCGTATTCGTGCCGAAGTGCGCCCACTGGTTCGCCTCGAACTACCTGCCGATGAGCCGCGACTCCACCCGCGGGTTCGTCCGCCGTTGGCTGATCCTCGACTTCAACCACCCGGTGCGTGAGGAGGACAAGATGGAGAACCTGGCCGAGATCATCGTGGCGGAGGAGCGCGAGGCGATCGCCGCATGGGCGCTCGAGGGTCTTCGCCGTCTGCTCGACCAGCGCGGTTACACCCTCCCCGCCTGCCACGAGCGCCGGCTCAACCAGGTTCGCCGCATCAACAACTCGGTTCAGGCGTTCCTTGACGACGCTAACAACGTGCGCCGGGCTCCAGACGGCGAGATGAAGTGCCGCGACCTTTACGACCTGTACTCGTTCCACATGCGAGACGTGCGAAACGCGCCGGTGAGCTACGAGCGGTTCCGGCAGATGTTGGAGGATCTCGATCTGAATTTGGAACCGGACCTGATCGGGGACTACGTCGTCCAGGGCGTCGTCAGGGTTGAGCGGATCCGTGCGGCTGCTTGACGCTCTTACGGGGCAGGCGCGAGCCTGCCCCTTGTGGCGTGAAACGGCTTAGATCATAGATTTTCTCAAATTGTCGAGCCAACCTGAAGTTGAGGATAACCTGGATACGGGCTATTTCACGTCTTTTGCCGCGGCAAGTCGCGGCAAGTGGCGAAGGATGTCGATCTCTTTAATTATTGCTCAGGTCTAGGAGGTCCCTTCTTAGCACGTATCTAGGACTTGAGCGCCAACGCCCGTGCAAGAAGTTGGCGAATAGCCTCGGGTCGGGAAGGTTTTGGTTCAGGCCGCCCGGCGATCCAGTCGTCGACAGCATCGCTCAACTCGGGATGAAGGCGGAGCCCTATAGATGGCCCAATTCCGGTTCGGGGCCGGCCGCGTCCTCGGCGTTCAGCCTCGTTTTTTCTGCTATCGGATATTGCTTTTGCCACAGTGCTCGCCTAGATGGAGCGGGTCGGACGCGGCTGGAACCCGCACCCGACCCTAACCAACCCATCTGTTGAGGAGATGAGAGTGGCTAAGACCACCGTTACCCGTCGCGCCGCCTGGGACAAGATGTACGGCGCCTATTTGGACCTGAACCAGCGTCTGGAACAGGCCCAGCCTCATGAGCGGGACGCTCTGGAGCGCGCCGTGGCCGCGCAACAGGACGCGTTACTCAATCTGAATGCCCCCTCGTTCCTGGCGGTGATGCACAAGCTGGAGGTCCTCTGGGAGGGGCAGCTCGACGGGCTCGATCAAGAGTCCGAGGAGAAGCGGTTGATTGTCGAAGACCTTAGCGACCTGATCGCCGAGGGTGCGACAATCATTGGCTACACGTCCCCGTTTGCCCAAGCGCCTGGGCGAGAAGAAGCCGCTCCAAAATCGACATCATAACCAGGACATGCATTGCGGCGCCCATTGAGGCGCCGCGTGCACCCCGGTTACCGCCTCCTCTTGAACGAGGAGAATTGTCGGTGAGCGAGAAGCCCTACACCCCTGAAACCCTGGCGGAGCGCTGGGGCTGCAGCTCGGAGAAGGTGCGCCAGATGTACCATCGTGGCCAACTGAAAGCCTTCCGCCTCGGCAAGCTCATCCGCATCCCTGCAATTGAGGTTCAGCGTTACGAATGTCAGTTCCTTACAAGCTCGTCCCCCACCGAGGAAAACTCGCGCTCGCCTATGGCTCCGGCCCAAGCCGCATTCGCCGCTCGACTGGGACGAATGACCGCGGCCTAGCCGAAGCGCGTGCGCGTGAGATCTGGAGCAATCTTCATCGGCCGGCGTCGGAGCGGGTGGCTGATCTATGGGCGGCTTACGTCAATGACCGCTCGAAGGAGCTGTCGGACCTATCGAGGCTGAAGAACGCCTGGAAGGCACTCGGGCCTTTCTTCGGCGAGCGGCTCGGCTCGACGATCGATCACGATCTCTGTCGTGAATACGCTAAGCAGCGCAAACGGCTGGGCCGTGCCAACAGCACGATCCGCATTGAACTCGAGTATCTGCGAGCGTGCCTCAACCTCCGTTATGGGAGGGGCAACACCCACGTCTGGACGCCGCCATCGAGCAAACCGCGCAGCCGGTACCTGACGAAGGACGAGCTCGAGCGTCTACTCGAGCACGTGAAGACGCCGCACATTCGTCTCTTCATCATCCTTGCAGTCACCACCGGCGCGCGGATGAAGTCGATCCTGGCCCTGAAGTGGGAGCAGGTAGACCTCAAGCACCGCACCATCAACTACGCCCCAGCTGGGCGCCACCAGACCAACAAGCGGGAAACGGAGGTGCCTATGAACATGCGGAACTTCCTCGCCTTGGAGGAGGCCGCGCGCGGAGCGCTGACGGATTACGTGATCGAGTGGGACGGCAAGCCGGTGAAGAGCGTGAAGAAGGCAATCAGAACGGCAGCGCAGAAAGCCGGGGTGCCGTGCTCACCGCACGTGTTCCGCCACACCGCGGGCGTGTGGATGGCCCAGGCCGACGTGCCGATGCAGAAGATCGCTCAGTTCCTGGGCCACACGTCCACCCGGGTCACCGAGAAGACCTACGCCCGATACAGTCCGAGTTTTATGAAGGACGCAGCGGCCGCTTTGGATTGGTGACTGCTAGCGCGCGTCTTCTGAGCTTCTACGTCACTTTGCTAGCAACTAGTCCTGGATACCCGACTACCGCGTCCGCACGCCGCTGCAGGCCTCGATCATGATCCTCAAGCGGCATCGCGACATCATGTTCGCGGAGGACGAGGTCAACTGCTGTCCGATTTCAATTATCATCACGACGCTGGCGGCCCACGCCTACAATGGCGAGGCCGATGTGGCCGACGCGCTGTTGATGATTTTGTCTAACATGGAGCGCTTCATAGAGCGCGACCAGCGCAACCGCGCGGTGATCCGCAACCCCAGCGATCCCATGGAGAACTTCGCCGACAAGTGGGCCGAATATCCTGAGCGGGAGCGGTCTTTCTTTGCCTGGCTGCGGCAGGCCAGAGAGGACTTCGCCAAGGCCGCCGGCATGGAGAGTCCGAGGCTGATCACGGAGGCGCTCTCGCCACATATCGGCGTAGAGCTGGCGAAGCGCGCCGAGGGGCGAGCGGGCGCGGGACAGGGCTCCCTGCTGCGTGGCGCAACGAGCGTATCGGCGGGAGCCTCGGCGCCGTCGTTCGGCAGCACCGCGCGCGTGCCCAGTAAGCCCGAAGGGTTTGCGTGATTTGGTGGACGTCGCTCCCTAGCAGGGCGCGGAGCGAACGTTTAGGGGTTGCGGAGCTGGAGGAGCGGAGCGCGTGGCTTCGCGAGGTCGCATGGCGGATTACGCCGGAGGGACGGCTTTGCGCGGACTTCGAGATTGAAAGGTCGGGAGAAGTCGTCCCGCTCACGATGACCTACCCCAGCTTCTTTCCAGATATGCCGCCGCAGGTCACCTCGCGTGATGGCATTAGGCTGTCCGGGCACCAATATGGCCCCGCTGGCGAGCTATGCCTCGAGTACCGGCCAGACAATTGGGAACCGGCCTACACTGGAGCGATGCTAATCGAGAGCGCCCATCGCCTGCTCGCGGGCGAGGCGCCAACACCTGGCACGGCCGCCGAGGTGGCGAGCGCACACCGGACGACAATCGGGCAGAGCGTCCGTAAGCAGACCCTGCGGTTCATCGTGTCGAGCGCCGCGAAGTCGGGGTTGATGGCCTTGCCGCAGTATCAAGTTCTCGACGTTGAGGTGGTCGAGCACTTCGTAGCCGGCTACTGGCTGGCGTTCCCTCGCAGGGTCATGGATGGCGACGCCGTGCGCTGGGACGCATCGTTGGAACTGCCGACCTATCGAGTGCGCAAGGGCCTGTTCGTTAGGATTGACGCCAGCTTCCTTTCCAAGATTAAGCCGGACTACGGGTTGCTGCGGACGATCGCTGAACTTTCCCAGCGCGAAGACCTCGTGGCGCGAGTGGATAAATCCGACGCCGAGATGCCCTTCGTGATCGAGTGTGGCGGGACGTTCCGGCTGTTGAGCATTCCGGCGGGTAGCGGCACTCGCACGGTCTTCGACTACCGCACCGTGGCCGTCCCACCATCATCGGGGGCGAGGCTACCGCCGGAATACGCGCGACTCTCCGCCGCCTCTGTGGCCATCGTTGGCTGCGGTTCGGTGGGTTCGAAGGTCGCCGCCTCGCTGGCCAGATCCGGTGTTGGCCGCTTCGTCCTGGTGGACGGAGATCTGATGTTGGCGGACAACGTCGTACGCAACGACCTAGATTGGCGCTCGGTCGGCCTAAGTAAGCCCGACGCCGTCGAGGACCGCATCGGCCAGATCCGGCCGTCGGCCGCGGTCGAGAAGCGGCGCTTAGACCTCGGTGGACAGGAGAGCTCAGATGCCACCGACGCCGCCCTCGTGGCGATCGGCGGTTGCGACGTGATTGTCGACGCCACGGCCGACCCGCAGGTGTTCAACCTTTGCGGGGCGGTAGCCAAAAGCGAGCGTCGCACGTTGGTTTGGGGCGAGGTTTTTGCCGGTGGCATCGGCGGCCTGGTTGCGCGGCTGCGGCCGGGCGTCGAGCCGGTACCACACGCAGCGCGACGGCAGATCCTCGCCTGGTGCGCCGAACATGGCGTGCTTCCGCCGGCGGGAACGGCCGAGCAGTACGGCCTGTCCCTCCCCGGCGGCGTCCCACTGATCGTGGCCGACGACGCCGACGTGACGGTGATGGCGGCGCACGTCTCCCGCCTGGTCGTGGATGCGCTAACTAGGGACGAATCGCTTTTCCCTCAGGCTGCCTACGCGGTGGGCCTGAAGCCTGGCTGGATCTTCGGCGCTCCGTTCGAGACGTGGCCGATCGACCTAAAGCCCGAGGGCGAGTGGGGGCCGCCCACCGACGAGAATATCGCGGACGAGTTGAACGCGATGGTGCGGGAATTCTTTCCCGCGGCGCCGGAGGGCGGGAGTTCGTGAGACTGGATATACCTAAAGCGCTGCGGAGGAAGCTGAGGCGGGCTGTCCGGCGCGGAGGCCGGAACGAGGTCGGAGGCGTCCTGATGGCGGAGCAGATCAAGCCGGGACATTTTAGGCTGGTCGAATTTACTGTGGACGGTCAGGTCGGTGGGGCCGCGCACTTCGTACGATCCGTCGACGATCACCGCGCGGCGTTGGAGGGGTTCTTTTCACGAACCGGGGCGAACTACGGCCGCTTCAACTACCTCGGCGAATGGCACTCGCACCCCAACCACATCCCTATCCCGAGCCTGGAAGACGTGCGGTCAATGGAGGGGCTGGTGGACGGCGAGCGGGACATTCCGTTCGCGGTTCTCGTGGTCGTGCGCGCCAAATGGTACGGCCTGCTGATGAGCGCGACACTTTTCCAGAGGGGCCGTCCGCCCTGTCGGGTCGAGGTCGGCGACGTTACGTCGCGAGGGTTCGAAAGTCCGTAAGGGAGGTCGGTTAATGGCGAAGTCCAGCGTGCCCCAGAGGGTTCAGTCGGCCCTGTGGGCGCGAGCGGCGGGAAGGTGCGAGTACCGGGGCTGCAACCAATCCCTGGTTGGCGACCTTATCGCGGGCAAGGAGGATGGCCTATACGGCTTTATTGCCCACATCGTCGCGGACGCCCCGGGCGGGCCACGTGGGGACGAGGTGCGCTCGCGGCTACTCGCCAAGAGCTTGGATAACCTAATGCTCCTCTGTGCCAGGCACCACAAACTAATCGACGTGGACGCGCCAGACGAGCATCCCGAATCCGTGCTGCTCGCAATGAAGGACGCGCACGAGACTCGGGTCGAGACCAACGCCGGCATAGACGAGGAGCGGGCGTCGCACGTTCTTCGATTCGGAGCGACAATAGGCGCCAACGAAGCTTTGGTTTCGACTCAGGCCATATTCTCGGCGATGCCGCCGGATCGGCATCCCGCGAGTCGGCAGACTATAGACCTCGAACTGGTCGGCTCGACCTACCGCGACGACGAGCCCGAATATTGGCAGATGCAGCGAAGGAATCTCCAGCAGCTATTTAAGGAGCGCGTCGGGGGAAGGATCGAGCGGCAGGAGATAACACATCTCAGCGTCTTCGCGCTCGCGCCCCAGCCGCTCTTGATCGAGTTAGGACGGCTGCTGTACGAGATCGTGCCCACTACCGTGCACCAGAGGCATCGGGAGCCGCCGACGTGGAAATGGCAGCGCGATCGGCCCGTGCTCGAGTTCATCGCGAAGGACCCGCCAGCCGACGCGGAGGGGCCTGTGGTGCTCAAGCTCGCCGTGAGCGCGACAGTCACCGACGATCGGATAGAGCGGGTGCTGGGTCCCGGCGTCGCCGTGTGGTCCATTGTAGTCACCGAACCGGGCAATGACCTCGTCCGCCAGCCCGAAGACCTCGCCGCGTTCCGCGCCGCGCTACGCAGGGCATACGACGCAATAAAAGCGCGCCACGGAGAAGGAACGGTGATCCATCTCTTTCCGGTCCTGCCGGTTTCTCTCGCCGTCGAGACAGGTCGCGTCTGGATGCCGAAAGCCGATCTCGAGATGCTCATCTACGATCAGAACCGCGAGCACGGGTTTGTGCCCACCATTCGAATTGGAGCATCGCCGAGCTCAGGCATAGTGAGCTGATCCCTAACTGACTGGTTTGGGTCTCAGCGACGCTAGCAGAGACCCAGAAAGTTAGGGGGAAGGGGGGCAGGGGGGAAACAAACTGTCCGAGATGAGGGCGCATGGCTGCCGCGCCGCATTGTCTAGTGAGCTTGGTACAACTGAACCAAGAGACCACTGTGGAGCAGCCTACGCTGCTCACACTAAGTGACTGATCCAACTGGGAAGAAAATGGTGGGCGTGGCAAGGATTGAACTTGCGACCCCTGCGATGTCAACACAGTGCTCTACCACTGAGCTACACGCCCACACCCGGCCACTTTTTGGGGCTGGCCGGAGGCGGCTCCCTAGCGAAGCCGAACGGGCCGCGCAAGCCCGCCGAACCGGTAAATGGTGGGTTGTCGTACATGGTTCAACTCCGCCCCGCCTGGGGCTAAGGCGCTCCCCATGACCGACGCCTTTATCTGCGATGCGATCCGCACGCCCATCGGCCGCTATGGCGGCGCGCTTGCCCATGTCCGCGCCGACGATCTCGCCGCGATCCCAATCCGGGCGCTGATCGAGCGCAACTCGAATGTCGACTGGGACGAGGTGGACGACGTCATTCTCGGCTGTGCCAACCAGGCCGGCGAGGACAATCGCAATCTCGCGCGCATGGCGGGCCTGCTGGCGGGGCTGCCGGACAAGTCGGGCGGCGTGACCTTGAACCGCCTGTGCGGCTCGGGGCTCGACGCGGTGGCGATGGCGGCGCGGGTGGTTCGCGGGTCCGAGGCCGACCTGCTGATCGCCGGCGGCTCGGAGAGCATGAGCCGGGCGCCCTTCGTCATGGCCAAGGCTTCACAAGCCTTCGACCGCAATGCCGAGATGTATGACACCACGATCGGCTGGCGATTCGTCAACCCGAAGATGAAGTCGGCCTATGGCGACGACACGATGCCGTCGACCGGCGAGAATGTCGCCCAGGAGTTCCAGGTGACCCGCGAGGACCAGGACGCCTTTGCCGTGCGCAGCCAGGCCAAGGCCGCGGCGGCGCAGGCCAACGGCCGGCTCGCTGCGGAGATCGTCCCGGTGAAGATCCCGCAGCGCAAGGGCGACCCGCTCGTCGTCGACAAGGACGAGCATCCGCGCGCGACCAGCGTCGAGCAGCTGGCGAAACTGAAGCCGATCGTTCGCGGCGACGGCACCGTCACGGCGGGCAATGCCTCGGGCGTCAATGACGGCGCGGCGGCCCTGATCGTCGCGTCGGAGGAAGCGGCGAAGCGCAACGGCCTCACCCCGCGCGCCCGAATCCTGGGCGCGGGAGTCGCGGGCGTGCCGCCGCGCATCATGGGCATCGGCCCGGCGCCGGCGTCGGAGAAGCTGCTGAAGCGCCTCGGCCTCACCATCGCCGACATGGACGTCATCGAGCTCAACGAGGCATTTGCCGCCCAGGCCCTGCCTGTGCTGCGCCGCCTCGGCCTTCCCGACGACGCGCCCCATGTGAACCCGAATGGCGGCGCCATCGCCCTCGGCCACCCGCTCGGCATGTCGGGCGCCCGCCTCGCGCTCACCGCGACCGAGGAGCTCCAGCGCACCGGTGGTCGCTACGCCCTGTGCACCATGTGCATCGGCGTGGGGCAGGGCATCGCGATGGTCATCGAGCGGGTGTGATCGGCTTCGAGAGATGCATTTTCCTACAGCCCCCGCTGTGGGTTATGATCGCTCCATGAGCACCGCCGGCCGCCGCTTCGTCACACGTCCGAAAGCGGAAGTTCACGGTGTTGGGCGAAACGAATGGCATGTGTCGGGTTTGTCGGTTTCACCCGCCGGCAGGCTTCCGAATCGCCGCCGCGACCACAGACCGATTCGCGCGTTATTTGCTGCGAAACCGCGGCTCTGCTAGCGCCGCGGCCAGGAGAATTTGATGTATACGACCGAGCTCCAAAAGAACGCCCAGGTGCAGAATCTCGAGGATCCGGCGAAGCTGGAGGCGTTCGAGGCGCGCGTCGCCGCGGACGAGTTCATCGAGCCCAAGGACTGGATGCCCGAGGCCTATCGCCGCACGCTGACCCGGCAGATCTCGCAGCACGCGCATAGCGAGATCGTGGGGATGCTTCCGGAGGGCAATTGGATCAGCCGCGCGCCGTCGCTTCGACGCAAGGCGATCCTTCTCGCCAAGGTCCAGGACGAGGCGGGCCACGGCCTCTATCTCTACTCCGCTGCCGAGACGCTCGGAACGAGCCGCCAGGAGATGATCGAGGCGCTTCACTCCGGCAAGGCCAAGTACAGCACCATCTTCAACTATCCGACGCTGACCTGGGCCGACATCGGGGCGATCGGCTGGCTGGTCGACGGCGCCGCGATCATGAACCAGGTGCCGCTCCAGCGCACCTCCTACGGCCCCTACGCCCGCGCGATGGTCCGGGTGTGCAAGGAAGAGAGCTTCCACCAGCGCCAGGGCTACGAGATCATGATGGCGATGTGCGCCGGCACCGCCGACCAGAAAAGGATGGCGCAGGACGCCCTCAACCGTTGGTGGTGGCCGAGCCTGATGATGTTCGGCCCGACCGATGACAACAGCCCCAACACGGCGCAATCGATGCGCTGGCGGATCAAGCGCGACACCAATGACGAGCTTCGCCAGAAATTCGTCGACATCACGGTGCCGCAGGCCGACGCGCTCGGCCTCACCGTTCCGGATCCGCAGGTGAAGTGGAACGAGGCCAAGGGCGGCTATGACTTCGGCGAGGTCGACTGGGAGGAATTCTACGCCGTCGTGAAGGGCGAGGGGCCCGTCGCCAAGGAACGGATGAAGGCCCGCCGCGAAGCCTGGGAGAAAGGCGCCTGGGTCCGCGAGGCCGCCGCCGCTTATGCCGAGAAGCTTGCCGCGCGAGAGGCCGCCTGATGTCCAAGGATTGGCCGCTCTGGGAAGTGTTCGTCCGCTCGAAGGGCGGCATGGCGCACCGCCATGTCGGCTCGGTGCACGCGCCCGACGCCGAGATCGCGCTTCGCCACGCGCGCGACACCTATACGCGGCGCATGGAGGGGGTGAGCCTGTGGGTCGTGCCCTCGGCTTCGATCATCGCCTCCGATCCGCGCGACGACGCGCAGATGTTCGATCCGGCGGAGGACAAGATCTACCGCCACCCGACCTTCTACAACATCCCCGACGACGTGAAGCACATCTGATGCCGTCGCTGCCGCCGATCCGACCCGAGGACGAGGAAGTCGCGCTGAAGACGCGGCCGGGCGGCGCGTTCGACGCGCCGGTCGATGAAGAGCACCGAGCCACCCTATTCGAGATGCTTCTTCGCCTCGGCGACGACAGCCTGATCCTCGGCCAGCGCCTCGGCGAATGGTGCGGCCATGCGCCGTCGGTCGAGGTCGATCTCAGCCTCGCCAACATCGCTCTCGACCTGATCGGGCAGGCAACCCACTTCCTCAACCTCGCCGGCGAAATTGAGGGCAGGGGCCGCGACGGCGACGCGCTCGCTTTCCACCGCGACGTCCTCGATTTCCGCAACTGCCTGCTGGTCGAGCAGCCCAATGGCGACTTCGCCCAGACGATGGCTCGGCAATTGCTGTTCTCGGCCTGGCAGAAGCGCCTGTTCGACCAGCTCGCCGCGTCTTCCGACGAGCGCGTCGCTGCGATCGCGGCCAAGGCGGTCAAGGAAGTCGCCTATCATGAGGAGCTCGCCGCCGAATGGGTGATCCGCCTCGGCGACGGCACCGACGAGAGCCGCGCGCGCATGGCCGACGGCCTCGACTGGATGTGGCGCTTCGTCCCCGAGCTGTTCGAGCTGGACGAGGCCGCCGCGGACGCCAACGGCCGCGGCCTGTGGCCTGACGTCGACCTGCTCCGCACCGGCTACGACGCGCGCCTCCAGACGGTGCTCGCCGAAGCGACGCTGGACGCACCGAAGCCCCAGCGCCCCATCCTCGGCGGCCGCCGCGGCCACCACAGCGAGCATCTCGGCCATCTCATCGCGGTCATGCAGTTCCTGCCCCGCACCTATCCCGACGCGGTGTGGTGATGGGCGTTCACCAGCCTCTCAACGCGTCCCGGACCGGTGCGCTGTGGGGTGTTCTGCAGGATGTGCCGGATCCCGAGATCCCAGTGCTGTCGATCGTCGACCTGGGCATCGTGCGCGAGGTGCATGACGATCGCGTCGTCCTCACCCCGACCTATACCGGCTGTCCTGCGACGCAGGTGATCGAGCGGATGGTGCGCGAGGCGCTCGACGCGGCCGGTTTCGACAGCGTGCGGATCGAGACCACGCTCACGCCGCCCTGGACCACCGAGTGGATCACGCCGGAAGGCCGCGACAAGCTTCGCGCCTATGGCATCGCGCCGCCCAATGCGCCCGGCGAGCGAGCGGTCCATTGCCCGCAATGCGGCTCCGCCGAGACGGAGGAGATCAGCCGTTTCGGCTCGACCCCGTGCAAGGCTTTGTGGCGGTGCCGCTCCTGCGCGGAGCCCTTCGACCTGTTCAAATGCCATTGAGTCCCGGATGAGCGTCAGCTTTCATACCCTCCGCATCGCCGAAGTCGTGCCCGAGACCGCGGAGGCCAAGTCCATCCGCTTCGCCGTCCCGGACGATCTGCGCGACACCTTCGCTTTCGCCCCCGGTCAGCATCTGACGCTGAAGGCCGACATCGGCGGCGAGGAAGTGCGCCGCAATTATTCGCTGTGCGTCGCGCCACAGGACGGCGAGCTCAAGGTCACGGTGAAGCGGATCGCCGGGGGCGTCTTCTCCAACTGGGCGAACGACAATCTCGAGGCTGGCCAGGACATGGAGGTGATGCCGCCGCACGGCTCCTTCACCTGGGAGTTCCGGCCGGACGCGCGCAACCATTATGCCGGCTTCGCGGGCGGTTCGGGCATCACCCCGGTCATGTCGCTGCTCAAGACCGCATTGCTGACCGAGCCGGACAGCCGCTTCACCCTCTTCTACGGCAACCGCGACAGCGCTTCGGTGATCTTCCTGGAGGAGCTGAGCCGGCTCAAGAACCGCTTCATGGACCGTCTCCAGGTCCACCACTTCCTCGCCGAGGAAGCCGAGGACATCGAGCTGTTCAACGGCATCCTCGACCGCACCAAGTGCGACCTCATCCTCGGTTCGCTGATCGAGCCGGAGGAAGTCAGCGCCTTCTTCATCTGCGGCCCCGGCCCGATGATGGACGCCGCCGAGGAGGCCTTGAAGGAAGTCGGCGTGCCCGCCGACCGGATCCTCGTCGAGCGCTTCACCGCCGGGCGTCCGGACGCCGCGGTCGAGGCGCAGATGCACCAGCTCCAGGCCCGGGCCGAGGGGCTGCAGATGACCGTGACGCTCGACGGCCGACGCCGCCGCGTGCCGTTCGACGCCAAGGCCGGCAACATCCTCGACAGCGCCCGCCTCGCCGGAATGCCCGCGCCGTTCGCCTGCAAGGCCGGGGTGTGCGCGACCTGCCGCGCGCGCGTGCTCAACGGCGAGGTCGAGATGGCCGCCCGCTACGGCCTCAGCGACGAGGAGATCGCCGCCGGCTACGTGCTGACCTGTCAGTCGGTGCCCAAGGGCGAAGGCGTCGAAGTCGACTACGACGCCTAGCCATATCCTCCCCGGCATTTGCCGGGGAGGGGAACCGCTCGCCGCAGGCGAGTGGTGGAGGGGGTTCTTGAGGCTGGCGGCAAAGAACCCCTCCACCGCCTTCGGCGGTCCCCCTCCCCGCGAAATCGCGGGGAGGAATTAGGGCTTACCGCCGCGCGTCGTGATATTGGATGGCGGCGCGGGTGACGTTGTTCATCAGCGTCATGCGCACGCCGAGCGGAACGCTGACCCGGCCGATCATCACCGCAAGCGCATAGTGGCGCCCGTCGGGCGAGGTGATGATGCCGATGTCGTTATAGCCCGCCTGGGTGCCGTTGAAGACCTGTCCGGTGCCGGTCTTGTGGCCGATCGTCCAGCCCGGCGCGAGGCCGCCGGCGAGGCGGTTCGGGCCGGTGCGGGTCGCGCGCAGGGTCGAGATCATGTGCCGGGTCGAGGCGGGCGAGAGGAGCTCGCCGCGCTGGAGCATGGCGAGGCCCTGGGTCAAGCCGAGCGGGGATGCCCCGTCCTGCGGATCCTCGATATAATCTTCAAACAGCCGGCGGCGCGTGCTCGCCGGCACCGCGTTGCGCGCCGTGTAGAAGGCGCGTCCTCGCGACAGCGCCTGGGTCCAGCGTACGCCGGCGATCTGGCTCTGAAGCAGCCGCTCGCCCGGGCCGAAGCGCACCCCCTCGATGCCTGTGCGGGAGATGAAGGCGCGAACCGCCTCGGGGCCGCCGGCCTGCCACAGTAGGAAGTCGTTGGCGGTGTTGTCGCTGCGCGTGATCGCGCGGGTCATGAGGTCGCGCAGAGTCGTGGTGTAGCCGTCCGCATCGACCTGCTGCGCGATCGGCTGGCTGAATAGGGTGAGGTCGTCGCGGGTCACGGTTACACGGCGGTCGAGATCGAGACGTCCGCGATCGACCGCGTCGAGCGTGGTCAGCGACACCCAGAATTTGCTGACGCTCTGCTGCGGGAACAGGCGGCCGCCGTTCCACGACGCGACATAGCCGGTCTCGATGTCGCGGACGGCGATGCCGACCTCGCCGGGGAAACTGTGGCCGAGTTCCTGCACCCTTTCTTCGAGCGCGCTTCGGGCCATGCGCTCGGTGAGCGGAAGCTGGGCGGTCGAAGGAGCGGGAGCCGGACTCAGCGTCTGGGCCGGTTGGACGGAGCGCTGCGAGCGCGCCGGCGCCGGCCGCTGCTGCGCGCGCGCCTGCTGACCGGCGGCGACCGCGAGCGTCGCTGCCTGGACATGGGGCGCCGCCTGCGAATGCATCACCGGCATCCCGACCGCCGCCACCGCGACCGATCCCGCCAGTCCAATTCCGAAAACGCCCCGCCGAAGCGACTTCAATCCACGCACCACTCGACATTCTCCCCGCCCACACGCGAACGCAAACCAACTATGCCCCTGATCATAAACGCAGCATGGCCGTTGTCAGCGGGTTCTACGGTGAAGGGGACGAGCCGTTTATCGCTTGCGACAAGCTGTTGTACGGCGCCAACTCACCCTTGTTATATTGTAACGTCGCAGTTAGATCGCGCACAGAACCTGACCCCGGAGTCCTCCCTTGCGTTCCCTGCTCCTGCTTTCCGCCGCCTTCGTTGCCGTTCCCGCCCAGGCGCAGGATGCGCCGCCAGCCGACGATCAACGCCCGGCGGCCGACCATGTCCATGAGGAGATCGGCGCGGAGGTCGTCGTCACCGCGCCGTTCGTCAGCAACCTCAACATCCTCGCCGGCACCTCGGCGCTGACCGGCAACGACCTCGCCCGCGAGATCCGGCCGCAGCTCGGCGATACGCTGGCGCGGCTTCCTGGCGTGTCGGCGACGAGCTTCTCGCCGGGCTCGTCGCGGCCGGTGCTGCGCGGCTTCCAGGGCGAGCGGGTGCGCGTGCTGGTCGACGGAATCGGCTCGATCGACGTGTCCAACACCTCGGCCGACCATGCCGTGACCATCGATCCGATCACCGCCGAGCGCATCGAGGTGCTTCACGGCCCGGCGGTGCTGCTGTTCGGCAGCCAGGCGATCGGCGGCGCGGTCAACATTTTCGACCGCCGGATCCCGCGCACCGTTCCCGACGACATCGTCCATATCGACGGCCTCGCCAGCTACGGCTCGGCGGCGAACGAGCGCAGCGTCGGCGCCGGCGTCGATTTCGCTCTCGGCGGCGGCGTGGTCGGCCATGTCGACGGCAGCTATCGTCGCACCGACGACCTCGATGTCGGCGGTTTCGTGCTGGCGCCGACACTGCGCGCGGAGCAGCTGGCGATCGCCGACGAGGAGGAGGACGAGGGCCATTTGGAGGAAGCGGCGGAAGCCCGCGCGCTTGCCGGCGTTCGTGGCACCCTTCCCAACAGCGCGACCGAGACGACCACCGGGGGCGTCGGCGTCGCGCTGATCCGCGAGGGCGGAAGCCTCGGCCTGTCGCTGAGCCTGTTCGACAGCCGCTACGGCGTGCCGCTGCGCCCGGGCGCGGGGCACCATCATGACGAAGGCGACGGTGAGGGCGAGGGCGAAGGCGAAGAGGAACATGGCGAGGCCCCGGTCTCCATCGACCTCAGGCAGATCCGTGCCGACCTGCGCGGCGAGGTGAAGCTCGGCGCCGGCTTCTTCGAGCAGCTGCGCGTGCGCTTCGCGGCGGCCGATTACGAGCATACCGAGTTCGAGGGCGACGAGGTCGGCACCCTGTTCGAGACTCAGGGCATGGAAGGCCGCGCCGAGCTGGTCCAGAAGGATCGCGGCGGCTGGCGCGGCGTGATCGGCGGCCAGTTCTTCGTGCGCGACTTCGACGCAGTCGGCGCGGAGGCTTTCCTGCCGGCCAACTCGACCAGCCAGATCGGCCTGTTCGCGCTCCAGGAATTCGAATTCGGGCCGGTCCAGCTGGAAGGCGCGTTGCGCTACGAGCATGCCGGCGTCGCCTCGGCGCCCCTCGGCATCGACCGCAGCTTCGATTCCTTCTCCGCCGCGGCCGGCGCATCCTACGAAATCGTCCCGCGGGTGCGCGCCGGCATCAACCTGTCGCGCGCCGAGCGAGCGCCGTCGGCGGAGGAACTGTTCTCGAGCGGCCCCCACGTCGCCACCCAGGCGTTCGAGATCGGCGACCCGACCTTCTCGACCGAGAGCAATGTCGGCGGCGAGCTGTATCTGCGCGCGTCGTTGCCGGGGTTCCAGATCAACGGGACACTCTTCTACAACCGCTTCGACAATTACATCTTCGCCGCCGCGACCGGCGCCGAGCAGGACGAGCTGCCGGTCTTCCAATATTTCCAGCGTGACGCGACCTATTGGGGCTTCGAGTTCGGCGCCAACGCCCAGGTCGCCCGGGTCGGCGACTGGCGGGTGAGCGTCGACGGAGTCGCCGACTATGTCGAGGCGACGATCGCCGACGGCGACGGCCCGGTGCCGCGCATCCCGCCGCTGCGCGTTCTCGGCGGGATTGAGGCCGCCAACGAGATGTTCGAGGGCCGGGTCGAGGCCGAGCATGTCTTCGAGCAGGATCGCATCGCCGCGTTCGAGACAGCGACCGAGGCCTTCACACTGGTCAATGTGTCGCTGACCATCCGCCCGTTCGGGCGCGAGAACCCGACCGCCCTGATCCTGTCGGCGAACAACATCCTCGACGTCGAGGCGCGCCGCCACGCCTCCTTCACCAAGGATTTCGTGCCGCTCGCCGGCCGCGATCTCAGGGCGACGGTGCGGGTCAGCTTCTGACCCCTCGCTGCGACAGATTGCGACAAACTTTTGCGCGTGCAGGGAAAATTCGGCGACAAGACAGTGTCAGAAGGCGCATAGTGCCGCACGGGAAGTGCGGGCTCTAGCCAGAGGATTCCGACACGATGAAGAAGACGATCACCCTTTCGCTGGTCGGTGCGGCTTTGCTCGCCACCACCGGCGTCGCGGCTGCCCAAGGCGGCCAGGACGCGCCGCGGCGCGGTCCCGCCGCCGAAGTCACCCGCGACCAGGCGCTCGCCCGCGCCGATGCGCGCTTCGCCCGCCTCGACGCCAATCGCGACGGCCGCGTCACCGCCGACGAGGCGCGCCAGGTTCGCCAGG
>NZ_JAANPA010000011.1 GCF_011320075.1 Sphingosinicella sp. YJ22 | reverse complement strand
GTGACCAGGCCGGCGGCGAGCAGGCTGCGCGCGACCGGGTTCTGGGCAAGGTCGGCGGCGCGGCGGCCGGCCTCGCGCAGCGCGTCGGGGATCGCCTCGGCGGCGCGCCGAGCCGCGTCCTGCGCGTCGTTCTTCCCGGTCTTCCTGGCGCCACCGGAAGACTTTCCCTTCGGCTTATTGGCCATTGGCCGTCTCCTGCTGTTCGTATCTGAAGCGTAACAAGCGAGTCACGCCGCGAACAGTTCCAAATGCAGGTTAGGGCTGCTCGCCGCCTTCCTCCTCGGCCTCGGCAATGCTCTGGCCGCGGTCCTGATGCGCCGCGGGGCCGCGGCCGAGATCGCCGGCCTCGTAGGGCTCGCCGTCGGGGTTCACGAGGCGCGTCGGCTGCGCGGCGGCCTTGCCGTCGTCGCCTTCGCCCTTGCGGGCCTCGAGATGCTCGGGGATCTCGTTATGCCGGGCTTCCTCGCTCTCCGGCACTGGGTGGCCGCCGCCGTCCGCGCCGGTCATCGCCGAGCCTTGTCGAGCTGGTCGGTCGGATTGTGCGCGTCGCCCGGCTGGCGGGTCGCGGACGACAGGTTCTGGGTCTTGCCGGGGATGAGCTCTTCCTGCGGCGCCTTGCTGGGGAAGCGTTCCTGCTTCTCGGCCATGACGTGTCTCCTTGCTTTCCTTGGCTGGATGAACGAGCCGGGAGCAGGAGCCGTTCCGGTGGAGGGGGAGAAGCCCATGCGGTTTGCGAGCGAGCGACGGCTGCTGCAGGGCGCGATCCTCGCCGCCTGCCTGGTGCCGCTGTCGGCCGGCCTGGCCGGCGTGGTCGAGGGGCCGGCGATGCTCCGCGGCGTGATGCCCGAGCCGCCAGCCGACCTCGACAGTCACATGCGCTATCTGTCGGGCCTGCTGCTCGGCATCGGCATCGGCTTCGTCGCCTGCGTGCCGCGGATCGAGGCGCGCGGCGCGATGTTCCGCCTGCTCGGCCTGATCGTGGTCGCCGGCGGACTGGCGCGGGGGGTGTCGCTGGCGGACTCCGGCGCACCCGGCTGGGAGCATCGCCTGGCGCTGGCGATGGAGCTCGGCGTCACGCCGTTGCTGGTCCTGTGGCAGGCGCGGATCGCTCGCCTCGCGGCGGCTCAGTAACGAGTCAGAAGCCGCCCGGCCGTTGCGACGAAAAGCCCAAGTCCACAAAAGCCAAGGGTCGCCGGACAAAAGTCCGGCGACCCCTTATACATGGCCAGCGATCGGAAAGTGATCGCCCGGAAGAGCTTGGAAAGCTTAGGCTTTCGTCTCCCGAACGGACCTGATCGACCTCTCTGCTGAACCATGAGACATCGGATCACCTCCTTTCGCCAGTTGCTGTTGGAATCAGTATGATTCGCGCCGATTCGGCGATCAAGTCTTGTTTGAAATTTTTTTTGGCATAACAGTGGATAACTCGGGCCGAATTCCCGGCCCTCCCTCCACCGACTCTAGCGGCACTCCTCGACCACCCGCGCGGCCTCCGGCCAGGCGGGGATGACGAGCCGCGCCATGCCCGGCGCCTCGACCGAGAAGCGGCCGCGGCTGAAAGCGATCGCGTCGAGCAACTGGTCCGACGCGGCAAGCTCCGCGACGAGACCGCCAGCCGTCGGCGTCGCCGCCAGGGTGCGCGCTTCCGAGCTGGTGCGAATGGTGAGCTGAGACCCGCTCGCCGCGCCGGTCCGCTCGAGCCGGATGCGCGCGCCGGTGCAGGCGATGACGAAGGACGGGCTGGCGGGCGGGCCGAACGCCGCCGATCCGCCTTGGCGGTAGGTCCAGTCTCCGGCGCTGAGCGCCGCGTCGATCCAGTCGACCGACGGCGTCGGCGCGGGCAGCTGCTGCGCCGGCCTGGGCGGCAGCACCTGAACCGGCGGCGCCACCGTCTGCGTCTGCGTCTGCGGCTGCCGCGCGGTGGTCGGCACGCAGGCGGCGAGGGCGAGGACGGGCAACAGGCCCGATAGGCGGAGCAAGGTCATGACGTCTCCCTTCCCCTGCGCCCTTTCCAAGCCCAGCGCGTTCGTTCAAGCCTTGATGCGGCCAACGCCGGTGAAGCTCGGAGGAATGATGCGCTTAGCGATGACGATGACGGCCGCGGCCGCCTTGGCCCTGGCGGGCTGTTCCCAGGTGGTCGAGACCGGGGTAGCCGATCATCTCGAGCAGGCGGGCGTGCCGGCCGGCATGGCGCAGTGCATGGCGCAGATCTGGACCGAGCGGCTGAGCGCGCAGCAGCTCGTCCGCCTCGGGCAGACCGCCGCCGAGATGGCCGAGGCGCGTCAGCAGGGCGAGCCCCTGGTGCAGATTCTCAACCGTGCCCAGGCGCTCGACGACCCCCAGATCGTCGAGGTCGTCACCCAGTCGGCAGCGGCCTGCGTGACCCTGATCTGACCTATTGCGCCGGCGCGGCGGTGTTGGTCGCCGGCGCCGCGCCCGCCGTGTTGCCGATCGCGGCGTTGCCCGGCTGAACGGTATCCTGCGGACGGCCGCAGGCGCGCAGATAGTCGCCCACCAGAGGGCTGTGCGGCAGAATCAGCGGCGAGCCGTCGTCGAGGCGGATGACGATCGGCTGGGCCGAGGCGACGAGCAGGCCGAAGGTGCGGCTGGTCGGCGCGGCCTCGCCGCGCTGCATCGGGATCGTGCCGACCCCGGACGACACCGGCAGCCGCTCGGTCACATCGCCGATGGTGACCTGCATCGCCTGCTGGGCGCCGGCGGTCGACGTCGCGCCGTGGCGCTGGAGCAGGACTCCGCCGCCCTGCGGCGCGCACATCAGGCTGAACAGCGGCTCGGTGCCCATCGGGCCGAATTCGAGCGCCTGGCGCTCGTCCTGCAGAGCGGCGCGCCACTGGCCGATCGCCGGCTCGCGGTCGTCCTGCTCCGGGGTACGGACCTGGCCGACGCGGTTGTAGCCCTGATTGCCTTCCGGCGGCACCATGCTCGCTTCCTCGGACCGCGCGCAGGCGGCGAGCAGCAGAGCGAGGCAGAGGGACGAAGCGAAGGCAACGCGCATCGAGGATTCTCCTTGGGTCTGGCCGCGTCTTAGAGCGGTTCGCGTGCGCGTGGAACCGCCCTGCGTCGCGCGGGTGCGCTCAGCCCTGCCAGCCCCAGGGCAGCGGCGGCGCGGCGACCGGACGGGTGAGGTCGAACTCGACCCGGAAATGACGCTGGTTCGGCCCCGGCGGGCGGCGCAGCTCATAGGCGAACAGGCCGTCACGAACCTCGACCGCCCAGACGTTGGTCACCGAAACGGCGCGGTTCTCGCGGCGGAACAGGGCGATCGAGTCCGCGTCGACCGGGAAGTCCTGGCGCGACGCGGTGCCGGGCGCGGCGGTGTCGCCGCCATATTGGGTGAGCACGTCCTCGCTGCCGTCTTCATGGCGATGGTCGTGCTTGAGCCTCAGGCCCCCCAGGGTGCGCGTGATCACCCACGTGCGCGAGCGGTCGTCGCCGACATGGAAGGGGATGCGGACCCGATCGGCCGAACAATCGGCGACGTGCATCACCAGCCGCTGGCCGGCCATGTCGCGGTCGGCGGGATCACTCGTCACCACGCGGCCTTCGAACGCCTGCCCGCACAGTGCCTGGAGGCGGGCCATGAAAGCGTCCTGTTGCGACGCGGGCGGGGTGGTGGCGCAGCCGGCGGCGGCGAGGCCGAGCAGCGGGGCGGCGAAGGCGAGAGAGCGTCCGGTCATGACGCTCCCGTAACCTGCCGCGGCGCTCCCGCATAGGACCTGGCGCCTAGAAGAAGCCGGGCACCTCGCGCTGCGCCGGAGTCGGCCGCATCGGGCTGACCAGCTCGCGTCCCGCCTCCGCCGGGGCGGCCTGGCGGCCGGCAACCGGCGCCGCGGAGATCGCGGTGCAGGCGCGGCCGGCGAGGAAGTCCAATGACGCGCGGATCGACGCCTCGCGTGGGTCGCCGAGCTGGAAGGCGAGGTCGTCGCCGGCGCGGCAGGTCGCCTGCATGAACGGCGCGAGACCGTCGAAATAGGCGCCCTGGCCGGCCGAGTTCTGAGTCGCGAAGGCGACGACACGCAGGCGGTCGTCGCATTGCGGGCGGTCGCGGGCGATCTGGCCGACCGGCTTGCCGTAGGTGTTGGTGCCGACCAGTGCGATGTTGGCGCCGAGATAGGGCAGGAAGGAATTGATCACGAGCTCGCTCGCCGAGGCGGTGCCGCCGGTGCCGATGAAGGCGATGCGGGTCGACGCGATCGCCTCGGCCTGCGCGCCGAACAGGTCGGTGTCGTTGTTCACCGCCTTTTCGGGACGGAAAACGGTGCGGCTGAACACCTGGCCGACGCGGTTCGCGCCGAGCAGGTCGCCCAAGAGCTCGCCGATCGAGACGAGGCCGCCGCCATTATATCTGAGGTCGACGATGACCTCGGTGACGCCCTGCGCGCGCAGCTGTGCGAAGGCGTTGCGCAGCTGCCCGTCCGCGGTGTCGATGAAGGTGCGCAGATTGATGTAGCCGACGCGGCGGCCGCCATCGTCGATGATCCGCGCACCGTAGCGGCTCGATACCGGCTGAAGCGCGAACTCGGCCTTGGTCACGGTGACCTCGCGGGTGCCCGCCGAGTCGGTGACCCGCAGAACGCGGGTGGTGCCGGCGGTGCTCGGCCCGAGCGCGTTGGTGATCCCGGCCGGGCCTTCCGCGGCGATGATCGAGTCGACGGTGCGCAGGGTCGCGGCGCTGGTTCCGATCGCGAGGATCTCGGTGCCGCGATCGATTCCGGCGGCGAGCGCCGGCGCGCCCTCGAACGCCTCGGCGATGAACAGGCGGCGCGCCGCCGAGTCGATCGACAGGCGGATGCCGAAGCCGGCGCTCGAGCCCTGCTGGAAGAAGGCGTTCTCCTCGGCGATCGAGGTGACGTAGGTGAAGAAGCGGTCGCGCCGCTGCGCCCGAGCGGTCGCGGTCATCGCGTCGACGAAGTCGCTGAGCGTCGCCGCGCCGACTGGGTTGGTGGCGGGCAGGGTCTCCGGGAAGAGGTACCATTCGCGCAGCTCGCCGGCGACCCAGCTCTGGCGATCGGCGAGCGAGCAGGTCGACCCGGAGGGCGGCGGGGTCGGGGTCGAGCCGATCGGCGGCGAGGAACCGCCACCGCCGCCGCCGCCGCACGCCGACAAGACACCGACAAAAGCCAACAAGGCGCCGCTACGCTTGAACTTCACGACCGCATCCCTCCAGATTTATCAGTCGCTTAGCAGCCTTTCGACGGGACGTCATCCCGCCCCGGGCACGTCCGTGACCGACCGCGGCGACGATGCTAGACTGAAAGGGCCGGGGAGGGGAGCCATGGCGGACACCAGCACCTGCTTCGATCTGCGCTGCGGCTTCGTCGCGCCGGGCCGGGTCGAGACCTGTCCGAGATGCGGGCGCAAGATGCGCTCGTCGCGCGCCGTTCGCGGCTATGGCGTGGTGATGATGCTGTGCGGCCTCGTGCTGCTCGGGCTGATGGGGCCGGTCACTTACTACACGCTGCCCGAGCTCACCCATCCGGGCCAAGAGCTTGCGGACGGCAGCCGGTTCACCGGCAGCGGCGACGAAGCCGAGATGATCCTGTGGCTGTTCGCCCTGGTGCTTCTGTTCGGGCTGGTCGCCCTGCTCACCGGCCTGTGGCAGGTCGCGACCGGGCGCCGCAACCGCTGGGTGTCGATCGGCGCGGTCGCGCTCGGCCTGTCGATCTTCGCCTACGCGCGATGGATGACCGGCTGGCTCAGCTGAGAAAATAGCCCGCGCCCGCAAGCATGGTCGTCGTCATCGTCATTTCTCGCTTGGCCCATCATCGGGGTCGGCCCATATGACTTCCGTACCACGGTCCGGAGTCTAGCGATGAATGGGATGACGATCGCCGGTCTCGCCAAGGCCGGCGGCGTCGGCGTCGAGACGGTGCGCTACTATCAGCGGCGCGGCCTGCTCGCCGAGCCTCCGCGCAGCGGTGGGACCGGCCTTGGCGGGGGCGTGCGGCGCTATGGCGCCGAGGACGTGCGGCGGCTGCGCTTCATCCGAAGCGCCCAGAGCGCCGGCTTCACGCTCGAGGAAATCGGCGAGCTCCTCGCTCTCGACGCGTCGCACGACCGCGCCCGCGCCAGGGCGCTCGCCGCCGGCCGCATCGCCGCGCTCGACGCGAAGATCGCTGATCTCGAACAGGCGCGCGCGGCGCTCGCCCGACTCGCCGACAGCTGCGCGGCGGGTCGGCGCGGCCCCTGTCCGATCATCGCGGCGTTCGATCCCGCCTAGGCAAGAAGAAAGGGCGCCCGAAGCCGGACGCCCTTCCCGAAACCTTGGAGCGTGAACGGCTTACATGCCGCTGACGTTGCTCTCCACGCTGCCGTTGCCTTCGCGGACGGCGTCGGCCTTTTCCTCGGTGCTCTCGCGAACCGCATCGGCCTTGTTCTCGGTCGCCTCGGCGGCCTGGTCGTTGGTCATGTTCTCGGCGGCCTCTTCGAGGTTCTCGGCGACGTTGGCGCCGTTCGCCTCGATGGCATCCGCCTTGTTCTCGGTCGCGGTGTTGTTGCACGCCGCCAGCGCAAGCAGACCAACCGCAGCCGCGGCCTTCACCAGAATCTTCATGCTTGGGACCCCTTCTCAAGCTGCCCACGAAAAGGGGCGCTTCGGCGGGCTGCCGGAAACGCCCTCTTCGTGCTGGTTCGCATAAGATTGCCAAGCGCACAAGTCGAGAAGGGATTCGATGCCCGCTTGCCAGCGGTGACATCGCGGCCGGCGGCGATTGTTCGGCCGCGACCTGCTAGGATACCGGCATGGGATGGGGCTTCGCTCTTGCGATGGCGAGCCTGCTGGCGACGGCACAGCAGACAAACGACTCGCGCATCCTCCGCCGAAGCGTCGTCGGCGGGTGGACGGTCACCGATATTGCCGAGAGTGACGGCGGCCGCATTGTCGAGCTCGGGCGCGACGGCCGCACCTTCTCGATCCGGCATCACGCGATCTTCTGGCACGGCAATGGCGGCGAGCGGCGCGGCACGCTGTTTGCCTATAGCGATTGCTCGAGCGGCGACTCCGATGACCCTGTCGAGCCGCGCCGCCGTCCCGGCCCGGACGATTTCCGCCGCCAGTTCGGCGCCTATTTCGCGGAATGCGCGGTAGGTCGGCGCGAGCAGGCCCGGCTGCTGCGCGGGCTCGATCGGGCCTATTGCCTGTTCGACCGCTGGACCGCCGAAGCCGCGGCCGACACCGCCAATGAAAATGCCCGAATCGCCGCTTACGGCGGCGGCCGCAGGCCGACGCTCGTCCGACCGGCGCGGCCTGCCGCGGCCTGCCGCGAGTCCTCGCCAAGGTAAATCGTCCGCAGCCGACCACGCTGCACAGCAGTGTCGTCACGAAGGACTTGCCTAATCCATCTCCGGAATGGATTGTTACTGGTCCGATTCGGGGGAAACCGCATGGAGTGGGCCAGCGGGTTTATCGGAATAAGCGCGTTCGTTGTTCGCGAGCTTACGCTGTTCGCGGCTGCCGGCTTCATCCTGCTCGGCATCGGCGATCTCGCGATCGACCTTGCCTGGCTGGCGCTGCGGGCGAAGCGCGCCCTGCTGCGGGCGAGGCCGGCCTCGGTCGCCGACCTGCCGGCGCCGCTGCGGGCCGGGCCGCTCGTTATCTTCGTCCCGGCCTGGCAGGAAGCGGAGGTGATCGGGCCGATGCTGCGCCACGCGCTCGGCCGGTTCGATCATGACGATTACCGTATCTATGTGGGTTGCTACCCGAACGATCCCGCGACCGCGAAAGCGGTGCGGGCCGTCGCCGATCCGCGGGTGCGCACGGTGGTCGGCTGGATGCCCGGCCCGACGACCAAGGCCGACTGCCTCAATGCGATCTGGGCGGCGCTGCTCGCCGACGAGGCGGCGGAGGGCTGGCGGGCCAAGGCGGTCGTCCTCCACGACGCCGAGGACGTCGTCCATTCGGCCGAATTGAGGCTGTTCGACAGCCTGATCGAGCGCTTCGACCTCGTCCAGCTGCCGGTGCTGCCGCTGATCGACGCGGATTCGCGATGGATCGCCGGCCATTATGCCGACGAATTCGCCGAGGCGCATGGCAAGGAGTTGGTGGTGCGAGAAGCGCTCGGCGCCGGCCTGCCGTCGGCGGGGGTCGGCTGCGCCCTGTCCCGCGATGCGCTCGAGGCGTTGGCCGGGCCGGGCGGCCAGCCGTTCGACGCCGCGAGCCTGACCGAGGATTATGAGCTCGGCCTCAGGCTGCGCGCGCTTGGCCGCCGCTCGACCTTCGTTCGTCTGCCGGCGGATTCGGGCGGCCCGGCGGTGGTGACCCGCGAGCATTTCCCGGCGACGATCGACGCCGCGGTGGGCCAGAAGGCGCGCTGGATGGTGGGGATCGCGCTGAGCGGCTGGGACCGGCTCGGCTGGAGCGGTGGCTTTGCCGAGCGGTGGATGCGGCTTCGCGACCGCCAGTCGCTGCTCGCCGCCTTGCTGCTGTGCGCCGCTTATGCCGCGCTTCTGACGACGGCGCCGCTGGCCGCGCTTGCGGTCGCGACGGGTCATGAGATCGTGCTGCTCACGCCGGCGCTGGCGGCCTTGAGCTATGCCGCGATGCTTCTGCTTGTGTGGCGGCTCGCCATGCGCCTCGGCTTCGTGACGGTCGCCTATGGCTGGCGCGAGGGGCTGCGGTCGGTGCCGAGGATCCTGGTCGGCAACGCCATCGCCATGCTCGCGGCGCGGCGCGCGGTCGGGCGCTACCTGCTGGCGCGGCGCTCCGGGCGGGCCGACTGGGATAAGACCCGCCATATCTTCCCTGCCCAGGTCCCGGCAGAGTGACCGCGCCGCCGGCCCCGCTCCGCTTTCTCGGCGCCGTCGTCGGCGGCTGGATCGCCGTGCGATCGCTCGCGCTGGTCCCGGACTGGGCGGACGAGGCACTTCCCGATGTCGCCGCGGCGGAGCGGCCCGCGTCGGTCGCGGCCGCTTCAGACCCCCTTCCACCTGCGGCGGAGACACCGGCCGGCCTGGCACGCGCCGCCGCCGGGCACAGTGGCCCGGGCGGCTTCGCGGAGACGGCGGCGACGCGCGGCGGCTTCATTCCGATCGTCTTCCTCTCGGCCGAACCGGCGGCGCTCGATGTCGCGCAACCGGGCGAGCCTTTCCTGCGGACGGCGGCGCCGGGCGTGGCGCAGCTGTTCCCGTCCGTGCCGGCGCCGCCGGGACAGACTCGGCGGTGGAGTGGGTCGGCCTGGATTTTAGTACGCGAGCGCGGCGACCCGACCCTGGCGCCCGGCGGCGAGCTGGGGGGAAGCCAGGCGGGGCTGCGGCTGACCTACCGGCTCTTCGGGCGGCGAGCGCCGCTGGCGCTGAGCGGGCGAGTCTACCTTCCGCTGGAGCGGCCCGAGGGCGCCGAGGCGGCGGTCGGCATCGACTGGCGGCCGCTGCCGAGCGTTCCGCTCAACATCCTCGCCGAGCGGCGCGAGGCGATCGGGCGGGAAGGGCGATCCGACTTCGCGCTCACTCTCTATGGCGGCGGCGAGCGGCGGCTGGGGCGGCTGCGGGTCGAGGCATGGGGCCAGGCCGGCGCGGTCGGCCTCGACGACCCCGACCTGTTCGCCGACGGCCTCGTCCGAGCCACGACCCGCCTCGGCCCCGTCGACGTCGGCGGCGGCCTGTGGGGCGGCGCGCAGCCCGGCGCGGCCCGCCTCGATGCCGGCCCGCACGTCTCGGCGCGGCTGCCGATCCGGGGGGTGAATGTCCGCGCCATGGGCGAATGGCGCTTCCGCGTCGCCGGCGACGCCGCGCCCGCTTCCGGCCCCGCCTTCACCCTCGCCAGCGACTTCTGAACGCAAGCCTTGACTCCGTACCATGGTACGGATGCCATATGCCGTCTCGTCCGTTACCCATGACGAGGAGAAGACCATGGCCACCACGCTCGACAGCGCCGTGCCCGCAGCGGGCGGCAAGCGCGCCACCATCTACCGGATGGTGATGGACAAGCATGTCTGCCCGTGGGGCGTGAAGGCGAAGGACCTGCTCCGCCGCTCCGGCTACGAGGTCGACGACCGCTGGCTCACCACCCGCGCGGAGACCGACGCGTTCAAGGCCGAGCACCAGGTCGCGACGACTCCGCAGATCTTCATCGGCGGAACACGCATCGGCGGCCATGACGATCTGCGCAAATTCCTCGGCAAGACGGTGCGCGATCCCAAGGCGGTCACCTACAAGCCGGTCATCGCTTTGTTCGGAATCACCGCGGCGATGGCGGCGGCGACCAGCCAGGCGGTGTTCGGCACGCCGTTCACGATCCGCGCCGCGGAATGGTTCATCGCCTTCAGCATGGCGGTGCTCGCGCTGATGAAGCTGCGCGACGTCGATGGTTTCGCGACGATGTTCCTCGGCTACGATCTGCTCGCCAAGCGTTGGCTGCCTTACGCCTACATCTATCCGTTCGCGGAAGGGCTGGCGGGCGTGCTGATGATCGCGATGGTCCTGAACTGGCTGTCGATCCCGCTCGCCTTGTTCATCGGCACGATCGGCGCGGCCAGCGTGTTCAAGGCGGTCTATGTCGATCGGCGCGAGCTCAAATGCGCCTGCGTCGGCGGCGACAGCAACGTTCCCCTGGGCTTCATCTCACTGACCGAGAACGTGATGATGGTGGCAATGGCGCTGTGGATGCTGGCGCGGATGTGACCCGCCGGGGAGCGCCCGATTAGGCGAATGGCGGCTTCCATGCTATTGAGTCGCCATCGCCGGCTCCGGATCCCGTGAGCATGCCGGCGGCTGAGAGACTTCCGAACATCGGCGCGCTCCCGCTTGCACTTGGAAAGTGCGCCTCGAATGAACGTCAACGATCGCTCCGAACGAGAACGGGCCGAGCGCGCCGCCGCACGGGTCGGCTGAGCCTTATGACCACGCGCCTCCTCGCCGCTTATGCGATGATCGCCTCCATCGGGCTGGCGGCGCTCATCGCCTTGTGGGTCTTCGTGCTGCGCGAGCAATTGGCGCGCCGCGGCCGCCGCAACCGCTATCACCGCGACCGCGCGCTCGCCGCGCAGGACGCCAAACGCCCTCCGGAGGCCGCTGCGGCCGACTGAGCTCCCATCCCTCTAGCCTACCGGGCGCAATTCCGTGCCCGTCTCTACCAAGGATACCTTCTATGCCTATCGGAACCGTCAAGTTCTTCAACGCCGACAAGGGCTATGGCTTCATCCAGCCCGAGGACGGCGGCACCGACGCTTTCGTCCACATCAGCGCGGTCGAGGCCGCCGGCATGCGCACGCTCGATAAGGAGCAGCGCGTCTCCTACGAACTCGAGCAGGACCGCCGCGGCAAGATGAGCGCGGTCAATCTGAGCGCCGCCTGACCGGCGCGGTAATAAGGAGCGGGGCCGGTTCGCGGCCCTGCTCCTTACTCGTCAACCCCCGCAGGAGCCCTGTCCGAATGAGCCAACAGCGTGATTTCTTCCTAGCCCGTGCCGCCGAGGCGCGCCGCGACGCCGCCGCCGCGAGCCTCGCCAATGTCCGCGAGCGCTGCATGCGCGCCGCCGACGCCTGGGACGCGATGGCCGAGCGCGCCGAGCGTTCCGAGCGCCACCGCGAAGCCGACGCCGCCCGCAAGGCCGCCGTCGCCGAAGCCGCCCCACAGGCGGTCGCCGCCCACTGAGCCCCGAGCGCCGGCGGCGACTCGGCGTTCAGCTGCGAAGCCGGGGGCCGGGAACCTCCCCTTCGGCCTGTGGCGGCAGCCGGCGCCCGGCTCGCTCCCGGCGCTCGCCCTCTCTCCGAGCCGCCCGATCCGGCGTCCGCGTCCCTTAACCATTTTCCCCCGCAACATCGCGCGCCGCCGCCCGTTCTGCCCCCGAACCCATATTCGGAGGCAATCATGTCCACCAACACCGACATTTCGAAGCTCGACGACCTCATCCACACCGTCATCGACAGCATCAAGGGCTTCGAGAATTCCGCCGAGGGTTCGCCCGACGGCCGCTTCGCGTCCTTCTTCCGCGACATGGCGCAGGAGCGCCGCGAGGTCGTCACCACCCTCCAGGCGCATAGCCGCGCGCTCGGCGGCACTCCGACCGAGCAGGGCTCGGTCGCCGGCACGCTCCATCGCCGCTGGGAGGATCTTCGCGCGGCGCTCGGCGGCAGCAGCGACAAGGCGGTGATCCAGGAGGTCGAGCGCGGCGAGGACTATCTTAAGGAGGAGTTCGAGCGCGCCATGAACGACACCAACGTCTCGGAGGAGACCCGAGCGGTCATGCGCAGCTGCTACGAGTCCGTCCGCCGCGGCCACGACACCGCCCGTGATCTCAAGCACCAGCTCGAAGCCGCGATGTGATAAAGCGGAGGCGCGGGGGACATCCCCCGCGCCTCCCCACGCGTCGCTCCGGGAGATCGGCATGCTGAAGGACCATGACAGCTCCGCCATCGTCGCGGTCAGTAACCTCGACCGTGCCCGCGCTTTCTACGGCGACACGCTCGGCCTCGAGCGCGAGGACCAGGGCGGGGAGGAGGGCGTGATCGTCTACAAGACCGGCGCGACTCGCCTGACCGTCTATCGCTCCGAATTTGCCGGCACCAACCGCGCCAACGCCGTGGTGTGGGGAGTCGGCGGTGACCTCGACTCGATCGTCGCCGCGCTCGAGGCGAAGGGCGCCGCCTTCGAACATTATCCCGACATCGGCCGCCTCGAAGGCAACGTCCATCGCGCCGGCGATGCGAAGCTGGCCTGGCTCAAGGATCCCGACGGCAACATCCTCCATATCAACAGTTTTTAGCCCGCTTGATCCTGATCAAGACTCGCTCGCGCGGGCTTTGCTATAACGGCGCCATCGCCGGCCACCCTCTTGTGAGCATGCCGGCGCCTGAGAGACAGGGCGGACGCTTGTTCCCGCCGTCATCCGCGCTCCCGCTTGCAATGCCGGAGCCCGAGCTATGGAACTCACCTATTATCGCGAACGCGAGCAGCAGGAGCGGGCCTTCGCCGCCCAGGCTTTGAGCGAAGCCGCGCGCACCGCCCATCTCGATCTCGCCAAGCGCTACCGCGCGGTGATCGAAGCGCACGAGCGGCTCGAGCAGGTCGTCGAGAACCGGCCGAGCGCCGCCGCCTAGCTTTCCTCGCAGGCGCAGCAGAAAGGCCGCCCGGTCGCCCGGACGGCCTTGAGTGCAGCTGTTGCGCCGCGGTCTAGCGCTGCGAGTCGCGGGCCTCGCCGCCGGTCATCTGGCCGCCGCTGACGTCGTCGTCGCGCTGCCGCGACGGATCGCCCTGCTGGCGCATGGTGTCGCCATGTTGTTCCTGTTGCTGCTGACGGTTCTGGTCGCTGCCGCCGCCCTGCTGCTGCCGGTCCATATCCTGCTGCTGCTGGCGTTGGCGGTTGCTGTCGTCATTCTGGCCGCCCTGCTGGCGGTTGCCGTCTTGGTCGTTCATGTCAGGCTCCGTTGTCTGCCCCTCAAGGCATCGTCAACGGACCCGTCTGTCCGGCGTTCCGGCGTCCGGCGCGCGCGCTCGTCCGCCTGTCGCATTGCGCCGATGCGCCGCCGCCCGCCCGCCTGGGCGGGCGGCGGATCGCGGGTCAGGCGGTGACCGTCGTCTCGCGGTGGACGAAGCCGAAATAGGCCGCGACGAGCGCGAGCGCGGCGTGCAGCCACACGTCGTTGCCGTGCAGCGGAACCAGGCCGAACAGGGTGTTGGTCTGCGGCAGCAGTCCGAGCACGGTGAGCAGCGCGTAGAGCACCGCGACGCCGCGGAAATAGCCGACCGCGCCGCCGGCCGAGCGATAGGCCATCACGCCCCACAGGCCGAACAGCAGGTGCACGATGTTGTGCAGAGTGTTCACCGGGAACAGCCCGAGCAGCATGGCCGAGCCATGGGTCATCGTCACGCCCTCATGGGTCGCGGGTTCGGCGATGCCGGGCACGAAGCCGAGCGCGCCGACGGCGAGAAACACGATGCCGAACAGAAGTGCGAAAGTACGGACCATGGCAGAACCCTCCCCTAACAGGCTTCCAAAGCACGCAGCCCGCGCTTGCACTCCGAGCGGGCGATGAGGCAGCCTAGTCGTTGTGGCTCCGCAATGGAAGCGCCGCCGCAGGACCGACTTACGGGACCGGAACATCCTGGGACAGCACCGGTTTTCACTCCAGTCCGGCGCCGGATCGCTGGTGCCGGCGTGCATCTGAACAGGGAGCTTCGCCATGGCTGTTTCCAGGATCGGCATGACTTCGTTGGCCGTCGCCGCGGGCCTCGCGCTCGCCGGCTGCGAGACCGTCGGCGACGCCGTCGGCGAGGGACTTCAGGCCGAATTGTCCGGCGCGATGGAGGTGCCGGGCCCGGGCGACCCCGACGGCACCGGCCGCGCCGAAGTGACCATCGTCGATCGCACCGACAATCTTTGCTACGTCGTCACCGTCGCCAATATCGAGCCCGCCACCGCGGCCCATATCCATCGCGGCGCGCGCGGGGTCGCCGGCCCGCCGGTGGTGACCATCGACGCGCCCGCCGACGGCGAGTCGCGCGGCTGCCTCAGCGTGCCGTCGGCGCTCGCCGACGAGATTGAGCGCGCGCCCGCCGGCTTCTACGTCAATGTCCACAACGCGCGTTATCCCAACGGCGCGGTGCGCGGGCAGCTGCGCCGCTGACCGTCAGGCCATGAAGGGCGGGTTGGGGATCGCCCGGGTGCCGGCGTGGAGCAGGTCCGACCAGCGCTTCGACACCTCGTTGAAATAGGCGTCGTCGCGCTCCACCCGGTGGCTCAGGATCGGCCGCCTGCGGTCGCTCGGCATCACCATCAGGTCGATCGGCCGGGCGACGCCGAGGTTCGACGCCATCGCCGCATCGAACGACAGGAATCCGCATTTGACCGCCTCGGCCAGCGGCGTGTCGCTGCGCACTTCGCGGTCGAGGATCGGCCGGCCATATTTGGTCTCGCCGATCTGAAAGAACGGCACTTCCGGCTTGCACTGGATGAAGTTGCCGGCGTCGTACATCAGGAACAGGGCAGGGGGCTGGTTGCCGATTCGGCCGCCGAGCAGGATCGCCGAGTTCGCCGAGATGTTGAGGCTCTCGAGCGCCCTGCCGACGCTTCGGCCGGCGATCTGGATCGCCTCGCCGACCAGCTGCGCGGCGCGGAACATGGTGCCGGCCTCGTGCAGGCTGCGGCGCATCTCGCCCTCCGGCCCTTCCGCGGCGAGCCCTTCGCAAATCAAAGTCATCACCGTCTGCGTGACCGACAGATTGCCCGCGGTGCAGGCGTAGATGGTCCGGTCGGGACCTTCGGCGAGCAGGTGGAGCTTCTTGTACATCGAGAAATTGTCGACCCCGGCATTGGTCCGGGTGTCGGCCATCATGACGAGCCCCTCGTCGAGCAGCATCCCCAGGCAATAGGTCATCCCAAGTCCCCTTTGGTCCGTGCAGCCGTCGTTGCTGCGCTTCTCGCAATCACGGACGCGAAAGTCACGACTGGCTCTGCCGCTGTTGCTGGCGTCGGCCTACCTCCTTCACCTCGACATCGACGCTGTGCGACTGGTCGCCGCCACCGGCGACCCGGCCGGAGAAGGGGGCGGCGTCGTGATAGTCGAGTCCGCAGGCGACCCGGACATAGGCCGCGTCGGTGGAGATGCCGTGGGTCGGATCGTAGCCGATCCAGCCGAGGTCGCGGTCCCACGCCTCCGCCCAGGCATGGGTGGCCGGCTGGCGATGCTCGCCGTCGCGCCGGTAGAGATGGCCGGACACGTAGCGGGCGGGAATGCCGAGCGCTCGGGCGGCGGCGATGAAGATGTGGGCGAAGTCCTGGCACACGCCGTGGCCCGCCTCGAACGCCTCGTCGGCGCTGGTGTCGAGCTCGGTGGCCTCGGCGTCGAAGCGCATGCGCAGGAACAGCCGGTCGTTGAGATGATGCAGGATCGCCCGGTCGTCATGATCGTGCTTGCGCAGGGCATGGACGAGGGGGGCGAGCGACCGTCCCGCCTCGGTCAGCGGAGTCGCGCGCAGGAAGACCTGCGGCGGCAGGTCGTACGGCACCTCGCCGACGATACCTGCGCGGTCCTCGGTCAGCACCCGGCCGGTGACTCTGACTTCGAGTCCGCCCGGCGGCCGGTCCATGTAGAGCATGTGGACGATATTGCCGAAGCCGTCGCGATGCTCGCGCAGCCGCGCGTCGCTGTCGACGTCGATGCGCCAGTCCAGCACCGTCTGGCCGGCGAAGCTGTGCGGAGTCACGCGCAGCAGCTGGATCAGCCGAGTCGCCGGCTCGGGATAATGATAGACGGTAGTGTAGCGGATACCGAGCTGCATCAGGCGAACCGGAACTGGTGGGCGATGGCGGCGCCGAGCGCGTTGTTCTCGCGCACGAACCGCTGCAACCATTCGTGCAGCCCGCGCTGGAACAGGGCGTCGATATCGTCGCCCTCGACCGCGGTCAGGCGCTGCCGTGCGAGGCGGTCGGCCTCGCCCTGGCGGCCGGTGCGGGCGCCGCACTCGGCGAGCAGCTCGACCGTCTCGGCGGCGCAGAAATGGAGCGAGCGCGGCAGCTCGCGGCGGAACACCAGCAGGTCGGCGACCCACCACGGCGCGAGCCCCTGCGGGTAGAGCAGGCGGTAGGCGAGCCGCGCCGAGACGATGTGGAGGATGGTGTCCCACTGGTCGCGGTCGAGGGTGCCGCCAACCTGCTCTCCTTCCGGCAGAAGCAGGTAATATTTGACGTCGAGCAGGCGCGCCGTGTTGTCGGCGCGCTCGATCAGGGTGCCGAGCCGGATGAACCAATAGGCCTCGGCGCGAAGCATTCGGGTGAGGGCGCCCTCGAAGCCGCGCGCCTCGGCCTTGAGCGCGTCGACGAGAGTGAGGGTGGCCTGGGTGCCGCCGGGGCTGGCGCGGCCGCGAATGGTGAGCCAGGCGCGGTTGATCGCTTCCCATACCTCGCGCGACAAGGCGTTGCGCGCGGCGCGGGCATTGTCGCGGGCGCGGGCGAGGCAGGAGCGCACCGACCCGTCATTGGCGTCGCTGAGCGTGAGATAGCGGCGCGCCGCGAATGCTCCGAAATTCTCCTGGGTCGCCTCGAACCCCGGCATTGCGCCGACCACGGCGAGGGCGCTGCGCCAGGTCTGGTCGCTCTCCGCCCGAGTGCCCAGCGAATCGAGCCGGATCGTCGCCTCGACCAGGCTGGTGGTGAACTCGGCGCGCTCCATATAGCGGCCGATCCAGAACAGGTTGGTGGCGGTGCGCGACAGCATCAGCCGGTCGTTCTGCCCGGCGCCGCGTCGGCGAGGATGAAGCTGTCCTTGGTGCCGCCGCCCTGGCTCGAATTGACGACCAGCGAGCCTTCGCGAAGCGCCACCCGGGTGAGTCCGCCGGGCACGGTCACCACCCGGTCCGGCCCGCTCAGCACGAACGGGCGAAAGTCGACATGGCGCGGCACGATGCCCTTGGCGGTGATGGTCGGGACGGTCGACAGGGCGAGGGTCGGCTGCGCGATGTAGCGGTGCGGCTCGGCGACCAGCGCGGCGCGGAAGTCCTCGATCTGCTTGTGCGTCGAGGCCGGCCCGACCAGCATCCCGTAGCCGCCGGAGCCGTCGACCAGCTTGACCACGAGCTCGGGCAAATGGTCGAGGACATATTTGAGCGCGGAGGGGTCGCGGCAGCACCAGGTCTCGACGTTGGGGAGCTTGGCGTCCTCGCCGGCATAATAGCGGACGATCTGCGGCATGTAGGAGTAGATCGCCTTGTCGTCGGCGATGCCGGTGCCCGGCGCGTTGGCGATGGTGACGTTGCCGGCGAGATAGGCGGCGATCAGCCCGGGCACGCCGAGCATCGAATCGGGCCGGAACACGAGCGGATCGAGGAAGGCATCGTCGACTCGGCGGTAGATGACGTCGACCCGCACCCGGCCCTCGGTGGTGCGCATCCACACCACGTCGTCGTCGACCTCGAGGTCGCGGCCCTCGACCAGCTCGATGCCCATATTGTCGGCCAGGAAGCTGTGCTCGTAGAAGGCCGAATTGTGATGGCCGGGCGTCAGCAGCACGCAGACCGGTTCGCGGCCCCGATGGGGCGCGGCCGCGAACAAGGTTTCATGCAGCAGCTCCGGATAGGAATCGACGGGCTCGACCGCGAAGATCTCGAACAGCTCGGGGCAAAGCCGAAGCATCGCCTCACGATTCTCGAGCATGTAGGAGACGCCCGACGGCGTTCGGACATTGTCCTCCAGCACATAGAATTCGTCCGGCCCGGTGCGAACGATGTCGATGCCGCAGATATGGGTGTAGATCCCGTGGGGCGGCCGCGCCCCGGCGACGCCCGCGCAGAATCGCGGGTTGGCGAGCACCACGTCGGCCGGCACCACGCCGTCGGCGATGATCCGCCGAGCGCCATAGACGTCGTCGACGAAGGCGTTGATCGCCCGCACCCGCTGCTCGAGCCCTTCCGACAGGCGCCGCCATTCGGCGGCGGCGAAGATTCGCGGGATGATGTCGAACGGGATGATGCGCTCGGCCGCTTCCTCGTCGCCATAGACGTTGAAGGTGATGCCCATCTGGCGGAAGGCGGCCTCGGCGGTCTGCTGGCGGCGGTCGAGCTCGGCGGGCGGGGTGGCCTTGAGCCAGCCGGCGAGCGCCTCGAAACCCTCGCGCGCCGCGGCGTTGCGCCGGCCGCCACCCCAGAGCTCGTCGAACGCCGCGCCTGCCATCGCCCCTCGCTCGGTCGGCCCATGACAGGCCGCGCCGGTTACAATGCCTGAACGCGGCAAAAACCCCAAATGCGCACAAGGTTGCGCGGGCGCCGACATTCACCTCGCGTTCACGCGCCAAACCGCTTCAATCATGCTCCCTTCCGACAGGCTCAGGACAAGCCTTGGCCTCCCCCCAAGCACCCGCTAAGAAGCCCGCCATGCTGAAGAACAATCGTCCGCTGCTTGCCCTCGCGCTCGGCGCCGCAATCATCCCGCTCGCCGGCTGCGCCAGCGGTTTCGGGAGCACCCGGGCCGACACGCGCTATGTCGCGCGCGACGTCAACACGCTGTACAATGCGGGCTACGACCGGCTTCAGCGGGGCGATTACACGACCGCCGCGGCGATCTTCGACGAGGTCGAGCGCCAGCATCCCTATTCGATCTGGGCGCGGCGGGCGCAGTTGATGAGCGCCTTCTCTTATTATGCGGTCCGCGATTACCAGAAGTCGATCGACGCCTCGCGCCGCTTCCTCGCCATTCACCCGGGCAACCGCTCGGCGCCCTACGCCCTCTATCTGATCGCGCTCAGCCAATATGAGCAGATCAGCGACGTCACCCGCGACCAGGGCATCACTCAGCAGGCGCTGGCCTCGCTCGGCGAGGTCATCCGGCGCTATCCGAATTCGCCTTATGCCGACGACGCGCGGCTGAAGGTCGACCTCGTCCGCGACCATCTCGCCGGCAAGGAGATGGAAGTCGGCCGCTTCTACCAGCGCCGCCGCCAGTGGCTCGCCTCGGTCCACCGCTTCCGCACCGTCATCGACACCTACCAGACGACGACTCACGTTCCGGAAGCGTTGATGCGTCTCACGGAATCCTATGTCGCCCTCGGCATCCCGATCGAGGCGCAGCGCTCGGCCGCCGTGCTCGGCGCCAACTATCCGTCGACCGTCTGGTATCGCCGCGCCTACGAGTTGATGCAGGACTATCCCAACATGCGGCCGCTGCGCGCCGAGCCGGTTCCGCAGCCGACCCCGGCGGCCGCGGCGAGCAACGAGCCGCCGCAGCAGCCGGTCGGCCCGCCGCCGACGCCCGAGGTTGGCAGTCCGTCCGAGCCGCAGCCCGATCCGAATCCGACTCCGGGCAACTGAGGCGGTTCCCCGCGAGCGCGAGTTTGAATTAAGAGGGCGGTGAATGCTGACCGCCCTCTCCATCCGCGATGTCGTCCTGATCGAGACGCTGGACCTGGAGTTCGGCGACGGCCTCGGCGTGCTCACCGGCGAGACCGGGGCAGGCAAGTCGATCCTGCTCGACGCCTTGGGCCTCGCATTGGGCGCCCGCGCCGACAGCGGCCTCGTGCGCAGCGGCCAGGCGCAGGCGGCGGTCACCGTCACCTTCGAGGTGGCGCGCGACCATCCGGTCCATGCCCTGCTCGACGGCAACGGCCTTGCCGGCGAGTCGGGTGAGCCGATCGTCGTTCGCCGCCTGGTCAAGGCCGACGGCGGCAGCCGCGCCTTCGTCAACGACCAGCCGGTCTCGGCCGGCCTGCTCCGCGAGCTTGGCCCGACCCTGGTCGAGATCCACGGCCAGCATGACGACCGTGGCCTCCTCAATCCGCGCGGCCACCGCGCCCTGCTCGACACGTTCGGCGGAATCGACACCGCCGCGACGGCAAGCGCCTGGACGCGCCTGCGCTCGGCGGAAACGGCGCTGGAGGAGGCGCGCGCGGTGGTCGAGGCGGCGGAGCGCGACCGCGAATGGCTCGAACATGCCGTCGGCGAGCTCGAAGGGCTCGCTCCCGGCGAGGGCGAGGACGCCCATCTCGCCGAGCTGCGCGCCTCGATGCAGACCGGCGCCCGTCTCGGCGAGGAGCTTGCGGCCGTCGAATCCCTCCTCGGCGGCTCCGAAGGCGGCCTCGCCCAGCTTCGCCAGGCGTCGCGCCGGCTCGACCGGATGGCGCCCGAGCACGAACATCTCGCCACCGCGCTGGCCGCATTGGACCGCGCCGTCATCGAGGCGAGCGAGGCCGAGGACGCGCTGGAGCGGGCGCGCGAGGCGCTTTCCTTCGATCCGGCGCGGCTGGAGGAAGCCGAGGCGCGACTGTTCGACATCCGCGCCGCCGCCCGCAAGCACCGCGTCGAGCCGGACGCGCTTCCCGCGCTACTCGCCGAGCTGCGCGAGCGTCTCCAGGCAGTCGAAGCCGGCGGGGAGCGCCTGCACGAACTGGAGCGCGCCGTCGCGGCCGAGCGCTCGGCCTATGACGATGCAGCCGACGCCCTGAGCGCCCGGCGCCGCGCCGCGGCCGAACGGCTCGACGCCGCCGTCGCCACCGAATTGAAGCCGCTGAAACTCGACTCCGCCCGCTTCCGCACCGTCCTCGTCCCCGCCGAGCCGGGAGCTTCGGGCCGCGACCGCGTCGAATTCGAGATATCTACCAATCCCGGCGCGCCGTTCGGTGGCCTGTCCAAGATCGCCAGCGGCGGCGAGCTGTCGCGCTTCATTCTCGCGCTGAAGGTCGCGCTGGCGGAATCGGGCGGGGCGACGACGATGATCTTCGACGAGATCGACCGCGGCGTCGGCGGCGCCGTCGCGAGCGCGATCGGCGAGCGCCTCCACCGCCTCGCCGAACGAAGCCAAGTCCTCGTCGTCACCCACTCGCCCCAGGTCGCCGCCCGCGGCCGCGCCCACCTGCTCATCGAGAAGAGCCACGACGGCACCGTCACCCGAACCAGCGTCCACGCCCTCGACGACGCCCGCCGCCGCGAGGAGATCGCCCGAATGCTCTCAGGCGCCGAGATCACCGACGAGGCGCGGGCGCAGGCCGGGCGGCTGCTGGAGGCGGCGTGATGAGGACTTGGCTCTTGGTCGCAGGCCTCGGCGCAATGGTTGGCTGCTCGCAACCGCATCGCTTCGAGGTCGATATCAGCGGTGTTGAAGTCGATCGCGCTGAATTGACCCTCTACAACGAGACGACCGCCATGACGCACGAGGGAAATATCGTGTCCGCCGAGCGAGCAAATCGGGCTGACGGATCGGGACAGATTGCCATCTACCGCGTTGGTGGTGAGCCAATCATCTGTCCGATTGGCTACGTTTCCAGCGGGGAGAGCGAGCCCCATCGTTTCGTCACGCGCAACGGCACATGCCAGCCCGTATGACCGAAGCCGAAGCCGCCGAGCGTCTGGCCTTTCTCGCCGCCGAGATCGCGCGGCACAACGCGCTCTATCATACCGACGACGCGCCGGAGATTTCGGACGCGGAGTATGACGCTTTGGGGCGGGAGAATGCCGCGCTGGAGAAGCAATTCCCCCACCTCGTGCGCGCGGATTCGCCGTCGCGGCAGGTCGGCGCGGCGCCCGCGGCGCATCTGTCCAAGGTCCGCCACGCGCTGCCGATGCTCAGCCTCGACAACGCCTTCGCGGACGAGGACGTCGCCGACTTCATCGACCGGGTGCGGCGCTATTTGAACCTGCCGACGGACGCGGAGGTCGCGCTCACCGCCGAGCCGAAGATCGACGGCCTGTCCTGCTCGCTTCGCTACGAGAAGGGCGTGCTCGTCCTCGCCGCCACGCGCGGCGACGGCACCACCGGCGAGGTGGTGACCGACAATGTCCGGACCATCCCCGACGTGCCGCAGCGCCTTGCCGGCGACGTGCCCGAAATGTTCGAGGTGCGCGGCGAGGTCTATATGTCGAAGGCCGATTTCGCGGCCCTCAACTCCCGCCTGCTCGCCGAGGCCGACGACCCCGAGAAGGCGCGCCAGTTCGCCAATCCGCGCAATGCCGCCGCCGGCTCGCTCCGTCAGAAGGACGCGGGCGTCACCGCTACGCGGCCTTTGCGCTTCTATGCTCATGGCTGGGGCGAGGTGTCGGCGCTTCCCGCCGACACGCAGCTTGGGGTCATGCGGGCGATCGCAAGCTGGGGCCTGCCGATCGCTCAGGACCTCGGTCGCTTCACCGATCTCGACGGCCTGCTCGGCCATTATCGCGCGATCGAGGCCAAGCGCGCCGACCTGCCGTTCGACATCGACGGCGTGGTCTACAAGGTCGACCGGCTCGACTGGCAACAGCGCCTCGGCTTCGTCGCCCGAGCGCCGCGCTGGGCGATCGCCCACAAATTCCCCGCCGAGAAGGCCGAGACCGAGCTCGTCGCGATCGACATCCAGGTCGGCCGCACCGGCAAGCTCACCCCGGTCGCGCGACTGAAGCCGGTCAGCGTCGGCGGGGTCACCGTCACCAACGCGACGCTTCACAACAAGGACGAGATCAAGCGGCTCGGAGTGCGTCCCGGCGACCGGGTCCTCATCCAGCGCGCCGGCGACGTCATCCCCCAGGTGCTGGAGAACCGCACCCCCGAGGCCGCCCGCCCGCCCTACGTTTTCCCGACCCATTGCCCCGAATGCGGCTCCGAAGCGGTGCGCGAGGAGGGCGAGGTCGACGTGCGCTGCACCGGCGGCCTGATCTGCCCCGCCCAGCGCGTCGAGCGCCTTCGCCATTTCGTCAGCCGCCACGCGCTCGACATCGAAGGGCTCGGAATCACCCATATCGAAAGCTTCTTCCGCGACGGCCTGCTCCAGTCGCCGGCCGACATCTTCAAGCTCACCAAGGAGAAGCTGCTCAGCCGCGAGCGCTGGGCGGAGATCTCCGCTCAGAACCTCGTCGCCGCGATCGACGCCAAGCGCCGCCCACCGCTCGACCGCCTCCTCTACGCGCTCGGCATCCGCCATGTCGGCGAGGTCACCGCCCGCGACCTCGCCCGCCGCTACCGAAGCTGGGAAGCCTTCATGGCCATGATCGACTCGGCGCTCGCCATCCGCGCCGACATCCAGCCGGTGCTCGGCGAGGACGAGCGCAAGTGCCTCCAACGCCGCAACAAGGCGGTCGTCGAGGCGGTCGCGACTCCCAACATCGGCCCCGAGGTCGCCAACGCGATCCTCGATTTCTTCGAGGAGCCGCACAATCGCGAGGTCGTGAGCGACATCCTCGCGGCCGGAGTCGAGATCGAGGACGTCGTCCACGAGGTCCGGGAATCGCCGGTGACCGGCAAGACGGTCGTCTTCACCGGAAGCCTCGAGGAGCTGTCCCGCGACGAGGCCAAGGCCCAGGCGGAATCGCTTGGCGCCAAGGTCGCCGGCTCGGTCTCGGCCAAGACCGACCTCGTCGTCGCCGGCCCCGGCGCGGGCTCCAAGCTCAAGAAGGCCGCCGACCTCGGCATCGAGGTGATCGACGAAGCCGCCTGGCTGGAGATCGTGCGCGCCGCCCGCGGCTAGGCGCTTCGTATCGCCCGCCGATCCTGCTATCCTCGGAGCGATCAAGGAGGCGTGCATGAAGATTGCCCTTCTCGTCGCGGCGCTGGCCGCTCAGGCCACGGCCCCGGCGCAAACGCCGACCGCCGAGGCGCCCGCAGAGCCCCAGCGCGCCGCGCGCAACATGCTGCAGGAGTCCCGTCCCGGCTGCACCCCGATCGTGGTTCAGGTGTCAGGCGAGAACCGGCGCTACGAAGGCACCCGGCTCGACCAGCAGCCGCCGGCGCAATTGCTCTACGCGGTCGATCGCAACGTCGACGGCTGCCGCGAGGTGACCTTCGTCAATGACGAGGATCGCCAGCGGGTGCAGCGGGGCCGCTGATCATGATGTGGGCGGCCGCGCTGATCCTGCTCCAGGGCGCGCAGCCCGCACCGCCGCAGCAGACGGAGCGAACCGGGGCGCCGTCCCGATGGGGCGCATGCGTCGAGGAAGAATCCTGGCGGCGCGACGACTGGTCGGCCGGACGTCCGGGCGCTCAGCGGCTCGGCGACCTGCCGGCGGGCGAGCTGGTCGAGGCGGTGCTTCGCGAAGTCGACCGCTGCGAGAGCGCCGCTCCCGCGCCGCCCGCGCCGCGTCGGCCGGAAAAGCCCGCGGGCTAGCTCAGCGCGGCCGGCGCAGGACGAGCGTCGGCCAGTCCCCCCGACTGATCGTGAAGCGCATCCGAAGGCCCTCGCGGCGATAGGCCGCCTGCACCCGCGCCGCCTGGCTGTCGAGCAGGCCGGCGAGGATCAGCCGCCCGCCCGGCGCCAGCGCCGCCGACAGCGACGGCGCCAGAGTGATCAGCGGGCCCGCGAGGATGTTGGCGATGATGAGGTCGTAAGGCGCCCGCGCCTTGAGCCGCGCATGGTCGAGACCCGGCGCCGTCACCGTGTCGAGCGCACCGGGGCCGCGGCCGAGCCGAACCGCGTTGATCGCTGCATTTTCGCGCGTGACGTCGACGGCGATGGGATCGATGTCCGACGCCATCGCCCGGGCGCCCGGCCACAGCCTCAGGCCGGCGAAGGCGAGCAGGCCGGTGCCGGTGCCGACATCGACCAGGTTGCGCGCGACGAAGCCCTCGCGCTTCAGCCGGTCGAGCGCGATCAGGCAGCCGGTCGTGGTCTCGTGCTGGCCGGTGCCGAAGGCGCGGCCGGCGTCGATCTCCAGCGCGACCGCGCCGTCGGGCGCCGAGCCGCGATGCGCCGGTGTGTGAACATAGAAACGCCCGGCCTGGATCGGCTCGAGGCCCTGCTGGCTCAGGGTCACCCAGTCCTGGTCGGCGATCTCCTCGATCACCGGCTTCGCGCCCGCCGCGCTCGGCGCCAGCGCCTGCAGCGCCGCGATCTCCGACTTGCCCGGCTTGGCCTCGAAATAGGCGTCGAGCCGCCAGTCTTCCTCGGTCTCTTCGCTGGTCATCAGCGTCGGCGGCTCGTCCATCAGCGCGAGCGGGCTGATGTCGCTGCCGAGCTGCTCGGCCTCGGCCTTGGTGCAGGGCAGGGTGAGCTTCCAGGTCATCAGCGCACGAAGCTCGCGCCGTTGACGTCGATTACGCTTCCGGTCGCCGACGCGGGCGCGTCGACCGCCATCCAGCGCACCGTCTCGGCGACCTCGTCGGGCATCGCCACGCGGCCCAGGGGGATGTCGGCGAGCAGCTTCGATCCGCCGCGGCTCTCGACATAATCCTCGGCCATCCCGGTCATGGTGAAGCCGGGGCACACGGCGAAGGCGAGGATGTTCTCGCCGGCGTAGCCGCGGGCGATGGTCTTGGTCATGCCGATCATGCCGGCCTTGGACGCGGCGTAATGCCAGTGCTGGGGACTGTCGCCGCGATAGGCGGCGCGGCTCGCGACGTTGACGATCCGCCCGCCGCCCGTCTCGCGGAAGTGGAGGACGGCGAGCCGGCTCAAGGCGGCAGAGGCGGTGAGGTTCACCTGCATGGTCCGCTCCCAGCCCGCGAGCCATGCCTCGTCGCCCTGCTCGATCGGAGTCGCCTCGAACATGCCGGCATTGTTGACCAGAACGTCGATGCGCCCGCCGAGCCGGCCCATCGCCTCCCACCACAAGGCGGTGACCTGGTCGGTGTCGCTGAAATCCGCGGCGATCTCGCCCTCGTCGCCGCGCGTCGAGTGGCCGACGACATTGTGGCCGTTGAGGGCGGCGCGGATCGCGGCGCCGATGCCGCGGCTGGTGCCGGTGACGAGGATGTTGAGGGGAGCGCTCATGGCAGCGCCCTAGGCGGCAGGCCTTTCGCCAGCAAGCCCGCCCGCAGCGGCTTCTCTGTAGGCCGATGACGGGTTAAGCCTTGCCGATCCTCGCGGGGAGCTCAGGGCGGGGACGCAAGAGGGGGGAAGCGTGATGATGAAGCTGCTCGTCTTCATCCTCGCCTGTTTCGCGGCGACCGCCGCTCAGGCGCAGGATCTGGTGCTTCGGGGCGGCACCGTCGTCAATCCGGATGGCAGCGCGCCGATCGCCAATGCCGTCGTCGTGGTCCGCGGTGGCCGCATCGTCCAGGTCGGCCGGGCGGGAAGGGTGCGCATCCCGGAAGGCGTCCAGGTGATCGACTCGACCGGCAAGTGGATCGTGCCCGGCTACATCGATTCGCACGTCCATTTCTTCCAGTCTGGCGGCCTCTACACCCGCCCCGACGGAATCGATCTGCGCCGCGCCGTGCCCTACGAATCCGAGATCGCGGCGATCCGGGGCCGGCTCGACGAGACCTTCGCCCGCTATCTGGCGAGCGGAGTCACGGCCGTCGCCGACGTCGGCGGCCCGATGGAGAATTTCGAGGTGCGCGCCCGCAGCGCCGCCAATCCGCGCGCGCCGCGCGTCGGGGTGGCCGGGCCGCTGATCTCGACCTGGCGTCCGCCGGTGCTCGCCGATGTCGCCGACCCGCCGATCATCGCCGCGACCACGCCCGAGGAGGCGCGGGCGCTGGTCCGCACCCAGGTCGCGCGGCGGCCGGACTTCATCAAGCTGTGGTACGTCGTTCGCCCCGGCGAGACCGCGCAGCAATTCCTGCCGGTGGTCCGCGCCGCGATCGAGGAGGCCCATTCGGCCGGCATCCGCGTCGCCGTCCACGCGACCGAGCTTGAGACGGCGCGCGCCGCTGTCGAGGCCGGCGCCGACCTCCTCGTCCATGGGGTCGAGGACCGCCCGGTCGATGCCGCGTTCATCGCCCTGCTGCGCCGCCGCGGCACCATCTACACGACCACGCTCGACGTCTATGGCGGCTATCTGCGCACCTTCACCCAGCAGCCGGGCTTCATCGAGCGCGAATATGCGTTGGCCGATCCGGACGTCATGGGTTCGCTCATGGACCTGCGCCATCTGCCGGACGACGTCGTCCCGGCCCCGATTCGGCAATTGGCCGGGAGGCCGGCGCCGGCGGAGCCTTTTGCGACCTTGCTCGCCAACCTGCGCACCGTGCGCGACGCCGGCATCCCCATCGCGATGGGGACCGACGCCGGCAATATCGGCACCTTGCCCGGTCCCTCCATCTACCGCGAGTTCGCGCAGATGGCGCGCGCCGGACTGACTCCGCGCGAGGTGCTGGCCAGCGCGACGATCACCGGCGCGCGCTTCCTCGGCCGCGCCGACGATCTCGGCCTCGTCGCACCCGGGCGGCTCGCCGACATGGTGGTCTTGGACGCCGATCCGCTCGCCGACGTCGCCAACCTGTCGCGGATCGCGATGGTGGTGAAGGACGGCCGCGCCTGGCGCCAGAGCGAGCTCGTCCCGGCGACGCCCGAGGAAATCGTCCAGCGCCAGCTCAACGCTTATAATGCGCGCGACCTGGAGGCGTTCATCGCCACCTATCATCCGGACGTGCAGATCTACGACTTTCCGGATGCGCCGACGATGCAGGGCCATGCGGCGATGCGCCGGCAATATGGCGCTATGTTCGAACGGGCGCCCGCTCTCCACGCGTACGTCCCGCGCCGGATCGCCGTCGGCAATTACGTGATCGACGAGGAGATCGTGAGCGGGCTGCCCGAGGGCCGACGAATCCGGGGCGCGGCCATATACGAGGTCCGCGACGGATTGATCACGCGCGTCTGGTTCACCCCGGCCGACGATTCGCCGGCCGGGTAAGCCGTCAGGCGGCGAAGCTCTGGACGAAGCGGCTGGCGGTGTTCTTGAAGCGCGCCATCTGCTCGTCGACCTCGCCGAAATTCTTCTCGACGTCGTCGATTTCGCTTGCGACGCCCTCCGTGTCGGCGCGGATCGCGGCGATCGTGCTCGACATCGAATCGGCGGCGAGCGCGGTCTCGTCGACTGCGGCGGTGATCATCGTCACCGTCTGCGCCTGCATCTCCATCGCCTTGCGGATCCGGTCGGCGCTGGTCTGCACTTCCTCGACCGTGTGACGGATCGAATCGTTTGCCTCGACGGTCTGCTTGGTCGCGGTCTGGATGGCGTTGATCTTGGCGGCGATGTCGTCGGTGGCCCGGGCGGTCTGGCTGGCCAGGCTCTTCACTTCCTGGGCGACGACCGCGAAGCCGCGGCCGGCGTCGCCGGCACGCGCCGCCTCGATGGTGGCGTTGAGCGCGAGAAGGTTGGTCTGGCCGGCAATGTCGCGGATCAGGCCGAGGATCGATTCGATCGCCTCGACATGGGCCGACAGCGCCTTGCTAACCTGCACCGCGGTGTCGGCCTGGCCGCCGGCGCGGGTGGCGACGCCCGCCGCGACCTCGACTTCCGAGCGCGCTTCCTCGATCGCCATGATCAGGCCGGCTGCGGTCTGCGCCGCCTCGCGCATCGCGACGGCCGATTGCTCGGCGGCGGCGGCGACTTCGCTGGTCTTGCCGAGCATTCCGCGCGCCGCGGTCGACGCTTCCGACGCGCGGCCGCGCAGGCGCCGGCTGCCCGACGCGGTCTGGTCGATGACCGACAGGATTTCCTGGTTGAACTCGGAGCCCTGCGCGGCGCGGCGGGTGCGCTCGGCCTTGACCCGCATCGCGTCGTTATGGGCGGCGAAGACGTCGAGCTCGAGGATCGTCGTCGCATGCTGCGCCGCCTGGAGCTGGTGGAGCGTCGCGAAGTCGCCGGCGAGCGCCTTGGCGAGCGCCTTCTGGGTCTGGTCCGACGCCGCGCAGATTCCGGAGAAGAGCGTGGTCAGCGAGATGCCGGCGGCGTTCGCCGCCTCGACATAGGAGCCGGCCATCTCGACCCAGCGACGGTCGTCGAGCGTCGTGTAGCGCGCGGTGAGATAGGGGATGAGCCGCTGGACCAGCTCGTCCATCTTCTTGGCGCCGATCGGCTGCTTGACCTCGGGCGAGCGGGCATATGTAGACCAATAGGCGCGGGCGATCGCTTCCGCCTCGCCCGACACGTGCCGCCAGATCTCGGCGCAGCGCTCCGCCAGTTCGCCCGACGGATCGAACATCTCGATGCGGCCCTTGAGCCGGACTTCGTCCTCGTTCACCACTTCAGAAGGCATGCTGGTCGTCGTCCCTTCGCGTCTCGCTTCGGGAAGGAGCCTTAAGCGGTCACTGGTTAAGATGATCTTAGCCAAGCAGGCGCCGGCGCGGCGGCCCGCGACGCGCCCTTGCAACACAGGCCAAGCGGCCTAAAAGCGGGCGTTCAACAGGGGAGGCCCGGACAAAATGCTCGCACCTTCGTCGCGGCCGCTCTCGCCGCATCTGACGATCTGGCGTTGGGGCCCGCACATGCTGGTGTCGATCCTTCACAGGATCACCGGCGCGGGACTGGCGATCGTCGGCGGCGCCGTGCTGCTGTGGTGGCTTTGGGCCGCCGCGGACGGCCGCGAATCCTACGAATATTTCGTCGGCTGGGCGACTCACTGGACCGGAATCGTGGTCGGCGTCGGGCTGACCTGGGCGTTCCTTCAGCACCTCGCCTCGGGCATCCGCCACCTGGTGATGGACGTCGGCGCCGGCTTCGAGCTCAATACCAACAAGCGCTGGTCGACGATCGTCGCGATCGTTCCGGTGCTGCTGACCGCCCTGTTCTGGGCCTATATCCTCTTCGGAGACCAGCTGTGAGCATCGAAACCCCTCTGAGCCGCGTGCGCGGCCTCGGCCCGGCCGGCCATGGCGGTCAGGATTGGTGGGCGGTTCGCCTCAACAGCGTCGCCCTTCTGCTCCTCTCGGTGTGGCTCGTCGCCTCGCTTCTGCGGCTGCCCGCCGTCGACTATGCGACCGTCACCGAATGGCTTCGCGATCCGCTCGCGGCGGTGCCGATGCTGCTGTTCGTCGTGACGACCTTCTGGCACATCCAGCACGGCCTTCGCGAAGTGATCGACGATTACGCCCATGAGGAGAGCCAGCGGGTGCTGTGGATCACCCTGCTCGCCTTCTTCGTCTATGGCGGCGGGGCCCTCGCCGCCTTCTGCGTCCTCAAGGTCGCGCTGGCCGGGGCTCCGGTCTAGCCGCCCGCCGCCGCGCGGTCAGCGCGCGGCCGGCAAGGTGAAGCGGAGGACGGCGCCGCCCCCGGGGGCGTTGTCGGCGGTCAGCTGGCCGCCATGTGCCTCGATGATCGTTCGGCTGACCGGCAGGCCGATGCCCATCCCCTCGCTCTTCGAGGTGACGAACGGCACGAACAGCCGGTCGAGCACGGCGGGGTCGATTCCGGGGCCGCTGTCGCAGAACCGGGTCTCGATCATCTTGCCCGCCCGCGCGGCGGCGATGCGCAGCCGGCGCTCCGCCGCGCCGGCCATGGCCTCGCTGGCATTGCGCACGATGTTGAGGATGACCTGCTCGATCTGCGTGCGGTCGACGAGGACCGTGAGTCCGTCCGGCAGGTCGAATTCGAAGGCAATGTCCGCGTCCGCGCCGCCGATCAGCGCAAGGCTGCACGCGTCGCGGACCAGCGTGGCGACATCGCTCTCCTGACGGCGCATCTCGCTTTGCGATACCGTGGCGCGAATCCGCGCGATGGTGGCGCCGGCACGCATCAGGCTCTCGTCCGCCTGCACCAGCCCCGACCGCGCGAGCACGTCGTTCCTGCGATCGAGCGCGTGACGGGCGCCGCGCACGAAATTGGCCGCGGCGATGATCGGCTGGTTGACCTCGTGGGCGAGGACCGAGGCCATCGTTCCCATCGCGCTCACCCGCGACAGGTGGATGAGCTCGTTCTGGAGCAGCGCGACCCGTTCCTGGGCGCGCGCCTTCTCGGTCCGGTCGAAGCCTATGACGAAGATGCTTCTGACCGTGCCGTCGGCGGTGCGCACCGGCTGATAGACGAAGTCCATGACCCGCTCGTTGGCCGGTGACCCGGGTCCCGATCCCAGCATGACCCGCCGGTCGCGTTCGGAATGGGCGACGCCGGTGCGCCGGGCGTCGTCCAACGCCGCGACAAGTCCCTCGCCCTCCAGCTCCGGAATGGCGTCGGCGGCCGCGCGACCGACGAGCTCGCGGTTGCCGAGCAATTGGCGCATCGCCTCGTTGACGAACACGATCTCGTGCTTGGGTCCGGTGAGCAAGGCCGCGAAACCCGGAGACTGTTCGAGCAGTTCGCGCAGGCGGTCGCGGTCGCGCGCGATCTCGCGCTGGCTCTCGACCGCGGTGGTGGTCTCGACCAGCGTGATCTGCACGCCGGCGACGGAATCGTCTTCGTCGAACACCGGCGACGAGCAGAAGATGAAGTGGCCGGTCTCGCCCGATCCTTCGCGCCTGACCGGTAGGTCCGGAATGAAGGTGCCGCGCCCCCCTCTCGCTTCCTCCACCAGGGCCGACAGCGCCGGCCACAGGTCCGGGCTGACCTGGGGATAGGCTGCGCCGATGCCGTGTGGAAGCGGCGGGCGGACGAAGCGCAGATAGGAATCGTTGTGGATGGTGATGAGGTCCGCCCCCCAGATCAGCGCCCTCGGCTCCTGATTGTTGACCAGCATGCCGACCGCGGTGCGTAGCGACTGCGGCCATGCCGCCAGCGGCCCCAAGGGCGACGACGACCAGTCATGGACGCGGATCTCCCGGCCCATCTCGCCGCCATGGTCCAGGAAAGAGAGGCCGTGCGGCGTGACATTCTCCATGAATAGAAGTGCTTGGATGCCAGAAGCGCGGGCCGCCCGGCAACGGGGATTTGCAACTTATGTTACGGGTGCGGATCGATTTCGGGACACGGGCCTCGCCTCTCAGCCCGCCCTTGCAACGAGCCGCGTTCCGCCTAAAAGCGGCGACATCAGGAGGCTCGGCGGGGCAACGCGCCGGGGCAGGTTCATGGGGGCAGGCTCGATGCATCGTCCATTCGGGCACCGGCCGCACGCCCCTGTCGTCGGCGGGAGCGCGGCATAATGGCTGAAGCCTATCAGCGGATCGACCACAGCTACGACGTCGTCGTCGTCGGCGCCGGCGGCTCGGGCCTTCGCGCGACCATGGGCGCGGCCGAGAAGGGGCTGAAGACCGCCTGCATCACCAAGGTGTTCCCGACCCGAAGCCACACCGTCGCAGCGCAGGGCGGGATCGCCGCCTCGCTCGGCAACATGGGCCCGGACCACTGGACCTGGCACATGTACGACACCGTCAAGGGCTCCGACTGGCTCGGCGACCAGGACGCGATCGAATATATGGTCCGCGAGGCTCCGGCCGCGGTCTATGAGCTGGAGCATGCCGGCGTTCCGTTCAGCCGCACGAGCGAGGGCAAGATCTACCAGCGGCCGTTCGGTGGCCACATGCAGAATATGGGCGCCGGCCCGCCCGTTCAGCGCACCTGCGCCGCCGCCGACCGCACCGGCCACGCCATGCTTCACGCGCTCTACCAGCAGAGCCTGCGCTACGACGCCGACTTCTTCATCGAATATTTCGCGCTCGACCTGATCATGGACAACGGCCGCTGCGTCGGCGTCGTCGCTTTGTGCATGGAGGACGGCACCGTCCACCGCTTCCGCAGCCATGCCGTTGTGCTCGCGACCGGCGGCTACGGCCGCGCCTATTTCTCGGCGACCTCGGCGCACACCTGCACCGGCGACGGCAATGCGATGGTGCTCCGCGCCGGCCTTCCGCTCCAGGACCTCGAGTTCGTCCAATTCCACCCGACCGGCATCTACGGCGCGGGCGTGCTGATCACCGAGGGCGCGCGCGGCGAGGGCGGCTACCTCACCAACTCCGAAGGCGAGCGCTTCATGGAGCGCTACGCCCCGTCGGCGAAGGATCTGGCGTCACGCGACGTCGTGTCGCGCTCGATGGCGATGGAGATCCGCGAGGGCCGCGGAGTCGGTCCCAACAAGGACCACATCTTCCTCCACCTCGACCACATCCCCGAGAACATCCTGGCCGAGCGCCTCCCCGGCATCACCGAGACCGGCAAGGTGTTCGCGAACGTCGACCTCACCCGCCAGCCGCTGCCTGTCGTTCCGACCGTCCACTATAATATGGGCGGCATCCCGACCAATTATCATGGCGAGGTCGTGACGCTGAAGGACGGCAATCCGGACTCGGTTGTGCCCGGTCTGTTCGCGGTCGGCGAGGCGGCCTGCGTGTCGGTCCACGGCGCCAACCGCCTCGGCTCCAACAGCCTCATCGACCTGGTCGTGTTCGGCCGCGCCGCCGGCCACCGCCTCGGCGAGATCCTGAAGCCCGGCACCGCGGCACCGTCGTTGCCCAAGGACAGCGACGCCCTGGCGCTCAATCGCCTCGACCATTTCCGCTTCGCCAAGGGCGGCAGCCCGACCGCCGAGGTCCGCGACCAGATGCAGCGCACCATGCAGTCCGACTGCGCGGTGTTCCGCACCGAGCAGACGCTCGAGGAGGGCAAGGGCAAGATCGACGCGGTCTACAAGCGGATGGAGGACATCCAGGTCACCGACCGCTCGCTGATCTGGAATACCGATCTCGTCGAGACTCTCGAGCTCGACAATCTGATCAGCCAGGCCGTCACCACCATGTACAGCGCCGCCAACCGCAAGGAGAGCCGCGGCGCCCACATGCACGAGGACTATCCCGACCGGAACGACGCCGACTGGATGAAGCACTCGATCGTGTGGTTCGACGGCTGGGGCGGCACCGGCGGCGGCGTCAAGATCGACTACCGCCCGGTCCACGACTACACGCTCACCGACGAGGCCGAGTACATCAAGCCCAAGGCCCGCGTGTACTGAGGCGGCGCGCGGGCCGGGCGTCGGGCGCCCGGTTCAGCGCGCGCTTGATATCCGAAGGCGACGAGGATGGCGCCGCCCGGCCCGCCCGCCAGTCGACTTGGTTACCGCTTTCTTCTGGGCGAGGACGGCAGGGCCCGCGGCCGCCCGGTCGGCGTCACGCCTGACCCGCGCGGCGCGCTGATCGTCGCCGACGAGCTTTCCAACACGATCTGGCGGGTCACGCCGCCGCGCGCGCCGCCGCCCCCGCGATGAGGCGCGTCGGCGAAACTAGCGGCTGAATAAGAATTTGGTCGGGGAGAGAGGATTCGAACCTCCGGCCCCTGCCTCCCGAAGACAGTGCTCTACCAGGCTGAGCTACTCCCCGACCGATCAATCCGGGCCCGGTCGAGACCGGGCCGGCGGAGGCAGAGGCGGGTCTATAGGGGCCGAGTTCGGGGAGTTCAAGCGCCCGAAAGCCCCCTGACCACGCTTTTCCCGACTATCTCGCCGAGCTTCCGTCGTCGGTGACGATCCACTCCGACACCTGGCAGATGTTGACGTCGCGCTGCTCGCGGGTCGAGCCGTCGGCGAACTGCGCCTGGAGGTCGTAGCGGCACTCGCCATTATTGTCGTTGAAGTCGACGATGGTCGACTGGCCGGCCGACAGGGTCAGGGTGGGGATGCGGTCGGCGCCCCAATTCTGGTCGCTGGTCGGCGAGCCGCGCAGGAAGCTGATCGTCTGGCCGCTATTGTTGACGATGCGCACCCGCCGGTCGAAATTGTCGGCGCCCGCGCGCTCGCTGTCCGATCCCATGCGGACGGTGGAGCCGCCATTCTCGCCGCCCGAGCGCTCGCCATTGCCGCGCTCGCCGTTGCGGCGCTCGTCAGTGCTGCGCTCGCCGCTCCGGTCTCGGCTGTCGTTGCCGCCGCCGAGCATCGACTTCATCTTGCCGTCGCCGCGCTCGGCGCTTTCGGAACCGCCGCCGCAGGCGGCCGCGCCGGCGATCAGCAGGATGGCGGCGGTGCCCGCGCCGAAGCGGCGCAGCCGGCTGGTGAAGTTGTGTGACATGGCGATCTCCCCTCGATTACGTCGTGCGGCCGATTCCGAGCTGCCGCAACATTTCCTCGACATACGTGAATTTCTCGCGCGGCGATCCGTCGCGGGCGCGCTCGGCCTCGGCCGCCTCGATCTTCTGCCAGTCGCGGAAGGTGACGATGTCGACCTGCCGCTCGTCGAGCAGCCGGTCGAGGCCCGGCCGGCCCGACTTGCGGCTGAGCGCGGTGCCGAAATCGGCATGGATGAGGTCGGCGATTGCGAAGCCGTCGGGCCGGTTGGTGCCGATCGTGCCCGTAGGCCCGCGCCGCGCCCAGCCGACGCAATAGAGACCGTCGCCGATCCGCCCCTCGTCATTGGCGAAGCGGCCGTGATCTTCATCATAGGGGACGCCGTCGATCGGCGGCGTTCGGTAGCCGATGCAGCTGACCACCAGGCCGCACTCGACCGCATAGGTCTCGCCGGTGCCGACGGCGCGGCCGGACTCGTCGAGCTTGGTGCGCTCGACGATCACCCGCTCGACCTTGCCGTCGCCTTCGATGCGCACCGGCTTGGCGAAGAAGTCGAAGTCGATCGTCTTGGGCTTGTCGCCGACGGGCGGGTTGGCGGCGAAATCGCGCAATATGGTGACCGACTTGCGCAGCCCCGGATCGAGCGCGGCGTCGTCCTCGACCGGCGGCAAGTCGGCGGGATCGACTCGCGGCGCCGCCCGCTCGAGATGGCCGAGCTCGCCCAATTCCTTCGGGGTCATCGCGATCTGGTGCGGCCCGCGCCGGCCCAGCACATGGATGTCGCGGATCGCCGAAGCCTGCAGAGCGTCCAGCGCGCCCGCGACGATGTCGGAGCCCTCGAACTCGTGCGCGGTCTTCGACAGGATCCGGGCGACGTCGAGCGCGACATTGCCGTTGCCGATCACCACCGCGCCGGGCGTGTCGAGCCTCGGCGCGAGCCCGACGAAGTCGGGATGGCCGTTATACCAGCCGACGAAGGCCGCCGATCCGACCACTCCGGGCAGGTCGTCGCCGGGGATCCCGACCGGCCGGTCGTTCGGCGCCCCGGTCGCCAGGATGACCGCGTCGTAGAGTTGCTGGAGCTCGTCGATCGCGACGTCCTTGCCGACCGTGACGTTGCCGACGAAGCGGACATTGTCGCTCAGCGCGACCTTCTCGTAGCGCTTGTACACCGCCTTGATCGACTGGTGGTCGGGCGCGACTCCGAAGCGGATCAGGCCGTAGGGGACGGGCATCCGGTCGATGACGTCGACATGGACGTCCGCGCCGTAGATCTTCTGCAGCGCCTCGGCGCTGTAATAGCCGGCCGGCCCAGACCCGATCACCGCGACATGACGCATTGAGGACTCCCGCCGCTCCACTCGTTGGTGATGCTTAGCGGGCGCGGGCCGGGGCGCAAAGGCGCCGCGTCAGCTCTTGGTCTTGGATTTGTCCTCGAGCATCTGCTCGCCGCCCTTGCGGATGCCGGCCTCGATCAGCGGGCGGAAGAAGCCGAGCGCCGGCGGAAGCACGATCTCGACGCGCACGAGCGTCTCCTGGACGTCGACCGCGGCGCGAACGTCCTGGCCCATCAGGCCGATGGCGAGGTTGAGCTTGTCGCCGGTCCAGCCGCTCTCGACGGTGGCGCCCGCGGGCAGGTGCCGGCCGAGGCTGCCGGTGCCGTTCTCGATCCGGCGCCGGGCCTCGGCGCGGCCGAGATTGTGGGGAAGGTCGACGGAAAGTGGGGTCATAGGTTCGGCTCTAGCGGTGCGCCGGCGCGATGGCGAGGCCGTCGCCGTCCTGCCCGGCGGCGAGGCGGCGAAGCACCGTTCCGCTCGCCATGTCGATCTCGGCGATCTGGTTGCGCCCGGTCTCGGCAGCATAGAGCCGGTGTCCGTCGGCCGAGAACAATATCGTGACCTGCCGCGCCTGCTCCTCGCCGCTCACGGGAACGGTGCGCACCGCCGCGCGGGTGGCGGCGTCGATGACGGTGAGGCAGCCGCAGCCGAGATTGGAGGTGACGATCCAGCGCCCGTCCGGGCTCGCCAGCACCCGGATCGGCACCGGCCCGGTCGCGACCTCGGCGACCCGCTCGAAGCTGGCGGCGTCGAACGCCTGCACGCGCGCGCCGCGCAGGTCGCCGACCCACAAGGTGCGCCCGTCCGGAGTCAGCGCGATCCCTTCCGGGCTGCCGCCGACCGCGATGTCGCGCAGCTTGGTGCCGCTGGCGAGGTCGAGCACGCTCACCGTGCCGTCGGCGATGTTGGCGGTGAAGGCGCGGCGGAAGTCGGGCGCGACCGCGACCATGTGGGTGCCGCGCTGCCCGGTCGAAATCGCGGTCACCGCGTCGCCCCGCCGCGTGTCGACGACGGTCAGCGACTGGCTGCGCTCGGTCGTCGCCACGATCCGCCCGTCGGGCAGCCAGGCGATTCCGTGCGGCCCCTGATTGGGGGCGAGGTCGATGACCCGCAGCCGCTCCCGTGTGGCGATGTCGAAAATGTCGATCGACTGCGCCCCGTAGGACACCACCGCGGCCTGCCGCCCGTCGGGCGAGATGGCGATCTCGTGAGGCATCCGCCCGGTCGCGGCTCGGCCGAGCTCGCGCCCCGTGGCGAGATCGATGAAGCTGACGCTGTCCTCGCCCTTGTTGCCGACCAGCAGGGTCCCGGCCGCGTCGCTCGGCGCGGGCGCGTCGCTCTGGGCGAGGAGGGCGGCGGCGAGGATCAGCAGCTTCATGGGTCACTCCGGCTGGTGTGTGACGACATTAACACAGCGGACCTTCGCCGCAACCACCCCATTGGCAATCGCGGCTTCTCGGTTATGCCGGGGCGGATGTTCCGCCTGCGGCTACTCCTCGCGACGATCCTGCTCGCCGCCTGCGCCGCGCCGGCGGCCGCTCAGGAGTTGCCCACCGAGGGGCAGAGCGAGGCGGCCTACCATGCCTTCCTCGCCGCCAAGCCGCACGTCGCCACAGAGGTGCGCGCCTTCGAGGCCTGGCTTCGGCGCAAACAGGTCCACGCCGTCCTGCCGACCTGGCAGCTTCTGCGCACCGCGACGATGTGGCGCGAGTGCAACGGCCCGCCCTTCCAGGTGCCGCCGCGCAAATATTGGGAGAATGTCGCCGCGACCCTGCGCTTCGTGCAAGCCCATGTCGTGCCCGCGGTCGGCCCGGTCCAGGCGGTGTCCGGCTACCGCAATCCCGGCCTCAACCTTTGCGCGCGCGGCTCGGCGGGCAGCGCCCACCGCGATTACAGCGCGCTCGACCTGGTTCCGTTAAAGCCGCTCGACCGCCGCCAGATCTTTGACCGCATGTGCCGGGTCCACCGCCGCAAGGGGCAGGCCGCCGGCGTCGGGCTCGGCTTCTATGCCTTCACCCGCTTCCACATCGACACGCGCAGCTTCCGCCGCTGGGGCTCGGCCGGACCGATGGGAAATGAGTCCCCCTGCGCGGTGATCGAGCGCGGCGAGGACCCGCTGGCGCCGCCTTTGCCGGCTCCCCTGCCGGCGCCGCTTCCGGTTCAGCCTCCGGTCATTTTGCCACCGGTTTCGCCGACTCCGCAGGAAGTTCCATCGAATCCGCCGCCTCCGGGCCGATCTGCGATGAATCGATAGCCTGCCGGGGTGAATTGCGAACGGCGGGGGTCACACCCGCGAAAAGCCAACTATATCAAGCGCATGCAAAAATTCACGGTTGGGGCCGCGGTTGCGGCGGCGCTCTCGCTCACTCTGGCTCCGGCCACGGCCACCGCTCCGGTCGCGCAAGCGCAGCCGGCGGGCGGCATCGCCCAGGCGCAGCTGACCAGCGCGACCGCGTCCGCGGCGACCGCCGCGGTGCCGGTCCGAATCGACGGCTTCGCGCAGGACAACGGCCCCGAGATCACGCCCGGCCAGTCGCGCGCCGATTTCGCCGCATGGCTCGCCCGCTCGCCGGCCAATCGCGACGCGCTGACCGAGTTCCAGAACCACCTCAATGCCAACGGCGTCGGCGACGTCGTTCCGGTATGGCAGCTGGTGCGGACGTCGTCGTCCTTCCGCCAGTGCGGCGCCGCCGGTTTCGAGGTCGCCCCGCGCGACAAGTGGGACAATATCGTCAAGACGCTTCAGTTCGTGAAGCGCGACGTCGTCCCCGCGGTCGGTCCGGTCCAGCCCGTCTCGGGCTATCGCAATCCCGAACTCAATCGCTGCTCCAACGGCGCGCCCGCCTCGGCCCACCGCCACTTCTTCGCGCTCGACCTGGTGCCGGTCTCGGCCTCGGTCAGCCGCCGCGACCTGGTTCGCGGCGTCTGCGCCGCCCATGCCCGCGACGGCCGCACCTACGAGGCCGGCCTCGGCTTCTATTCGGGGGTGCGCTTTCACGTCGACTCGAACGGCTTCCGTCGCTGGGGGCCCAACGGTCGCGGCGCGACGAGCCCCTGCGTGACCGGCGCCTGAGCCGTCCCGGCTGCGTCGGCAGCCACCGAAACGATCCCCTTGCAAGGCCGCTCTCCGGTGGAGGACGGCCCTGTTCGTCGTTGACGGTTTCGCTTTCGTCGCAATGGCTTCACCTCGGTCCGGCAACGGAGTAAGACGCAGGGACGGGCAAGAGGGGAGACATGCTCATGTCGCGTATCGTGCTGATTTCGGCCCTGGTTATGGGCAGCCTTGCGACGCCGCTGCCGGCCGTCGCTTCCGTGGCGGCGGCGCAGGCCAATGCGCAGACGTGCCAGCAAACGCCGGCGCGCCAGACCCGGCGCAACATTCTCGGCGGGATCGGCGGCGCGGTTGCCGGCGGCCTGCTGGGATCGAACCGCGTGACCAGCACGATCAGCTCCGTGCTTCCGGTCCAGACTTTGCTCACCGACGCGCTGATGAACCTGCTCGACACCTGCGAGCAGCAGAAGGCGGCGCAGGCGACCGAGGAGGTCACCACCCGCGCCGAGCGCGGCGGAGTCGGCACGACCTCCGAATGGACCAGCGACACCCGTCCCGGCGTTCGCGGCCGCTCGACCGTCACCGCGGTCGACAATCCCGGCCAGGGCCAGGGCGGCCAGCGCTGCATGACCGTCACCGACATCGTCATCATCGACGGCGAGGAGACGTCGATGCCCAAGCGCATGTGCCGCACGCCGCCCTCGACCCGCTATGCGCGCGTCTAAGCTGCTCGCGGGCCTTGTCGCCGCCGCCTTGACCTGCGGACAGGCGACGGCTCAGGCCCGCGACCCGGCCAACCCGACCTGCCCGGCCAATCCCGATTGGTCGAACATCCCGTCGATGACCTTCACCTACGAGGTCATCAACGGAGTCCGAGTGCTCAAGGCGGAAGGCCGGATTGACCAGCAGACGCCGACCCGGCTGGAGGCTGCCCTCGCCGAATATGAGGATCAGTTCGACGAGATCTGGCTGCGCTCGCCGGGCGGCGACGCCCGCGCCGGGACCCAGGCCGGCTTCATCATCCGTCAGGCCGGATATCCGACCCGCATCCCCGCGGGCTGGGCCTGCTTCTCGGCCTGCAATTTCATGTTCATGGGCGGCGGCGTCCGCTTCGTTGACCCGGGCGGCCTGTTCATGGTCCACATGTTCACTCATGTCGGCCAGGGCAGCGCGGTGCGCCAGGACCTTGCCCGCGGCGGCGAGCAGACCGCCGGCATCGTCGGCGAGATCGAGCAGGCCTCGGCCCTGCTCGCCACCGAGGACAACGATTTCCTCATCCGCATGGGCGTGTCGCGCAACCTGTTGACCGACATCATGTACCAGGTGCGCGCGGTCCCCGCCGGGCCGGACCGCGAGACGCGCCGCTGCCTCAGCCAGGACGAGATCATCCGCTACAATGTCGGCCACCGCGAAGGCTGACCGGCGGGGAAGGGGGAAGTGATGCGGCCGATGCTCCTGCTTCTGGCCCTGGCCGCTTCCCCCGCCGCCGCGGAGCCGGACGACTGCCTCGCCGACACCACTCCTGCGGCCGCGGATGCCAGCCGCCAGCCGATGCGCTTCACCGTCGAGGAGCGCGGGCCGCTGGCCGTGCTCCGCGCCGAGGGCACGATCGACGTCGGCGCCGCCGCGCGGCTCGCGCCTCTGCTTGATTCCGACCCCGACGAGATCTGGTTCGATTCGCCCGGCGGCGACGTCCGCGAGGCGCTACTGATCGGCCGCGAGCTCCGCGCCCGCCGCGCCTTCACCCGCATCCCGCCGGGCGCGCGCTGCGTCGGCGCCTGCGCCGAGGCGTTCCTCGGCGGAGTCGCTCGCGAGGTCGACGAGGGCGGCCGCCTCGGCGTCACTGCCGTGCCCTTGTCCGACCCTTCGTCCGCCCAGACCCAGGCCGAGCGCGAGAATGCCGCCGCGCGCTGGGCCGAGGAGCGCGCCGATTATTATATCCGCGCCGGCATCAGCCGCGGGCTTCTGCGCCTCCAGCTCGACACGCCCGCGCCCGGAATTTGCTGGCTCAGCGACGCGGGCCTCAGGCGCTACAACGTGACGAACCTGCCAGCCGCGGAGGCTCGGTCCGGCGACTAGGGTCCTTATCAATCGGGCTAGCCTGCCCGAAAAGCCCTCTCCCCAGCGGGGAGAGGGTTGGGTGAGGGGGCTCGGACTCGACGATTATCCTCAAACCCCGAACCCCCTCACCAACTCCGCCTAGGCGGCAGAGCCGCCAAGGCTCCGTAATCCTCTCCCCGCCGGGGAGAGGGCGCGTGGGAGTTGCGAGTGCGAACCCTAGTCCGCCGCCCGCCATTCGCCCGGCGCCAGCCCGTCCAGGCTCCATTCGCCGACGCTCCACCGCACCAGCCTCAGCGTGGGGAACCCAACCGCCGCGGTCATCCGCCGAACCTGGCGGTTGCGCCCCTCGCGGAGGGTCAGCCGGAGCCAGCTGTCGGGCACGCTCTTGCGGAACCGCACCGGCGGGTCGCGCGGCCACAAGGCCGGCGGCTCGATCCGCTCGACCTCCGCCGGCCGGGTCATTCCGTCCTTCAGCTTCACGCCCCGCCGAAGCGCCGCCAGCGCCCCCTCGTCCGGCTCGCCCTCGACCTGGACCAGATAGGTCTTCGTCATCTTGAACCTGGGGTCGGCGATCCGCGCCTGCAGCCGCCCGTCGCCGGTCAGCAGCAGAAGCCCCTCGCTGTCGCGGTCCAGCCGTCCCGCCGCATAGACGCCCGGAACGTCGACATAATCGGCCAGCGTCGACCGTGACGGCCCGGCGCCCTCATCGGTGAATTGCGGAAGCACGCCATAAGGCTTGTTGAACAGGATCAGCCGCGGCCCCGCCGGAGCGGCTCGCTCTTCCCTCCGCGAGTGCTCGGCCTTCCTGCGCACCTCTGCCTCTTCGCTCGCCGCCGGGACGATCAACGAGGTCCCCGTGCCATCGGCGATGGCCGGCGTCTACAGGTCGGTTCGCCGATCAAAGACGAAGGTCGGGGCGGAACTGCCGGATCGTGGCGAGCAGGTGGCGCAGCCGCCGATCGTAGAAGGTCGTGTTGATTCCGAAGGCGCGGTTCGAGCCGGACCGCTGGAACCGCACGATCTGCTGGAGACCCGAGTTCATCGTCGACACGCCGCTTATGTCCCGCCACGGCACCGGATCGTCGCCCAGCTTCCTCGTCCAGATGCCGCGCTCGTCGGCGCGCACCTGGGGCGCACGGTTCAGCGCGCGCATCAGGAACACCGCCGCTGCTCCGACGCAGGCCGCGACGATCGACCAGCCGACCGCCGGCTGAGCGTCGCTCCCGGTCGGGATCACGCCGGCTGCCGCGAGTCCGAGCACGGACAGGGCCAGGCTTGCCGCGGCAAGGCCCAGATGGACCGGGCGGGACCAGCGCGCTTCGTAATGCATCTTCCACTCCCCTTCTTCGGCTTCGTTCCGCTCAGCACCGCGCCTCGAGCACCATGTTGAACGGTCCCTCGGTTGCGCGCCGCACCTGCCCGAACCCCGCCCCGGCGAGCACCTCGGTCAGTCTCGCCTCGCCGGCCTGGGCGCCCAGTGCCTCGCCCACTTCCTGCGCAAGCGAGGTCGGCACGCAGATCATCGTCGACGCGTTGTAGAACAGGCGGCTCACCGGGTTGCCGACATTGTCGGCCGGCGAGTCCCCGGCGATCGGCTCGACGATCATCCACACGCCGTCATCCTTGAGCAGCGAGCGCATGTGGCGCGCGCAGCCGCGCGGATCGCCCATGTCGTGAAGGCAATCGAACATGGTGATGAGGTCGAATTCGGTGTCGCCAATGTCCTTGGCGGGGACCGCCTCGAAGCGGACCCTGTCGCCAAGCCCGTGCGCCGCGGCGTGGGCGTTCGCCTGATCGATCGACGGCTCGTGGAAATCGTAGCCGACGAAGCGGCTGTTGGGGAAAGCCTTGGCCATCAGCAAGGTCGAGAAGCCGACGCCGCAGCCGATGTCGGCGACCGTCGCTCCGGCTTCGAGGCGCGGCACCATGCCGTCGATCGCGGGCAGCCACGACTGCACGATCCCGTTGACGTAGCCGGGCCGGAAGAAGGCGCCGACCGCGCAGAACAGGCAGCCGGAGGATTCGCCCCATGTCACTCCCGCCCCGGTCCTGAAGCCCGCCTCCACCTTCGGCTCGCCCTCGATCATCGAGGCCGCGAGATCGAAGGCGCCGGCGAGGTAGAGCGGGCTGTCCTCGACCGCGAACACCATCGCCTGCTCTGGAGACAGGCTGAAGCGGCCGTCCGACGGATCCAGGGTGACGTAGCCGTTGGCGGCCTGCGCCATCGCCCATTCCCGAACGTAGCGCTCGGCAAGGCCGAGGCGCGCCGCCAGCTCGCCGGCGGTCGCCGGACCGTCGGCGTGGAGCGACCGGAACAGGCCGAGCCGGAAGCCGATGCGGACCGTCGGCACGCTGAACGCGCCGCCGAGATCGCCGAGCATCTTGCCGACCAGCGCGTCGAGCGCCTGCGCGTTCACCTCTGCCATCGCACCGTCTCCCGTCTGGATGAGCCGGCATGGTCGGCCGGAAGGCAGCCGCGGCCAATGACCGCATGCCCGGAAAAATTGATCGAAACGCCGGCGATCTGCTAGCTGTCTCCACTAGGCCAGATGGAGCGATCCACATGGAGACGACCGCGAGGGCGCTTGACGACCCGCCCGCTCACTCGAGCGACCCCGCGGTGTCGCGCGCCCTCCATCTGATCCACTCCCGCTTCGCCGAGAAGCTGGACACGGCAACGCTCGCTCGCGAGGCCGGCGTCTCGCGCAGCGTCCTCGGTGAGCGCTTCGCCAGGCTGATCGGCGAGCCGCCGATGCATTATTGCGGCCGCTGGCGGCTTCGCCAGGCCGCGATCATGCTTCGCGATGGCGACCGCAAGGCGGGCGAGGTCGCCTATGCCGTCGGCTTCGGAAGCGAGGAGGCGTTCAGCCGGGCATTCCGGCGCGCCTACGGCCAGGCGCCGGCGACGTGGCGGCGGCAGGCGCGCTCATCCCGCTCTCCCGAGGCGCTCCCACGCCAGCAGGTGCATCATTGCACGGCGCGCGACGGGACACGCCTCGCCTGGTCTTCGGTCGGCGCCGGCTTTCCGCTGGTGAAGACGGCCAACTGGCTCAACCATCTGGAATTTGATTGGGAGAGTCCGGTCTGGCGGCACTGGCTCAGGGAGCTGATGCGCGACAATCGTCTGATCCGCTATGACGAGCGCGGCAACGGCCTGTCGGACTGGGATCCGACCGAGCTGTCCTTCGACAGCTTCGTCGACGATCTCGAGAGCGTCGTCGAGGCGGCGGGCCTCGCCGAGTTCGACCTGCTCGGCATCTCGCAGGGCGCGCCCGTCGCCATCGCCTATTCGCTTCGCCACCCGGGCCGGATCCGCCGAATGGTGCTTCTCGGCGGCTATGCCCGCGGCTGGGCGCTTCGCCTGAAGGGCGAGGATCTGGCGCGGCGGGAGGCGATGGTGACCCTCACCCAGACCGGCTGGGGAAGCGACGTTCCCGCCTACCGCCAGATGTTCACCGGCCTCTACATCCCGGGCGGCACGCCCGAGCAGCTCGACTGGTGGAACGAGCTTCAGAAGGTGTCGGCCACGCCCGCCAATGCGGTCCGGCTCCAGCGTGTGCTCGGTACCATCGACGTGACCGGACTGCTCGCCAGGGTGACCGTGCCGACCCTGGTTGCTCACGCGCGCAACGACCATGTGATCGCGTTCGAGGCGGGCCGGGAGCTCGCCGACGGCATCCCCGGAGCCACCTTCGTGGAGCTCGACAGTGCCAACCATGTGCTCCTGGAGCACGAACCGGCCTGGCCGCATTTCCTGACCGCGATGCGGAGGTTCCTTCGCCGCTGATTGCCTGGGCGGCCCACGGCGCCTTCTGCACCAGCGGATCGAATGGCTGGGCGGGCCGTGGCCGGACCGCGCCCGCTTTCGCGCCGACCGCCCCCGTGATAGTCTGCGCTCGCGACAGCAGGGGGAGCTTGACGTTATGTCGAGTGCCATCAGCCGCCAATTCGCAGCCGCCGTCGCGCTCGGCGCGGCGATCCTCGGACTGGCTTCGATCAGCCATCGCGAGATCGCCGCCGCGGACCATCTCGACGCGCCGACCCGAACCGATCCGGCCTTCGACCAGATCCCGGACCGCCCCGCCGACATCGCCGACGTCTATGCGTGGCATACCGCCACCGACGTCATCGTCGCGCTCACCTTCGCGGGCCCCAATCCCGCCGACCAGGCCGGCACCTACGACCGCGACGTCCTCTACGAGATCAACATCTCCAATGACGGGATCCCCGAGACGACCGAGGTGCCGATCCGGATCCGCTTCGGGCATGACGGCAACCGCCCCGGCGTTCAGGTCACCGGCCTGCCGGGCGGCGCGTCGGTCGAGGGACCGGTCGAGGAGACTCTCGCCGTCAACGGCATGCTGGTCCGCGCCGGCCTGTTCGACGACCCCTTCTACTTCGATCTCCAGGGCTTCCGCGAGACGCGGTCGATGGGAACCTTGCGCTTCAACAACCAGCGCGACTTCTTCGCAGGCCAGAACGACACCGGCGTGGTGATCCAGATCCCCCGCGCGCTGATCCAGGCCCAGCCCCGGCTGATCCACGTCTGGTCGGCGGCGTCGCGCTTCGGGGGCAATCTGTGATGGCGCGGCCGCTCGCCGCCGCCGTCGCCCTGCTCCTTCTCGCCGTTGCCGGCTGCGACGGCGGCGGGATTGCGGGCGGCAACCCGCCGCCTCCGCCTCCGCCGCCGCCGGCCGCCGCCAGTTTCGACGTGACTCCGTGCCTTCTCCAGTTCGTCGCGCCGGGGCAGAACCTCGCGTTCCTCGTCATTCCCGACGTGCTGACCATCAACACCGCGCGGCCGGCCTCCTTCCCCAACGGCCGAACCCCCGCCGACCCGGTGATCGACCGAACGCTCGCTCTGATCTTCCTCGATTTCAGCCGCCACTCGGTCGACACCTTCCACAACATCCCGGTCAATCCGGGCGGCAACGACGTCGCTCTGCCAGCCTCCTTCCCGTGGCTCGCGCCGGCCTTCGGCGGCCAGCGCCCGTCGCTCGGCGGCAGCAATTTCGATTTCCGGACCGATCCCGAGTCCGCCTACACGCGGGTCGACCGCATGGGCATGCCCGCCATCGCCACCGCGCTGATCGGAAGTGCTTCGAAAATTCCCTATAATGACGACAGCCCGCCACAGGACCTGTCCGCCCCGCCGGGATCGATGACCTTCAAATGGGTGCCGGAGATCCGCAGCCAGCTGACCACGCTGACCAACGCCCTGGCGGACGACTTCCGGGCGGCGGGGCTGACGATGTGCGCTCAGCCCATCTGACGTCGGGGCCGGCCGCCGCGGTGCGCGCGCTGGCGGTCGCCGCCATCGCCCTCGCCGCGATCGTCGCGATCGACCGCCTGCCCCAGCCGGCGCCGCCTTCCACCGCGACCGCCCCGCCCGCGACCGGCCCCGCACGAAGCTACGGCCAGCTCCTCGCCCAGCACGATTCCGCCCTGGCCGAACGCCGCGAGCGGGCAGGGGAGCGCCCCGGCGAATGGCTGGTCGAGGAGCAATATGCCCGCGCCGCGCTCGCCCGGGCTCGGCTGACCGGCTCCTATGACGACTATGCGACCGCCGAGCAGGCGCTGGGCCGCGCCTTCGCCCACGCCCCGCCGGGCGCCGGCCCCCATCTCAGCCAGGCCGTCCTCGACCTGGCGCTTCACCGCCTCGGCCCCGCCGAGCAGGCGCTCGCCGCGATCGACCGCTACGCCGTCCCGCCCGATCCCGGCGAGCGCGCCGAAATCGCCGCCATGCGCGGCGACATCGCTTTCTATCGCGGCGACTATGCGGGGGCCCTTCGCCGCTACGACGAAGCCGACTCGCTCGAGCCCGGAATCGCCCATTTCCGCCGCGCCATCTTCCATTCCAAGATGGGCCGCGCAGACCTCGCCGAGCGCCATTTCGGCCTCCACGAACAAAGGCTGGCCGCCGCCGACCGCCACGGCCGCGCCAATGTCGAGCTCCAGCGCGGAATCCTCGACCTCGACGCCGGCCGCACCCGCGGGGCCATCGCCCATTTCCGCGCCGCCGGCGTGCTCTTCCCCGGCTGGTGGCTGGTCGACGAGCATGTCGCCGAGGCGACCGCGTTGCTCGGCGACACCGCGCAGGCCGAGCGCCTCTACCGCGACGTCATCCGCCGCACCGGCAGCCCGGAGTTCATGGACGCGCTCGGCGCCCTGCTGCGAGCCCGCGGCGCCGGCGCCGAGGCCGAGACCCTTCGCCGCCAGAGTGCGGCCATCTGGGAGCGCCGCCTCCGCCAGTTCCCGGAGGCGGCCTTCGGCCACGCCGTCGACCATTGCCTCGCCTTCGCCCGCCCCGGCTGCGCGCTCGCGCTGGCCCGGCGCAACTTCGCCGCCCGGCCCTATGGCGAAGCCGGCGAGAAGCTCGCCCGGGCCCTCGCCGAATCCGGCCGCCCCGCCGAGGCGCGCGCCGTCATCGAGCGGGTCCTCGCCAGCGGCTGGCGCACCCGCGATACCGATCGCCTCGTCCACCGCCTCGCCGCCGCCCGGTCGGCCCGATGACCGGGGCGCAAGTGGAAGCGGGTGCATTACTAGGCCGACTGGAATCGTGACGTTGCTGCAACAAGACGAGGAAAAAGTCGTGACCCAGTAGAAACGACTTTTCGATTTCGTGCTTATCTGGCTCTCTTGTTGCGTCGAACCGATGGAGTCGGACATGACCAAGGGAATCGTCAACGTGCGTTCCGGTTGTGCGGCGGTGGCTCTGATCGCCGCGTTCCTTGCCACCCCAGCGGCCGCTCAGGGCATTCAGCCCGACCAGCCGGTCCGCACCGACGCGGAGGGCAACGCGGTCCAGGGTGAAGATGTGGTCACCGTGACCGGCTCCCGAATCCGCCGCAATCCGCTCGATCTTGACGCTCCGGTGGTCTTCGTCGACCAGGACGACATCTCGCGCACCGGCCTCAACTCGATCAACGACGTGCTCCAGCGGCTGCCGAGCTCGGGCGGCGGGCTCAATTCCAGGTTCAACAACAGCGGCAATCTCGGCAACCCGCCCGACGGCGGCGGAGTCGGCGCCGGCGCGGCGGAGATCGACCTTCGCTACCTCGGCTCGCGCCGCGTTCTCGTCCTCGTCGACGGCCTGCGCTACGTGCTCGGCGCCTCGGCCAGCGGCGTGCCGGGCTCGACCGACCTCAACTCCATCCCCGAAAGCGCGATCGAGCGAGTCGAGGTGCTTCAGGACGGCGCGTCGGCCATCTACGGCTCCGACGCGATCGCCGGCGTGGTCAACATCATCACCAAGAGCCGCCAGGACGGATTCCTCGCTCAGGCCCAGATCGGCGGCTATGACGAAGGCGACGGCTTCACCCAGAACTACCAGCTCAGCTGGGGCAATGGCGGCGACGGCCCGCTGCGGGTCGTGGTCGGCGGCAATTATGTCCGGCAGGACCCGGTCTTCTCGGGCGAGCGCGCGCTGTCGGCCTTTCCCGAGCCCTACACCAGCGCCTGCCAGGCGACCTGTTCCAGCTTCACGCCCAGCGGGCGCTACACCGGCAGCATCTTCCTCGGCGGCAATGCGACCCTGATCGCGCCGGTGATCGGACGTTCGGCGACTCCCGCGGACTTCCGGGGCTTCGTCAGCCCGGCCGACCGCTTCAACTTCCAGCCGTTCAACTTCCTGCAGATCCCGCTTGAGCGGATCGGCCTGTTCGGCAACCTGCGCTACGAGCTGTCCGACAGCGTCAATTTCTCGCTGCGGGCGCTGTGGAACCAGCGCGAGTCCAGGAATCAGGCGGCGCCGCTGCCGTTCGGAATCGGGCCGACCTCCGGCCTTACTCCGGTCCTCAGCAACATCGTGGTCAGCGCCACCAATCCGTTCAATCCGTTCGGGGTCGATCTCGGCGGCAGCAACAACAATGTCGGCGCCATCTTCCGGCGCTTCCTCGAAGGCGGGCCGCGCCGGTTCCACCAGACGGTCGACACCATCTACGGAGTCGCGAGCGTCGACGGCGAGTTCCAGATCGGCGGCAACGCCTGGTTCTGGGACGTCAGCGCCTCCTACGGCCGCAACCAGGCCGAACAGACCATGTTCGGCAACATCCACTCGGGACTGCTGCGTCAGGCGCTCGGCCCCATCTCCGGCTGCACCGCGCCCTGCGTCCCGTTCAACCTGTTCGGCGGCTTCGGCTCGATCACTCCGGAGATGATCAACTTCGTCACCTTCGAGCAGAATGACAGCAGCGAGCAGAGCCAGTTCGACGCGACCGCCAATCTGTCGGGAAGCCTGTTCGACCTTCCCGGCGGCCCGGTCGGGCTCGCGGTGGGCGTCGAATATCGCGATCTGGAGGGCCGGTTCGACCCCGACCCGGTGGTCTCGGCGGGGTTCAGCTCCGACATCCCGGCGCAGCCGACCAGCGGCGGCTACGACGTCCGCGAGGCCTATGCCGAACTTCGCCTGCCCCTGCTCCGCGACACCGCCTTTTTCCACCGGCTCGAGCTGACCGGCGCCGCGCGCTACTCGGACTATTCGACCTCGGGCTCGACGACGACGTTCAAGGCCCAGATCAACTGGCAACCGATCGAGGACCTGCTGTTCCGCGGCAGCTGGGCCGAAGGGTTCCGTGCGCCGTCGATCGGCGAGCTGTTCGGCACCCAGTCGCGCTTCGACGAGGTGCTCGACGATCCCTGCTCGTCCCATACCGGCAACCTGGCGCCGCGGCGCTTCGCCAACGATGCCGAGGTCAGGGCCGCGTGCATCGCGGCCGGCGTGCCCGCCAACGGCAGCTATCAGCAGGCCAACGCTCAGATCTCGGTGACCACCGGCGGCAACCAGGCGCTCGCCCCGGAAAATTCCGAAAGCTATGTGTTCGGCGGCGTCTACAGCCCGTCCTGGCTTCCGGGCCTGTCGCTCGAGGTCAATTATTACGACATTGAGGTGGTCGGTGCGATCCAGGCCATTCCCCGCTCGACCACGGTGCTCAACTGCCTGCTGACCAACGATCCGGCGACCTGCGGGCTCGTGACCCGGGTCAATGGCGAGTTGATCGAGGTCCAGGGCTTCCTCCAGAACATCGCCGCGATCCGCACCGACGGCATCGACGTCAACATCGCCTATCGCGGGCTGGAGACCGGCATCGGCACGCTCGGCTTCACCTGGAACAGCACCTTCCTGCAGAATTTCGACGTCGTCGTTCCGGGGCCGACGGGGCCGGATCTGCTGAGCAGGGAGGGCACCCAGGTCGGCGCCCCGGCCCAGGCCTTCCCCGATTTCAAGTCGGTCGGCGTGGTCGATCTCGACACCGGTCCCTTCGGCCTGACGCTCATCGGCCGCTACGTTTCGGAGCTCGAGGAGGTGGGCGGCAACGTGATGGAGTCGGTGTTCTACACCGATCTCCAGGTGCGGTTCGACGTCGGCCCGGACGACCGGTTCGGCTTCGCCTTCGGAGTCAACAATCTGTTCGACGTCGAGACGCCGGGCTGCGTGACCTGCGAATCCAACAACTTCTCGCAGACCGCGCACGACATCCCCGGCCGCTATTTCTACGCCCGCGCCCGAGTCCGCATGTAGGGGTTGAACGTCAGCCGGGACGAGTATCTCCCGTTGACGGATGCGGCTGAGTGCCAAGGCTGAGAACCGATGGCGACTGCCCGGTCGAGGTGATCTTTGCCGCCGCGCCGTCGCCCCATGAACGCGCGCGCCGATAAGCCCGCCGGCGCCAAGGCATCGGCAGCCCGCCGCTGAGGCCGAAGCGCGGGTGAGGTCGGCGGCCTGGATCGGCGTCTGAAGTGGTCCGCGCCGCGGCGCGCTGCCGATGCCTCGACGCTCAAGCCAGCCTCTCGCGGCAACGGGTCAACCATCCGATCGGCGTCAGGCGCCCCACCAAATGTTGACCACTATCAAGGCGGACCGATGCCCGCCGCCTATTCTCCGCGTCGCATGGGCGGGGCCCCGATCGAGGAGATTAGTTATGCCGGCAGGCAATCGCGCAATCACGTTCCGGGAACCACGCAAGATGACTCTCGAGGACCACGGATACCCGAAGCTCGAGGATCCGAAGGGCAGGAAGATCGAGCACGCCGTCATCCTCAAGATCGTCACGACGAACATCTGCGGCAGCGATCTGCATATCTACAACGGCCGCTTCGCCGCGCCGTCGGGAATGCAGATGGGCCATGAGAACACCGGCGAGGTGGTCGAGGTCGGCTCCCATGTCGAGCGCGTCAAAGTGGGCGACATCTGCTCCGTGCCCTTCAACGTGGCTTGCGGCACATGCCGCAACTGCCGGGAACGCCACACGGAAGTGTGCCTCAACGCCAACGAGGAGCTCGGTTTCTGCGGCGCCTACGGGTTCAATCTCGGCGGCTGGCAGGGCGGCCAGGCCGAATATATGCTCGTGCCATGGGCTGACTTCCAGTTGCTTATATTCCCCGACAGGGAACAGGCGATGGAGAAGATCAGGGACCTGACCCTGCTCTCCGATATCCTGCCCACCGGCTATCATGGCTGTGTCGAGGCGCGGGTGGGAACCGGCTCCACCGTCTACATCGCCGGCGCCGGGCCGGTCGGTCGCTGCGCCGCGGCGAGCGCGCAGCTTCTCGGCGCATCCTGCATCATCGTCGGCGACCATAACGAGGCGAGGCGCGCGCTGGTGAAGAATGCCGGCTACGAGGTGGTCGATCCATCCAGCGCCACGCCTGTCGCCGACCAGATCGAAACGATCCTCGGCACGGGCTCTCGCTGGGTCGATGCGGGCGTGGATTGCGTCGGCCTCGAGTGCCACGGTCACGGGCCCGACGGCAGTTCCAAGAATGTGGAGGAAGCCGTCATCAACACGTTGCTGGAAGTGGTCAGGCCGGCCGGGGCCATGGGCATCCCCGGCGTCTACACCAACCTGGATCCGGGCGCTCCCACCGAACTCAACAAGCAAGGCTTGATGGCCCTGGCCTTCCCCTCCGCCTGGGTGAAATCTCCGTCGCTCACGGCCGGCCAATGCCCGGTCATGCGCTATAACCGCGATCTGATGATGGCCATCCTGTGGGACCGGATGCCCTACCTGACGCCGCTTCTGAACACCGAGGTCATCCCGCTGGAGCGGGCGGTCGACGCATATGAGATCTTCCTGGACGGATCGCCCAAGAAGTTCGTTATCGATCCGCACGACATGACCAAGCTCATGTCGGCTCGGGACGAGAGCGAGTCGGCGCCGTCCGCCGCGCCGAGGATGGAAGTGGCTTGAGCGTCGGCCCTAAGGGCCTCGCCGACGTCGGACGCTGACGGCCGCTTCCCACACCCCCGCGATCTAGCCGGCTGTTGGCGGCTAGATCGCGGGGAATGCCTCAGAGGCATCGAGATTCGCGGTCCGTCGATGCTCTCCGACAGTGGCGTCCGGCCGCGCCTTCACTCGGCGGCGAGTTCGGCGAGCACGGCGAGGCGAATGGCGTCGGCGAGATGCGTGCCGAGGCGATGAAGCATTCGGGCCCGGTGAATTTCGACGGTCCGCACGCTGATGCCCAGCCGGTGCGCGATCTGCTTGTGCGGCTCGCCCGCGACGAGGCCGTTGAGCACCTCCCGCTCGCGAGTGGAGAGGCCCTCAATCTTGCGCGCCGCCTGGACGGCCCTGCGGTATGTTCCGGGAGACCCCTCCTGGCGACGTTCGAGCGCGGCGAACAATCCGCGTGACAGTTCAGACTGGAGAAGGTCGAGTCGTTCGCCGGCCCGCTCACGCGCTTTGGCTTCGGCTTCGAGCGTCGCGGTTGCTTCGTCGAGCGCGCCGTCGCGCATCTCGATGACCAGCTCGAGACCCCGCTCGACCACCTTTCGATCCGTGATGTCGAGCGCCACCCCGAGGAACGATGCCGGCTCTCCATTCTCGAACCGGGTCTCGCCGCACGTGGCGACCCAGCGTTCGATCCCGTCCGCGCCGAGCACGCGATACTCGACATCGTACAAGCCGTCGCCCGCGGGGTCGTAGGCTCGCTCGACAGCCGCCTCGACCCGGTCGCGGTCCTCGGAGTGAATGCCGTCGAGCCAGACCTGGAACGTGACTTCCGCGCGGTCGGACAAACCCCACATCTTCCGGACCCTGTCGTCCCAGGTCATTCGGCTTTCGCCGTCTTCGATCTGGATCGCGTAAAGCCCAAGACCTGCGAGCTCGACGGCTGACTTCAGCCTCTCCTGGCTTTGCCGCGCCGACTGGTGCGCGCTGGTCGTCTGATAAGCAGCGGCGGCGAACCGCGCGAGGCTGGTGAGGACCCGCCGATCCTCGGCATCGAACTCGCGCGACGGATCGTGGCTGATCGCCCACACCGTGCCGATCGGCGCGCCATTGCGATGAAACGGCGCGAGCATTATCTCCTCGATGTCGGGCGTCGCCTGTCCTGTCGCCGGGAACTGCGCGAGCACGTCGCGGAAGATCAGCACCTCGTCATGCTCGACGACTTTGCCGCACGGGCTCGCTGAGCGGGGCATGCTTCCATTGACGAACGGCGCCCACGCGCCGGCGACCGCCGGCCAGACGAACTCGTCCGTCTCCTCGCGCAACAGACTGACCCCCGCCGAATCCGCTCTGCAAGTCTGGAGGATCAGCTCGCACAACAGGTCGAGCACAGTGTCGGGCCGCTGCGCCATTTCGTCGGCCAGCGCGAGGAGGGCCGCGTTCTCGCGCACCGGATCGCTGGGCCGTGGCGGACGTGACGAGAGCCGCTGCCGCGTCAGGAGAACAGGATCTAGCGCAGACTCGGGTTGCATTTCATGCCCACGCGCACTTTGCCCCCGCGCCAATTTAGGATCCGCAAGTCTCAGCCGCCGCCCTGAGAGCAAACGTGCCGACGATGGGGCCTGATAACATGAACGGCTGATCTCAGCGCCCGCCAAGATACTGATGCATGTTTCGACGAGGCGGGGCGGCGCTGCGAGACGATCCCCGCCTACCTCCGCCCGCGCGAGCGGCCGCGGGTCATCGGGTCCGGCTTCCTCGGGGGCGTCCAGCCCGGCGGCGGGGTCATGCGCTGCTGGCTGGTGCCGAGGCCCATCCGGCCCGGCTGCTGGCGCTCGAGCCCCGTCGGGTCGATCTCCGCCGCCGCCGGCTCCCCGCTCTGGCCGCGAAGCAGGCTGATCTGGTCGCGAAGCCTGCCCGCCTCCTCGAAATCCATCGCTGCGGCGGCTTCCTCCATGCGAAGGCGGAGCTCTTCGATGCGGCTGGTCATGGACGAAGAACGCGCGGCCACCCATTTGGCTCAGCCGCGCTCGCCGCTTTGCCTCCCCCGCGCCCGCCTGCTAGGGGCGCGCGAACCTGACCCAGAAAATCGCGAAATGACCGACCTTTCCAAGATCCGTAACTTCTCCATCATCGCCCATATCGACCATGGCAAGTCGACGCTGGCCGACCGGCTCATCCAGGTCACCGGCGGCCTCACCGCGCGCGAGATGACCCACGGCCAGGTGCTCGACAATATGGAGATCGAGCAGGAGCGCGGAATCACCATCAAGGCGCAGACCGTCCGCCTCGAATGGAAGGGCCACGTCCTCAACCTGATGGACACGCCCGGCCACGTCGACTTCGCCTATGAGGTGTCGCGCTCGCTCGCCGCCTGCGAGGGCGCGCTGCTCGTCGTCGATGCGGCCCAGGGCGTCGAGGCGCAGACCCTGGCCAACGTCTACCAGTCGATCGAGCACGACCATGAGATCGTGCCGGTGATCAACAAGATCGACCTGCCCTCCGCCGAGCCCGAGAAGGTCCGGAACGAGATCGAGGAGATCATCGGCCTCGACGCGTCCAACGCGGTCCTCGCCTCGGCCAAGAGCGGCATCGGCATCGAGGAGGTCCTCGACGCGGTCGTCGAGCGGATTCCCCCGCCCAAGGGCGACCGCGACGCGCCGCTCAAGGCGATGCTCGTCGACAGCTGGTACGACCCCTATCTCGGAGTCGTCATCCTCATCCGGGTGATGGACGGCACCGTCCGCAAGGGTCAGCAGGTCAAGTTCATGGCCGCCGGCACCACCCACCTCGTCGACCGCGTCGGCTGCTTCCGCCCCAAGATCGAGCAGCTGCCCGAGCTCGGCCCCGGCGAGATCGGCTTCATCACCGCGCAGATCAAGGAAGTCGCCCAGGCCCGCGTCGGCGACACGTTGACCGACGCCAAGAAGCCCACCGCCGAGCCGCTGCCGGGCTTCAAGGAAGTCCAGCCGGTCGTGTTCTGCGGCCTCTTCCCCGTCGACGCCGCCGACTTCGAGAAGCTCCGCGAGAGCATCTCCAAGCTGCGCCTCAACGACGCCAGCTTCTCGTTCGAGATGGAGACCTCCGCCGCGCTCGGCTTCGGCTTCCGCTGCGGCTTCCTCGGCCTCCTCCACCTCGAGATCATCCAGGAGCGGCTGACCCGCGAATATGATCTCGATCTCATCACCACCGCTCCGAGCGTGGTCTACAAGGTCCACCTCACCAAGGCCGCCGGCGAGGCCGAGGGGCGGGTGATCGAGCTTCACAACCCCGCCGACATGCCCGATCCGAACCGCATCGCGCTGATCGAGGAGCCGTGGATCGAGGCGACCATCTACGTGCCCGACGAATATCTCGGGCCGATCCTCAAGCTGTGCCAGGACCGCCGCGGCATCCAGAAGAACCTCACTTATGTCGGCGGCCGCGCCCAGCTCACCTACGAGCTTCCGCTGAACGAGGTGGTGTTCGACTTCTACGACCGGCTGAAGTCGATCAGCCGCGGCTATGCGAGCTTCGACTATCACCAGATCGGCCACCGCGAGGGCGACCTCGTCAAGATGAGCATCCTGGTCAACGAGGAGCTGGTCGACGCACTCTCGATGATCGTCCACCGCGGCACCGCCGAGACCCGCGGCCGCGGCATGTGCGAGCGGCTGAAGGAGCTGATCCCGCGCCACATGTTCAAGATCCCGATCCAGGCGGCGATCGGCGGCAAGGTCATCGCCCGCGAGACCATCTCGGCGCTGCGCAAGGACGTCACCGCGAAATGCTACGGCGGCGACGCCACCCGCAAGCGCAAGCTCCTCGAGAAGCAGAAGAAGGGCAAGGCCCGAATGCGCGAATATGGCAACGTGAGCATCCCGCAGGAGGCGTTTATTGCTGCGCTGCGGATGGGGGAAGAGTGAGCCGCACAGCGGTAGCGAAGCCGGCGCCCAGCGCCGCCTGAGCAGCCGCGAGAGACGGCGAACTCCGGCCGGCGGGGCGGCTGGCCCGTCGCCAGCCGAACCCGTCCGACGTCACGGCGCGGCTTTGCCGCGGCGCTCTTGTTGAGCCCGTGACCTAGCGGCGGATTTCCGCCACACCTCTCGGATGCTCGCCCTCCTAGCCCTCCTCCAAACCACCGCCGCCGCGCCGGACCTCCCCGGAGTCACCCTCCACCCGCTCTACCGCGCCCCCTTCGCCTGCATCGAGCATCCCGCCGGCCAGGCGACCTTCCTCGGCGACGCGCTCGGCACCGACTGCATGGTGACGGGAGGGCAGGAACCCGGCGGCCCGGGCTTCACCAGCTTCTACCGCAGCGACGGCCGCGCCAACGCGGACTGGTACGGCTGGGGCGCCGAAGTACTCGCGCCGTTCGACGGAGTCGTCGAGCGCGTCGTCGCCAACCCTGTGGTCAACACCCCTGGCAATGTCGGCCGCCCGCCGGCCGCGATGATCCTGTTCCGCCGCGCCGACGGCACCAAAATCCTCTACGCCCACGTCGCCGACGTCACCGTCGCGGCAGGAGACCGGGTGCGCGCCGGCCAGCCCGTCGCCAGGGTCGGCAACAACGGCATCTCGAGGCTCCCCCACATCCACGTCGGCGCCTACCGCGGCGCGACGGCCCTCCAGGTGCGGTGGGATTTGAGGGTGATGGGGCGGGTGCGGGACAGTAGGCACTAGTAGTGAGGGGTCGCACCACAACGGTCCATCCATGAAATCTGACCCTTTGCACGACGCCGTGGGTCCGAGTAACGACTGGGATTGTGAGAACGTTGTGCCTCAACCTGGCCCGCCTGTAGATCGGACACAATGGCTAAAGTTGGATTAGAGACATTAAAGCGCGCTGCGGAAACTAAGATTCCGTTTGTCGCCGTTTTGGGCCAAGCCGCCGGTTGGGGAGAGAATCGCGACCCTCTCCTGAACCGGGCGCTTGTCCTAGCCATCGACAACGCGTGGCCAGCGCATCACTTCGACTCGATGTTGGATGAGGCCGCGATTGAAATTGGCATAAAGGGGTTGGATATTGCGGTTTATCGAAACAAACGTCTGGAAAGGTGGCAAGACTTAGTTGCTTGCTTTCATTCCCCCGAAGAAGCCCGGGAGGGCCTGCGTCGCGCAATTCGCGCTGAATTGGTGATGGTTTTTGGAAGCGCTTAGTCCCAGGCGCTCTGAAGAAAAACTTAGACGGAAGAAGACGCGAGCCCATCTGCCTCGGACGCGGCGGTTCGGGGCGATGCAGACCGTCACGGAAGTAAATTCCGCGACGTCAGTACTGTCCCACTGTCGGGCGCAGGCTGGCCGGCCTTCGCGCTCTCTCGCGCTGCTCCGGCGGCCGCTCGCGGCCGGCGTCGCTGCGCTCGGGCGCGCCGCCCTTGCAAAATAGGATTTCGTCTGATCTACCGGAGCCATGGAACATAAGCGGAACGTGTGCCGTCCCGCTTTGGGCCGCCGACTGGCCGGCGACGGCGCTCCGCGGCCGCGGGACCCCCCGCGTTTCCATGCGACAGTCGTGACAGTCGTGACATTCGGCCTGCCCCGCACTCGATCCCGGGCGACGTTCGGCCCGCGGTGCCGGACCGGCTCCTCATGCGCGTTGGTGTGACCTTTGTGCGACCTTTCGACTCCGGGGGCGCGGTCGCGCGATAGGGTTCGGTCCCGCTCTGTATCGCGGCGGGACGGGTGCAACAGGGCGGTTGCCCGAGGCGCGAGTCGAGCGTTTGGGTTCATCAACGGGAGAGGAATGCGATGATCCAGTTCGCGCTCAAGTCGCTGATGAGCCTGGCCGCAGTGATGATCCTCGCCGCACCGGTGACCCTGCCGGCCGAGGGGACCGGCCAGCCGCCGCGCCTCGCTTATGCCGACGTCTCCGGAGTCGAGGCGGTGCCGCCCGGCGAGGTCGCGCAGACGCAGCCGCGGGCCTCGGCGCGTGACACCCGCCCGATCGATGTGCGCAATCTTCGCATCACCCGCGAGCTCGCCGTCCCCAACTGGCTCCGGCCCGGCGAATATGCCTGGGACGCCGAGGCCGCCGCGGCCGCGACCGGCGAGGCGATCATCGTCGTCAACCTGCGCGCCCGCGTCCTGTCGGTCTACAAGAACGGGGTCGAGATCGGCCGCTCGTCGATCCTCTACGGCGCCCCCGACAAGCCGACCCCGACCGGCACCTTCCCGATCCTCGAGAAGCGCCGCGACCACACCTCCAACATCTACAACGCGCCGATGCCGCACATGCAGCGGCTGACCTGGGACGGGGTCGCGCTCCACGGCAGCCCGCGCCTCGCCGACGATTTCGCAACCAACGGCTGCATCGGCCTTCCCCGCGAATTCGCCGCCTTGCTGTTCGAGGTCACCCGGGTCGGCGACCGCGTCGTCGTGTGGAGCGGCCGCGCCGAGAGCTGATGCCGAGGTTCTACTATCCTTAGCCCCTCACTCCGTTCGCCCTGAGCCTGTCGAAGGGCTATCCTTACTTCTCCACCGTGCAGGAGGAAGTGTAGGGCTTCGACAAGCTCAGCCTGAACGGTTTGGGGCGGGCGGGGCTGATTTGTCTAGCGGGATGCCGGATTCGTCGACTCGGGAGTGCTTGAAGGAGGGAATTGCGGCTTGAGTGACCGCATGAGCTTCAAGGCGATCTACACCCTGGCCGGCGCGGCGATCCTCGCGCTCGGCCTCGTCACCGGCGGGCCGCCGAGCCCGTCGCCGGGCGCGATCGCCGTGGCCTCCACGGTCGCGCAGGGCTAGACCCCTCTTCCCTCCCGCCCCCGCTTGCGCAACAAAGGGGAGCGAGCTTTTGTGGCTTTGGGGGGACAAGGCACATGCGGTATGAAGCGGGCGGAGCGTTCGTCGTCGGGCTGATGGTCAGCGCCTGCGCCGTCGTCGGCCCGCTCGCCAACCCGCGCATGACCGACGCGCCTCACGCCGCCTGCGTCGCCATAGGCCAGCCCGCGCCCGCCGCCGACCAATGCTTCACCCTCGCCGAGCAGCTCCCCGACGGCACCCGCCGCGCCTGGCAGGGCGGCGCCCTCGGCCCCGGCCAGGTGCTGCTCGCGGTCCATGGCGGCGGCGAGGCCTGCGCGGGCACCTTCACCCACCTCACCGTCACCGCCGACTCGCCCGGCGCCGGCCGCGCCGAGCTCGCCACCTGGGACGCCCACGTCCGCCCCGGCCACGCCCGCGAGATCCACTGGCGCGAGGGCTTCGCCGGCCGCACCTTCGCCCTCGCCGACATCGGCTCAGCGCTGATGAACCCCGCCGGCGCCCGAATCACCGTCCGCGAAGGGACCCTCGAGCCGAGCCAGCTCTGCTTCAAGAGCTACTGAGCGTTTTTGCAGGTTCAGCTTTGGTGGGCTAGGGACGCGGCACGTTCCGTCCCGGAGGTTTGCCTTGCGTCTGTTCCTCGCCGCGTTCGCCCTCGTCGCCACCGCCTGCACCACCGCCGGAGACAGTCCGCAGACCCGAATGGTCGCGCCGATCCTGACCACTGCGGACGCCCGCGACACCCACAGCTACGCCCGCCCCGAAGTGGCGCGCGTCACCCATGTCGACCTCGACCTCGCGCTCGATTTCGACGCGCAGCGGGTCGAGGGCACTGCCGCGCTCGACATCCTCGCCGCGCCCGGCGCCCAGGAGATCGTCCTCGACAGCAAGGGCCTTGAGATCGCCGGAGTCACCGACGCCAACGGCCGCGCGCTGCCGCTCGTCGTCGGCGCCGAGGACCCGGCCAAGGGCGCCCCGGTCACCATCCGCATGGGCGACGCGCGCCGCATCATCATCCGCTACCGCAGCGGCCCCGGCGCCGCCGCGCTGCAGTGGCTGACTCCGCAGCAGACCGCCGGCGGCCGCCACCCCTATCTCTTGAGCCAGGGCCAGCCGACGCTCAACCGCACCTGGATCCCCACCCAGGACAGCCCCGGCATCCGCCAGACCTGGACCGCGCGCATCACCGCGCCCGAGCCGCTGAAGGTCGTCATGTCCGGCGACCGCCTCACCCCCGACGGCGAGCCCGCCGGCGCCGGCCGCCGTGCCTACCGCTTCGCGATGAACCAGCCGGTCGCGCCCTATCTGATCGCGATCGCCGCCGGCGACATCGCCTTCCGGCCGCTCGGCCCGCGCACCGGCGTGTGGACCGAGCCGGCGATGATGGACCGCGCCGCCGCCGAACTCGCCGACACCGAGCGCATGGTCGAGGCCGCCGAGGCGCTCTACGGCCCCTATCGCTGGGGCCGCTACGACGTGATCGTCCTCCCGCCGTCCTTTCCCTATGGCGGCATGGAGAACCCGACCCTCACCTTCCTCACCCCGACCTTCATCGCCGGCGACAAGAGCCTGGTCGGCCTCGTCGCCCACGAGCTGGCGCACAGCTGGTCCGGCAACCTCGTCACCAACGCGACCTGGGCCGACGGCTGGCTCAACGAGGGCTTCACCTCCTATTTCGAGAACCGCATCATGGAGGCGATCTACGGCCCGCGCCGCGCCAGCCAGGAGGCGGCGCTCAGCTTCGACGACATGATGTCGGCGCTGAACGAGGAGGGGATGACCGGCTCGACCACGCGGCTCAACCTGACTGGAGCCGACGGCACGCCCGAAGGCGGCGCCAGCGGCATCGTCTATGACAAGGGCGCGGTCTTCCTGCGCACGCTCGAGCGGATCGTCGGCCGCGAGCGCTGGGACGCCTATCTCAGGTCCTATTTCGACCGCCACGCCTTCCAGCCGATGACCTCGGCGCGGTTCCTCGCCGACCTGCGCGCCAACCTCGTCCAGGGCGACGCCGCGCTCGAGCAGCGGCTGATGCTCGACCAGTGGGTCTATCAGCCCGGCCTTCCGTCCAACGTCGCTCGGCCCGATCCGGCGGCCTTCGCCGAGGTCGACCAGGCCGTCGCGGCATTCGCGGGCGGCGGCGCGGCGCCGGCGGCGTTCGGGCGCTGGACCACGGCGGAGCGGCTGCGCTTCCTCAACCGCCTGCCGCGCGAGCTCGCGCAGCCGCGCCTCGCAGCGCTCGATAGCGCGCTGGCGCTGAACACGGCCGGCAACAACGAGGTCCTGTTCGCCTGGCTCAACCTCGCGCTCGCCAACCGCTACGAGCCCGCGGTCGCCCCGGCCGAGCGCTTCCTCGCCGCGATGGGCCGCCGCAAGTTCGTGCTTCCGCTGTTCCAGACCCTGTGGGGCGAAGGCGAATGGGGTCGGGCGATCGCGCGCCGCGTTTATACCCAGACCCGGCCGACCTATCACTCCGTGACGACCGGCAGCGTCGACCGCGTTCTCGGAGTCCAGTGATGGCGTTCGGCAAGGTGACACTCGGCGTGACCGCAGCGCTCGCGTTGATCGTGTCCGCCTGCGGCGCGCCGGCCCCGGCCAATGAGGCTGTGACCAACAATATCGCCCTCGCCCCCGAGGACGTGCTCGCGGAATCGAACGCCTCGATCATCGCCGGAGGCAATGGGGCGGTGACGGACGTGAGCCCCCCGGCGGGCAACGAGACCAGTGCCCCGGCGGAAGCCTCGACCACCATCCCGGCGCGTTTCCACGGCCGCTGGGATGCCAGCCGCGAGGCGTGCGGACGGGCGTCGAGCGGGTTGCGCCTGACGGTCGCTGCTTCGAGCCTGCGCTTCTATGAGAGCGTGGGCGAGGTGACCGCAGTGCGCGAGATGGGAAGCTCCGTCGCGGTCGACCTGCGGACCACCGGCGAGGGCGAGACGCGCACCGAGACCCGCACCCTTCGCCTCGGCGGCGACGGCCGTCTCGTGGTTGAGAGCGGCGGCACCTCGGCCACCCGGGTGCGCTGCCCGACCTGAGGCTAGCGCACCCGCTTGACGAACACCCTGCCGTCGGCGCGCTTCTCGGTGAGGAAGTTCGGCAGGGCCGCAACCAGGTCCGCAAGCCGGCTGTAGCCGTAGCTGCGGGCGTCGAACGACGATCGCGCGCTGGCCCTCTGGCCCACTTCGGACAGGCTGGCGAAGCCGCGCTCGTCACGCTTGGATGCCCTGATCGCGTCGCCGAGCAGCTCGACCAGCGCGGCGTCCACGGCCGGCTTCTCGTCAAGCAGCTCATCCTCATTGCGATCGACCAGCGCGCTGACATCGATGAACCGGCTGCACGCCTGCTTGAACGAGTCCGGAGTCTTGGCGGTCCCGAAGCCGTAGACCGGCAGCCCATCCTGGCGGATCCGCATCGCCAGCGGCATGAAATCGCTGTCGCTCGACATGATCCCGAAGCCGTCGACCTGGCCGCGGGCGAGCAGGTCCATCGCGTCGATCGTCATCTTCATGTCGGTCGCGCTCTTGCCCTTGGTCACGTCGAACTGCTGCTGCGGCTCCAGGGCATGGCGGTGGGTCATCTCGGCCCACCCCTTGAGCGCCGGCTTGTTCCAATTGCCGTAGACCCGCCGGATGTTGACGGTGCCGAGCTCGGCCAGGACGGTGAGCACCTGCTCCAGCGTCTGCGGCGAGGCGTTGTCGGCGTCGATGAGCAGGGCGATGTTGGGGGAGTGGCTGCGGTCGACCATGGCATTCCTTGATCATGCTGCTCCCGCGATGGGGCAGCGTCTCTGGTGGACAATAGTCCGGGGATTGAGGCGTTCCTGACGGTCTGTATCGTGAGACGATGAGCGAACCAAAGGAAGAGCGCCGCAGCGCTGGGGGCAAGGGTTGCGGATGCCAGGCGGCGGTCGCCTTCATGATCCTGATCGGACTGCCCGTCCTGTTGATCTCCAGCTTCGGCATGGCGCCCTGCCAGGATGGTCCCTGCAATCCCGACGGCGCGCGCGACTTCCGGACCGTTGCCGCGGTGCTGCTCGTGCTGGCCGTTCTGCTCGGGCTAGGCGTGTGGCAAACGGTCGAGTGGGGAGCGCGGCGTCAGCCCGCGGGCGGCAATCGGGTCCGGCGGCTGCTCGAAATCGGCGGAGTGGCGTTGCTGCTTCTCGCAGGCGCGGGCCTCCTCGCTGTGACCATGCTGTAGCTCCAGGACGACCTGCCTTCAGACTCGACTGATCGTCAGCCGCCGAGGGGATCCGGTACGAACGGCAGCCAGATCGTCGCTCGGTAGCCGTCCGCGACCGGGCCAGTCTCGATGCGCGCGTTCTTGCCGTAGCGCTGGGCGAGGCGCTGGCGGCTGTTGGCGAGGCCGATGCCGGTGCTGGTGCGCGGGCGCGAGCTCTCTTCGCCGTCGGGCGAGGTGTTGAACACGCTGAGCACGACCTGGCTGTCCTCGCGCACCGCCTCGACCGCCAGGTCGGCGGGGCCCTTCAGCGCGGAGACGCCGTGCTTGATCGCATTCTCGACCAGCGGCTGGAGAATGAAATTGGGGACCATGGCCTCCGCGGCCTCCGGAGCGATTTCGATGCTGACGCTGAGCCGCTCGCCGAAGCGCGCCGCCTCGAGGTCGAGATAGGCCTCGATCGTGTCGATCTCCTGGACCAGCGGCACGTCCTCCATCGGGTCCGAGTTGAGCGAGGCGCGCAGGAAGTCCGCGAGGCGCTGGATCATCTCCTCGGCCTCCTCGCGCCGGCCGAGCGTCACCAGGCTGGAGATCGAGTTCAGCGTGTTGAACAGGAAATGCGGATTGAGCTGGAGGCGCAGCGCCGCAGCGACAGCCTTGGCTGCGGCCGCCTCGGCGCTCGCCGCTCGGGCGGTGCTCGCTTCCGCCTGCCCGCTCGCCCGCATCGCCCACAGCAGGGTGAGCGCCAGGCAGAAGGTCCACAAATAGAGGAAGGCGACGCCGAGCAGGCGCTGCAGCGAGAGGTCGAGGGCCCATTCTTGCCAGTCCGGGATGACGTGAAGGGCGAGCCAGCGCAGCAGGTAGACGTCGAACAGGGTCTGCAACGCCGTGGCCGCGGCGATGGCGACCAGGAGCAGCGGCCAGCGCAGAAGCAAGGCGACCGGACGCTCGTTGTTGCGCAGCCAGTTGAGCGTGAGCGTCTGGGCCACGCCGAGCGCGAACATCGGCACCGAGGCGGCCAGCATCAGCCCGGGCGGGGTGCGGCCGATCAGGTAGGCGATGGCGTCGACCAGGATGTAGCCGAATGTCCAGATGACGACGGTCGGGCCGAGCGCGGTGCCTCGGAACCTGGCGGAAAGCTGGTCGATCACGGCCGGTCTCAACGGGGCGCGGGCACGCACGGGACGAGGCGGCCGTCGGGATCATATTGCGGCCAGCGCACCGCTGCGCCGCTGCGCAGCATCTCGCAGCTGATGTCCTGTCCGGACGGGTTGCGGCAGCTCGCGTCGACATTGTTGTAGGAGGGACCGAACGAGGTGCATTCGAGCCGGCCGACGGCAAGTCGGGTCAGCTGCGCCTTGGCTTCGGCGCCGGACGCTTCCGGGCAGAGATTCTCATAGCGGCAGCTATTGTCGGCCTCGCGCGCCTCGATTCCGCGCAGCCGGACCCGCACCTGCTTGCCGGTCGTGTCGGTCTCGGCGCAGTTGATCGGCCCGTCGCCGTCATAGACGCTCTGGACGGTGCAGGGGAAATGGCTTCCCGAAGCGGTGTCGACGGCCGCCGACGAGGTCTGGCCCACCGCGCTGAACAGGATGAAGGCGATGGCGGCGAGGATGATCAGGGCGATGGCGATCGCCCCGCCCGATACTTTCCTCATCCCTTCGGCTGAACCGTGCGCCACCCTTTGCTCCCCCCAGCCTGGCGCGCGGAGAATGGCGCAGAGCGCGCGCCAAGACAATGTTTCCTGTCGAGAAGCCGCCGACCGGCGAAAGTCAGCGGGCGGCGACCCCGGCGTCGGCGGTCTCCGGCTCGCGCGACCATTGGTTGATCCGCTCGCTCACCGTGAGATCCCTAAGCAAGGCATCGACGCTGTGCTGGAGCTCGGGCAGGCGGACGATCTCGTGGCGGGCGCCGCGATAGGCTTCGACGAGCATCACCGCGTCGACGAGGACGTTGAGCAGCATTTCCTCGGGATCGGGGACATCCTCGAGGTTCGCGAGCAGCGCGAGGACCTTGCGCCGCGCTTGCTCGGGTTCCGTCGTGACTTCCTGGCGACTGACCAGCCAACCCATGGCGATACTCCTACTGGGGCATCGCCAGACTACGCCAATAGGGCCGTGGGGTAATCGTCACCCGGCGCGGCGGAGAGTCGCTCTGCCGCAATTACGGGGCTGCAACGGTCGTCCCGGAGCAATCGGCGCTACGCGTTGCCGCTCGTCCGCCGTCGCGCGAGGAGCATCGCGGCGACGACGAAGGCGCCGAACAAGGCGCCTTCGAGACCGGCGGTGACCATCTGGCTGACCGGGCCGAACCCGTTCTCGCCGAGCATCGCGCCGATCTCGTCGAGGCCGACTCGGGAAGCGGGAAGGTTGCGGGCGAGGAGATCAAGGCTACCGCCGAGCAGCCGGCCGCCGGCGACGGGAATGAGGAGACCGCCGACTCCTCCCGCCACCGCCGCCGCCGCAACGCTCCGCCGAAGCGACGGCAGCTCGGCGTGCCGCCCCGCGAGCCAGGCGCCGAGGCCGACCGCTCCGCCGAGCATCGCCCCTTCTGGCGCGCCGGTGATGTCGCCGGGAGACTGGCCCAGCAGCAGGTTGAACGCATCGAGCGCGACCAGCTTAACCGCGGCACCGACGATCATGCCGCCGAGGCCGCCGCCGACGATGGTCCACGGGCCCGGACGATCGGAGACGAAACCCGACGCGGCGATGCCGAAGGCGACCCCGGCGGCGCCGATCAGCGCCACCGCCATGGTCACGCACAGCATGACGAGAAGCACCGAGGCGGCGCCCATTCCGGGCGCGAGCGGCTGCGACGAGCCGGCAAAGCCATAGAAGAGCCCGCCGAAGAAACCGGCGACGACGCCGCCGACCGTGCCGGCGGCGCCGAGCAGGAGGAAACGCTGCCAGCGATGCGCCGCCAGCGCCGCCGGCGCGTCACGCTCGGCGGCGGCCGCCTCGCTGTCGCCATTGTCCCGTTCGACCGGCGCGATGAACCGGTAGCCATGCTTGGGCACCGTCTCGATGAATCGCGGACGGGCGGCGTCGTCGCCGAGCTGTCGCCGGAGCGTTCGAACGCACTGGGTGAGCGCCTCGTCGGTGACCGGGACGCCCCGCCAAACCTCGTCCATGAAGCGGTCCTTGGAGACCAGCTTGCCGGACTCGCTCACCAGCAGGGCGAGCGCGTCGAGGTAGCGCGCGTTGAGCTCGACCGGCGCGCCGTCGCGCCTCAGCTGGCGGTCGACGGGATCGAGGAGGAAGCGGTCGAAGCGAAAGCTGCCCGGCGCCATATTGTCAGCAAGACCTCAGGAGTTGCGCGTACCGCTCGCGGCTACTTAGGCGCGGCGGCGGGGGAATGGCAAACCCGGGCTACGCCGCTGGCACGGCAAGCAAGGCGTCGGCCATCAACGCCGCCGCGCTTTCCGGATCGTGGATCGAGGCGAGGGTGCGCCATGTGGCGAACTGGAGAGCGACGAGCAACAAGGGGCGGGCGCGGTCTGAGAGGCCCTCGCCGAGCACCGCCGCGGCCTGGGCGAAGGTCGGCGCCATGCGCAGCGCGACGATCTCGCGGGTGAGCGCGTGATGCTCGGCGTCGCGCAGCACGCAGGCGGCCTGGCCCTCGTTGCGCCGGTACCAGCCGTAAAGCTCCGCCAGGCCCGCGCTGAGACGATCGCGGCCGGGGCTGAGCACGCGCCATTCCTCCACCGCGGGCAGGGGATCGCGCTCCAGCGCGAGGCCGGAGCAGGCGAGGAACAGGTCGCGCTCGTCGGGGAAGTGGGCATAATAAGTGTGGCGCTGAACGCCGGCGCGCTCGGCGATCTGCGCGACCGTGGTCCGCGCCGGTCCGACCGAGCAATGCAGGTCGACCGCAGCCTCGACGATGCGGCGGCGAGTCTCCTCCTGCTTCAGCGCCCGAGCGCCGAGCCGATAGCTCCGTTTATTCGCTGCACGCGATTGTGCATCGGAAATTGACATGGCCGATATTTAGATGCACATATATGTGCAGTCAATAAGACTCGGTGGCAGGGGCGAGTGGAAGGGAGAGAGGGAATGACCACCCGAGTGGATGAGATCGCCGAGGGCATCTACCGCATCTCGACTTATGTCGCGGAAGTCGCGCCGCCGGCGGGCTTCGTGTTCAACCAGTATCTGCTCCTCGCCGACGAGCCGTTGCTGTTCCACACCGGCCACCGGCGGCTGTTCCCGGCGGTGCGCGAGGCCGTCGCGCGGCTGATGCCGGTCGAGCGATTGCGCTGGATCAGCTTCGGCCATGTCGAGGCGGACGAGTGCGGCGCGATGAACCTGTGGCTCGACGCGGCGCCGCGGGCCGAGGTGGCGCATGGCGCGACCGCCTGCGACGTCAGCCTCAACGACCTCGCCGATCGGCCGCCGCGGCTGCTCGCCGACGGCGAGACAATCGACCTCGGCGGCAAGCGCGTACGCTATATCGACACGCCGCACACGCCGCATGGCTGGGAGGCCGGCCTGCTCATGGAGGAGACGACTGGCACGTTGCTGTGCGGCGACCTGTTCACCCAGGTTGGGACGGTAGAGGCGCTGACCGAGAGCGACATCGTCGGGCCCGCGGCGGCGGCCGAGGACCTGTTCCGCTTCTCGAGCCTTCATCCGGAGATGGCGGCGACGATCCGCCGGCTGGCGCCGCTCGCGCCCACGACGCTGGCGCTGATGCACGGTCCCGCGTTCGCCGGCGATTGCGCGGCCGCGCTGGAGGCGCTGGCCGACGATTATGACCGCCGCACCGCCGACTGGCGCGAGCAGCGCGCGCTGGCCGCCTAGGAGAAGATGGCCAAGCCGCGTTCGAAGCTGCCGCCTCGCGAGGCGATCCTGGCGCTGGCCGACGAGGGCGGCCGCCTCGCGGTGCGCGCCGCGCCCGGTGCGTCGGCGGACGCCATCCTGCTGCCCGAGGCGGGCGGGCCGTTGCGACTGGTCTTGCTGCGCGTGGTGGTCGCCATCTTCGGCCTCCATTGAGACGGGGAGTTTTCGGCGGATCCAACCCGTGGGCGCACGCCAGTG
>NZ_JAANPA010000010.1 GCF_011320075.1 Sphingosinicella sp. YJ22 | reverse complement strand
CCGCGAGGCGCGCGGCGGCGGCCTCGGCAGCGAGGCGCTCGCGCTCCTTCTTCTCGGCGCGGCGACGCTGCTTCTCGGCCGCGGCGGCGGCCTTGCGCTGCTCTTCCGCGGCGCGGGCGGCGGCGGCCGATTGCGCCGCCGACTCCCGCTCGCGCTCCTCGGCGCTCACCTGCGGCGACGCCTTGAGGTTGAGCAGCTCGCGGATGCTCGCGGCGAATTCGGACAGCGCCTGCTGGACCTGCTCGTCCTGGAGGTTGCGCAGGCGATAGCGGCTGTAATCGAACCATTGTCGCGCCTCGAGCGCAGCGAGCACGGAAGGATCGTGGGGTTCGACGCCGGTCACGTCGATCAGAAGGATCGGCAGGATCCGGCCGCGCCGCGGGAGATCGGGATGGGCGCGGTAGATGTCCTGCTCGCGCTCGAGGAAGATCGACACCTCGCGCGAGCACCATTCGGACTGGATGAAGTTGGGCGTGATGATCGGGATGAAGAAGGTCGCGTCGGCCAGCGACGTGCGGATCTCGCGCTCCCACTCGGCGCCGTGGACGATCGCCGCGGCGTCCTGGAATATCTGGACGCGTTCCTTGCCGTAGAGCTGCTGGACCTCGGCCATCAGCAGCTTGCGCAGGTTGCTGAGCTTGCCGAAGGACAGCTCGTCGTCCTGGCGCGAATAGCTCCAGAAGCCGACCGGCCTCAGCCGGACCCGCTCGCGGGCCGCGATGCCGGAGTCTGCAATGGTGTCGCCGCCGGTCGAAGCCATGGCCGCACCCCCTGGCGCGGGCCGGCGGCGTGCCCCGGCGTCGAGCGACTCGCGCGAAGCGCGGGAGTATAGCCTAAAATGCCGCCGAACGTGACCCGGCGTCAGCCGAGCATCGTCTTGATCTTCTGGAAGAAGCCCTGCGCCTCGGGGCATTCATCGCCGGTCTCGGTGCAGCGGAACTCCTCGAGCAGCTCCTTCTGGCGCGCGGTGAGCCTGGTCGGGGTCTCGACATGGACCTCGATCACCATGTCGCCATGGCCGCGGCTGTTGAGCACCGGCATGCCGCCGCCGCGGATTCGGACCTGCTTGCCCGACTGCATGCCGGCGGGGATCTTCACCTCGTGCGGCTTCTTGTCGAGGCCGGGCACCTGGATCGAGCCGCCCAGCGCCGCGGTGGTGAAGCTGACCGGGCAGCGCGCGAACAGGGTCGAGCCGTCGCGCTGGAACACCGCGTGCCGGGCCATGTGCAGGAAGATGTAGAGATCGCCCGGAGGGCCGCCGCGGACCCCGGCCTCGCCTTCGCCGGCGAGACGGATCCGGGTGCCCTCGTCGACTCCGGCCGGGATGGTGACCGACAGCGACTTGCGCTTCTGGACGCGGCCGTCGCCGTGGCAGGCTGTGCACGGATCTGCAATCACCTCGCCGACGCCGTGGCAGCTCGGGCAGGTCTGCTCGAGAACGAAGAAGCCCTGGCGCGCACGCACCTGGCCGCGGCCGCCGCACAGATTGCACTGGCGCGCCGAGGTTCCCGCCTTGGCGCCGGAGCCGTCGCACGGCTCGCACTTGGCGGTGCTGTCGATGGTGACGTCGACCGATTTGCCGGCGAAGGCGTGCTCCAGCTCGATCTCGAGGTCGTAGCGCAGGTCCGAGCCGCGCCGCACATTGGTTCGGCGGTCGCTGCCGCGGCCGGCATTCATGAACTCGCCGAAGACGGTCTCGAAAATGTCGTTGAACTGGCCGAAATCCTGGGCGCCGTGGCCGTTGCCGCCATTCTGGAAGGCGGCCTTGCCGAAGCGGTCGTAGGCCGCGCGCTTCTGCGGATCCTTGAGGCAGTCATAGGCCTCGCTGATCGCCTTGAACTTCTCCTCCGAGACCTTGCAATTGGGATTGCGGTCCGGATGGCACTCCATCGCCAGGCGGCGATAGGCGGACTTGATGGCCTTGTCGTCGGCGCTGCGTTCGACCTGCAGCAGCTCGTAATAATCAGCGTCAAGCATACTCACACCCTCTCCCCTTCAGGGGAGAGGAGGGGCTGCGGCACAGCCCCGGAGAGGGGAAGATCCGTCACCATGGAACTACCTTCATCGCCTCTCTCACAGCCCCCTCTCCCCGGCCCTCTCCCCGCAAGCGGGGAGAGGGAGGAAGATCTTAGCCCTTGTTCTCGTCGACCTCGGAATATTCGGCGTCGACGACATCCTCGTCGCCGGCGGCCGCGGTCTGCGCCTCGCCGGCCTGTTCGGCACCCGGCGAGGCCTGGGCCTGCTGGTCCTTCTCGTAGATCGCCTGGCCGAGCTTCATCGCCGACTGGGCGAGGGCCTGCGCCTTGGTCTTGATCGTCTCGGTGTCGCCGCCCTCGAGAGCGGTCTTCACCTCGGCGACGGCGCCCTCGATCTCGCCCTTCAAACCGGCATCGATCTTGTCGCCATGCTCCTCGAGCTGGCGCTCGGTCGAATGGACAAGGCTCTCGGCATTGTTCTTGGCCTCGGCCGTCTCGCGGCGCTTCTTGTCTTCCTCGGCGAACTGCTCGGCCTCACGGACCATGCGCTCGATGTCGGAATCCTGGAGGCCGCCCGACGCCTGGATGCGGATCTGTTGCTCCTTGCCGGTGCCCTTGTCCTTGGCGTGGACGTTGACGATGCCGTTGGCGTCGATGTCGAAGGTGACCTCGATCTGCGGAACACCGCGCGGCGCCGGGGGAATGCCGACCAGGTCGAACTGGCCGAGCATCTTGTTGTCCGCGGCCATCTCGCGCTCGCCCTGGAAAACGCGGATGGTCACCGCATTCTGGTTGTCCTCAGCGGTCGAATAGGTCTGCGACTTCTTGGTCGGGATGGTCGTGTTGCGGTCGATCATCCGGGTGAACACGCCGCCCAGGGTCTCGATGCCGAGCGACAGCGGGGTCACGTCGAGCAGAAGAACGTCCTTGACGTCGCCCTGAAGGACACCGGCCTGGATGGCGGCGCCCATGGCGACGACCTCGTCCGGGTTGACGCCGGTGTGCGGCTCCTTGCCGAAGAACTCCTTCACGACCTCACGGACGCGCGGCATGCGGGTCATGCCGCCGACGAGGACAACCTCGTCGATGTCGGCGCCCTTCACGCCGGCATCCTCGAGCGCCTTCTTGCAGGGCTCCAGAGTGCGCTTGATGAGGTCGCCGACGAGGCGCTCGAGATCGGCGCGGGTGATCGACTTGACGAGGTGCTTCGGCCCGTTCTGGTCGGCGGTGATGAAGGGCAGGTTGACCTCGGTGGTCTGAGCCGAGCTCAGCTCGATCTTGGCGCGCTCGGCGCCTTCCTTGAGGCGCTGAAGGGCGAGACGATCGTTGCGGAGGTCGATGCCTTCCTGCTTCTTGAACTCGTCCGCGAGGTAATCGACGATCTTGGCGTCGAAGTCCTCGCCGCCGAGGAAGGTGTCGCCGTTGGTCGACTTCACCTCGAACACGCCGTCGCCGATCTCGAGGATCGAGATGTCGAAGGTGCCGCCGCCGAGGTCGTAGACGGCGATGGTCTTGCCGTCATTCTTCTCGAGGCCATAGGCGAGCGCCGCCGCGGTCGGCTCGTTGATGATGCGCAGCACCTCGAGGCCGGCGATCTGGCCGGCGTCCTTGGTCGCCTGGCGCTGGGCGTCGTTGAAGTAGGCGGGGACGGTGATCACCGCCTGGGTGACGGTCTCTCCGAGATAGGCCTCGGCGGTCTCCTTCATCTTCTGGAGGATGAAGGCGCTGATCTGCGACGGGCTGTAATCCTTGCCGCCGGCATTGACCCAGGCGTCGCCGTTCGGGCCCTTGGAAATCGTGTAAGGAACGAGCTCCATGTCCTTCTTGGTCATGGGATCGTCGAAGCGGCGGCCGATCAGGCGCTTCACCGCGAAAACCGTGTTGTCGGGATTGGTGACCGCCTGGCGCTTGGCCGGCTGGCCGACGAGCCGCTCACCCTCCTTGGTGAAGGCGACGATGGATGGCGTGGTGCGCGCGCCTTCCGCATTCTCGATGACCTTCGCGGTGCCCCCTTCCATGACGGCAACACAGCTGTTGGTCGTGCCAAGGTCGATGCCAATAACTTTAGCCATATCTCAGCCTCTTCGCCCCTCTAAATACTCGTTCGTCTCCCGCCCGTTAGCGGCGCGGAAGCTTGTTACCGGGCCGATATAGGTGCCGTTGCGGTTGCGACAAGAAGTCCCCGCCCATAGGGAACGACCCATGTTCGGACGGTTTCTCGCAGCCTCGCCGCTGGTCATCCTCGCCGCCTGTCAGGGAACCCCGCAACAGCCGGCCGTGACGGTCACCGACTTGGTGGTGACGGTGCCCGCCGTGCCGGGCGGGCCGGGCGCCGGCTATTTCACCTTGCGCGGCGCGGGCGGCGGCGGAACCCTGCTGGCGGTGGCCAGCCCGCGCGCCGAGCGGATCGAGCTTCACGAGACCCGCAGCGAAGGCGGCATGACCCGAATGGTCGCCATCGAGCGGGTCGCGGTCGTGGACGACGAGGTCCGCTTCGAGCCGGGCGGCAAGCATGCCATGCTGTTCGGGGTCGATCCGGCGCTCAAGGTCGGCGACCGACTCAACCTCACCTTCACCTTCGAGGGCGCTCCGGCAGTCACGGTCGAGGCGGATGTACGCGGCCCCGGCCAGGCGCATGCGAATCACTAAGGGCCGGCCGCGATGACCCGGCGTCCCCTCACCCCCGGCGAGCGCGAGATGGCGCGGACTGTGTTCGGCGAGGCGATCGACTATGCGCCGGTCACGATGAACCGGCGCAAATGGTTTCTCTTCCAGCCGCCCAAATATGTGATGTCGCCGGACGGCCATATCTGGGTCCATCCCGGCGCTCCGGAGAAATGGGCGGAGGATTATGCGACCGCCCGGCCCGGGCTGCAGGAGCTGTTCATCCACGAAATGACCCATGTCTGGCAGGCCCAGACGCGCGGCAAATGGTACCTGCCGCTGATGCGCCACCCCTTCTGTCGCTACGATTACCAGTTCGTGCCGGGGAAGCCGTTCAGTTGGTACGGGCTCGAGCAGCAGGCCGAGATCGTCCGCCATGTGTGGATGTGGCGCATGGGCCGAGCGCCGCTCGGGGCGCCTCCGCTCAAGGACCTGGAACCGCTCCTCCCGTTCGGTCCCTAGCCGTCATTCCCGCGTAAGCGGGAATCCAGCTGCTCTTCTTCGACCTTCTGAAAGAAGCTGGATCCCCGCTTTCGCGGGGATGACAAAGAGGGCTAAGCTCGTTGTCGGATGGATGAACCCGCCGCCACGCCGCGCCTGGTCAAGCGCCACCGGCTTTCGACGCGCCTCTGGCACTGGGTCAACGCGCTCGCGGTCATCGTCATGCTGATGAGCGGGCTGATGATCTTCAACGCCCATCCGCGCCTCTATTGGGGGCAATATGGCGCCAATGCCGACCCGGCCTGGCTGCAGATCGGCAGCGACGGCCAAGGCGGCTTCGTCAAGCTGGGCAGCGCGCGGATCGGCACGACCGGCGTGCTCGGGCGGTGGACCGACGGCGAGGGCCGAGTCCAGAACCGCGCCTTCCCCGGCTGGGCGACCATCCCGTCGACCTACAATCTCGCGGCGGCGCGGCGCTGGCATTTGTTCTTCGCATGGGTCCTGGGCGTCGGCCTGCTCGTCTTCCTGGTCCGTGCCGTGTGGAACCGGCACGCGCAGAGCGACCTCCGGCCGCGATTGAACGAGCTCGCGCCGCGCCATCTGTGGCGCGAGATCAAGGACCATGCCCGGCTGCGCTTCCCGACCGGCGAGGCGGCGTTGCGCTACAACAGCCTGCAGAAGCTCAGCTATTTCGGCGTGATCTTCATCCTGCTGCCGCTCGTCATCCTCACAGGGCTCACCATGTCGCCCGGAGTGAACGCGGCCTGGCCGTGGCTGCTCGACCTGTTCGGCGGACGCCAGTCGGCGCGCTCGATCCATTTCATCGCCGCGATTCTGCTGGCGCTGTTCCTTGTGGTCCACGTGGTCATGGTGGTCCTCGCGGGGCCGATCAACGAGCTGCGCGCGATGATCACCGGCTGGTACCGCGTCCCCCAGCCGAAGGAGGCGGATTGATGATCAGCCGGCGCGCGCTCATCATCGGCGCCGGCGGCCTTGGAGTCGCGGGCTGCGACCGCCTCAACGAGAGCGAGCGCTTCCGCTCGGTGCTTCGCTCGGCGGAGGGCCTCAACATGCGCGCCCAGCGGCTGGTCATGGCCCGCGACGCGCTCGCCCGCGAATACAGCGCGGCGGACATCTCGCCGGTGTTCCGTCCCAACGGCACGATCATGCCGAGCACGCCGGAATATCAGGGCCTCGCCGCCGGCCGCTTCGCCGACTGGCGGCTGACCGTCGACGGGCTGGTGCGGCGGCCGCTGTCGCTGTCGCTGGGCCAAGTCCAGCGATTGCCGCGGCGCACGCAGATCACCCGTCACGACTGCGTCGAGGGCTGGTCGGCGATCGGCAAGTGGACCGGCGCCGTGCTCGGGCCGATCCTCGACGCAGCCGGGCTGCGCGACGAGGCGCGCTACATCGTGTTCCACTGCATGGACCGGTTCGGGCCGCGGCCTTATTACGAAAGCATCGACCTGATCGACGCCTTCCACCCGCAGACCATCCTCGCCTACGCACTCAACGACCAGGTGCTCCCCGTCGCCAACGGAGCGCCGCTGCGCCTCCGAGTCGAGCGCCAGCTCGGCTACAAGCACGCCAAATATCTGCACCGCATCGAGGCGCGGGCGACGCTGACTGACCTTTATGGCGGGCGCGGCGGCCTGTGGGAGGATACCACCGATTATGAGTGGTATGCCGGGATCTAGCTATCCTCCCTGTCGCCGCAGGCGATGGGGAGGGGGACCGCCGAAGGCGGGGGAGGGGCTCGGCGTGAGGCTCGAACAGCCCCGCCACCACTCGCTTCGCGAGCGGTCCCCCTCCCCATGCAGCCATGCTGCACAGGGAGGGATAAGGGTCAGTCCGGCTTCTTGGCGACGCCGACGAGGGCGGGGCGCAGGAGGCGGTCCTTGATCGTGTAGCCGGGCTGGAGCTCCTGGACGATCGTGCCGGGGGCTTCGTCGCTGGGCACTTCCAGCATGGCCTGGTGCTTGTTCGGATCGAGGCTCTGGCCCAGGGATTCGACGCGGGCGATGCCGTGGCGCTGGAACACGCTGTCGATCTCGCGAGCGGTCGCCTCGATGCCGGTGAGCAGGCCCTTGAGGCGCTCGTCGCTGCGCAGCTCGTCGCCAACGGTGGCGAGCGCGCGCTCGAGATTGTCCTTCACCGACAGGATGTCGCGGGCGAAGGAGGTCGCGGCATAGGCCTGGGCGTTCTGCTTCTCCTGCTCCAGGCGGCGGCGGACATTCTGGGTCTCGGCCTGGGCGTAGAGGACGTGCTGGCGCACTTCCTCGAGCTCGCGCTCGAGCTCGCCGAGGCGGTCGAGGTCGGCGTTGGCCGCCTCGTCACCCGAACGCTCTTCGTCGAGGATTTCCTGATCGGCGCTCTGCTTCTCGTTTTCGTCAATCATCCCATCAATCTCGACAATGTCTTGGCTGTGAAGTCCACCATGGGCACGACCCGCGCGTAGTTCAACCGAGTCGGGCCGATCACGCCGACGACTCCGACGACCTTGCCGTCGCCGCCGCGATAGGGCGCGGCGATCACCGACGAGCCGGACAGGGCGAACAGTTCGTTCTCGCTACCGATGAAAATCTTCATGCCGGCGCCGGCGCGGGCGCGGTCGAGCAGGCGGGCGATCTCCTCCTTGCCCTCGAGCTCGCCGAGCAGCTGGCGGACCCGCTCGAGGTCGGCGGCCGCCTCGGGATCGATGAGGTTGGCCTGGCCGCGCACGATCAGCACCGGGCGGCGCGCGCCGTCCTGCGACCAGACGGCGAGGCCCTGGGCGACGAGCTGCTGTGCGGCTTGGTCGAGCGCGGCCTGACCGTCGCGGATCTCCGCGCCGAGCCGTGCCTGAGCCTCGCGCAGGGTCAGGCCGGAGAGGCGCGCGCTGATATAGTTGCTCGCCTCGTTGAGGGCGGAGACGCTGACTCCCGCGGGCAGATCGATGACCCGGTTCTCGACCGAGCCGTCGGCGCCGACCAGCACCGCCAGCGCCTGGCGCGGCGACAGCGGCACGAAGGCGAGCTGGCGAAGCACCGGCTCCTCCTTCGGCACCAGCACGATGCCGGCGCAGGCGGACAGGCCGGAAAGCGCCGCGGTGGCGTTGCTGATCGCCTCCTCGATCGGTCCACTGCGGTCGATCAGCCCCTCGATCGCGGCGCGCTCCTGGGGCGTCGGCTCGGCGGCCTGCATGATGCCGTCGACGAACAGGCGAAGGCCGTGCTCGGTCGGGATCCGGCCGGCCGAGGTGTGCGGCGCGGCGAGCAGGCCCGCCTCCTCGAGATCCTGCATGACGTTGCGGATCGACGCCGGCGAGAGGTTGAGGGTCGAAGTGCGCGCGATGGTGCGCGAGCCGACCGGGTGGCCGGAATCGAGATAGGATTCGACGACCAGACGGAAGATGTCCCGCGCGCGTTCGCTCTGCTCGACGATCGACGACATGGCCGGTGATGTAGGTTCACTGTCATTCCCGGGAAAGCGGGAATCCGGCTGCCCTCGCCGCTCGCCACCCCTGAATAGGAAGTTGGATCCCCCCTTTCGCGGGGATGACAAACTAGTTGCGGCCGAGGATCGGCAGCAGGCGCGGCGCTTCGGTGAGGCGGTCGGCGATGGCGCGGTTCCGCTCCATGTCGCAGCCATAATAGAAATAATAGCTCTGCGAGTTGCCGATCGGGCTGAACCAGGTGACCTCGGCGGACGGCAGGTCGGTCGCCATCTGGCGGCACGCCTCGCCCGATATCCGCACCGAGCCTTCCGCCGGGCGGAGCGGCGCGAGCTGGGCGGCGAAGGCGCGATATTGCTCGGGCGTGATGCGGAAGCTGCGCTCGCCGGTCACCGCGGTGAAGCGCCGCCCCTCGAACGTGCCGGCGCCGTCAGGGCTGACGGTCACGCGGTAGACCGGGCACGCGCCGAAGCAGGGGCCGGTCTCGTAGCTGATCGATTCCGACTCGATCGGGATCGGCCGGTCCGCCATCGTCGTACAGCCGGCCGCACCGGTCATCAGCAACACCGCGCTCGCCACTCGCTTCAACACGCGCTTCGCTCCTCTCGCCATGATTTCGGAGGCGCAATGAAGGCGCCCTGCTGAACGGTGGATGTCCGGCGGGTCAGAGGCTGCGACGGCGCCAGCCCACGATGATCAGCAAGAGGCCGATTCCGGCGAGGACGAGACCGTAGGTCACCCACCGGTCGGCGCCGAGCATGAAGCTGCCCGACGGCCAGTCGATAATCCCCGCGCCCTGCCCTGCGAACAGCAGACCCGCGGCAAGAAGCAGCACCCCGACGAACGTGACCAAGCCTTTCATAACGCTGCCTCCCACCATGGCTGGTGCCGAGCCGGCCGAGGGGTTAAAGGCCCCGGGCCAGCAGCAACCGGAGCCAGTTTATGCGTCCCTCAGGCCGTGCGCCAGACCAGATGCGCACCATCGTCATGGAGCCGGGATTCACCCGCCACGCCGAGGGCAGCTGCCTGGTGAGCTTCGGCGACACCCGAGTCCTGTGCACGGCGTCGCTCGAAGGCGGAATCCCCGGCTGGCTGCGCGGCAAGGGCCAGGGCTGGGTCACGGCCGAATATGGCATGCTGCCCCGCGCCACCCACACGCGCGGCCGGCGCGAGGCGGCGGCGGGCAAGCAGTCGGGCCGAACCCAGGAGATCCAGCGGCTGATCGGCCGCTCGCTTCGCGCCGTCGTCGATCTTCCGGCGCTCGGCGAGCGCCAGATCACCGTCGACTGCGACGTGATCCAGGCCGACGGCGGCACCCGTACGGCGGCGATCTCCGGCGCCTGGGTGGCGCTTCGGCTCGCAGTGAACAAGCTGATGGTCGAACAATCGCTGCCGCGCGACCCGATCCTTCGCAAGGTCGCGGCAGTGAGCTGCGGAATCCATGACGGCAATGCGGTGCTCGATCTCGATTATGTCGAGGACAGCGCGGCCGGCTGCGACGGCAATTTCGTGCTGACCGACGACGGCAACATCGTCGAGGCGCAGGTGACCGCGGAAGGCGAATGCTATGACGAGGAGGGCCTGCTGCGCCTCCTCCGGCTCGCGCGGATCGGCTGTGCGGAGATTTTCGCGGCTCAGGAGAAAGCGGTGAGCGGACGATGACCGAGGTTTCGCGCAAGCTGGAGCCGGGCCGGCTCGTCATCGCCAGCCACAACAAGGGCAAGATCCGCGAGATCGCGGCTCTGCTCGGCCCCCATGGGATCGAGCCGGTGTCGGCGGCCGACCTCGACCTGCCCGAGCCGGAAGAGACCGGCACCAGCTTCATCGACAATGCCGATCTGAAGGCGCGCGCGGCGTGCGACCTGTCGGGCATGGTCGCGCTCGCCGACGACAGCGGTCTGTGCGTCGAGGCGCTCGGCAACCGGCCGGGCATCTTCTCGGCGCGCTGGGCGCTCAACGGCAACTCGCACGTGCCGCCGGAGGACGAACCCGGCCATGTCGAGGGCGACCGCGACTTCATGCGGGCGATGCAGCGCGTCCATGACGAGATCCAGGCGCTGGGGCCGGAGGCGGCCGAGAACCTCAACGCGCATTTCGTCTGCGCGCTCGCGGTGGTCTGGCCGGACGGCCACAGCGAATGGTTCGAGGGCCGGGTCGACGGCACCCTGGTATGGCCGCCGCGCGGCACCAACGGCTTCGGCTACGACCCGATGTTCGTTCCGGCAGGCCACGACCAGACGTTCGGCGAGATGGACCCGGACGCCAAGCACCGCATCAGCCACCGCGCGGATGCGTTCAGGAAGCTCGTGGAGGCCTTGTTCTGATCGAACGGCAAGAATGAACGTTACTTCCTTGTCATCCCCGCGAAAGCGGGGATCCAGTTTCTTCTCCGGCGAGCACGACACAAGGCAGCTGGATTCCCGCTTTCGCGGGAATGACAGGTCGGAGGATCTGGCGCTCTACGTCCACTGGCCGTTCTGCGTCTCGAAATGTCCCTATTGCGACTTCAACAGCCATGTCCGCGAGAGCATCGACCAGGCGGCGTGGCGCGAGGCGCTGCTCCAGGACCTGGCGCATGAGGCGGCGCTGCTGCCCGGGCGGCGGCTGACCTCGATCTTCTTCGGCGGCGGCACGCCGAGCCTGATGGAGCCGGCCACCGCAGCCGCCCTGATCGACGCCGCGGCGGGGCATTGGCAGGTAGCCGGGGACGTCGAGGTCACGCTGGAGGCGAATCCCTCATCGGTCGAGGCGGCGCGCTTCGCCGATTTGGCGGCGGCGGGCGTGAACCGGGTGTCGCTGGGCCTACAATCGCTCGACGACCAGGCGCTCGCCTTCCTCGGCCGCGCCCATGACGTGGACGAGGGGCTCGCCGCTCTGGCGACCGCCCAGCGCGTGTTCGGCCGGGTCAGCTTCGACCTCATCTACGCCCTCCCCGGCCAGTCCGCCGCCGCATGGGAAGAAGAGCTGCGCCGGGCACTGAGCTTCGGCACGGACCACCTGTCGCTCTATCAGCTCACCATCGAGCCGGGCACGCGCTTCGCCGCGCTCGCCGCCAAGGGCGAGCTGCCGGAGACCGATCCCGATTTCGCCGCCGAGCTGTTCGAGTTGACGGCCGCGATCACCGCCGACGCCGGCCTGCCGCGCTACGAGGTGTCCAACCATGCGCGGCCGAGCCAGGAGAGCCGCCACAACCTCACCTACTGGCGGATGTGCGATTATGCCGGCGTCGGCCCCGGCGCTCACGGCCGCCGCTGCGGCTCCGCGACCCAGCGCCACCGCAAGCCCGAGAACTGGATGGGCGCCCTCGCCCGCAATGGCCACGGCATCGTCGAGGAACGCGCGCTGACCGCTCAGGAGCGCGCGGTCGAGGCGCTGCTGATGGGCCTTCGCCTGCGCGAAGGCGTCGACCTCGCCGACATATCCGGGCGCACCGCCCTGCCCATCCCCGCCTTCCTCGACGAGCCGGCGGTGGACCGGCTCGCCGACCGGGGCCTGCTGCGCCGCGATCAGGCGCGGCTTGCGGTCACGCCCGAAGGCCTGCTGCTGCTCGACTCGATCCTGGCCGAGATCGTCCGCGCCTAGTCGAAGCTGGTCGGCGCCGGCGAGACGACGGTGAAGCCGGTCGCGGTGAGCTGGCGCACCTCGAGCGCCCGGTCGGCGACTCCGTCGCGGCCGAAGCGGAACGCGCCGTCGACCCCGACGAAGCCCTGGCGGTCGCGAAGCTCGCCTTCCGGGAAGGGACGGCCGAGCGGCCAGTTCGCAGCGATCCGGATCGCGAGCAGGGTCGCGTCATAGCCGAGGCTGGCGAGACGATAGGGATCGCGGTTGTAGCGGGCGCGGTAGCGGGTGCGAAGCTGGTTGAACAACGTGTCCGAAGCGGCGGCATACCAGGCGCCGCGGAGCTGGGCGTTGCCGCCGCCATTGGCCTCGGCCGCCCACAATTCGGTGCCGAGGATGCGCAGGTCGCGGTTGTCGCCGCGCACCAGCGGCACCGCCTGCACCGCCGTGCGGGTGCCGTCGGCGAGCAGAACGGCGTCATAGGGCCCAAGGCGGCGGAGGGTCGCGGCGCCTTCGCGAAGCGGCGCCGCGCCGCGCTCGTAGCTCTGGGTGCCGACGAACTCGCCGCGCGCCTCGCGCACCGAGACTCGCATCGAGTCGCTGACGCGAGCGCCGTAGACTCCCGAGGGGACCAGGGCGGCGAAGCGGTTCACGCCCTGGCCGCGGGCATAATTCACGACGCGGTCGACCGACTGGCCGGGATTGAGGCCCATCAGGTAGACGCCTTCGCCGGCGACGGCGACGTCGTTGGAGAAGCTGACCACTGGCACGTCGGCCGCCGCAGCGATCGGCGCGACCACGCGCACGTCCTCGGCGAGCAGCGGCCCCAGGATCAGGCCCGCCCCTTCCGCGATCGCCGTCGTCGCTGCCTGCGCGGCGCCGGGACCGGTGTCGTAGGCGAGGATCCGGATGCGCTGCCCGCCGGTGTCGGCGAGCGCGAGATTGGCCGCGTTTAGGAGCGACTGGCCGAGCTGCGACGCAGAGCCGGTGAGCGGCACAAGCACCGCGACCCGGTTCAGAGTCTCGCCCGGAGGCAGGCGCGAGATCGGCTGGACGGGTTCCGGCTGGCGCACCGGCTCGATCGGCCGCTGGGCGCGCGGGGTGCAGCCGGCGATCGCGACCGACAGAAACGCCAGGCCAATCAACCGGAGCGCCGAGCGGCGCGCTTGCGGGCGGGACGACGGCAATGCCATGACGGACACCTCATGAATGACCAGAAACTCGAGCCCGGCCTCTATATCGTTGCGACCCCGATCGGCAATCTGTCCGACCTGTCGCCGCGCGCCGCGATGGTGCTGGGCGCGGCGGACGTCATCGCGGTCGAGGACACGCGCGTGACAGCGCGCCTGCTCCAGCATGTCGGCAGCCGCCGGCCGATGACGCCCTATCACGATCACAATGCCGAGCGGGTGCGGCCGGGCCTAGTCGCGCGGATGGCGACGGAAGCGGTGGCGCTGGTGTCGGACGCGGGCACGCCGCTGATCTCCGACCCCGGCTACAAGCTGGTCCGCGACGCCCGAGCGGCGGGAGTGACGGTAACCACGATTCCCGGCCCGAGCGCGGCGATCGCGGCGCTGACTCTGGCCGGGCTGCCCACCGACCGTTTCGCCTTCCATGGTTTCCTGCCCGCCAAGCCGGGCGCCCGCGCTGCGGCCATCGCCGAAGCCGGCGCCTTCCGTGGCACCCTGGTCTTCTACGAGAGCGGGCCGCGCCTGGGGGCCACGCTTGCTGCGCTTGCCGACGGGCTCGGCGAGCGTGACGCCGCCGTGGCCCGCGAGATCAGCAAGAGGTTCGAGGAGACGGTGACCGGGACGCTGGCCGAACTCGCCGTGCGCTATGCGGAGCTCGAGCCGAAGGGCGAGATCGTTATCGTCGTCGGCCCTCCGGGCGAGGCGCCGCCAGCCGCGGAGGAGGAAGTCGAGGCGGCATTGCGCGACGCCCTCGCCCGGCTCCCCGCCGCGAAAGCCGCCGGGGAGGTCGCCAAGCGCTTCGGCGCGGACCGGAAGGCGCTTTATGCCAGGGCGATGCAGATCAAGGACGAGGCCAAGTGAGGGACCGCCGCGCGGCCGAGAAGAGCGGGCGCGACGGCGAGACTCGGGCGGCTTTGTTCCTGCGCGCCAAGGGCTGGCGAATCCTCGACAAGCGCGTGCGCACGCCGCTCGGCGAGATCGACCTCGTCGCCAAGCGCGGCAATCTCGTCGCCTTCGTCGAGGTGAAGACCCGGAGGACCACCGACGAGCTCGACTTCGCGATCGACGAGCACCGCCTCTCGCGGGTCGCCGCGGCGGCGGAGATGCTGATGCCGCGCTATGCCGGGCCGGGCGACGACGTGCGCATCGACGTCGTGCTGATCGCGCCGCGCGCCTGGCCCCGCCACATCGAGAATGCCTGGATCGGCTAAACCCACAAAGCGTTCGGGCTGAGCTTGTCGAAGCCCTGCCCTTCCCTTTACGGCGCCAAGACAAGGACAGCCCTTCGACAAGCTCAGGGCGAACGGGAGATTGCGAGTGTCCCTCACCGTCGCGGTCCAGATGGACCCGCTCGAATCGATCAACATCGCGGGGGATTCGACCTTCGCGCTGATGCTGAGCGCGCAGGCGCGCGGGCACCGGCTGTTCCACTACCAGGCCGACCATCTGAGCTACCGCGACGGTAGGGTTTGGACGCAGGCTCACCCGGTCACGGTGCGGCGCGAGCATGGCAATCATTTCAGCTTCGGCGACCCTGCGATCCTCGACCTCGGCCGCGACACCGACGTCGTGCTGATGCGCCAGGACCCGCCCTTCGACCTCGGCTACATCACCGCCACCCACCTGCTGGAGCGGATCCAGGGCCAGACCCTGGTGGTCAACGACCCCGCCGCGGTGCGCAACGCACCGGAGAAGGTATGGGTGCTCGATTTCGCCCGCTTCATGCCGCCGACCGTGATCACGCGCTCCCTTAGCGTCGCCCGGCAATTCCTTGAGGAGCATGGCGAAATCGTCGTGAAGCCGCTCCATGGCAATGGCGGCAAGGCGATCTTCAAGGTCGGCCGCGACGGCGCCAACCTGTCGTCGCTGATCGAGCTGTTCAACACCGCCTATCGCGAGCCGCACATGGTCCAGGCGTTCCTCCCCGAGATCGCCGAGGGCGACAAGCGCATCGTGCTGGTCGACGGCGAGGTCGCGGGGGCAATCAACCGGCTGCCCGGGGCGGGCGAGATCCGATCCAACCTCGCGGTCGGCGGCAAGGCGGCGAAGACCGAGCTCACCGAGCGCGAGCGCGAGATCTGCGCAGCGCTGGGGCCGGAATTGAAGGCGCGCGGGCTGATCTTCGTCGGAATCGACGTGATCGGCGGCAAGTGGCTGACCGAGATCAACGTCACCTCGCCGACCGGGATCGTCGCGATCGACCAGTTCAACGGCACCGACACCGCCGGCCGAATCTGGGACGCGATCGAAGCCAAGGTCCGCTGAATGGACCGCTGGGTCATCGATTTCATCGACTGGGCGGGCTATCCGGGGATCTTCGTCCTGATGCTGCTCGAGACGGTGTTCCCGCCGATCCCGTCGGAGGTGATCATGCCCGTCGCCGGCGCCCGTGCCGCGACCGGCGACATGACCCTGGCCGGAGTCGCGATTGCCGGCACCGCGGGGGCGATGGTCGGCAACCTGTTCTGGTTCGTCGTCGCCGCATCGCTCGGCGAGGCGAAGTTCCGGCTCTGGGTCCAGCGCTACGGCCGTTGGCTGACTCTCGACTGGTACGACATCAAGCGAGTCCAGAAGGCGTTCGGGCGGTGGGGCGGAATCCTGGTGTTCACGGGAAGGCTGGTGCCGACGATCCGCTCGGTGATCTCCTTTCCCGCCGGCCTCGCCGGCATGGACCTGCTCAAATTCCTGATCTGGTCGGGCATGGGCACGGCGATCTTCAGCGCCGCTCTGGCGGCCGCGGGCTTCCTGCTCGGCTCGTCGTTCGAGAATGTCGACAAGGTGATGGGACCGATCTCGTCGGGAATCTTCATCCTGATCCTGCTGCTCTACGTGTACCGCCAAGCGACCTGGACCCGCAGGCAGAAGAAGCGGGGCTAAGCCCGCGGATGGGCGTTGCGGTAGACGTCCATCAGATGGGCGGTATCGACCGCGGTGTAGATCTGGGTCGAGCTGAGGCTGGCATGGCCGAGCAGCTCCTGGAGCGCGCGCAGGTCGGCGCCGCGGCCGAGCAGGTGGGTGGCAAAGCTGTGGCGCAAGGCGTGCGGCGTCGTCCTTTCCCCTAGCCCCAGGTTGCGACGCGCGTTGCGAACGGCGCGGCGAACCATCTCTCCGTTGAGCGGACCGCCCCGGGCGCCGCGAAACAGCAGCTCGTCGCGGCTGGTGCCGTAGGGGCAGAGCTGGACGTAGCGCTCGATCGCCTCGCGGACCTGCGGGAGGAGCGGCACGCGCCGGGTCTTCGCGCGCTTGCCGGTGACGGTGAGAACGTCGCCCAAGGGCAGCGCCGCGCCGGTGAGGCCGAGCGCCTCGGCGACCCGCAGGCCGCCGCCGTAGAGGAGCAGCAGGATCGCCCAGTCGCGCGCCGCGATCCACGGCTCGGACGCGCCGTCGGCCGCCTCCTCGGCGAGCCGCACAGCATCGTCCGGCGCGATCGGCCGCGGCACCGTCCGCGCCTGCTTGGGTCCCTTGAGCCGCGGCACATTGGCCTGCTCGCCCGCTTCCGCCGCCGCGAAGGCGAGGAAGGCGCGCGCGGCGGACAGCTCGCGCGCGGCCGAGCTGTTGGCGAGGCCCTGGGACCGGCGCACGGCGAGAAAGGCGCGAAGGTCGGCCGGGGTCAGTTCACGCAGGGCTGCGGAGGCGACCGCGCCACCGAGATGGCCTTCGAGAAAGTCGATCAGGCGGTGCGCGGTCGCGACATAGGCGCGCACGGTGTGAACCGAGCGGCGGCGCTCCTTGAGGAGATGGTCGTGCCAGCGTGCCGCCAGCGCCCGCGCCGGCGAGGCGCTCAGGGGATCAGCCACCGGTCCAGGCAACGGGTCAGGACGGAACCGAGGAAGAGGAGCAGCTCCGAGCCGTGGCGGGTCTCGAAGCCCTGGCCGCCGCGCTGGCCGAGCGCGAGCAGACCGTTGGGAAGTGGCGGCTTGGCCTTCAGAGTGACCAGCGCCTCGGCGCGGATCAGCTCGCAGGCAGGCCCGAACAGGGGATGGCCGCGCTCGGTCGCGCGCAGCACGACGCCGTCGATCCCCTCGATCGAGCGGGCAATCACCCGCGGCTCGACGAATTGCAGGCCGGACGCGTCGGCGCGAAGGCCGGTATCGCCGGCGAACAAGGCCATCGCCACCGCGTCGAGGCCGAGCATCTGCGGCCATTCCTGGGTGACGATATGGATCAAGTGGTCGAGCCCTTCGGCCTCGATCACCGCGAGCACGGCCTCATGGATCGAGGCGACCGCGCCGGAATGACCGCGCGCGAAGGCGATCAGGTCCTGATTCGCTTCCTCGGCCGCCGCGATGCGCGCGCGCAGAGACGCAAGCGCGTGGTCCTCGAAGCTCAACACCCTTCCCATGGCGCCGAGCTTACGCCGATCATGGTTAAGAAGAAATCCTCCCCGGGATGGGAGGATCCGGGGGTCAGCCGATCGCTTGGCCGGTCTTGGCCCAATCGTCGAGGAAGGCCTTGATGCCGTTGTCGGTGAGCGGATGCTTGAACAGCTGGCGGATCACGGACGGAGGCGCCGTCATGACGTCGGCGCCGATCTTGGCGGCCTCGACCACGTGGATCGGGTTGCGCACGGACGCGACGAGGATCTGCGTGTCGAAACCGTAATTGTCGTAGATGGTGCGGATGTCGGCGATGAGATCCATGCCGGAGAAGCCGACATCGTCATGGCGTCCGACGAAGGGCGAGATGAAGGTCGCACCGGCCTTGGCCGCGAGCAGCGCCTGGTTGGCGGTGAAGCAGAGCGTGACGTTGACCATCGTGCCGTCGGCGGTGAGCTTGCGGCAGGTCTTGAGGCCGTCGATGGTGAGCGGGACCTTGACGGCGATATTGTCGGCGATCTTCCGGACGATCTCCGCCTCGCGCATCATCCCGTCGTGATCGAGAGCGACGACCTCGGCCGAAACCGGGCCGGGGACGATCGCGCAGATTTCTTTCACCACCTCGAGGAAGTCGCGGCCCGCCTTGTGGATCAGCGAGGGGTTGGTGGTCACGCCGTCGAGCAGGCCGGTTTCGGCCAGGTCGCGGATCTCGGCGGTGTCGGCGGTGTCGACGAAGAATTTCATGTGGGGACGGGCCTCGCTTGGAAAGGGATTGGCGCCCTTCTAATCACGTGCCGCATCGGGCGCGAGGGGTGACCGGCAGGCAATGCAACACGCGAAGGGATTTGTTGGCGACGCTGGCCTGCACCGGGCGATCTGGGCAATCGCGCTGCCGGCGATGCTGACCAACCTCGCGACCGCCTTGTTCGGAATCGCCGACCTGTGGGTGATCGGGCGGCTCGGCGAGGTCGATGCGCAGGCCGGAGTCGAGGTCGGCGCCAAGTTCATGATGGGCCTGCTCGTCGTGTTCAACTTCCTGCGCACCGGAACGATCGCGCTGACCGCACAAGCGGCCGGGCGCGGCGACGAGGCCGCTCAGGCCGAGACGCTCGTGCGCGCGATCGGCCTGTCGCTGCTGATCGGGATCGTGTTGCTCCTGCTCATGCCGGTCGCCATCCCGTTCGGAATCGACCTGCTCAGCGCCGGCGGCGGCGTGGCAGCCGAGGCCTCGACCTATGTCGGCATCCGCTACTGGGGCGGCGTTCTCTGGCTGGCCAATGCGGCCGTGGTCGGCTGGTTGATCGGGCGCAAGCGGGTGCGCGCGGTGCTCGCGATCGAGGTCGCTGCGAACGTCATCCATATCGGCCTCGACCTGCTGTTCGTGCTCGGCTTCGGCTGGGGCGTCGCGGGAGTCGCAGCCGCCACCTTGCTTTCGGAATTCGGCAAGCTCGCGGCCGCTCTCGTCGTCGCGGGGCGCGAGCCGCCCTTCGCCGGCGTCTTCACGCTCGCAGGCCAGGCCGAGACCTGGAGCCGGACCGCGCTCGGCCAGCTCTTGCGGCTCAACCGCGACCTGTTCCTGCGCACCCTGCTTCTGACCGCGGCGATCCTGCTCATCACCCGCGACGGCTCGCGCGAAGGGCCGCTGGTGCTCGCCGCCAATGGCATCATCTATCAATTCTTCATCCTGTCGGCGCTGATCCTCGACGGGTTCGAGAGCGCGGCGCAGGTGCTGTGCGGCGAGGCCGCCGGCGCCCGCGACCGCCGCCGCTTCGAACGCATCGCCGGTGCCTGCATTATGTGGGGCCTCGGCCTCGGCGCGGTGATCAGCCTGCTCTATGTCGCCTTCGGAGCTTCTCTCGCGGCGACGTTCAGCACCAACGAAGCGGTGATCGCGACCACCCTCGCCTATTTGCCCTGGGCGATGCTGATGCCGCTGCTCGGCGTCACCTCCTACGTCTTCGACGGAATCTATATCGGCGCGACCTGGACCCGAGCGATGCTGGTGACGATGGCAGCCGCCTTCGCGGTCTACGGCCTGCTCCTGTTCGTCACCGGCCCGCTCGGCAATCACGGCCTGTGGCTCGCCTTCTGCGCCTTCCTGGTCGCCCGCGCCGCGGGACAGGCCCTGCTGATGCCGCGGCTGAGCCGGGCGAGCTTCGCCTAGCCTTATCGCCGGCTACCTGAGCCTGTCGAAGGCCTCTCCTTCTTTCTGGCGCGGAAAGAAAAGAAGGGCTCTTCGACGAGCTCAGGGAAGTCGAGTGGTGGGATTAGCGCAGCAGCCCGAACATGCTTGTGATGAGCGGATCGTTGGCGCTTTGCGGATTGGCGCGGATGGCGGCTTCCTCGCGGCCGATGGCGCGGTAGATGCCGTTGGCGGCGGCTTCGGAGACGTGGCGCTGGAGGCCGGCGAAGCTGATCCCGGTCGCCGCCTGGACGACCTGGTTGACGATGCCGTTGTCGAACAGGCGAAGCGCGTTGCCCACGCCCGGGAACATCGCGTCGACGATCGCGGTGCCCATGGCGCGCTGGAGGAAGTCGGTCGCCGCGGTCGGGCCGCCTCGCACCAGCGCCATCGCGTCGCCGATCGTCATGTTGCGGATCGAATCATAGACGACCGGCGCCGCCGCTTCGGCTGCGTTCGCTGCCGCGCGGTTCATCACGCCGAGCAGCTGATTCTGCACCGCCGGCGAGCGCAGCAGGGCAGAGGCGATGCCGCCGGCGCCGGCAAGCTGCGGCGGCAGCGGCACGCGAGCGAGCTCGTCGGAGAAGAAGCCGTTGTCGGTGAGCAGGTTCGCGAAGGCCCGCTGCGACGAGACGGTGAGCAGGCGGCGAAGGGCATTCTCGAAGCCGAAGCCCCCGAGGTCGCCGAGCGTAGTGCAGGCGGGGAGCGTCGCCAGCGGGAGCGCGGCGACGGCGAACATCAGGCGGCGGCGGGTAAGCAACGGGTCCATTGGACGGGTCCTCGATCGTGACGCGCACAGAACGTTGCCGGGCGGCGAGTGGTTTCGCCGCCTTGCCTTTTCGCGGCGCGCTCCCGATTGAGGCGGCGCATGTCGCGCGTCCGCGTCCTTCTCCTGAACGCCGCCCTGGGGCCGCTCGATTATCGGGCGCCGGCCGGAGTCGACGTGCCCGCGGGTTCGGCGGTGGTCGTGCCGCTGGGGCCGCGCCAGGAGCTTGGCGTCGCGTGGGAGCCGGAGCGGCTGCCGGCGAATGAGATCGACGAGGCGCGGCTGCGGCCCTTGCTCCAGGTGATGGACTCGCCGCCCCTCCCCGCGCCACTTCGGCGGCTAATCGAATGGACGTCGGACTATTATCTCGCGCCGCTGGGCGCGGTGCTGCGCATGGCGCTGCCGTCGACCAGCGCGCTCGGCGGGGCGCGGATCGTCACGGAATATCGGCCGACCGGCGTCTTCCCGGACCGCATGACTCCGCAGCGCGAGCAGGCGCTGGAGCGGATCGTCGGACGCCAGGGCCTGATCGGGGAGCTCGCCGCGGCGGCGGGCGTGTCCGACGCGGTGATCCGCGGGCTGGTGAAGGCGGGAGCGATCGAGGCGGTCGAGGTCTCGACCGACCACCCGTACCCACTCCCCGACCCGGATTTCCATGTGCCGGCGCTGGAGCCTGCTCAGGCCGAGGCCGCGGAGGCACTGCGTGCTTCGGTCCGCGACCGGGCGTTCCAGCCGTTCCTGCTCGACGGAGTCACCGGATCGGGCAAGACCGAGGTCTATTTCGAGGCGATCGCCGAGGCGCTTCGGCAGGGGCGGCAGACGCTCGTTCTCCTCCCAGAGATTGCTCTGACCGAGCCGTTCCTCCAGCGCTTCACAGCCCGCTTCGGCTGCGAGCCGGTCGCCTGGCATTCGGGGCTGAGGCAGTCGCAGCGGCGACGGGCCTGGCGGGCGATCGCTCAGGGCGAGGCCAAGGTGGTCGTGGGCGCGCGGTCGGCCCTGTTCCTGCCCTATCCCGATCTCGGCCTGATCGCGGTCGACGAGGCGCACGAGACCAGCTTCAAGCAGGAGGACGGAGTCCACTATCACGCCCGCGACGTGGCGGTGATGCGCGCCAAGCTGGAGGAGGTGCCGGTCATCCTCGCCTCCGCCACGCCGGCCATCGAGAGCCGCCACCAGGTGGCCCAAGGCGTGTACAAGGAGCTGAAGCTGCCCGAGCGGTTCGGCGGTGCCGAGATGCCGGCGGTCGAGGCATTGAACCTCGTCGCCGATCCGCCGCCGCGCGGGCGCTGGCTCGCCCCGCGCCTGGTCGAGGAGCTCGAGAAGAACCTCGCGGCGGGCGAGCAGTCGCTGCTGTTCCTCAACCGCCGCGGCTATGCGCCGCTGACCCTGTGCCGTCATTGCGGGCATCGCTTCCAATGCCCCAACTGCACCTCGTGGATGGTCGAGCACCGCTTCACCGCGCGTCTCGCCTGCCACCATTGCGGCCATGTCATGCCGGTGCCGCGCATGTGTCCGGAATGCCATGAGGAGGAGAGCCTGGTCGCCTGCGGGCCCGGCGTCGAGCGAATCGCCGACGAGGTCGCGGCTTTGTTCCCGGACGCGCGCACCGCGGTGGTGACCTCCGACACGATCTGGTCGCCGGCCAAGGCCGCCGATTTCGTCGCTCAGATGGAAAGCGGCGCGGTCGACATCGTCATCGGCACCCAGCTGGTGACCAAGGGCTATCACTTCCCCAACCTCACCCTGGTCGGCGTGGTCGACGCCGATCTCGGCCTGTCGGGCGGCGACTTGCGCGCGGCCGAGCGCACCTTCCAGCAGATCCGCCAGGTCTCGGGCCGCGCCGGCCGCGGCGAGAAGCCGGGGCGCGTGTTCATCCAGAGCCACGACCCCGATGCGCCGGTGATCGACGCGCTGGTCCGCGGCGACGTCGACGGTTTCTACGCGGCCGAGACGGACGCCCGCCGCGAGGCCGCGATGCCGCCGTTCGGCCGCCTCGCCGCGATCATCGTGTCATCCGAGAAAGAAGCCGACGCCAAGGAGGCCGCAGCCCGCATCGGCCGTGCCGCGCCGAGCGTGGACAACATGATCGTGCTCGGCCCCGCCCCGGCGCCGCTGGCGATGCTGCGCGGCCGCCACCGGCTGCGCCTGCTCGTCCACGCCAGCCGGAGCATTCCGCTTCAGGACATCGTGCGCGAGTGGCTCGGCGCACTGGAATGGCCGCGCGGCGTCCGGGTCGCCGTCGACGTCGATCCCTATTCGTTTCTGTGAGGCTCGGCGCTCACTGGCCGTAGAGCATGCCTTTCGCGAACATGTCGCCGATGAAGCGGCCGCTGTCGTCCTTGTCGGCGATGGTCTGGAGCAGCTGGATGGTGCGCAGCGCCGGCCCGTCGAAATACCAGGTGAGATTTTCGAAGTGGCACCCCTCGAAATAGGGAAAATCGCCGCCCGAGTAGCGCACGGTCGCCGAGTTGAAGGTGCAGTTGAAGAAGTTGGTGTTGTCGCCGTCGACGGTCTCGCCGGGATTGAAGGTGCGGTCGCGATATTCGGTCATTGGAAGCCTTCGGAAGGGATGAACGCGAGCCGTCGGTCATAAAGCGGCGTCCCCGCTTGTCGAGCGGGTTGGGCCCCGCCCATGTGATCCGCGACCGGCTCGCCGCGCGGCACCAGGGCTGAGGGCGCAGGCGTGCCGCGCCGGGACACGCGATGGGGCCCACGCGGTTGCCGAAATTTGCGAACGGGCGCAGTCTCTTGCCGGGCAGATAGCTCAACGAGAGCGGGCCGCAGATCACGGCTCGATGCAGGCTCGACGCCTGCTCTGCCCACCATCAGGCGAACAGGTCGATCACCTCCGAGTTCCCGGCGATGGCAGCGACCAGCATGCTTCGGTGGCAGTCCGCCGGCTCCCGCTCGTAGCACAGCAGCGCGGTCGGCTGGGCGTCGATGCGGTAGAGGAGGATGGCTGCGGCCGCCTGCGCCTCGGGCAGCTCGAGCTGGCCGGCATAGACACGCTCAAGCGTCGCCTGGTCGCCGCGCTTGGCGGCCTCGCGGCCTTCCTTCGGCGTGCCGAGCGCGCGCAGATGCTCGTAGGCGATGCCCGCTTCCTGGAGGGCGCCGCCGAGCGCCGTCTTGGAGAAGCCGGGCCGCCGCGACGCGGCGACCGCGCGCACGTCGACGACCCGCTCGACGCCCGCAGCCTGAAGCGCCGCGATCAGTTCGGCGACGGTGGTCTGCTCGTAGCCGATGGTGAAGACGCGCCGGGCCATGCCCCCAGGCTACTTCGCCGCGGGCATGAAATGAAGCGGGGATCCGCCCTTCCGCAGCGGCGCTGCAATCCCTATCGAGACGCGCATGACGGATCGGGTTCACATCATCGGCGGGGGCCTCGCGGGCTCGGAGGCGGCATGGCAGCTGGCGCAGGCGGGCGTGCCCGTGCGCCTGTCGGAAATGCGCGGCGGCGGCGACATGACGCCCGCCCATCACACGGATGGGCTGGCCGAGCTGGTCTGCTCCAACAGCTTCCGCTCGGACGATGCCGAGAACAATGCGGTGGGGCTCCTGCACGCCGAGATGCGCGCGCTCGATTCGCTGATCATGCGCTGCGGCGACGCGCACCGGGTGCCGGCGGGCTCCGCGCTCGCGGTCGACCGCGATGGCTTCTCGGAAGCCGTCACCCGCGCCTTGCAGGAGCATCCACTGATCGAGGTGGTGCGCGAGCGGGTCGACGGCCTGCCCGATCATCCCGCGATCATCGCCACCGGCCCGCTCACCGCCGCTCCGCTCGCCGAGTCGATCGCGGCCGCGACGGGGCGCGACTCCCTCGCCTTCTTCGATGCCATCGCGCCGATCGTCTACAAGGACTCGATCGACATGGACGTCGCTTGGATGGCGTCGCGCTGGGACAAGAATGCGGAAGGGTCGGACGGCGACTACATCAATTGCCCGATGACCAAGGAGCAGTATGTCGCCTTCCGCGAAGGCCTGCTCGCCGGCGACAAGACCGAGTTCCGCGAATGGGAGAAGGACACGCCCTATTTCGAGGGCTGCATGCCGATCGAGGTGATGGCGGAGCGCGGCGAGGACACGTTGCGCTACGGCCCGATGAAGCCGGTCGGCCTCGACGATCCGAAAACCGGCCGTTGGCCCTATGCGGTCGTCCAGCTGCGCCAGGACAATGCGCTCGGCACCTTGTGGAATATGGTCGGCTTCCAGACCAAGCTGAAGCATGCCGAGCAGGTGCGGCTGTTCCGCACCATCCCGGGCCTCGAGAATGCCGAGTTCGCGCGACTGGGCGGCCTCCACCGCAACACTTTCCTCAATTCGCCGCAGCTGCTCGACGGATCGCTGCGGCTGAAGGCGGCGCCGCACATCCGCTTCGCCGGCCAGATCACCGGCTGCGAAGGCTATGTCGAGAGCGCCGCGATCGGCCTGCTGGCGGGGCGTTTCGCCGCCGCAGAGCGGGCCGGGCACGACTTGGCGCCGCCGCCGGTGACGACCGCTTTGGGCGCGCTGCTCGGCCACATCACCGGCGGCGCTGATGCCGCGAGCTATCAGCCGATGAACGTCAATTTCGGCCTGTTCCCGCCGGTCGAGGGCAAGGTGAAGAAGGCCGAGCGCAAGAAACGCTACACCGACCGCGCTCGCGAAGCCCTGTCCGACTGGCTGCGCGAGGACGCGCTTGCGGTGAGCTCAGCCTAACCCCGCCGATCTGCGTCAGTTTCTCAGCAGTCGCAGGCCGGCCGCCGCGCGGGGGCCCGCCGCCTTGGAGCGGTGGTCGCATATTCCTCGCGCGTCAACTGCTGGTCGCGGTTGCGGTCGGCCTCGTTGAAGCGGGTGGTGGTGCGGATCGCCCATTCCTCGAATGACAGGCGACCATCGCCATTTGTGTCGAGCCGGGCGAAGGCGCGGCGGCGCGGCTGGTGAAGTTCGCCGAGCGTGATGCGGCCGTTCTTGTCCTTGTCGGCGCGATCGAAGCGGCGCTGCTCCTTGGAGCGGGAATCGGCGGAGGGCGGCGGCGCGGGGCCGTCTTCATCCTCGTCGCTCTCGGCCTGGGCGGTTTGCGGCGGTGGCGGCGGCACGCTCTCCTCGCGCTGCGCCAGGCTCTGCCAATAGAAGAAGCCCGCAAGGATCAGCAGCAAGGCGGCCCCGGCGCCCGCAGCGAAACGAAGCATAAGCTTGTCCCCCTTTTCGGACGACAAGGTTAACGCAAGTATCGGTCAAGTCCAAGCCGGTGCCGAAAAGGACCTTCTTCCCGATCAGATTCCGGTCAGGCGGTGCCGCATCATTCGGGCCGCGCGCGGCGGGCTGCCAGGTTCTTCCCATCGCGCGGGGCCGCGCTCGAGATCGCGTTTAGTCAGCGCCGCGAGCATGCCGAGCGGGCGAAGCGCCTTCGGCCAGCGCCGAGGAAGCGGTCGCTCCCGTGCCGCCGCCAGTGCCGCCTCGGCATCGGTCGCCTCGGTGCTGTGCCGGGCAAGGTCGACGAGCGCCCAGGCCTCGCCTGCCAGCCCGACATCCACGCCGCCGCCGAGCAGTCGGGCGGTGAAGCGAAACAGCAAGGCGCCGCGCGCCGCGGCATAGGCGTCGAGGTCCTCGCGGGTGATCGGCTCATCGCCGGGCAGCAAGGCCCAGCCGGGCTCCATCTCGGCGAGCTCGGCGCCGCGAATGCCGCGGGGCAGCACGTTGCGCGCCAAACCCTCGAGCACCGGTTCCTTCGGCGGCGGCTCCCGGTCGAGCCGTTCCAGCGCCTCGCGCCACCAGGCGAGGCGGATGCGGCTGATCATCGGCTCGCGTCCGGTGGCGAGCACGCGTCCCAGCGCCTCGTCCAGCGCCCACAAGGCATGCACGGCCGCCCGCGCAGGCTCCGGCACGCTTGCCAGAGCCAAAGCGACGTCAGCGTTCATCGTGGATCAGCGGTACGTGACCTTTTTGGCCGCCTCGACCACATCCGCCGCCTTGATCAGCGCCAGCTTCTCGAGGTTCGCGGCATAAGGCAGCGGCACGTCCTCGTTGGTCACGCGAAGCACCGGCGCGTCGAGGTCGTCGAAGCCTTCCTCCATCGCGATCGCCATGATCTCCGAGGAGATCGAGCAAACCGGCCAGCCTTCCTCGACCACGACCATTCGGTTGGTCTTGGCGAGGCTCTTGAGCACCGTCGCCTTGTCGAGCGGGCGAAGCGTGCGCAGGTCGACGACTTCCGCGTCGATGCCCTGCTCGGCGAGCTGGTTGGCCGCGTCCAGGGCGACTCCGACCCCGATCGAGTAGCTGACCAGAGTCACGTCCTTGCCCTCGCGCGCGACCCGCGCCTTGCCGATCGGAAGGACATAGTCGTCGAGCTTGGGGACGTCGAAGCTCTGCCCGTAAAGCAGCTCGTTCTCGAGGAACACGACCGGGTCCTGGCTTCGGATCGCCGCCTTCAGAAGGCCCTTGGCGTCGGCCGCGCCGTAGGGCGCAATGACGATGAGGCCGGGCACGTTGGCGTACCAGGGACCGTAATTCTGGCTGTGCTGGGCGCCGACGCGGCTCGCGGCGCCGTTGGGGCCGCGGAACACGATCGGGCAGCGCATCTGGCCGCCGGACATATAGTTGGTCTTAGCCGCCGAGTTGATGATGTGGTCGATCGCCTGCATGGCGAAGTTGAACGTCATGAACTCGATGATCGGCCGCAGGCCGCCCATCGCCGCGCCGGTGCCGACGCCGGCAAAGCCATATTCGGTGATCGGCGTGTCGATGACTCGCTTGTCGCCGAACTCGTCGAGAAGGCCCTGGGTGACCTTGTAGGCGCCCTGATATTCGGCGACCTCCTCGCCCATCACGAAGACGCGCTCGTCCTTGCGCATCTCCTCGGCCATGGCGTCGCGGAGCGCCTCGCGAAGGGTCTGGCGGACGGTTTCGGTCCCCTCCGGAACTTCCGGCGGTTCCGGCGCGCGCTCGGCGGCGGCGACCAGCTGGTAGGCGCCCGAGTCCTTCGGCGTCTGCGCCTCGTTGCCGGGAACGGGCTCGGTCTTTTGGTCCGCTGGCAGCTCGATCGGCTTGGCCTTGGCCGCCGGCGCAGGCGCAGCGGACTCGGCGGAGACGTCCTCGCCGTCGGCGGCGAGGATCGCGATGACGGTGCCGACCTTCACCTCGTCGGTGCCTTCGGGAACGAGGATCTTGGCGACCTTGCCTTCGTCGACCGCTTCGAACTCCATCGTCGCCTTGTCGGTCTCGATCTCGGCGAGGATGGTCCCGGAGGTGACCTCGTCGCCTTCCTTGACCAGCCACTTGGCGAGGGTGCCCTCCTCCATCGTCGGGGAGAGCGCGGGCATCTTCAGTTCGATCGGCATCAGTAAGTCTCGACCAGGACGTCGGTGTAAAGCTCGCTCGGCTCAGGCTCGGGCGACTGCTCGGCGAAATCGGCGGACTCCGCGACGATCGCGCGGATCTCCTTGTCGAGCTGCTTGAGCTCGTCCTCGCTGACCCCGAGCTTCTCGAGGTCGCGCTTGGCCGCCTCGATCGGGTCCGACTTCTCGCGCACCGCCTGCACTTCCTCGCGCGACCGGTATTTGGCCGGATCGGACATGGAATGGCCGCGATAACGATAGGTCTTCAATTCCATCAGTACCGGGCCCTTGCCGCTGCGCACCCAGTCGACGACCGTCTCGGCTGCGCCGCGCACCGCGAGCACGTCCATGCCGTCGACCTGAATGCCGGGGATTCGGAAGCTCTCGCCGCGCTTGTAGAGCTGGTCCTCGGCCGACGCGCGGTTAACGCTCGTGCCCATGGCATATTGGTTGTTCTCGATCACGAAGATGATCGGCAGGTTCCAGAGCTGGGCCATGTTGAAGCTCTCATAGACCTGGCCCTGATTGGCGGCGCCGTCGCCGAAATAAGCGAGGCAGATGCCGCCGTCGCCAGAATATTTGTGGCCGAAGGCGAGGCCGGTGCCGAGGCTGACCTGGGCGCCGACGATGCCGTGGCCGCCATAGAATTTATGCTCGGTCGAGAACATGTGCATCGACCCGCCCTTGCCGCGCGAGATGCCCGCCTCGCGGCCGGTGAGCTCGGCCATGATGACCTTGGGATCGATGCCGTAGGCGAGCATGTGGCCATGGTCGCGATAGCCGGTGATGACGCTGTCATGGCCGGGCTTCATCGCCGACTGGAGGCCGACCGCGACCGCTTCCTGGCCGATATAGAGGTGGCAGAAGCCGCCGATCAGGCCGAGGCCGTAGAGCTGGCCCGCGCGCTCTTCGAAGCGGCGGATGAGCAGCATCTGGCGGTAGAATTCGAGAAGCTCCTCCTTGGTCGCCTCGTAGCGCTTGGGCTCGGGCGGACGCTCGCGGTTGGGAGTGGGGGGAGCGGCGGCGGACGCGCGCTTGGTTGCTGCTTTGGCCATGCGGGAGTGGCCTCCTCTCTCTATGCTGCGGCAAGTTTGGCGGCTCTATGGCCGCAAACGCAGGGGGGTGCAACGGGCGGCGATCCACCCTCCCCGCGGGGCCGATCAGTCGAGGGGAACCACGACCTCGTCGGAGCGCACCACGCCGAGCTCGCGCCGGGTCATCTCCTCGGCGAGGTCGGGATCGGTGCGGCTAGGGTCGAGCAGCTGGGCGCGGTGAGCGAGCCGGGCATGCTCCTGCTGCAACCGCGCCAGCTCGGTCTGGCGCTCGGTCTTGGCGGCGCGATATTCGCCCCACGACATGACGCCATTGTCGCCGATCACCGCCGCGCCGAGGAAATAGGCGATGATGATCAACGCGAACGCGGGACCCGCGGCGCGGCGCATCAAGGCGACAGGTTTCTGGGCGGCAGGCATTAACCACTCTAGAATCAGGAAAAGTCGCGCGAATCAACTGGTCCGCGCGAATTTTTCTCAAACAGCGGGACGAAGCGGCCCGCCGGCGAGTCGAACGGTCCGTCTCAGCCGAAACAATCGCGCCCGGCGTATATCGCTGCGGCGCCCAGCTCCTCCTCGATGCGGAGCAGCTGGTTGTACTTGGCGAGCCGGTCGGAGCGGGCGAGCGAGCCGGTCTTGATCTGCCCGCAATTGGTCGCGACGGCGAGGTCCGCGATGGTCGTGTCCTCGGTCTCGCCCGAGCGGTGCGACATCACCGACGTATAGGCGGCGCGGTGCGCCATGTTCACCGCCTCGAGGGTCTCGGTCAGCGTGCCGATCTGGTTGACCTTGATGAGGATCGAGTTGGCGAGGCCTTCCGCGATGCCGTCCATCAGTCGCGCCGGATTGGTCACGAACAGATCGTCGCCGACGAGCTGGACGGCGTCGCCGATCCGCTCGGTGAGCAGGGCCCAGCCGGTGCGGTCGTCCTCGCCCATGCCGTCCTCGATCGAGCGGATCGGATAGGCCGAGGCGAGCTGGGCGAGATAGTCGACCATCTCCTCGGAGCTGTAGCGCCGCCCCTCGCCTTCAAGGACATAGGCGCCGTCCTTGAAATATTCGGTCGCGGCGCAATCGAGCGCGAGCACGACGTCGTCGCCGGGCTTGTAGCCGGCGCCCTCGATCGAGCGCATGATGAGGTCGAGCGCTTCCCTGGGAGAGCCGATGTTGGGCGCGAAGCCGCCCTCGTCGCCGACCGAGGTCGACAGGCCGGCAGCCTTGAGATTGGCCTTGAGGGTATGGAAGATCTCGGCGCCGCAGCGCAGCGCCTCGGAGAAGCTCTCCGCGCCGACCGGCATGACCATGAATTCCTGGAAGTCGATCGGGTTGTCGGCATGGGCGCCGCCATTCAGGATGTTCATCATCGGCACCGGCAGGGTGCGCGCCGAGACTCCGCCGACATAGCGGTAGAGCGGCAGCCCGCGGGCGTCGGCGGCCGCCTTGGCGGTGGCGAGCGACACGCCGAGAATGGCGTTGGCGCCGAGCCGCATCTTGTTGTCGGTGCCGTCGGCCTCGATCATCAGCTCGTCGATCTCGACCTGGTCCTCGGCCTCGTTGCTTATGACGAGCTGGGCGAGCTCGGAATTGACGCTCTCGACCGCCTGGTCGACGCCCTTGCCGAGCCAGCGCGCCTTGTCGCCGTCGCGCTTCTCGACCGCCTCGTAGGCGCCGGTCGACGCACCCGAGGGGACCGCGGCGCGGCCCATGCTGCCGTCCTCGAGCAGCACTTCGACCTCGACCGTGGGCTGGCCGCGGCTGTCCAAAATCTGGCGCGCATGAACATCGATGATCGCGGTCATTGTTTCATCCCCGTTATGACTTATCTGGAGGTTGGGAGCAGCTTTGGCCGGCGGCTTATCGGCCGCCCCGCGGCGACGCAACTTTCGCGTCGGCGGCGGAACGGGAAGCCGCCGGCATGTGTTCTCGCGGTGAGGCCAGGACATCTGGCGCCAGCGTCAATTTCGTGAGGGAGATCAACATGCCGCCTCGGGATCCGAGCCTGCCGGAAGGCACCGACAAGATCATCGACACCAATGCCATCGGCACCGGCAGCGGCGCCACCGGCGGCGGCTCCGGGAAGCCGGCCGGCGGCGGGACGACGTCCGGCAAGACGGCCGATACGAAAGGCGGCGGCAGCGGCGGATCGGCCTTCACCTTCGAGAAGAGCGGCGACGGCGACGGCCGCGGCGCGGTCAGCAAGACCGCCGACACCATCGTCAACCAGCTCAAGGAGCAGGTCAGCTCGGTGCGCGGCACCGCGACCGACCGCGCCCGCACCATGGCCGACGACGGCAAACGCCAGGCGAGCGATTTCCTCCAGACCGTCGCCGAGATCATCCAGGACGCCGCCGGCTCGGTCGAGAAGAAACTCGGCAGCCAATATTCCGGCTATGGAAGCCGCGCCGCCGACGGCGTCAATTCGCTGGCGCGCAAATTGAACGAGCGCAGCGTCGACGACCTGATCGAAGACGCCCGCGACTTCGTCCAGCGCAGCCCTGCCGTCGCGATCGGAATCGCCGCAGTGGTCGGCTTCGCCGTCGCCCGAGTCATCCGCGCCGGCATCGACGACGCGCGCGGCGGAACGACCGACGCGGGCGGCACCGGCAGCAACGGGACCGGCGGTGCTTAAACGCGTCGACGCGACCCCGCCGGACATCGCGCCGGGCGACGAGTCGATCGGCGAGCTGTTCAGCCGGCTCGTCGAGGACGGCCGCGCTTATGCCCGGGCCGAGCTCGACCTCGTCCGGCAGATCGCTCGGCATCGCGCGGCCAAGGCCAAGACGGGCGCGATCCTGCTCGGCGTAGGAATCACCTTGCTGCTGTGCTCGCTGACTGCGCTGGTCCTCGCGCTGGTGCTCGGCCTCGCCACCCTGATCGGGCCGTTCGGCGCCGGCATGGCGGTGTTCCTCGTCCTCGCTGCCGCCGGCGGCCTGCTCGCGCGGGCCGGCGCCAAGGGCCTCGCGGCGCTCGGCGGCGACGAGGAGGAGAAAGCTGCGCTCGCCAAGGCGGAGCAATTGCCATGACCGCCGAGGCCCCCGAAACCATCGTCCAGGCCAAGCGCAACGCGGCGCGGGCGCGGGCGCGAGTCGACACCGACGTGGCCGCGCTCCAGCACCGGCTCCATCCGCGCACCATCGCCGACACCGCGATCGACTCGGTCCGCGACAAGAAGGACCAGGCGGTCGGCGCGGCGCGAAAACGCCCGGCGATCACCGCCGTCGCCGGCGGCGCCGTCGCACTCCTCGTCCTGCGCAAGCCGCTCAAGGGCCTGTACCGGCTCGTCGGCCGCCGGCTGCGCAAGGGCGACGACACCGACGACGACAGGGCCGAACCGCGCCGCAAGGAGAATGGCGCCGCCCCCGACAGCGTCTCGCCGCCCCCCGACGACCTCATCCCCCATGCGGCGATCCCCCGCGCCGCCACCAAAGCCAAGCAGGAGTAAGCCATGGCGACGACAACCAACAATTCCGCCAACACGGATGCCCGAGCCGGGGCGCGCGAGCGCACCACCGCAGCCTATGAATCCACGCGCGACGCGGCGCGGCGGGCCGGCCAGTCGATCACCGGCAACCCGGCGGCCGCAGTGGCCGGCGGCTTCCTGGTCGGAGCGCTCGTCGGAGCGCTGGTGCCGGCGACCCGCAAGGAGCGCGACGCGCTTCAGCCGCTCGGCCACAAGCTCAGCGGGCAGGCCCGCGACGCCGCCCGCAAGGCGGCCGGGGCAAGCCGCGACAAGATGGACCAGCTGACCGGCCAGGTCGTGAACAAGGTCGGCAGCGCCGTCGTCGACGCGGTCGCGGCCAAGGATTAAGGGAGCTCAACCTTGCGGAGTGGCGCGGACCTCGCCTAACCGGCGCGCAACGCCATTCCGCAAGGACCTCTCGGAACCATGAGCAAGCTTCACCTCGTCTTCGGCGGGCGCGTCCGCGACCCGCAGGGGCTCGACTTCGTCGACCTCAACCAGATCCATCTCGTCGGAGTCTATCCGAACTATGCCGAGGCCGTGGACGCGTGGCGCGCCAACGCGCAGCGCACCGTCGACGACGCCGAGATGAAATATGTCGTCGTCCACCTCCACCGACTGCTCGAGCCCGAGCTGGGCGAGAAGGCCTAAGGCCGCTTCCTTCTGAGCACGATGTACAGCGCGCCCGAGCCGCCATGGCGCGGGTGGGCGCCCCTCACCGCGGCGATGTCGCCGGCGTGGCGCGAGGCGGCGAGCCAGTCCCCGACCGCGGCGCGAATGGCGCCCCGCCCCACCGGCCGGCGATCGTCGGTCGGCGGCTTGCCGGTCACCAGTAGAAGGACTCGTGCGCCGTGGCCAATCGCGCGCTCGAGTTGCCGGTCCAGCAGGTCGTAGGCGGTCGCGAGATTGTGGCCGTGGAGGTCGACCGTCGCGTCGGGCTGAACCAAGCCGCGCGACAGCCGCTTGTCCCAGCCGCCATCGAGCGTGACCCCGGGGACCGGACGAGGCGCCGATTTTGGCTCCTTCGCCGGAGCGGCTGATGGGCGCGGAACCGCTCGGCGTGCGGGAACGGCTGGCAGCGCAGGAGCGGCTTCAGGCGCGGCCGCCGCTCTCCGGTGCAGCGGCTTCACCGAAGCGACCACCTTTTCCCAAAGCGCGCGCTCCTCAGGGTTGAGTCGCCGCATCCCGCCTGCTCAGCCGCTCGAGGGTGCCGCGCGGCAGCAGCAGCAACGACCGCCCGCGTGCCTGCATCGGCCCAGCGATCGCTTCCGCCTCGGGCCCTGCGCCCCAGAAGGTGTCGAAGCGGTTGGCGCCGCGGATCGCCCCGCCGGTATCCTGGGCCACCCACAGGCCGTCGGCGCGCGGCTCGCTCATCCGCATCAGGAGCACCGGCGCACCGTAGGTGACGTAAACCGGGTCGACGGCCACGGTGCCGCGCGGCGTAACCGGAAGGCCGAGCGATCCGAGCGGGCCGGGGCCGGTCAGCACGCGGAAGAAGACGTAGCTCGGATTCTCGCGCATCAGCAGCTGGCCCTCGCCGGGATTGGCGCGAAGCCAGGCCTGGATGGTCTGAAGGCTGATCTGGACTGGCGGCAGCAGGTTGCGCTCGCGCATCAGCCGGCCGAGCGCGACATAGGCATGGCCGTTCTGCTGGGCATAGCCGAGCCGGATCACCTCGCCGTCGGGCGTGCGCAGCCGGCCCGAGCCCTGGATCTGGAGAAAGAACAGGTCGACCGGATCGGCCGCCCAGGCGATCTCCAGCCCGCGCCCCGCGAGCGCGCCTTCCTCGATCTCGGTGCGGCTGAAATAGGGACCGTAGCTGCCGTCCGGCATGACCCGGCCGCGGCCGCGCTCGCCCGTGCGCGGATCGGCGAGGAGAAGATCGGCGGGGACCCCGTAGATCGGCGTTTCGCAGCCCGGCTGGCGCGTGCGACAGCCGCGGATCTCGGGCTCGTAATAGCCGGTCGCGAAGGCGTTGCCGTCGCCGACCTCGACCGTTTCGAACCAGGAATTGAAGAAAGTCACCGAGTCGCTGTCCGCCCAGTTCCGCGCGGCGGCGCAGGCACTGGTCCAGTCGCTGGGCCGGGTCAGGCCGGTCCGGTCCTCGCGGCGGGTGACGGTCGAGCAACTGACCCTGAAGGTGGCGAGGCCGCGCGCGGCCTGCGTCGGAGCCAGGTTGAGGCTGGCGACGGTCGGACCCGGCCGGAGCCCTGCCTCGACGGCCATCTGGGGCGATCGCCCTTCGATGGCAGGCACCGAGGGCAAGGGCGCGCGCTGGAGCGTCGGCGGAGTCGTGGGCTGCGGAGTCACCGGCGCCGGCCTGGCCGGCTGGGGAGCCGGCTGGCGCGGCGGCGGAACGGCTCGCGTGGCGCAGGCGGACAAGCCGAGGACAACGGCGGCGAGGATGAGGGAACGCAGCATCCGACCGGGTTAGCGGCCTAAGCAGGCGGTCGGAAGCTCAAAACTCCCCGCTTCTTGCGGGTCGCGCGGAGAATTACTCGCCGGCTTCGTCGGTCTCGACAAGCAGCCAGTTGGGATCGTCGCTCTTGAGGTCGCGGCGGAAGGTCCAGATGTCGTGGGTCGACACCGCATCGGTCAGCGACCCGGCGACCACTTCGCCTTCCGCATCGCGGGTGACCGCGGCGACATAGGCGTCGAAACGCACCTCGATGGTGGCGACGCGGCTCTCGACGCTGGCATTCTCGATCGCCGTCCGCTCGACCGCGATCAGGCGGTTGTCGAGGCGGTGGCCGGCGGCGTCGCGCTCCGTGATCGCCTCCTCGAAGGCGGCGCGGACCTCGTCGCCGACCAGCTCGGCCAGCGTTTCGCGGTCGCCCTTCCAGAACGCCTCGAGGATCATCCGGTAGGCGGCCTGGGCGCCGTCGAGGAATCGGGCGGTGTCGAAGCTCGGATCGGCGGCGATCAGCGAGCGCAAGGCGGCGGCGGTGCTCTTATCGAGCGTGATTCCGCTCGGCTCCGTCACCGGCTGGGGCTCCGCGGTCGGCACCGCGGCTTCCGGCTTGGCCGCCGGCTGCGGCGGGGCCACCGGCTGCTGTTCGTGACCGGTGCGCTGGCCAAGCACGGCATAGAGCCGCAGGCCCACGAAAAGGGCCACCATGGCGAGCAACACGATCTCGACGGTCAAAACCAAATACTCCTTCGCGGGCGAAACACCTACATAAGCCCGTTGGGTCCCTCTTTCAAATCAGGATGTCGGGCGCAAGGCCGGCGGCGGCGTTGCGTCGCCCTTTGCGGGCTGCTAGTCGCCCGCACAATCCTCGCCACGGCCGGACGCCGCGGCCTTTTCTCTCAGACAAGTGACTGGAAGGTTTGAAATCGATGGCCGAAGATCAGGGCGCTCCGCAGACCGACGGACAGGCAGGCGACGTCAACGGAAACGCGCCGCAGGTCGGCATCCTTGCCCAATATGTGAAGGACCTGTCGTTCGAGAATCCGAGCGCCCCGGCCGTGTTCCAGTGGCAGGGCCAGCCGCAGATGGACGTCCAGGTCAATATCGGCGCGCAGGCCGTCGGCAACGACGTCCACGAAGTTCAGCTCAAGATCGACGTGGCCGCCAACACCGAGCAGGGCACCGCCTTCCGCGCAGAGCTGCTCTATGCCGGTCTGTTCGCGCTTCGCAACGTGCCGGCCGAGCAGATCCAGCCGTTCCTGCTCGCCGAAGGCCCGCGCCTGCTCTTCCCGTTCGCGCGCCAGATCATCGCCGACGTGGTGACCAATGGCGGCTTCCCGCCGCTGCTGCTCGACCCGATCGACTTCGGCGCGCTCTACATGCAGCGCGCCGCCCAGGCCCAGGCCGAGGCAACCGGCGGCCAGGCCGGCGAGGTGACCGGGCAGGCCTGATCGGCCGGCCGGTCCCGGGGAGCGGCTCCACATGAATCTCGTCAAGGCGATCGGGACGATCGGCGGGCTGACCATGGTCAGCCGCGTGCTCGGCTTCGCGCGCGACATGATCGGCAGCCGAATCCTCGGCGCCAGCCACGCCAACGACGCGTTCAACGTCGCCTTCACGCTGCCCAACATCTTCCGTCGCCTGTTCGGCGAGGGCGCCTTCGCGTCGGGCTTCGTGCCGCTGTTCAGCCGCCGCCTCGCGTCCGGCGGCCATACCGACGCCCAGCAATTCTCGAACGAGATCCTCGCGGTGTTCATGCCGACCTTGCTGGTCGTCACCGCGATCTTCGAGATCGTCATGCCGGGTTTCCTGTGGCTGATCGTGTCCGATTATGGCGACACGCCGGGCAAGTTCGAGCTGGCGGTCGAGCTCACCCGCTGGACCTTCCCCTACCTCCTGTTCATCAGCCTGGTCGCCCTGCTGTCGGGCGTGCTCAATTCGCTGACCCGCTTCGCGGTCGCAGCCTTCGCCCCTGCCCTGCTCAACATCGCGCTGATCATCGCCCTGCTCCTCGCGCCTGGCGGCGACAGCCCCGCGGAACAGGCGACGACGGTTCGGCTGATGGCGATCGCGGTGCTGCTCGGTGGCATCGCCCAGTTCGGCCTGTGCTGGTATGCCGTGCGCAAGGCCGGCATCCACCTGCATTTCGGCCGGCCGCGCCTGACCCCGGCGGTGAAGGAGCTGATCGTCCTGATCCTGCCCGCGACGGTGGCGGCGGGCGTCTACCAGATCAGCCAGCTCTTCTACACCTTCTTCGCCTCGCGGCTCGGCGAGGGGGCGCTGACCAATCTCGGCTATGCCGACCGCCTCAACCAGCTGCCTCTGTCGATCATCGGAACGGCGCTCGGCACCGCCATCCTGCCGACGATCAGCCGCTCGATCGAGCGCAAAGACGAGGCCGGCGCCGCCGATACCCAGGCCCGCGCCTTCGACCTCGCCATGCTGCTGACCCTGCCGGCGACGCTGGCGCTGTCGGTCACCGCCTTTCCGATCATCGCGGCGCTGTTCCAGGGCGGCAACTACACGGTCGACAACGCGGTCATCACCGGCAACATCCTGTCGATCCTGGTGCTCGGCCTGCCCGCCTATGTGCTGGTCAAGGTGCTCACCCCCGGCTTCTACGCCCGCAAGGACGTCAAGACCCCGGTGTGGATCGCCATGTCGATCCTCGGCGCCAGCGTCGTCGCCAACTTCCTGCTCATTCCGGTGATGGGCATTTACAGCCTCGCCACCGTCACCTCGGCGGGCGCCTGGCTCAATTTCCTGCTGCTGTTCGCGATCCTCGCCGCGCGCGGCCATTTCACGATGCCGGGCTGGCTGGTGGCGCGGGTCGCCAAGCAGCTGATCGCCACGGCGGCGATGGGCGCGGCGTTGTTCTTCCTGCAGCGCTACCTCGGCGACCTCCTGCTCGGAAGCGGGGGCTGGGGCGACGCGGGCAAGTCCTTTGGCCGGTTCATCGGTGTCGGAATCCTCGTCGGCATCGGCGGCGTACTCTATTTCGGGATCGCCTGGTTCATCGGCGGAATCGACCGCGGCGACATCAAGACCCTGTTCCGGCGCGCGAAGCCGGAAGAAGCGCCGCTTTCGGAAGGCAACTGACATGCGCATCGTGTCCGGCATCCAACCGACCGGCAATCTCCACCTCGGCAATTATATCGGCGCGATCCGGCGCTGGGCGGCGATGCAGGACGAGGCGGAGTGCTTCTACTTCCTCGCCGATCTCCACGCGATCACCGTCTATGTGAGCCCGGACGAGCTGCGCTCCAACGTGCGCGAGATGGCCGGCGCCCTGCTCGCCTGCGGCATCGATCCCGAGCGCTCGGTGCTATTCAATCACGCGCGGGTGGCCGCCCATGCCGAAATGGCCTGGCTGCTGTCCTGTGTCGCCCGAATCGGCTGGCTCAACCGGATGACCCAGTTCAAGGAGAAATCGGGCAAGAACCGCGAGGGGGTCAGCGTCGGCCTGTACAGCTACCCGATCCTCCAGGCCGCCGACGTGCTGCTCTACCAGGCGACCCACGTCCCGGTCGGCGAGGACCAGAAGCAGCATGTCGAGCTGATCCGCGACATCGCGACCAAGTTCCACAACGATTATGGCCAGGAGGTCTTCACCCTGCCCGACGCCCACATCGGCGAGACCGGAGCGCGGATCATGAGCCTTCGCGACGGCACCGCCAAGATGAGCAAGTCGGACCCGTCCGACATGAGCCGGATCAACCTGATCGACGACAGCGACACCGTCGCCCAGAAGATCCGCAAGGCCAAGACCGACGCCGAACCGCTGCCCGACAGCTTCGACGCGCTCGACGGCCGTCCTGAAGCGCGGAACCTCGTCACCATCTACGCGGCGCTGAGCGACCGAACGCCGCAATCGGTGGTCGAGGAGCATTCCGGCCAGGGCTTCGGCGCGTTCAAGCCGAAGCTCGCCGAGCTGCTCGTCGAGACTCTTCGGCCGATCGCCGCGCGGCTCAACGACTATCGCGCCCATCCCGACGCCGTCGACTCGGTGCTCGAGCGCGGCGCCGAGCGCGCGGCGGCCGTCGCGGCGCCGACATTATCGGCTGCTTACAAGGCGATGGGCCTCTTCGCCCGGCATTAACACCCGGTTCACGTACAGCCGTTGTTCAGCCTGCTTGTGAGAGGTAAGCTGTTCAAACTCAAAGGCGAATCGTGGAAGGGTAAATCCATGCTGCTCAAGAAGATGGCCCTGGGCCTGGCGGCGCCAGTTGCGCTGCTCGGGCTGGCGGGCTGCGCGACCGGCTTTCCGGCACAGGTGCAACGGTTCCAGGCGCTCCCCGCCCCGCAGGGACAGACTTTCATCATCCAGGCCGCGGACGCGGAGAATCGCGGCGGCCTCGAATTCGGCCGCTATGCCGGCCTGGTGCGCCAGCACCTCATCCAGCAGGGCTTCACCGAGGCCGGCCCGGGTCAGGGCGCGTCGCTGATCGTCACGCTCGACTATGGCGTCGACAACGGCCGCGAGCGCATCGTGTCCAGCCCGGGCTTCGGCTATTCGGGCTTTTACCGGCCGCGCTTCTCGCGGTTCGGCTATTTCGGCGGGCGCCGCCACCCCTTCTACTGGGGCTGGCACGACCCGTTCTGGGGCGACCCGTTCGGCCATGACGTGCGCAGCTATACGGTCTACACCAGCTTCCTCGACATGGACATTCGCCGCGCCGGCGACGGCCAGGCGGTGTTCGAAGGGCTGGCCCAGGCGCAATCGCGCACCGACGACCTGCCGGTGCTCGTTCCGAACCTGATCGAGGCCATGTTCACGGGTTTCCCGGGCAACAATGGCGAGCGGGTGCGGATCACCGTTCCGGACGGTCCGCGCGCACCGCGGTACTAAATTGGCTCGTCCCGGCTTCCGCCGGGCGGTAAGCGGCATGGAGAGAGGCGGCGTCCCCGGGGCGTCGCCTCTTTCGTGTCAGCGCTTGCTCGGCGCGCCGATGGACCAGCGCACGCCGAACGGATCCTCGAGCTGGCCGTAGCGGTCGCCCCAGAACTGATCGCCGATCGGCATGACCACCGCGCAGCCGGCACCGACGGCGCGGTTCCACCAGGTGTCGGCATCGTCGACCTGAAGGTGCATCACGTAATTGGGCGACGGCGTGCGGCTCATGCCGAACTCGTCGAAGATGTCGTTGAGCATCAGCGTGCCGCCGTTGATGGCGAGGTGGGCGTGCATCAGCCGCTTGCCGTCGTCATGATAATGTTTGGCGAGCTCCTCGGCCGCGAACGCCTTCTTGTAGAAATCGATCGCGGCGTCCGCGCCTTCGACGCTGAGATGCGGAGTGACGCCGCCGACCGGCGATTGCTTCTCTGCCACCTACCCTGCTCCTCCCGACTCCCCCGTCCGGAATCTAGTCCGCTCCTGAACCTGCGGATAGTACGGTGCTCAGGCCTCTGATTTCACACGGGATTCTCGCGCAACCCTGAAGGGACATGCGCGTTATTGATGCAAATCAGCTGAGGAGGCGGTCATGGTGATGACGACTCCCCGGCGTTACATCATCGCAGTGGCGCCCCATGCCAATGCGGGGATCGGAGATGCACTTCGCAGGGCGTATGGTGAGCCTGAGCTGAGCAAACCGGTGACGATGTTCGAGCGATTGATCGCACGACTGGATCAGTGCCGAACGATGGACCGTCGGGATACCTGAAGGAGGGAGAGTGGCCAGGCCGCTCTCCCTTTTTCGTCAAAGTCCTGGTTGTCGCGGTCGCCGGGCCGGCGGGCGATGCCACCCACCTCGCAACCGCTTAGCCCTCGAGCTGGCGGGTCAGCAGGCGGATGTCGTTGTCCAGCTCGCTGTCCTGGGCCCGCAGCTTCTCGATTTGGCGCACCGCGTGGATCACCGTGGTGTGATCGCGCCCGCCGAAGCGGCGGCCGATCTCGGGCAGCGAGCGCGGGGTGAGCTGCTTGGACAGGTACATGGCGACCTGGCGCGGGCGCGCGACCTCGCGGGCGCGGCGGGCGCTGGTCATCTCCGCCTTGCGGATTCGGTAATGCTCAGAGACCTTGGTCTGGATCTCGTCGATCGAGACTCGGCGCTGGTTGGCGCGCAGGATGTTGGCGAGCACCTCGGCGACGAAGTCGATGTTGATCGGCCGATTCTGCATCACCGAATAAGCGGCGATGCGGTTGAGCGCGCCTTCCAGCTCGCGGACGTTGGAGCTGATCCGCCGCGCGAGGAAGCCGATCACGTCGTCCGGCACCTTCACGTCCGGAAGCGCTTCCAGCTTCTTGTGGATGATTGAGAGCCGGAGCTCGAGATCGGCGGCGTTGATGTCGGCGACCAGACCCCAGGACAGGCGCGAGAGGATGCGCGGCTCGATGCCGTCGAGGTCCTGCGGGGCGCGGTCCGACGAGATCACCAGCCGGCGGCCGGCCGAGATGATCTCGTTCATCGTGTGGAAAAACTCTTCCTGAGTCGATTCCTTGCCCGCGATGAACTGGACGTCGTCGATCATCAGCAGGTCGGCGGACCGCAGCTGCTGCTTGAACTGCAGGGTCTCGTTCGAGCGCAGGGCCGCGACGAACTCGACCATGAACTTCTCGGCCGACATGTAGATGATCTTCGCCCGCGGCCGCAGGCGGTGGAATTCGTGGCCGATCGCGTGAAGCAGGTGAGTCTTGCCGCGACCGGTGCCGCCGTGGAGGAACAGCGGGTTGAAGGCGACATTGTCGGCGGCGGCCAGCGTCTTGGCGGCGTTGAACGCGACTTCGTTGGCCTTGCCGACGACGAAATTCTCGAACCGGTAGCGCGGCTCGAGCGCGACCGAATAAGCGCACTTGGCCGGGCCGCGCTGATCGCGCTCCTGATGCGCTTCCGGCGCCGGGATCTGAACGATCGCGGCGGTCAGCGGCGCGGCCGGGCCGACTCCGATTCGGATTTCCTTCACCTCGGGCGCATGCGCGCGCCAGGCAAGGGCGAGCCGGTCGGCATGATGATTCTGGACCCAGTCGGCCATGAACTTGGACGGCAGATTCAAGAGCAGGGTGCCGGTGGCCGAATCGAAGCCGTTGAGCGCGATCGGCCGCAGCCAGGCGTCGAACATCCGGGCGCCGCAATCACGGCGGAGGTTGGCGCGAATCACCTCCCAAGCCTTCTGCATCTTGTCCGTCACGCTCATGTCCGTGTCCAACACAGCACCACTGGTCGCACTATTCGCCACCTATTCCCCCTCCTCGCGGGCGGCGCAAGCGCGCCGGCTCTCGGGCAAAGTCTTCCCCTTGCGGCGAAACGCTCTCGCGCAGCCGCTCCCGTCATGTCATTTTCGTTTTAGCCCGACCGGGAATCTCCGGCCCGGGGAGCCGTTGTAGGAACCCCGATTGATTCCCTGCAAGCCCGAAAACTGTCCCCGGTTCAAATAACGGGGATTGACATAGGATTCGTGCGGCTCTCCGCAGGGGGTATGGGATTTACGTTGTAAATCAGTGACTTACCGTGTTGCCAAACCGCGACATCGGCGTGAACCCGCAGAAATGCGCGAGTCGCAAAAGTGTAACATGCGTCATAATGAAAAACCCGCCGGCGCTGCTGGCGCCGACGGGTTTCGGAACGGGACGGAAATGAAGGGGTCAGCCGAGCGCGACGACCCGCTTGGTCAGGCGCGACAGCTTGCGGGCCGCGGTGTTCTTGTGAACAACGCCCTTGGCGACGCCGCGCGCCAGCTCCGGCTGGACCCGCTGCAGCGCCGTGCGCGCCGTATCCTTGTCGCCAGCCGCGAGCGCCGACTCGAGCTGCTTGATGAAGGTACGGATGCGGCTCACCCGCGCGCCATTGACGATCGCCCGGTTGGCGTTGCGACGGATGCGTTTACGTGCCTGCGGCGTGTTCGCCATGCTTCAAGTGCCTCTTCGAAATCTGAAAATCGCGGGGCGCAGCGCACCCGAACGAGCGGGCGCATCTAAGGGAGGGCGCCGCCAAGGTCAAGGGTGGCCGCGACCGTCATCGCTGACAGCGCGGACAATAGAAAGTGGAGCGGCCGCTGTCGGTCCGGCGGCGCACCGGCGACCCGCAGGCGCAGGCCTGTCCTTCCCGGCCATAGACCAGGAATTGCTTGGAGAAATAGCCGAGATTGCCGTCCGGACGGGCATAGTCGCGCAGGCTCGATCCGCCCGCCTCGATCGCGGCGACCAGTACCTCCTTCACCGCTTGGGCGAGCCGGTCGAGTCGAACGCGGGCGATCCGTCCCGCCTCCCGGCTCGGCGCGATCCCGGCCATGTGGAGCGCTTCGCAGACATAGATGTTGCCGAGGCCGGCGACGACTCGCTGATCGAGCAGAAGCGCTTTCACCGGTGCGATCCGGCCGTCGAAGGCGCGCGCGAGATAGGCGCCGTCGAAGCCGTCCGACAACGGCTCCGGTCCCATCGCGGCGAAAGGGGGATAGGCTGCGAGATCGCCGGTCGGCGCCAGGTCCACGAAGCCGAACCGGCGCGGATCGTTGAGCGCCAGCCGCCTCCCCTCCGCGGTGTCGATGACGAAATGGTCGTGGCGGCCGATCTCGGCCGGATCGATCCGCCAGCGCCCCGACATGCCGAGATGGAAGATGCAGGTGTCGCCGCGGTCGGTGTCGATCAGGCCATATTTTGCGCGCCGGCCAAGGCCGGTGACCCGCGCGCCGGTGAGCCGCTGGCGCAGGTCGGGGGGGAACGGCGCGCGCATGTCCGGGCGCCGAGTCTCGACGGAGACGAGTCGCTGGCCCTCGAGCACCGGCCGCAGACCGCGGACCGTGGTTTCGACTTCGGGAAGCTCAGGCAAGATTATGCCTTCAAACGGGGAGTGCACATCAACGCCCTCCCCTGCTAGAGCGCGCGCCCATGGACAAGGTGTCTTTCGGCCACGAGCAGGTGGCGCCCGAGGAAAAGACGGCCCGCGTGCGCGGCGTCTTCTCAAGCGTCGCGGGCAGCTACGACCTGATGAACGACCTCATGTCGGGCGGCCTTCACCGGCTTTGGAAGGACGATTTCGTCCGCCGCGTTCGGCCGCGCGCCGGCGAAGCGATCCTCGACATGGCCGGCGGCACTGGCGACATCGCCTTTCGAATGGCCAGCCGCGGCGCCGCGGTCACCGTCGCCGACATCAACCCCGAGATGCTCGCCGTCGGCATGGAACGCGCCAAGCGGCGCCGCATCGAGGGACTGGCCTGGGCAGAGCAGAATGCCGAGAAATTGAGCTTCGCCGACAGGAGCTTCGACGCCTACACGATCGCCTTCGGGATCCGGAACGTCACCCATATCGACCAGGCGTTGAAGGAAGCGCATCGCGTGATGAAGCGCGGCGGCCGCTTCTTCTGCCTCGAATTCTCGACCACGACCTGGCCGGGCTTCTCCGAAATCTACCGCAGCTATTCGCGCAACCTGGTGCCGCGGATCGGCCGGATCGTCGCCAAGGATTCCGACAGCTATCGCTACCTGATCGAGTCGATCGAGCGCTTCCCGGCCATGCCCGAATTCGCGCGGATGATCGGCGCCGCCGGCTTCGCCAACGTCAAGGCCGAGTCGATCCTCGGCGGCCTCGTCGCCATCCACAGCGGCTGGAAGCTGTGAGCCGCCCCGGCGCATGACCCAGCCGACCGTCCATCTGTTGCGGCTCCTCAAATGGGGCCGGGTGCTGGCGCGGCACGGGGTTCTGGCTCCGGTTGAGCGCGATCCAAGCACCCCGCGAGTCGTTCGTCGCATCGCCCGTCTCGCCCGCTTCGGCACCCGCGTCCCGGCCAAACCGGCTTATGCCGACGCGTTCGTCGCGGTCGGCCCGGCGGCAATCAAGTTCGGCCAGGCGCTGGCGACCCGCGCCGACCTGGTCGGCGAGCAGGCCGCGCTCGAGCTCCAGTTGCTTCAGGACCGGCTTCCGCCGGCGCCCTTCCCGCTCATCCGAGCTGCCGTCGAGCAGGCGCTCGGCAAACCGATCGAGGAGCTGTTCCTCGAATTCGACGAGGTGCCGGTCGGCGCCGCCTCGATTGCCCAGGTCCACCGCGCCATCACCACTGACGGTCGTCAGGTTGCGGTCAAGGTATTGCGCCCGGGCATCGAGGAAGAGTTCGAGAAGGCGATCGAGACCTATGAATGGGCCGCCGCCCAGGTCGAGGCGATGGGCGGCGAGGTCGCTCGGCTGCGCCCCCGCGCCACGATCGCGATGTTCAAGCAGTGGACGGCGCGCGAGCTGGACCTCAGGCGGGAGGCCGCCTCGGCCTCCGAGCTGCGCGAGAACATGCTGCCCGAGAGCGCGTTTCACGTTCCCGACATCGACTGGAGCCGAACCGCCCAGCGCGTCCTGACGCTCGAATGGATCGACGGCATCAAATTGACCGAGCGCGACGCTCTGATCGCCGCCGGCCATGATCTGCCGCAGCTCGCCCGGATCCTGGTCCGCGCCTTCCTTCGCCAGGCGGTGGTCGACGGATTCTTCCATGCCGACCTTCACCAGGGCAATCTGTTCGCGCTCGCCGACGGCCGCCTCGCCGCCGTCGACTTCGGAATCATGGGCCGGATCGACCGCCAGGCACGGCTGTGGCTCGCCGAGATCCTCTACGGCCTGATCACCGGCAATTACCGCCGGGTCGCCGAGATCCATTTCGAGGCGCAGTACGTCCCCGGCCACCACAATATCGACGAGTTCGTGACCGCTCTGCGCGCCGTCGGCGAGCCGATCCGCGGCCTTCCGGTCAAGGACATCTCGATCGGCCACATGCTCGAGGGCCTGTTCAAGATCACCCGCGACTTCGACATGCCGGTCCAGCCGCACCTGCTGCTCCTGCAGAAGACGATGGTGATGGAGGAAGGCGTCGCGACCAACCTCAATCCCGACATCAACATGTGGGAGACCGCCGCCCCGTTCATCGAGGAATGGGTGCGCAGCGAACTCGGCCCCGAGACGCGCGCCGCGGACGCGATCATCGAGCATGTGAAGACCTTCGCCAAGATCCCCGAGCTCATCCGCCGAATCGACTATTATTATCCGCCGCCCGGCGCCGCGCCGCCGCCGGTCCCGCTCCCCGAAGTCATGGTGATCCGCCCGTTCGGCTGGCTGCGCTACGCCGTCACCGCGCTGCTCGGCGCCGCGGCTGGCGTGGCGGGACTGTTAATCCTAACTTGAGCTCATGCAGGGCAAGCGCATCCTCCTGATCGTCGGCGGCGGAATCGCGGCCTACAAGGCGTGCGAGCTCGTCCGGCTGATCCGCAAGGCGGGCGCTTCGGTGCGCTGCGTGCTGACCGAGGGCGGGGCGCAGTTCGTGACGCCGATGACCCTCGCGGCCTTGTCCGAGCAGCCGGTCCACACCTCGCTGTGGGACCTCAAGGACGAGGCGGAGATGGGCCATATCCAGCTCAGCCGCGAGGCCGACCTGGTCGTGGTCTGCCCGGCGACGGCGGATCTCCTTTCGAAAATGGCCACGGGCGCGGCCGATGATCTCGCCTCTACCCTGCTGTTGGCGACCGACAAGAAAGTGCTCGCCTGCCCGGCGATGAACGTCCGGATGTGGCTTCATGCCGCGACGCAGCGCAACATCGAGCGGCTGCGCGGAGACGGAGTCACGGTGCTGGAGCCCGACGAGGGCGACATGGCCTGCGGTGAATATGGGCCGGGACGGCTGCCCGAGCCGGAGCGCATCCTTGAGGCCATCTCAGCGGCGCTCGGTGGATCGGGCGCGCTGTCGGGCAGGCATGTCGTCGTCACCGCCGGTCCGACCCACGAGCCGATCGACCCGGTGCGGGTCCTCGCCAACCGGTCGTCCGGCAAGCAGGGCTTCGCCATCGCCGAGGCGCTCGCCGGCATCGGCGCCCGAGTCACCCTGATCGCCGGCCCGGTCGCGCTCGCAACGCCCGCCGGCGTGGACCGCGTCGACGTCGAGACCGCGGCGCAGATGCAGGACGCGCTGCAAACGAGCCTCCCGGCCGATGCCGCGGTGATGGTCGCCGCGGTCGCCGATTGGCGGGTCGAGGCGTCGCCGCACAAGCTCAAGAAGCAGGACGGCGGGCTTTCCGGCCTGCGCTTCGTCGAGAATCCGGACCTGCTCGCGGAGCTCGGCGCCTCGCCCGAACGCCCGCGCCTGCTCATCGGCTTCGCCGCCGAGACGGAGGCGGTGGTGGATCATGCCCGTGCCAAGCTCGACCGCAAGGGCGCCGACTGGATCGTCGCCAACGACGTGTCGGGCGACGTGATGGGCGGCGACGACAATTGCGTCCATCTCGTCACGCGCAACGGCACGGAAAGCTGGGACCATATGTCCAAGGCCGCGGTCGCGCGCCAGCTCGCCGCCCGCATCGCCGAGGCGCTGCGCGACTGACGGAATCCCGTTTGCGGCGCCGGGACCGGGCCGCTACGCCGTCGATCCCATGTTAGAAGTCAGGGAGCGGCGATGATCGACATCCAACTGAAGCGGCTGGTCCATGGCGAGGGCCTGCCCCTTCCCGCTTATGCGACCGAGCATGCCGCGGGCCTGGACGTCGTCGCCGCCGAGGGCGTGACGCTGGCGCCCGGTGCGCGCCATGCCGTCGCCACCGGCTTCGCCATCGCCATCCCGCATGGCTACGAGGTCCAGGTCCGGCCGCGCTCCGGCCTGGCGCTCAAGCACGGCGTCACCTGCCTCAACACCCCCGGCACGATCGACAGCGACTATCGCGGCGAAGTGAAGGTCATCCTCGCCAACCTCGGCAGCGAGCCGTTCGAGGTCCGCCGCGGCGAGCGCATCGCCCAGCTCGTGCCCGCGCCGGTGCTTCAGGCGCGCTTCACCGAGATGGATGAGCTCGAAACGACGTCCCGCGGGACCGGCGGCTTCGGCTCGACCGGACGGTGATCGAGCTCAGCGACGCGCAGCTCGACCGCTACGCGCGGCACATCGTCCTCAAGGAGATTGGCGGCCACGGGCAGCAGAAGCTTCTCGCGGCGTCGGTCACCCTGATCGGCGCCGGCGGGATCGGGTCTCCGGCCATCCAATATCTCGCCGCCGCCGGGGTCGGCCGCCTGGCGGTGATCGACGACGACCAGGTCAGCCTCGACAATCTCCATCGCCAGATACTGTTCGGCACCCCCGATATCGGCCGGGCGAAAGCCGAGGCGGCGGGCGAGGCGGCGGCGCGGCTCAACCCGGACGTCGCGTTCGAGGCTCGGCGCGAGCGGCTGACGAAGGCCAATGTCGCGGCGCTGCTCGCCGGCGCCGGCGTGGTGATCGACGGCTCCGACAACTTCGCGACTCGGCTGGTGGTGTCGGACCATTGCACCGCGGCGCGCATTCCCCTGGTTTCGGCGGCGATCGGCCAGTTCCAGATCCAGATCGGCACGTTCCGCGGCTGGGAGCCGGATCGGCCCTGCTACCGCTGCTATGTTGGCGACGCGTTCGACGCCGACGATTGCGACAGCTGCTCGGAGCTCGGCGTGCTCGGGCCGGTCGCGGGCATGGGCGGCATCTTCGCGGCGCTGGAAGCGGTGCGAGCGATCACCGGCTTCGGCGAGTATCCGGGGGGCAAGCTCCACATGTTCGACGCTCTCAAGCCGGCGATGCGGACCTTGCGCATCGTCAAGGATCCCGCCTGCAAAGGCTGCGGCGGAATCAGCTGAGCGAGGCGATCGCCGCCTCGGCGGCTTCGACCCCGGTCGCGTAGGCGCCATGGGCGGTCGAGAAGTCGCTCGCCGAGCAGGCTTCGCCAGCAAAGAAGATGCGGTTTTCGACCGAGGCGGCGAGTCGGGCGCGGGCATCGGCCTTGCCCGGCAGGGCGTGGCTGTAGGAGCCGCCTAACAGCGGATCGGCGCCCCAGCGCGTTTCGGCGAGCGGGGTGAGGCGTCGGCGCGTGTCGCTGCCGAGCAGTCCGACCAGTTGCTGAATGGCAAAGTCGGCAGCGGCACCCTCGCCCTCAGTCTCCAGACTTCGCGCGCCGGCGCCCCCGAAGAAGCATTCGATCAGCGGACGGCCGAACGGGCGGAGGTAATAGCTGCCAGTCGCCGGGTCATGCGGGTCTCCGAGCAACTGGGTGTCCCGCTCGAAGGGCTCCGGGCGGTCGAGAAGCAGGAAGGCCTTGTTGGCGAGGCCGAGCGGCAGGTCGGCGGCAGCCTCGACCTTGTCGGGAAGCGGCGGGTCGAACCGCAGCCTCTCCTCAGCCAGCACATTGGTCGGCACCGCGACGATGACTCGGTCGGCGGTGACTGAACCCCAAGGTCCGGTCGCGCGCAGCGGCGTCGTTCGCCGGTCGATGGTGGTGACGGGTGCGGCGAGCCGGACCGGCAGGTCAGTGCCGGCGGCGGCGACCAGCGCGCCGTAGCCGTCGGGCAGGCGCCAGTTCACGTCGCTGTCGGCGTCCTCATAGGCAAGGTAGTCGGCGATCGAGAGGCAGCCGAGCTCGGCCCCGTTGATGTAGCCGCTCAGCGCCTCCAGCCACGCGTTCCAGCGACAGCCCGGCTCGAGGGCATCGGCGGCGCGGTCGCTGGGCGGGGCCTCTTCGCGAAGGCGTTTATCGAAGGCCTCGAAGGCGGCGAGCGCGTCGCGTTGCTCGGTCCCGGAGAAGCCGATCTCCTGCCACTGCTCACGCCAGGCGGGCGGGGTCCTGTCGATCGGCCATCCCTCGGCTTCGGCGAGCCTGGCCCAGGGATTGCGGTCGGCGGAGTGCAGCCAGCCGCAGCCGAGGTCGAGCTTCATGCCCGCGAGGCTCGTGGTGAACGCGCGGCCGCCGAGGCGGTCGCCGGCTTCGAGCAGGAGGACCGAGTGGCGGCCGCCGGCGAGGCGGCGGGCCGCGGCGATTCCGGCCGCTCCACCGCCGACGATCAGGATGTCGACATGGCCGGGCATGTCAGCCCTGGCCGCCGATTCCGATCAGGCCGATGGTGAAGTGGAGCGTCGAATTCGCCGGGATCGGACCCGCCTCGGAGGCTCCGTAGCCAAGCTCGGGCGGGATCACGAACTCGTAGATGTCGCCGACGCTCATCAGCGGCACGCCTTCGCGCCAGCCCGGGATGAGCGACGGCAGCGCCATCGTCACCGGCTCGCCGGCGCGGAACGAGCTGTCGAACTCGGTGCCGTCCATCAGCTTGCCGACATAGTGGATCGTCACCGTGTCGGTCTGGCTGGGCTTCGGGCCGGTGCCGGCGCCGCTGATTCGGCGATAGCGGATTCCGCTCGGCGTGGTCTGCCACTCGGTCGCGTTGGATTGCTGGGTAGAACCCAAGCTGTTTGCGGTCGACGCCGGGGGGGCCTCGTTCTGCTGCCCGCAAGCGGCGGTCGCCGCGAGGAGCGTGAGCAAAAGCAAGCGCATGTGGATCACTTCTTCTTTCCCTTCGCGGCGGCTTTCTTCGGCGCGGCCTTCTTGGCGGGCGCCTTGCGGCCCTTGCCTTTGGCCGGCCCCTTGGCGGCGCGCTCGTCGATCAGCTGGGCGGCTTCCTCCAGAGTCAGCTCCTCCGGCTTCACCGTCTTGGGCAGGGTCGCGTTGGTCGTGCCGTCAGTGACGTAGGGGCCGAAGCGGCCCTCCATCACCTTGAGCTCCGCCTCGGTGCGCGGGTGCGGGCCGAGAACCTTCAGCGCCTCGCGCGAGCCGCGGCCCCGGCCACCGCCGGCCGCAGCGTCGGCGAGCTTGGCGACGGCGGCGTTCATGCCGGTCTCGAACACCTCAGCGGTCGAGCCGAGCTTGGCGTATTCGCCGTCATGGGCGAGATAGGGCCCGTAGCGGCCGATGCTCGCGGTGATCGGCTTGCCACTCTCTGGGTGGGCGCCGACCTCACGCGGCAGCGACAGCAACTTCAGCGCCCAGCCGAGGTCAACGTCGGCGAGCGGCACGTCCTTCGGCACCGACGAGCGCTTGGCGTCCTTGGCGTCGCCGAGCTGGACGTAAGGACCGAAGCGACCCGTGCGCAGCGACACGTCGACGCCGCTGTCGTCCTGCCCGAGCAGCTGCGGGCCGGTATCCTCCGCGGCGCCCTCACCGCCCTGGGCGAAGCGGCGGGTGAACTGGCACTCGGGATAGTTGGAGCAGGCGACGAAGGCGCCGAAGCGCCCGCCGCGCAGCCCGAGCCGGCCCTCGCCGCAGGCCGGGCACAGGCGCGGATCAGTACCGTCGGCCTTGTCCGGGAACAGGAAGGGCGCGAGGAACTCGTCGAGCGCCGCGGTGATGTCGGAGGGCTTCTGCTCCATCACCTCGGCGGTCTTCGGCTTGAAGTCGCGCCAGAATTCCTCGAGCACCGCCTGCCAGTTCATCCGGCCGCCGGAAATGTCGTCGAGCTCGTCCTCGAGATGGGCGGTGAAATCGTAGCTCACATAGCGCTCGAAGAAGCGTTCGAGGAAGGCGGTGAGAAGCCGGCCGCTCTCTTCCGGGTGAAGGCGGTTCTTCTCGGCGCGGACGTAGGAACGGTCCTTCAGAGTCTGCAGGGTCGCGGCGTAGGTGGACGGCCTGCCGATGCCGAGCTCTTCCATCTTCTTGACCAGGCTCGCTTCCGAGTAGCGCGGCGGCGGCTGGGTGAAATGCTGCTCGGCATGGACCCGGCGTTTGTCTGGCGTGTCGCCCTGCTGAAGCTTGGGCAGCCGGCGCTCGTCCTCGGCCGCCTCGTCGTCGCGGCCTTCCTCGTAGAGGCCGAGGAAGCCGGGGAAGAGCACGACCTGGCCGGTGGCGCGAAGCGCATGCTTGCCGCTCTCGTCGGTCAGCTCGACGGTGGTGCGCTCGAGCCGCGCCGACTCCATCTGGCTCGCCAGCGCGCGTTTCCACACGAGCTCGTACAGCCGGCCCTGATCGCCGGAGCCAACATGGTCGCGCTCGAAATCGGTCGGCCGGATCGCCTCGTGCGCTTCCTGCGCGTTCTTGGCCTTGGTCTCGTATACCCTCGGCTTGCTCGGCACATTGTGCGGGCCGAAGCGGCGCTCGATCGCGGCGCGGGCGTCGCGGATCGCCTCCGGCGCCATCTGCACGCCATCGGTTCGCATGTAGGTGATCGCGCCGCTCTCATAGAGATCCTGCGCCACCCGCATCGTGTGGCTGGCCGAGAAGCCGAGCTTGCGCGCCGCTTCCTGCTGCAACGTCGAGGTGGTGAACGGCGCGGGCGGATTGCGGGTGAACGGCTTGGTCTCGACCGAGGCGACGGTGAAGCGCCCCGCCTCGACCGCGGCCTTGGCGCGCATCGCCGTGCCTTCGTCGCCGATCGTCAGGCGATCGATCTTGTCGCCGTCGAAGCGGACGAGGCGGGCGAGGAACTCGGTCCCCTCCTGTGCCAGAGTCGCGGTGACGCTCCAATATTCCTGCGGCTTGAAGATTTCGATCTCGCGCTCGCGGTCGACGATCAGGCGCAAGGTCACCGACTGGACCCGGCCGGCCGACTTGGCGCCAGGAAGCTTGCGCCACAGCACCGGCGAGAGCGTGAAGCCGACGAGATAGTCGAGCGCCCGGCGGGCGCGGTAGGCGTCGATCAGATCCTCGTCGAGCTGGCGCGGCTTCTCCATCGCCTGGGTGACCGCCGACTTGGTGATGGCGTTGAACGTCACCCGCTCGACCTGCTTGGGCAATATGCGGCGGTTCCTCAGGATCTCCTGCACGTGCCAGCTGATCGCCTCGCCTTCGCGGTCGGGGTCGGTCGCGAGGATCAGGGTGTCGGCCTTCTTGGCCTCGTCGGAGATGGCGCGGACCTGCTTGGTCTTGTCCGCATAGGTCTCCCACTGCATGGCGAAGCCGGAGTCCGGATCGACCGAGCCGTCCTTGGGCGGCAGGTCGCGGACGTGGCCGTAGGAGGCGAGCACCCGGTAGCCGGGGCCGAGATATTTCTCGATGGTCTTCGCTTTGGCGGGCGATTCAACGACGACAAGCTTCATATGGAGCGGCAATCCCTCACGTGTACGCGCATAGGGTGGTGAGGCCCTGCGAGGCGCGTCAAGGCGCGATTGTCGCGGCGGTCAAGCGTTCGACGTCACTTCGTTGATGAAAGGCCGGCGCCCGGAGAGGACGGGCGCCGGCCATGACCGCCAGATCAGGCGGTCACTTCCCTACGCATCAGCGCGGTGAGCCGGTCCTTCACGGCCAGCTTCATCTTCTTGAGCCGCAACAGCCGAAGCGAGTCGGGCAGGCGGCGCCGCGCCTCCTTGCGGATCGCCTCGTCGAGGCTGCTGTGAATGCGGGTCAGGCGATAGGTGGATGCAGACATGGAAAACTCCAGCATCATGGGTTCGCCGAAGCGCGAGGCTCGGCGGTGACCATCGTTCGATCGTGCGATGATGCCGCCGAAGCGGCCGAACTCAGGCGGCTGGAGGCGCCCGGGCCCGGTAGAGAACGTGCGGAGCGAGCGCTGCGGCGTTTGCAGCCGCCGGCACGGTCGCCGCCGCGGGGCGAACCGACGCGAGCTCGGTAACCACCTGGGGAGCGGGTGGAACAAGCGCGAGCTTGGCATCGTCGGGATTTTCGTCGCTTGCCCGGCTGGGGGCGCGAAGGCCCGCGGCCGCCCGGATGACCTCGCCATTGCCGAGCCGGGCCGAAGCGGGATCGGGCTGGAGCTGTGCGCCCGGGCCGGAAAGCCCGAGCAGAAGGCCGAACAGGAGCGTGAGGACCGTCACCGGTCCCTGCTTCCCCTTCGTCTCAACTCGCTCAGACACGCTCTCGCTCCTGACAAGGGATCAGTTAGGGTCCTGCCAGCGCCGTAACAATGGGTGCGCCGAGGATTTACGACGAGACGCGTCGACCGCCGGGTCTAAGCCGGTCAGGCGAACACCTCCGCCAAGCGCCCGCCCGGGCGGCTGGTCAGCAAATGCACTGCGGTCGCCGCGTACCAGACGGCAATCGTCGCCGCGTTGACGACGATGTTGATCAGCAGCGCCGGGACGACACCGAATGGCTCGTCGCCGACGAAAAAAACTGACCACAGGAGTATAATGGACGGGAGGAAAAGAAGTCCGAATACCGGGAGCAGCGGCCAGAAATGGTCCTCCGTCCGCTGCCAGCTGAAATCCATCGCGTCGCGGACCGTGAGATCTTCCTCGACCAGCGCCGGCACGCTCGCGGCGAGCCGAATGCTCAGAATGACCCCCGGGATCACCAACAGGAGAAGACCGATCGAGACGCCGATCGAGACGATCAGGCTGAGAATGAAGAAGCGGCCGAACAGGCTTCCGGGTGCGGGTGGGCGGCCCGCCGCCTTCAATGCGTGGCGGGTAAGCCAATATTGGGCGGCGATCGCGATGATAGACTCCGCGACGATCGCCATGCCCGCGGCGTCGGCGCCGCCAAGCAAAGCGTCCGCAACCGTTCCCAACGCGACGAGCGGCAAGCAGAAAGCAAGGATGGGAACGACACCATCCCGCATCAGCTCGGCAGTTCTAGCGAAGATGATCGAGGCGGTAAGAACTTTCCCCATCACGCGAGGCTCACCCGGCCGCCGGCGTGGCGCTCGAGACGGCCGGCGAGCTCCAGCTCGAGCAGCACGGTCTGGACCGTCGCGGGCGCAAGGCCGCTCTGGCGGACCAGTTCGTCGACCGGAACGGGCACCGGGCCGAGCAGGTCGGTGACCCCACGGCGCTCGGCTTCCTCGGCGTCGGCCGGCGCCGGTTGAACCCCGAAGTCGCGGCCGGGCTGGGCGATCGGACCGAGATGCAAGGGTCGCAACGCCTCGAGCACGTCGTCGGCGCTCTGCACCAGGGTGGCGCCCTCGCGGATGAGCAGGTTGCAGCCTTGAGCGCGCGGGTCGAGCGGCGAGCCGGGGACGGCCATCACCTCGCGGCCGAACTCGGTGGCGCAGCGGGCGGTGATCAATGAGCCGGACTTGGGCGCCGCCTCGACGACGATGGTGCCGTGGGCGAGGCCGGCGATGATTCGGTTGCGATAGGGGAAGTGGCGGGCGCGCGGCTCGGTGCCGGGCGGCTGCTCGGCGACCAGCAGGCCCTGCTCGGCGACCGCGGCCTGGCGGGCCTCGTTCTCGGGCGGATAGACGACGTCGATTCCGCCGGCGATGACCCCGACCGTGCCGGTGGCGAGGGCGCCGTCATGGGCGGCGCTGTCGATGCCGCGGGCGAGGCCCGAGATGACCACGACGCCGGCCTCGCCCAGCGCCTGGGCGAGCATCCGGGCGAAGCGGCACGCCGCGGCGGACGCGTTGCGGGCGCCGACCATGGCGGCGGCCTGGCGTTCGAACAAATGGCGGTGGCCCCTGACGATCAGGGCCGGCGGCGCGGTCTCGAGCTCGGCGAGCAAAGCCGGATAGCCGGGCGTCCCGAGGAAGATGTAGTCGGCGCCGAGGCGGGCGACTTCCTCCATCTCGCGCTCGACCTGCGCCTTGGACGCGAGGCGCGGCGCTCGGCCGCCGCCGCGGGCCGCGAGATCGGGGATGGCGGCGAGCGCGGCGTCGGCCGAGCCGAAGCGGGCGAGCAGCTGGAAATAGGTGACCGGGCCGATATTGTCGGAGCGGATCAGCCGCAGGCGGGCGATCTGGTCCGCCACGCCGCTCACTCCTTGCGGCCCACCTTGGGTTCGGTGCCGGCGATCAATCGGCGGATATTCTCGCGGTGCTTCCAGACGACGAGCAAGGCGACCGCGGCGAACAGCAAGGTCAGGCGCGGCGCGCCGAGCCACCAGGCGGTGATCGGGGCGCTCAGCGCCGCGGCGAGGCCGCCGACCGACGAGATGCGGACCAGCGCCAGCCCCAGCAGCCAGACCGCCGCGGCGACGGCGCCGATCGGCCAGGCGAGCGCGAAGGCGATTCCGAGGAAGGTCGCGACGCCCTTGCCGCCCTTGAAGCCGAGCCAAACCGGATAGATGTGGCCGATCAGCGCGGCGCCGGCGGCGAGCGGCTCGAGCAGCTCCTTGTCGACGGGGACGCAGCAGCGCACGATGAGCACCGCGGCGACGCCCTTGCCGGCGTCGAGCAGCAGGGTCGCCGCGGCGATGCCCTTGTGGCCGGTGCGAAGCACGTTGGTCGCGCCGATATTGCCCGAGCCGATCGACCGAACGTCGCCGAGGCCCGCGGCGCGGGTCAGCAGCAGGCCGAACGGGATCGAGCCGAGCAGATAGCTCAGCACGACGACGAGCGCGGGAAGGATCAAGTCGGAAGTCAAAGGATTGCCCCCACGGCGCCCTGACTAACCAACCTGTCATTCCCGCGAAAGCCGGAATCCAGCTGCCTTCAGGGGTGTCAGCGTAAAGAAGCTGGTTCCCCGCTTTCGCGGGGATGACAATAACGCGGGGATGACAATAAGGGGTTCGTGCGGCTACCCGACCCGCGTGAAACGCCCCCTCCTCATCTTCGATTCCGGCGTGGGCGGCCTGTCGGTCGTCGGCGCGGTGCGCAAGCTGCTGCCGACCGCGCCGATCGTCTATGCCGCCGACAGCGCCTTCTACCCCTATGGCACCAAGGACCCGCACGAGATCGACGCGCGCGTGCCGGCCCTGCTCGGCCGGCTCGCCGAGCGCTACGATCCCGAGCTGATCGTCATCGCCTGCAACACCGCCTCGACGATCGCGCTCGACACGGTGCGCGCCGCGCTTGACCTCACCATCGTCGGCACGGTCCCGGCGATCAAGCCGGCGGCCGCGATCTCGAAAAGCCGGGTGATCGGCGTGCTGGGCACCGCCGCGACGGTCGTGCAGCCCTATGTCGACCGGCTCGCCGCCGACTTCGCCGCCGACTGCACGATCCTGCGCCACGGCTCCCATCGCCTGGTCGAGCTCGCCGAGGCGCAGCTTCGCGGAGAGGAGAATCCTCTCGACGAATATCGCGCCATCCTCGGCGGCCTGCTGACCCAGCCGGGCGGTGCGGAGATGGACACGGTGGTGCTCGCCTGCACCCATTTTCCGCTGGTCGAGGCGCAGCTCGCCGCCGCCGCGCCGCGTCCCCTCAATTTCGTCGACGGCAAGGAAGGCATCGCCCGCCGCGTCGCCTGGTGGACCCGCGACATCGACTGGCCGGACGCGCCTGGCGACGATCTTGCCGTCTTCACCGGCCGCGACTTCGACCCCGCCCCGCTCGCCCCTGCCCTCGCCCGCTTCGGGTTCACCCGGATCGCGACACTCTGAGCAGAGTTGAGAATCGTTCTCACTCGCCTTAGGGGGCCATTTTCCGCTAAACATGCTCGCGAAGCGCAGGGAACAGCTCAGCCTTGGACTATCAACGCATCTTTGCGGACGCGATCGACCGCCTGCACGAGGAGGGTCGCTACCGCGTCTTCATCGACATCCTCAGGAACAAGGGCGCCTTCCCCAACGCGCGCTGCTTCGCCGGCCATAACGGCCCGAAGCCGATCACCGTGTGGTGCTCGAACGACTATCTCGCCATGGGCCAGCACCCCAAGGTGATCGCCGCGATGGAAGAGGCGCTTCACGACGTCGGCGCCGGCTCCGGCGGCACCCGCAACATCTCCGGCAACAGCCATTATCATATCCAGCTGGAAGCCGAGCTGGCCGACCTCCACGGCAAGGAAGCGGCGCTTCTGTTCACGTCGGGCTACGTCTCGAACGAGGCGACCCTGTCGACGCTCGCCAAGCTGCTCCCCGGCTGCATCGTCTTCTCCGACTCGCTCAACCACGCGTCGATGATCGCCGGCATCAAGAATTCGGGCTGCGAGAAGCAGGTCTTCCGCCACAACGATCTCGAGCATCTCGAGGAGCTGCTGGCGGCGGCGCCGGAGGACTCGCCAAAGCTGATCGCGTTCGAGAGCGTCTATTCGATGGACGGCGACGTCGCTCCGATCGCCGCGATCTGCGATCTTGCCGACAAGTATCGCGCGCTCACCTATCTCGACGAGGTCCACGCGGTCGGCATGTACGGCGCGCACGGCGGCGGCATTTCCGAGCGCGACCAGGTCGCGCACCGAGTCGACATCATCGAGGGCACGCTGGCCAAGGCGATCGGAGTGATGGGTGGCTATATCGCGGCCGGCAAGAACGTCATCGACGTGATCCGCAGCTACGCGCCGGGCTTCATCTTCACGACGTCCTTGTCGCCGGTGCTGGTGGCGGGCGCGCTCGCCAGCGTCAGGCATCTCAAGGAGTCGAGCAGCGAGCGCGAGGGGCAGCAGGCGTCCGCGGCGTTGCTCAAGCGGCTGTTCGCCGAGGCGGGCCTCCCGGTCATGCCGTCGGAGACCCACATCGTGCCGCTGATGGTCGGCGATCCGGTGAAGGCGAAGCGGATCAGCGACATCCTGCTCGCCGAATACGGCGTCTATGTGCAGCCGATCAATTATCCGACCGTTCCACGCGGCACCGAGCGGCTGCGCTTCACCCCCGGTCCCGCCCATGACGAAGCGATGATGCGCGAGCTCACCACCGCGCTCGTCGAGATCTGGGACCGGCTGGAGATGCGCCAGGCGGCCTAAATCACGCAATCTGCGGTGGCGCGAGGCGGCGCCGGGCCCTAGATGTGGGGCAATCCCAATCGCCAGAGAGTCGCGTCGTGTCCCGCATCGCCATCGCTTCCGATCACGCCGCTTTCGAGCTGAAATCGACGCTTGCCGACCATCTGCGCGGCCAGGGGCATGAGGTTATCGACCTCGGTCCGCCTTCGACCGATTCCGTCGATTATCCGCTTTACGGATACAAGCTCGCCGAAGCGATCGCCTCGGGCGCCGCGGACAAGGGCGTGGCTTTGTGCGGGTCGGGCATCGGCATCTCGATCGCGATCAACCGCAACCCGGCCTGCCGCTGCGCATTGGTCAGCGAGCCGCTGTCGGCCAGCCTCGCGCGCCAGCATAACGACGCCAACGTCCTCGCGATGGGCGGGCGCCTGATCGGAGCGGAGATGGCCAAGGCCTGCCTCGACGCTTTCCTCGACACCCCCTTCCTCGGCGACCGCCATCAGCGGCGAGTCGACCAGCTGTCCAACCCCGTTTCCGCCAAGGAACCTGCATGAGCACTGAGACCAGCACCCTGACCCGACCGGCGGAGACGAGCGAGAGCATCCGCAGCGAAGGCTTCTTCAGCGACGATTTGCGCGCCGTCGACAAGGCGGTGGCCGACGCGGTGGGGTCCGAGCTCGACCGCCAGCAGAACCAGATCGAGCTGATCGCGTCGGAGAACATCGTTTCAAAAGCGGTGCTCGAGGCGCAGGGCTCGGTCCTCACCAACAAATATGCCGAGGGCTATCCGGGCCGCCGCTATTATCAGGGCTGCGCGCCGTCCGACGCGGTCGAGACCCTGGCGATCGAGCGGGCCAAGCAGCTGTTCGGCTGCGGCTTCGCCAACGTGCAGCCGCATTCGGGCGCCCAGGCCAACGGCGCGGTGATGCTGGCGCTGACCAAGCCTGGCGACACCATCCTCGGAATGAGCCTCGACGCCGGCGGCCACCTCACCCACGGCGCCAAGCCAGCGATGAGCGGCAAATGGTTCAACGCAATCCAGTACGGTGTTCGGCCGGACGACCATCTCATCGATTTCGACCAGGTCGAAGCGCTCGCCCGCGAGCACAAGCCGACCCTGATCATCGCCGGCGGATCGGCCTATCCGCGCCACATCGATTTCGCCCGCTTCCGCGCCATCGCCGACGAGGTCGGAGCGATCTTCATGTGCGACATGGCGCATTTCGCCGGCCTCGTCGCCGCGGGCGAGCACCCCTCCCCGTTCGGCCACGCCCATGTCGTCACCACAACCACGCACAAGACCCTGCGCGGCCCGCGCGGCGGCATGGTGCTGACCGATGACGAGGCGATCGCCAAGAAGATCAACTCCGCGGTGTTCCCAGGCCTTCAGGGCGGCCCGCTGATGCACGTCATCGCAGCCAAGGCGGTCGCCTTCGGCGAGGCGCTGCAGCCGGAGTTCAAGACCTACGCCAAGGCGGTGATCGAGAATGCCAAGGCGCTCGCCGGCCGCCTCAAGGAGCGCGGCGCCGATCTCGTCGCGGGCGGCACCGACACGCACCTCGCGCTGGTCGACCTTCGCCCGCTCGGGATCACCGGCAAGGACGCCGACGAGGCGCTCGAGCGCGCCGGAATCACCTGCAACAAGAACGGCGTCCCGTTCGACCCGCTGCCGCCGGTCAAGACCAGCGGAATCCGCGTCGGCTCCCCGGCCGGCACGACCCGCGGCTTCGGCGTGCAGGAATTCCGCGACATCGCCGACATGATCGCCGACGTGCTCGACGGCCTCAAGGCGAATGGCGAGGAGGGCAATTCGGCGGTCGAGCGCGAGGTCAACCAGCGCGTCCGGGCCCTGTGCGCCCGCTTCCCGATCTACGCGGAGAAGTAATTGCGCTGTCCGTTCTGCAGCCACGAAGACAGCCAGGTTAAGGACAGCCGGCCGACCGAGGACGGCTCGGCTATCCGCCGCCGGCGCCAGTGTGAGGATTGCGGGGCCCGCTTCACCACCTTCGAGCGGGCGCAGCTTCGCGAGCTGACCGTGGCCAAGTCAGGCAACCGCCGCGAGCCGTTCGACCGCGCCAAGCTCGAGCGCTCGCTCGCCATCGCCTGCCGCAAGCGGCCGGTCCCGCCCGAGCGGATCGAACGGCTGGTCAGCTCGATCCAGCGCCAGCTGGAGACGACCGGCGACAGCGAGATCACGTCCGAGATGATCGGCGAACTGGTGATGGACGGCCTCAAGGCGCTGGATCCAGTCGCCTATATCCGCTTCGCCTCGGTCTATAAGGACTTCCGCGAAGCCCGCGATTTCGAGGCATTTGCCGGCTCCGTCGGCGAGTTGGGGCGGGAGTGAGCGCCACCTCCTCTCCAATGCCCGCCATCGTTCTCGTCCGGCCGCAGCTCGGCGAGAATATCGGCAAGGCGGCGCGGGCGATGCTCAATTTCGGGGTGAGCGACCTGCGCTTGGTCAATCCGCGCGATGGCTGGCCCAACCCGGCGGCGGGACCGGCCGCGTCCGGCGCTGACGTCGTGCTCGCGAAGGCGAAGGTGTTCGACACGGTCGCCGAGGCGGTCGCCGATTGCCCCAACGTGTTCGCGACGACGGTGCGCAAGCGCGGGCTGGTCATCCCGGTGGCGACGCCGGAGGAAGCGGCGCGGCAGATTCGCGCGACCGGCGAGCGCTCGGCGATCCTGTTCGGGGCCGAACGATCGGGCCTCGAGACCGAGGAGGTCGCGATCGCGGGAACGATCATCACCGTGCCGGTCAATCCGGACTTCCGTTCGCTCAATCTCGCCCAGGCGGTGATCCTCGTCGCTTACGAATGGTCCAAGCATGTCGACCTCGCCATCCCGACCGAGAGCGAGGAGTTCGAGCCGCGGGCGCCGCACGAGCATCTCGAAGGGCTGATCGGGCAGATCGAGGAGGATCTCGATGCCTCCGGCTATTTCTGGCCGCCCGACCGGACTCCGGCGACGAAGAACACGATCCGGACGATCCTCACCAAGCCCGGCTGGTCGACACGCGAGATCCAGGCGCTGCGCGGAATGATCCGGACCCTGGTCCATCCGCGCGAGCGCGGGCGCCGGTCACGCGAACCTTGACTTTGACGGCGGCGGCGGCCATGTGCCCGCCTTCGCAATTGGCCCCGCACCCCTGGTGAAGCGGTGGCCGCGCTGGACTGTACGGTCCGGCGGTGCGAATCCAGGGACTTTCGCCCCTCGGGGCCACAGCAGATTGGATCAGAAAATGTCGAAGCGCTCTAGCGCCAAGTACAAGCTCGACCGCCGCATGGGCGAAAACGTCTTCGGTCGCCCGAAGAGCCCGGTCAACAAGCGCGAATATGGTCCCGGCCAGCACGGCCAGCGCCGCAAGGGCAAGGTCTCCGACTTCGGCCTGCAGCTGCGCGCCAAGCAGAAGCTGAAGGGCTATTACGGCGACGTCACCGAGAAGCAGTTCAAGCGCGCTTACTCCGACGCTTCCAAGATGAAGGGCGACACCGGCCAGAACCTGATCGGCCTGATGGAGCGCCGCCTCGACGCCGTCGTCTACCGCGCCAAGTTCGCCCCGACCATCTGGGCCGCGCGCCAGATCGTCAACCACGGCCACATCCGGGTCAACGGCAAGAAGCTCAACATCGCCTCGGCCAAGGTCAATGTCGGCGACGTGATCGAGCTCGGCCCGAAGGCGCAGGAGATGGCGCTGGTGCTCGAGGCGCAGAGCCTCGCCGAGCGCGACATTCCCGACTACCTGTCGCAGGACGGCACGTCGAAGGTCACCTTCACCCGCGTGCCGACCCTCGACGAAGTGCCCTATCCGGTCCGCATGGAGCCGAACCTCGTCGTCGAGTTCTACTCGCGCTAAACGGGTTCCACATCCGGACCTTCGAAAAGGCCCCGGCGGTTCGCTCCGCCGGGGCCTTTTTCATTACAGGCCGAGCGACTGCCTGAGAAAGGCGTCGGCGCGGCGCAGCATGTCGGAACGCGCCGAGCTGTCGTCGATCTGGTGATCGAGGCCGGGATAGGCGATGAGCTCCGACCGCCGGCCGGCGGCGCGCAGGCGCTGGTCCATTTCCCGCGCCTGGGCGATGCCGACATTGCGGTCGAGATCGCCATGGAACATCAGCACCGGCGACCGGATGGCGGCGGCGTTCTGAAGCGGCGAGCCCTCGCGGATGTGCGGGCCGCTGCCGAAGAAGTCGCGGACGTTGGCGGCATTGCTGAAGCCGCGCCATTCGTTGCGCGCCATGTCGAGATCGGTGACCGGCGCGATCGCGACGACCGCCTTGAACAGGCTTGGATCGACGACGTTGGACTGGAGCGCGGCATAGCCGCCATAGGACCAGCCGACGATGGCGAGCTTGGCCGGATCGGCGATTCCTTCGGACGCGAGCCAGCGGCCGGCATCGTTGATGTCGCCGATCGCGGTGCGCCACGATACGAAGCCGTTGCGCTGGAACCAGGCCTCGCCATAGCCGGCCGAGCCGCGGAAATTGGGCTGAAGCACGGCATAGCCGCGGTTGGCGAAATATTGCGCGAGCCAGTCGAAACCCCATTCGTCGCGCGACGACGGGCCGCCATGGGGCATGACGATCGCGGGCAGGCCGCGCCCGCTACTGCCCGGCGGCAAAGTCAGGTAGGCGGGGATTTGCGTTCCGTCGGCGGCGCGATAGGTGATCGGCCGCACCTCGGCGAGGGTGACGTTCTCGAGCTCCGGCCGCGCCAGCATGATCTCGTTGAGCTGTCGTGTGCCCTTGTCATAGATGTAGTAGCGGCCAGGATCGATGTCGCTTCCCGCCCAGATGAGCAGTCGCTGCTCGTCCTCCGACGCGTCGACGAACTGGATGAGCGGCAGGTTCGGAAGGGCCCGGTGGAACCGGTCGGCGAGGGCCCGCAGCTCCGGATCGAAATAGATGACCTGGCGCCGTTCGGTTGCAAAGCTTGCGCCGACCACGCGGTTGCGCCGGCCAATCCGAATCAACCCATCGACGTCGACATGGTCGTGGCTGGCCACCTCGCGCTGCATCGAGCCGTCGAGCTTTACTCGGAACAGGGCGGTGCGGCCATTGTGGGGTCCGAAAGGCGTAGGCAGCATTGAGCCCGGGATCGACCGCGACTGGGAGAAACCCGCTCTCCTCACGCTCGTCATATGCGCCGAAATCATGCCATTCGCGGGAATCGGCGGGACGATATTGATAATTGACGACGGGCGAGTCCTGGCCGGTCGAGCCGCGCGTGCCGCGCGTCGCGATGATGCGAACCGTCCCGCGACCGTCCGCGATATAGCGAACCGCATCGCGCCGCGGCGCCTCGGCGATCGTGAAGCGGTTGGTTCGGGTGTCCATCCTGACGACGCCGAAGCCTTCCTGGCGCCGTTCCAGCCGGGTTGCCTGGCGCTGTTCCGGAATGAACGAATGGGACATCAACATCGCGCCGTCGGTCCCCGGAAGCCAGTCGATCACGTTCCCGGTGAAGGTTCGGACGTAGCGCTGGTAGAAGGAATCCGATTCCCCCAGGACCACGAGGTTCGAGCCGTCTGCGTCCAGCGCGACGAGCCGCGACACCGGGACCAGCAGACCGTTGTAGCTCCCCACCCCCCAGACTGTGCAGACCAGCCGTTGGTTGGACACGAACTCGCAGCCCCCCAGGCGCTGATCGCTGCCGTCAGCGGCGGTGACCCGCCTCGGCTCCGTTCCGGCGGCGAGATCAACCGTATAGAGGATCGCGCCCTGGCCGACGCTCGGCTCGACGAACGCGATGCGCCGGCCATCCGGCGACAAGGCGATCGACTGCACGCTCTCGCGCGCTCCGAACGCGGCGGCCGGGTCAAAATTCGGTGCAGGAGCCGGGGATTGCGCTTGCGCCTGTCCCGCCGTGCCCCCCGATACTTGCGGTATAGCAATGGCAATCGCAGCGGCTGCTGCGTGCAGCATCAACTTCATCGTTCCCCCCTGCACTTTTACTTATGTTATAGGCTCAAGGTGGCCGAGACTCCGCCTTAAGGCAAAAGCGGCGGCAATCTTGCGGTGCCGGTCCGGGGCTGGCATGAGCCGCGGCGTCTCCTCCCCTCGCGAAGGTTCCTCGAGATGCGCCAACTCCTCCTTCCCCTGCTCGCTCTTGCCGCGGCCGGTTGCACGACCATGGCCGATGGCGGTTCCAACGGCGCCGCCGCGGCGCCGCAGATCAACCTCGCGACGCTTCAGCGCGTGACCCAAGAGCTGTCGTCCGACGAATTCCAGGGCCGAGCGCCCGCTACCCCCGGCGAGGAGCTGACCGTCGCCGCTTTGATCCGCGAGTTCCAGCGCGCCGGCCTCCAGCCGGGCAACAACGGCAGCTGGACCCAGGACGTGCCGCTGGTCGAGATCGGCGCGACCAACAATCCCGGGCTCACCGTTACCGGCGGCGCCCAGCCGATGACCTTCAATTACCGCACCGACATGGTCGCCGCCTCCTATCGCGCGCAGCCTCGGGTCGCGTTCGACAACAGCGACATCGTCTTCGTCGGCTACGGCATCAACGCGCCCGAGCGCGGCTGGAACGACTATGAAGGCGTCGACGTGCGCGGGAAGACGGTGATCATCCTGGTCAACGATCCCGATTGGCAGTCGCAGACCACCACGGGCACCTTCAACGGCCGGGCGATGACCTATTACGGCCGCTGGACCTACAAATATGAGGAAGCGGCGCGCCAGGGCGCCGCAGCGGCGCTGATCGTCCACGACACCGCGCCGGCCTCCTATGGCTGGATGACGGTCGAGAACAGCTGGACCGGCCCGCAGCTCTACATGGACGACGGCCGCGGCGGCGCCGACCAGACCGCCGCAAACGGCTGGCTGACCAACGAGGCGGCGCGGCGCCTGCTGTCCGCGGCCGGCCATGACCTCGACGCCCTCACCCGCCGCGCCCAGCAGCCGGGCTTCCGCGCGGTGCCGCTGAACCTGCGCGCGTCGATGACGATCGAGAATTCGATCCGCCGCCAAGCCTCCAAGAACGTGATCGGAATCCTTCCCGGTCGGACCCGGCCGGACGAACATGTCCTCTACACCGCCCACTGGGACCATCTCGGCATCTGCACCGAGAGCGGCGAGGACCGCATCTGCAACGGCGCGGTCGACAATGCATCGGGCACCGCGGCCTTGGTCGCGCTCGCCGAGGCGCATGTCCGCGCCGGCGCGCCCGAGCGCAGCCTCGTCTTCCTCGCGGTGACCGCCGAGGAATCGGGCCTGCTCGGCTCGGCTTATTATGCCGCCAACCCGGTTTTCCCCCTCGCGCGCACGGTCGGCGGAATCAACATCGACGGCCTGCAGCTCGCCGGTGTCAGCCGCGACTTCATCGCGATCGGCGCCGGCAAGTCGGAGCTCGACCAATATCTCCAGCGCGCCATCGGCCCGCGCAACTTGACGCTGGTGCCGGAGCCGTCGCCGGAAGCGGGCTATTATTACCGCTCCGACCATTTCAGCCTCGCCAAGCAGGGCGTGCCGATGCTCTATGCCGAAGGCGGCGAGAACCTCGTCAACGGCGGACCGGCGGCCGGCGCGGCATGGGCGGCCGACTATCGCGCCAACCGCTATCACGGCATCAACGACGAATATGATCCCAATTGGGATTGGTCGGGCGCCGTGCGCGACCTCGAAATCTATTTCGACATCGCCAATGCGCTGGCCAACACGACCGCCTGGCCGAACTGGCTGGAAGGCGACGAATTCCGCGCCATCCGCGACCGCACCGCGAGCGAGCGCCGGTGACGTTTCGCCAGCCTCCCGAATGGGCGCCGCACAAGGCGGTGTGGATCGGTTTTCCGAGCCATGCCGACTTGTGGGAGGATGATCTTGAGCCCGCCCGCGCCGAGGTCGCCGCCTTCGCGCTCGCGGTCCATGCCGAGGGCCGCGGCGAGGAGGTGAGGCTGGTCGCCGCCGATCCGGACAGCGCCCGCGCCGCCGCCGTCCGAGCGCCGTTCGCGACGATCGTCGAGGAGGCGTTCGGCGACATCTGGCTGCGCGACACCGGGCCGCTGCTGGTCAGCGACGGCAGCCGGGCCGCCGCCCGAAGCTTCCGCTTCAACGGCTGGGGCGGAAAATATGAGCTGGAGGGCGACGACACGGTCGGCCTCAGGCTGGCGAGCACGATCGACATGGACGCCGACCGTCTCGACTGGATCCTCGAGGGCGGCGCGATCGACGTCGACGGCACCGGCCTCGCGGTCACCACCGAGCAATGCCTGCTCAATCCCAACCGCAATCCCGGCATGAGCCGCGAGGAGATCGAGGCGCGCCTTAAGTCGGACCTCGGCATCGAGCGCGTGCTGTGGCTCGGCGAAGGTCTGCTCAACGACCATACCGACGGCCATGTCGACAATCTCGCCCGCTTCGTGGCGGAAGGCGTGCTCGCCCTCCCCGTCCCGGACGGCGACGACGATCCCAATGCCGCAGTCTATCGCGACGCCCGCGCCCGCGCCGAGGCGTTCGGCCTCAGGATCGCCGACATCCCCTCCCCCGGCCGAGTGCTGAGGGATGGCGAGATCATCCCGGCTTCCTACATGAACTTCTACATCGGCAACGCCGCGGTGGTGGTGCCGCTCTACGGCGCGGCCAATGACGAGGCCGCCGTGGCTGCAGTACAGGCGCTGTTCCCCGACCGGCGGACGATCGGCTTTCGCGCCGATCACATTCTGACCGGCGGCGGCAGCTTCCACTGCATCAGCCAGCAAGTGCCGGCCTAGGAGTTTTTCGACGTGTCCGAGATCAACGTTGCCGCGCTTCAGCTCGCCTTCACCGACGACGTCGAGGAGAATATCCGCGCCGTCTCCGAGCTGGTGCGCGAGGCCGCGGGCAAGGGCGCCAAGCTGATCCTGCCGCCCGAGCTGTTCGAGGGCCATTATTTCTGCCGCACCCAGGACGAGGGCCATTTTGCTCGCGCCCTGCCGGTCGGGGAGCACCCCGCCGTCCTCGCCATGCAGAAGCTCGCCGAGGAGCTGAACGTCTATATCCCGACCAGCTTCTTCGAAGCCGAGGGCCATCACCATTACAACAGCCTGGCGATGATCGACGATCGCGGCGCGGTGATGGGCGTCTATCGCAAGAGCCACATCCCCGACGGTCCCGGCTATTCTGAGAAATTCTACTTCCGGCCCGGCAACACCGGCTTCAAGACCTTCAAGACCGCCTATGGTCGCGTCGGCCCGGCGGTCTGCTGGGACCAATGGTATCCCGAGACGGCGCGCGCGCTGATGCTCGATGGCGCCGAGATCCTGCTGTTCCCGACTGCGATCGGCACCGAGCCCCACGACCCCGACCTCGACACCAGCCGGCTGTGGCGGCGGGCGATGATCGGCCATGCCGTGTCCAACGTCGTGCCGGTGGTCGCCGCCAACCGCATCGGCACCGAGCACGGGCAGCGCTTCTATGGCCATAGCTTCATCTGCGACGAGCGCGGCGACATTCTGGCGGAGTTCGGCGCGACGGAGACCGGCGTGATCACCGCGACACTCGACCTCGCGGCCGCCAAGCGCCACCGCGCTGCTTTCGGTTTCTTCCGTGACCGGCGGCCAGAGCTTTACGGCCGCCTCGCTCAGGACCTCTAGGTCAGAGCATCGGATCCACGACCGTGATGAGTCCGTGGAAGAAGCCCAGGGTGCCGAGCATGAACAGGACGCCGCGGGCCGGGGAGACCGGCTGCGGATCGCGCGGGGCGACGGGCTGGGTGCGTCTGTTCATGGGACCGGCCTAGGCCGGGTGCGACGAAGCTGCGAGTGTTATGCTGCTAACACAGCGGATCGGGCGACGAATGGGCATCGCGCAGATCGAGCGCGCGCGCGAACACCGCCTCGAACATCTCCCGGGTGAGCCGCCCGGTGTTCTGATTGTAGCGCGAACAGTGGTAGCTATCGATCAGGATGCGGCCGTCGGGCAGGCGGTGTTCGGCGAGATGCCCGAACGGATGGGCCGACAGCTTGCCGCCCGAGGTACGCACCGCCGAGCCGTGAGCGATCTGGCCGAGCGCGACCACCACCCGAACCGTCGGGAGCTGCGCCAGCGCCGCTTCGTAGAAGGGCCGGCAGGTGGCGATCTCCTGAGGCGTCGGCTTGTTCTGCGGGGGCAGGCATTTGACCGTGTTGAGGATGATCAGGCCGTTGAGCCTCAGGCCGTCGTCGGCACGCTCCGTGTATCGCCCCTCCGCGAATCCGAATTTTCCCAGCGTCTCGAACAGCAGGTGGCCGGCATGGTCGCCGGTGAACGGTCGGCCGGTTCGGTTGGCGCCCCACATGCCCGGCGCAAGCCCGGCGATGGCGACCCACGCTTGCGGATCGCCGAAATGCGGCACCGGCGCGTTCCACCAATCGGGATGTTCCAGCCTCAGCGCCTCGCGGAACGCCGCCAGCCGCGGGCACAGCGGGCAGTCGCGCGGCGGCTCGACATGCGGGAGCGGGCTGGCAGGCGGCGTGACAGCAAGCATGGCGAGCGTCTAGGCGGCGGATCATGGCCACGACAAGCTACGCCATCGCTTTGGGATCGAACCGCCGGCACGTCCGCCATGGCGGACCCGAGGGCGTGGTGCGCGCGGCGGTCGCGGCGCTCGGCGAACTGGGCGAGGTGGAGGGCGTCTCCGCCATCCACCGCACTCCGGCGCTCGGCCCCGCCGGCCGCAGCTTCGCCAATGCAGCGCTGCTGCTCGCCAGCGAGCTTCCGCCGCTCGAGCTGCTCGCGGCGATCAAGCGCATCGAGCGCCGCTTCGGCCGCCGCCCTGGCCGCCGCTGGGGCCCGCGCGTGCTCGACCTCGACATCATCCTGTGGTCGCAAGGCGCCTTCCGCGCCCCGCGGCTCGCCATTCCCCATCCGGAAATGGCCCGGCGCGACTTCGTGCTTCGCCCGCTCGCCGAGATCGCCGCCGAATGGCGCGATCCCTTGAGCGGCCGCAGCGTTCGCCAGCTCGCCGCCTTGCGCACGCGCAACCGCAGTTGACCGGACAAGCGCCCGCACGTAGGGCCGAACCCCGCCAAGGGGCCCTTAGCTCAGTCGGTAGAGCAACTGACTTTTAATCAGTAGGTCGCTGGTTCGAATCCAGCAGGGCTCACCATTTCACCTTCGCGAAGCGAACCAGCGAGTCCTTGGCGGCCAAATCGCCAAGTCGATTTGGCGTGGTTCGAATCCAGCAGGGCTCACCAGCCTTCGCCAAGGCTCCGGCTGACAAGCCGGAATTTGGCGAGGCTGCCCGCGATAGCCTTGGCGAAGGCGGGCCATACACCCGCGCCTCAGGCGACGGGGAAGACGCTCTGCGAGATCGCGAACAGGATGAGGGCGGCGGCCAGGGTCAGCGACAGGGCGGTCATCGTCCAGCCGGCGGCGACGAGAACCCGCTCCTCGCCGGCGCGAAGCTCGTTGTTCTTGCCGAGCCGGAAGATCAGGAAGCCGGCAAAGGTCCCGTAGAGGAAGACCAGAAAAGGCAGATAGTCGGACACGTCGCTCACCTTCGGCGTCTCGTTGGACGGGCCGTTCCCCGCGAACGGTCCGATCAGGCCAGGTTGTGGCGCCGCGACTGGATTGCCCCGACCCCCACGCTCGGACCGCCGCATGCGACGATCCCCTTCCCCGAGCCCCTTATCCCGCGTTTACCTTACTACAAGCTTGCAGGAGTTGAAAAAAATACGAGCAGGCCGGTCCTTGCGACAAACTGCGACGTTCGCGTGATTTGACCGACACAGGTGTCACGCTAGGGAAGCTGCCATGGCCGACGAAGCCCATATCCTGCTGGTCGACGACGAACGCGACATCCGCGAGCCGCTCGCCGCCTATCTCGCCCGCAACGGCTACCGGGTCAGCAAGGCGGAGAATGCCGCGGCGGCGCGCACCCTGCTCAACGCCAAGGACGTCGATCTCGTCCTCCTCGACATCATGATGCCCGGCGAGGATGGCCTGTCGCTGACCGGCTTCATTCGCGCGACGGTCAACGTGCCGATCATCCTGCTGACCGCCAAGGCGGAGGAGACCGACCGAATCGTCGGCCTCGAGATCGGCGCCGACGACTATGTCACCAAGCCATTCAGCCCGCGCGAGCTGCTTGCCCGAATCAAGGCGGTGATGCGCCGCGCCGGCGAGGGCCCGACCAAGGTGCGCGCGCCCGAGGTCGACAGCTACGCCTTCGGACCCTGGGTGCTGAAGACCGGCGAGCGCGAGCTGGTCGACGGCGAGGGCGTCGCCATTCCCCTGTCGACCGGCGAGTACAATTTGCTCCATGCCTTCGTCACCCATCCGCGCCGGGTGCTGAGCCGCGAGCAGTTGCTCGACTTCAGCCAGGGCCGCGAGCTCGCCGCGTTCGAGCGAAGCATCGACAACCACATCTCGCGGCTCAGGAAAAAGATCGAGGAGAACGCCTCCGATCCCAAGCTGATCAAGACGGTGTGGGGTGGCGGCTACATGCTGGCGGCCGAGGTGACTCGACTGTGAGCCGGCTTTCGCGGCTGATGCCGCGCAGCCTGATCGGGCAGATCGCGCTGGTCATGGCGCTGGTGCTGCTGCTGCTCCAGGCGCTCAACTTCGCCAACGTCAACAACGAGCGTGCGCGGTTCAACCAGGCCCAGCTCGAGGGGCCGGTGATCACCCGCTTCGTCGCCGGCGTCACGCGGATGTCGGAACGCAACTGGAATCGCACCGGGATCAACCGCCGCGGCCGGATCGCCATCGCCGACGAGAGCCAGGTCGCGGCCGAAGCGAGCGATCCTGAGCTCGCCAACCGGCTGCGCGAGACTGCAGCCGCCAACGGCCTGCAGGTTCGCGACTCGCGCGCCGCCATCTCGGACACGCTGCCGCCGGCGCCGCCGTTTCGCTCCGATGGCACGCCGCGCACGGCGAGATCGGAGCGCGAGCGCGCCGAGCGCTTCCGATCGCTGCTACTGTCGGTCCAGCTGCCCGACGGCCGCTGGGTCAACGGCCAGATGCAGATCCTTCGGCCCAATCCCTGGCCGCTGATCCGCCTCGCCGGGGGCACCCTGCTTCTCTATCTCGTGCTGCTCGCCGCCCTGATCCTGGTGCTGACCCGGCTGATCCGGCCGCTCCGCGACCTCACCCGCGCGGCGCAGCTCTACAAGGGCCACGGTACCCCGCCCCAGGTCGAGGTGCGCGGTCCATCCGACATCCGCCGGGCGATCGAGGCGTTCAATGCGATGGGAGCGAGGGTCGGCAGCCTGATCGTCGAGAAGGACCGCATGCTCGGTGCGATCGGCCACGACCTGCGCACTCCGCTCGCGTCGATGCGGATTCGCGCCGAGAGCATGGACCCGGTCGACGAGCGCGAGCGGATGATCGCGACGATCGAGGAGATGACTCTGCTGCTCGATGACACGCTCGATCTCGCCCGTTCCGGCCAGTCGAAGGAGCCGGCGCGGGCGATCGACGTGTCGGCGCTGGTCGACGCGGTGGTCGAGGAGCTGCGCGAGCTCGGCCAGCCGGTGACGTTCAGTAATGGCACGCGAGTCGTCGCGTCGCTGCGGCCCAACCTCATCCGCCGGGCGGTGCGCAACCTCGCCGACAATGCCGTCAAATATGCCGGCTCGGCCGAGGTCTCGGTCGGCGCGCGCGACGACCAGGTCGTGATCGAGATCCGCGACCGCGGCGCAGGCATTCCCGAGGATCAGCTGACGAGCGTTCGGGAACCGTTCGTGCGGCTCGAGCAGTCGCGCAGCCGGGAGACCGGCGGCTCAGGGCTCGGCCTCACCCTCGCCCGCGCGGCAGCTTTGGTCCATGGCGGCGAGCTGGAGCTGAGCAACTGCGCCGACGGCGGCCTCAGCGCCCGAATCGTGCTGTCGCGGGGCTAGCCGCGGCGCTCGCCGACGGCGGGGAAGGCGCGGACCTTGCGGGTGCCGGACCACAATTCGAGCGGGCGGCCGCCAATGAAGTCCTCGGCGCGGAGCACGGCCTCGCCATCGTCGGCCGCGTCGATCTCCTCGAAGCCGACGAACCGCCCTTCCGGGGCGCTCAGCACATAGAGCCGGTAATAAGCCACGAATCCCCCTGCGATGCCGGCGCGGACGATGGCATGGCGACACACACAAAGCCTTAAACTGCATCAACGCTCGCGCGGTACCATGCGCCTGATCTCAAATGGAAAAAGGGCGGCGCCATTGCTGGCCCCGCCCTCCATTCCCGCTCAGGAAAGTGCCTAGTTGCGCGGCGCCGCGCGGGGGCTCTGACGCTCGGCGCGGAGGCGCTGGCGCGCTTCCTGGCGCTCGGCCGCGGTGATCGTGCCGTCACGGTTGGCGTCGAGCCGCTCGAAGCGCTGCAGCGCCTGGGCTCGGAACTCCTCGCGGGTGACGACGCCGTCAGCGCCGAACATGCGGCCGGCGCGCGCCTGCATGCCGCCCATGCGGTGCATGCCGCGACGGCCGCCGCGCATGGCGCGGCCTTCGCGCCGCTCGCCGCGCATCGCCTGGCGCTGACCGAACTCCTCGCGCGAGAGCTGGCCGTCGCGATTGGTATCGAGGCGGTCGAAACGCTGACCCTGGCGCTCGGCGCGCCGCGCCTGGCGAACCTGGCGCGCCTCGTCGGCGGTGACGCGGCCGTCGCGATTGGCGTCGAGGCGGGCGAAGAGAGCGGGAGAGCACACGTCCGTACTGCAGTCA
>NZ_JAANPA010000001.1 GCF_011320075.1 Sphingosinicella sp. YJ22 | reverse complement strand
GCAGCGGCGGCTTCGGCACCGGGACGGGCAGCGGCCGCTATGGCGGCGGCCCCGGCGGAGGCGGGGGTGGCGGCGGCAACGGCGCCGGCTGGGCAGTGACCCCGCCGCGCCGGGTCGCGGGCGACCTCAGCATCGACGACCTTCCCGAGGCGCTCCGAGCCGCCGGCTTCCGCGGCGACGTCGAGGTGCGCTACCGGGTCGAGGCCGACGGGCGCGCCACCGGCTGTCGCCCGATCCGCTCCAGCGGCAGGCGTCTCGTCGACGAGACGACCTGCCGGCTGATCGAGCGCCGATTCCGCTTCCGTCCCTCACGCGACGCCGCCGGCCGGCCGACCTCCTCCTTCATCGAGGAGAACCACTATTTCGAGTCGGAGGGCGACTTCATCCCTCCGCCGCCACGGCGCCGCGGTTGGTAGTTCCGGAGCTTACTGGATGTCGAATGCGGTGATCCGGCCGTCGGCGCGGAAGTCGCAATAGAAGCCGCGCTGCTGCCAGCCGCCATTGACCGCGACCGCGCCGTTCACGCGGAGCGTGTCGCTGCGCACCTGCTGGACGCTGTTGACGCGGACCTGGCCGTAGCGCTGGGCCTGGTTGGCGCAGGTCTCGACCGCGGCTTCCTGGAAGCTCGGGCCGCCCTGGCCGTAATAGCCGCTGCCGCGATTGGGATTGAGCACGCTGCCGAGCACCGACCCGAACGGATCGTTGCCATAGGCCGTGCACCCAGCGAGCGTCAGCGAACCGAGTAAGGCAATTGATAACGCAGATTTATTCATCGGGGATCTCCATCGACACGAGTTCCCGTCAACGCCCGCTCTCACGCTGCGGACTGGGGTAACGGCCGACCTTCCTCAACCGTTCCCGATCCGCCCCGGGGGCCGGGTTTCCGGTCTGTAACGCCGGCGGCTTCATCGCGCGCCGGGCGAAGTTCGTCGCCGCCGCCTCGCCTGCCGCGATCCGATCAGTCACAATCCGCTCCATGTCCCGTCACGCCACCCACGAAAGCGAAATCGAACGCGTCGCCCGCATGATGGCGGCCGGCGCCGGCCTCGCCTGGGACCGGCTCGACACCTACCCAGGCTATTTGCGCGGCTACTGGCGCAGCGAAGCGCGGCTGCTGCTCGGCCGTATCGCTGCGGGCGACTTGCCAGGCCGCGCCTGATCCAACGGAACCGACACCATATGTACCTGACCGGCGGCGATGACCGCTCCCCCGGCGCCGCCGACGATGCCGCCGCCCTCGCCACCGAGCCCGACACGTTCGCGGCCTTGTGGGCCCTGCTCCGCCATGACGACGTTGCCGTACGCAGCCGCGCCGCCGACGCCGCCGAGAAGGCGACACGGGAGCGCCCCGAGCTGCTCCAGCCCTACAAATGCGATCTCATCCATCCGGTGCTGGAGGACGGAACGCCGGAATTGAGCTGGCACTTGCTGCCGATGGCGGCGCGCCTCGAGCTCGACTCGAACGAGGCGGCGCGGCTGATGCGGCGTCTCCAGGACGCGGTGCTCAACAACCCCAACGAGATCGTCCGCGCCGAAGCCCTTGCCGCCGCCTTCGGCCTCGCCGCCCGCCACCGCCGCATGCTGCCGCGCGCGCGCGACCTCGCCAGGCACGCTCAATGCTGCGGCTCGCCCGCCCTCGCCGCCCGCGCGCGAAACCTCGTCGCCGGCGGCTGATTCCTCAGCCGGGGTAGCGCTCGAACGCCGGCAGGTCGGCAAGCCGGGTCATATAGCCTAGCCGCTCGGCGGTCTGGATATGGACGCCGGGCGACGCCGCCTCCGGGTCGTCGAACGTGCCGGCCTGGATGTCGACGAGACCCGGCAAATTGGCTTCGTTGATGTAGAACAGCCCGGTCCCGCAGGCCGGGCAGAATTGCCGCCGGCCATGCTCGGACGAGGCATAGGTGGTGAGCTTGCCGTCGACCTCGAGCTGGTCGCCCTTCACCGCCGCCCAGGCCACCGCCGGCGCCCCGGCATGGCCGCGGCAGTCGCTGCAATGGCATAAGGCGACATGCACGAAATCTCCCGACACGCGATAGCGCACCGCCCGGCAACGACATCCGCCTTCCATCGATCGATCCCCTTTTGTTCTAATTTTCGGGCTATGTCACGTACTGGCGGAGCGATCAAGCGACGGCGGGTTGACGTGGCAGTTCCGCCGGTCGCGAAGCCACCGCGTTGAAGCGCACCGCGGTGGCGCAGGCGGCGGCGAGGCACAGCATGGCGAGCTCGCCGCTGTCCTCGACGAAATCGAAGCCCAGCCGCGCCGCCTGGGCATCGGCGACGATGTGCGAGACGAAATCCATCGCCACCCCGAAGCCCGCGCCGACTGCGATCGGGACCATCACGCACAGGACTCGCGCGGCGGCGCCCGGCGCGCTCGCGCGGATCGCGGCGCTGAGCAGGACGACGATCGCGGCCGCCGCCACGGCGAAGACGATCAGCTCGCCGAGATCGGCGGCGCGCTCGCCCGCAATCCCCTCAAGCAACGGCGCGAGCGCGGCCCCCGCTGCCTCGTGAAGGGCCAAGGCGTTGTCGAGTGTCAGCCACAGGAAGGTCGCGGCCGCGGCGGCGAAGGCCGGCGCCCGCTCGCGCCGCCACAGCTGGTACATCCAGACGGCCGCGCCGAGGGTCAGCGCATATTCGAACCATTCGGCGAGCGCGCCTTCCTCGGACAGGTTGAGCTGCCAAGGCAGCATCTCGCCGTCGATCCGCGCGTAAATGTAGGCGGCGTCGAGTCCGATGAGGAAGGCGGCGCAAGGCAGGATCAGGACGAGGGCGAGTAGGAACGCGCGCGAGCCCGCCTGGGAGCGGCATTCGGAAATGGTGGCTCGGATGAGCGGCGGCACGACTCGGACCCTCCTCTGTTCGGGCCGTAAAATCTCACGAAATCAGGGAGGCCGGGTTAATCCGGCGACGCTTTCTCCGCGCCGTCCCGATCCGGGCCGGCCCCGCGCCACGGGTTAACGCGTCCGCGCCAGCCTCAGGATGTAGCCGCGCCGCTCGTCCTCGCCGGCGCGCACCGACACATAGAGCCCGCCGGCGCCGTCGCTCGTGATGCCCTGGACGTTGGCGAGCGCGCCGACGAAGGCCGCGATCGGCGCCAGCCCCGCCTCGGGCGTGTAGCGGTAGACCAGTCCATGATCGCTGTCGGTGATGAACAGAGCGCCGTCGATCCAGGCGATCGACTCCGGCGAGAAGCCCTCGCGCCCGCTGATAGGCGCGGTGATTCGGCCATCGCTCGTGCGCAGGTACAAGGTCGCCGCCTCGTTGTCGGCGATGTAGAGATTGCCCTGGCCGTCCAGCGCGAGGCTTTCCGGCTTGGCGATCCCCGCCTCCGGCCCGACCAGCTCGGCCATTCGCCCGTCCGGAGCGATCGCCGCGATCCGGTGCGCCTCGCCGTCGCCGACCAGGAGCACGCCCGCCGGCGTGATCGCCAGCCCCTCGGTCGACGGCAGCCGGCGCTGCGGCCCGGCGACCACCGCCACCCGCCCGTCCGGCGAGATCCGCCGAACCCCACCGATATTGTCGTCGGTGACGTAGAGGTTGCCCGCCGCGTCGCGGACGATGTCCTCGGGCGACGACAGCCCGTCCCGGGCGTCCGCCAGCGTTTCGGCGTGCTGCCCCGGCGCCCAGCGCCGCACCGCCACTCCGGCCTCGTCGGCCATGAACAGCGTGCCGTCGTGCCACAGCAGCCCGTCGACCGCGACGATTCCCACGCTCTGGTCCGCCGCCAACTCCAGCCGGTAGCCGGGATCGAGCATGACCACGCGGCCCTCCTCGTCGCCGCAGCCCGCGATCAGCAGCGCGGCGGCGATGGCGATCAGCCGCCTCACGCCCCGCCCCCAAGAACGCCGCTGACGAGGTCGCGAAGCCGCTCCATCGTCTTCATCGGCCCCGCCGCCTCGATCAGCAGCAGGAACAGGATCGCCGCGGTCGCGCCCTGCCAGCGCTGCGACCAGCGCAGCAAAGCAGGGTCGAGCCGCTTGGCGAAGCGCGCGCCGACGAACTGAAGCGTCACCAGCAAGGCGGCCCCCGCCGCCGCGCCGACCACGATGTCCGACAGCCAGTGCATGCCGACCGCGACGCGCAGCCCCAGCACCACAAACGCCGTCCACAACAAGGCCAGCACCCCCGCCAGCCGGCACGCGAGAAAGATGCCGAGCGCCATCGCGACGTAAATGGCGGCATGGTCGCTCGGGAAGGCGTCGAAATCGTTGCTCGTCGGCCGCCCCTGGCGAAGCGCCTGGGCGCGCGCGGCAAGCTCGCCGGTCTGCAGCAACCGCACCTCAAGCCGCGGCGATTCCACCAGCTCCCCGCCGCGAAGCACATAGCCCGGATGAGCGAGTACCACCGGCCGAGGCTCCATCGCCCCTTCCGAGAAGATCTTGGTCACCGGCGCGATCAGGAACACCGCGAGCAGGGTGATTGCCAACACCCGTCGCCGCACCTCGACCGGCCTGCCGCGCAGCCGGTACCAGGCGAACAGGAACAAGGCCCCGAGCGGCCCCGCCTTCACCACCGGGCTCTCCAGCGCCATCGCCATCAAACTGTCCAGCGCCCACGACCGCGCCACGATCTGGTTCGCCGCCACGAACACCGCCTGGTCGATCCCCGAAAATGCCGAAAGCGCGCTCATCGCCGCGCCCTCTACCCTCCGACCGGTTAAGGCGGCGCTAGCGACCCGATCAGGTCAGGCGGGCGCTGAGCGAGCGATCGTCGCTTTTGTCTGTGGAAGATAGCCGGGACGCCGCTTCCCGCCCTTCGGCGCGGAACGCCCGCGACATCAGCGACAGGCTGAGGAGATAGCCGACGATTGCGCTTCCACCATAGCCGACCAGCGGCGTGGGATAATTGCCGAGAGCCGCAGCCGCGAGAATGGCCAGCCACACCGCCCCAAACGCCAGGCCGACCGAACGCTGCGGCGCGCCCGCAACCGCCGGGATCAGAAGAAGGACACTTCCGGCAACCACGGCCAGGCCGGCGACGGGCTGAACATCGAACGAGGAATAAAAGACCTGGTCGACCCAGGGCATCGCCGGGAGATTGTCTGCCTGAAGCAGGGTCGCGATCAAGCCCGCCGCCGCCACAACGAGCGCGATCAGCACCCATGGCTCACGCCTCGACAGGGCGACGGCCGCGATTCCCGCCGCGAGCGCGCCGGCCATGCCTCGGTCGGGCTGGAGCGCGAGGCCCAGCGCCGCGATCGTCACCCCGACAGTCCCCGCCGCATCGGGCCTGCGCGCGAACAGGACGACCATCGCCGGGATCACGATCAGACTCACCTGCAGATTGAGCGGCCCCAGCGGGACCCAACGGGCCGCCCCCTCCACCGGCGTGCCGAGCAAGGCGGTCGCCACCAGTGCCAGCCCGAGCGCCGGAAGCACCGCTCCCTCCGCACGTCGCAATTGCCACTTCGGCATGACGATCGTCGCATAGGCCGCCAGCCCCACTGCCAAGGCGGCAAGATTGATCGCGATGTGGCGCGCCGGCGCTCCGGCTAGGGCGAGATAGAGGATTCCGAGCCCAACCGCTCCAGCCGCGCAGGCCAGACCCACGAATTCCGGTTCCCTCACCGCCCTCATCATCGCCGATTTCCTCCTTGTGTTTCCGGATGATCCGTCATCCGCAGCGAATTGAAAAGCGCGATGATGAAGCCGCCCGGCGCTTGCCCCGGGCGCCCTCGTTCCCTAGCTGTTCACGGGTGACCGACCTCCCAACTCCCGCCCCCGACGCCCCCTACCTCCGCGGCCTCAACGACCCGCAGCGCGACGCCGTGCTCACCACCGAGGGCCCGGTGCTCGTCCTCGCCGGCGCCGGCACCGGCAAGACCGCGGCGCTCACCGCCCGCCTCGCCCACCTCCTCTTCACCCGCAAGGCGTGGCCCTCCGAGATCCTCTCGGTCACCTTCACCAACAAGGCGGCGCGCGAGATGCGCGAGCGCGTCGGCCGCCTTGTCGGCCAGGCGGTCGAGGGCATGCCCTGGCTCGGCACCTTCCACGCGATCGGCGCCAAGATGCTCCGCCGCCACGCCGAGCTGGTCGGGCTCCAGAGCAACTTTACCATCCTCGACACCGACGACCAGCTGCGGCTGCTCAAGCAGATCATCGCCGCCAACAATCTCGACGAGAAGCGCTGGACGCCGCGCGCCCTCGCCGCGCTCATCGACCGCTGGAAGAACAAGGGCTGGACCCCGAAGGACGTCGACATCGGCGAGGCGGAGGCATTCGCCCACGGCAAGGGCGCCGCCCTCTACCAGCAATATCAGGACCGCCTGCGCACGCTGAACGCCTGCGACTTCGGCGACCTCCTCCTCCACATGCTGGTGATCCTGAAGACGCACCGCGACGTCCTGGAGCTCTACCAGCAGCGCTTCCGCTACATCATGGTCGACGAATATCAGGACACCAACTCAGTCCAGTATCTCTGGCTCCGGCTCCTCGCCCAGGAGCGCAAGAACATTTGCTGCGTCGGCGACGACGACCAGTCGATCTACTCCTGGCGCGGCGCCCAGGTGGAGAACATCCTGAAGTTCGAACAGGACTTCCCCGGCGCCAAGATCATCCGCCTCGAGCAGAATTACCGCTCCACGCCCCACATCCTCGGCGCCGCCTCGGGCGTCATCGCCAACAATGCCGGCCGCCTCGGCAAGGCGCTGTGGACCGAGGTCGATCAGGGCGACAAGATCCAGGTCGTCGGCGTGTGGGACGGCCCCGAAGAAGCCCGCCGCGTCGGCGAGGAGCTGGAGGCCATGCAGCGCCGCGGCGAGAGCATCGCCGGTGCCGCCATCCTGATCCGCGCCCAGTTCCAGACCCGCGAGTTCGAGGAGCGCTTCATCTCCATCGGCATGCCCTACCGAATCGTCGGCGGCGCCCGCTTCTACGAGCGGATGGAGATCCGCGACGCGATGGCCTACCTCCGAGTCATCGCCCAGCCCGCCGACGACCTCGCCTTCGAGCGTATCGTCAACACCCCCAAGCGCGGCCTCGGCGACAAGGCCGTCGCCAACATCCACCAATACGCCCGCGCCCAGGGCATCCCCCTCTTCCAGGCGGCCGCCGAGATCGTCGGCACCGACGAGCTCTCAGGAGCCGCCCGCAAGTCCCTCGCCAACCTCGTCGCCGATTTCGCGCGGTGGCGCGGCATGCTGGGCGTCAGTTCCTCCCTGTCGCGGAGCGATGGGGAGGGGGACCATCTGCTGCAAGCAGATGGTGGAGGGGTAACCCCCGACTCCGCCACCGCCCCGCGCGGCGGCCTCCCCCACGCCGAGCTCACCCGCCTCATGCTCGACGAATCAGGCTACACCGCCATGCTCCAGGCCGACCGAAGCGCCGAATCCGCCGGCCGGCTCGAAAACCTCGCCGAGCTCGCCCGCGCCATGGAGGAATATGAGACCCTCGGCGCCTTCCTCGAGCACGTCGCACTCGTCATGGACAACGACGCGGCCGCCGACGAGGACAAGGTCACGATGATGACCGTCCACGCCGCCAAGGGCCTGGAGTTCGACACCGTCTTCCTCGCCGGCTGGGAGGAAGGCGTGTTCCCGTCGCAGCGCGCACTCGACGAAGGCGGCAACGCCGCGCTCGAGGAGGAGCGCCGCCTCGCCTATGTCGCGATCACCCGCGCGCGGCGCCGCTGCATCATCCTCCACGCCGCTAACCGCCGAATCTACGGCCAGTGGACGAGCAGCATCCCGAGCCGCTTCGTCGCCGAGCTCCCCGAGGAGCACACCGAGCAGGAAACCACCCTGACCGGCGGTGAGTCCCTGTGGCGCGCCAACTGGAGCGAGCACGCCGACCCCTTCGCCAATGTCGGCCGAAGCGGCACGAGAGGCCCTGGCTGGCAACGCGCCGCGGGCCAAAGCCCCTCTCCCCTTCAGGGGAGAGGAACGTCGCGAAGCGACGGGGAGAGGGGGAGTCAGTACGGCGGCAACTACCAGGCCTTCTCCGACCGCGTCTCCGCCAGCACCGAAGCCTTCCGAGCCGCCCAGGCCCGCTCCCGAGGCGCCACCACCCACACGCTCCCGGTCGAATCTCGAGCCAGCGCCGTCAGCCTCGGCAACCCCGGAAGGTCAGACCTGGAGCTGGGCCAGCGCGTCTTCCACCAGAAATTCGGCTACGGCACCATCGCCGAGATCGAAGGCAACAAGCTCGAAATCGACTTCGAGCAGGCGGGCAGGAAGCGCGTGCTGGATAGCTTTGTGAGTGTCGGCTAGCATCAAGGCATGCATGGCCTCGATATCCTCGTCAGATCGCTGAGCGCAGCAAAGATTTCGGACAAGCACGGCAACGAGTGGCAGTATCACTCGCGTAGCGATCGTCATTCAAAGATTGCTTGTTGGGGGATCTTGTTCGATCTTCTCGCATCGACGCCCCTTCTTCGCCGGCATGTGTCGGCCGGGGCCATCGGCTTCGGCATCAATCATGAGATTCGAGACTTCGTCCACGATCGAAAGAAAGATCTCGATCTCGTTCTGTGCACACCGAATGGCGCGCCCTTGAAGACCACCTTCGCAGACCTTGCGGCGACTTACGGCATAGAACTGACCGACCAGGAGCGCGGGATCCTGTCATCGTTACCAGCCCTCCATCGGACGCCTGTCGGTGCGGTAGTGATGGCCCTTGAAGCAAAGGCGTGCATGACCGCCCACCAAAGGGCATTGCCCCGCCTGTACGATGAGCTCAACTCGTCTCATCAAACAGTTCATGGCTCCAGCGAGCAGGCGATCGCTGTCGGTTTTGCGATGGTCAATTCCGCATCGGTGTATCTCAGCCCAGATCTCAACAAGGCACACCGCGCCAACCATCCGGAATGGAGCAAGCACAAGCAGCCTCGCGACGCCATATTGGCGGTCGAGAAGGTCAAGCAGCTTCCGCGCCGGTCCAAGCCAGGCGATCAGGGATATGATGCGTTTTCCATCGCGGTGATCGACATGCAGAACGACGGCACAGTCGCTTCTCTGATTCAGGAGCCACCCGCCCCCGCGATTGGCGACATTTATCACTATGACACGATGATCAGGCGCCTGTCAGGAATCTACGCCACTCGTTTCAAGGATCTCACGTAGCTTCGTCTCAATGTTGGCGCGCTGACATTCCCATACTACGGCAACTCTAAACCCCCGCCGGCGCAACTCGACGACCGCCTTCGCGTCGCGCTTCCGGTTGCGCCGGAACTTATCAGTCCAGAAATCGCGATTGGCCTTTGGCACCGTTGCTCTCCCGCAGCCAGTGTGATGATGCCAAAAGCAGCCATTCACGAAGATAGCCCACCGTCTGGACTTGTTGGCAAAATCGGGGCTGCCGGGTAAATCCTTGACATTCTTGCGGTAGCCAAGGCGACGAGTCCTAAGCACTTGCCCGACGTGACGTTCAATCTTCGAGCCACTCTTTTTGAGGGCCTTCATCCGGGCAGAGATCTGGGGACTACTCGGCTGTGCGCGCATTACTCTGCGGCGATGGCGTAAGCCGGAACAACTGCCTCTACATCAGCAAGATGCTTCCTCAGTCGATCGCAGAAGCCGTCGGGAAACCGTAACTTCGCGCGTTCAGTACGAGACAGGAAACCACGCGTGGCCCGTGCCGAAAGTGGCTTTCCGGGGTATTGAAGGAACTTCGTCAATGGCGCTCGATCGCGCCAAACCGGATAATCGCTGATCTCCACGGCATGTCGAGCATGTCCGTCAAAGCGCGCCGCTCTCGGCCAGCTCTTCAATCGATTGAGTTCGAAGTCGCGCCTTAAGTCATATTCGCCCGGTGTCTGTAAGCGACCGCCCAGCCACTCAGCGACGGGTACGCTCACTGCATTTCCGACAAGCGACCACCGAATGGAGGGCTTTGCGACGCTCTCGGCTGCCGCTGTCCAGCCCGACGAGAAGCCTTGCAGACGTTCGGCATCTCGGATGTCGGGCGTTATGACGCTACCGTCGGGGAGCAAAATCGCCGGGGGTGACGCAATGCCGACGGTTGAGCCATTCTTCAGCGTGGGAATAGAATCCACAGCCCAGCCCAGGCCCCTCACCCCTTCGGTCCAATAAAAACCGTGTGCGCGAATGTTGAGATCGGTCTCAGGAATAATTGGCTGTGCTTCGTCGGCGAGGATGACCGTAGCGGGATCTACGTCGGAAGTGGTCGCTACGAACAGGACACGCTCTCGCCGCTGCGGCAAGAAGCTGAGCGAGTTCACAACCCTATAAGCCCAACGGTATCCCCTTGCTTCGAATGCCTCGGTTAGAACCCGCATCGCCCGCCCGGCCTCAAGGCGTAGCATGAACGAGACGTTTTCCAGAACGACCCATGGCACATCATTGTCGTCAATGAGCCGGAAAATCTCTCCAACCAGCCCCGAGCGCGCCCCGCCGATACCAGAAGTGAGACCTGCTTGACTTAGATCCTGGCAAGGGAACCCACCAACGAGCAACTCAACCTCGCTCGGGAGTGATCGGAGTTCACGGACGTCGCATTCCAGCGGGACATCGGGCATATGTGCTGCGAGCACTGCACGCGCAGGTTCCCAAATCTCGCAGAGCATAGAGGTCTCATGACCCGCACGAGCGAGGCCAGTCTCAAGCCCCCCGATACCAGCAAACAGGCCGACGATCTTCAACTAGCCCTCCCGTGCCGATTCGATTCGGCAGCATAGTAGATCATGGCCACGTTTAGTTCCACCTCTGTTCTCACTGGTGCGAGACCGCTTTATTCCTGCTGCAATGGCCCGAGACCGCCGTAAGATCGACTCAAAATGTGAGGCGACCTCCATGCTCACCATCACTCCGCTCTCCCCTCGCGCCGTCAAGATCGTCGCAGGAGGCCGGTTCACCGGCGCGGACATGGGGCCGGCACTCGATCGCATGGCGCAACTGCTCGACGAGATGCCGCGGATGGACATCCTCGCCGACGTGCGCGGCTCGCCCAGCATCGCCTTGTCCGCGATCGGCGAGGAGATGCGGCGCTTCCCGCTCGTGTTTCGGATGATCCGACAGGCCTGAGCGGTTGCGAGGCAGGTGAATCACCTGCCGGCCCGGCAAGCGCGACCACAAGGAAACTCCGCGTCGCCATCGTCGCTGACGAGCATTGGGTGCGCGTCGCCTCGCGCATTGAGAGCGCGCTCATCCCGGGGGTCCATTACGAAGTCTATGACCGCGAGCACGCCGTCCACGCCCGCGCCTGGCTCCTCCGCCAGACCGACGACCCCCGCCCGCGCTGAACGCGAGTCCTAGGCGTCCGGATCAGCGCCGGCGACGGCGGCGCCTGCGCCCGTCGTCGTCGTCACCATCATCGTCGTCATCGTCCCCGCCGTCGCAGCCCGCGACCAGCAAGGCCGCCGCGCCCAGCATCACGCCGGTCAGCAGTCCCCGCCGGCTGACCCCCCGGCCGCCCTCGCCGTCGAAAGCCTGTGCGTCGTCCCGCTCCATGCCGACTCTCCTCTCCGAGGCCGGCCATCCTACACCGCGCCGCGCCGCGCGAGCACCCTCTTCGACGCTCGCGTCACTTCCGCCCGCTTAGCCCCCAGGGCATGCCCGGAAGCTTGACCATTTCCCGCCCGCACAAGGTGCAGCGGCTGACGAAGTGGCCGCCTTCCCAATGGCTGTAGGGCACGTCGACGACATGGCGCCCGAACAGGCTGTGGAGGCTCACCGTCCCGGCCTCGACGCCGCGGCCTCGTCAGCGATCGCCGCTTCCGCCGCGGCGAGGCCGTCGTCGCTGGCGACCGCCAGGTCGATCGGCCGGCCGCCGAGGCCGTCATGATGGGTGTTGAGGAACGTCCGCACCGACGCCAGGTCGGCGAGCGCGGCCTGGGCCACGTTGACGATGCGGCCTTGGCGGATCATCTCCTCGCGGGTCAGCCGCGGCGCATTGCTCTTCTTGAAGCGGTTCATCGCGCAGCCTCCGACGTCTCGCCGCCGGGCGCCCGTGCGATGCGCGGTGGCAACGGAAGAGCGGCGCAGACTTCGCCGGTCGGCGTCGCGCCGGCGCTCTGCGCGGCCATGATGCTGTAGAGCCCCGCCATCTCGTAATGGACAAGCCGCGTTTCCGCGGCCTCGGCGCCGCGCGCCATGCCGAGCGCCAATCGCTGGCGCTTCAGCCAATATTTCTGTTCCATGGGGTACACCTTCTCTGTGCAGGCGAGAGCACGGAGGTCTCTCTGTCACAGGCGGCCTGCCGACCAAGTTCAGGTGATGACCTGAATATAGGCGCTGGGATCGTAAATAACCACCAATGGCGGCGTCCGACCCTGGCGGCGATGCGGTCGCATTCCGGCCGCCGCATCGCTCAGCCGCCGCATTCATTGCTTTTTCACCCACAATCCCCCATATCCCTCCTGCTGACGTCGCTGGCGACGGGTCCCGCGCGCCTCTTTTCCGAGGCCGCTCTTCCCCACTCATGGCTGACGGCTCCGCGCCGCATCTGCGTGCGCGGACATATTCATCGCGCCGTATGGCGCGCCGCAAACGGGAGCCAAAGATGGCCAAGGAAGAATTGCTCACGCTCGAGGGGCAGATCGACGAGATCTATCCCGACGGCCGCTTCGGTGTGATGCTCGACAACGACCATCGCATCATCGCCTACACCGCCGGCAGGATGCGGCGTTTCCGCATCCGCTCGGTCGTGGGCGACCGAGTCCATGTCGAGATGACTCCCTACGACCTCAGCAAGGGCCGGATCATCTTCCGCGAGCGCACGCCGGGCCAAGGGCCCGCTCCGCGCCGCCCCGGAGCGAAACGATAGACCCTTTTTTTGAAACAAATAGCGCCGCCATCCCTTCTATGAAGGGGCCGTGCGCCTTCAGGACTGACATGCAAACGACACAACGACCCGCACTCCATCCGCCTCTCGCGCTGCTTCGGCCGGCGCCGGTATCGAGGTCCACGCTTTCGCGGCACGAGCTGCGCCGCATCGTCGCCGACCTGATCGGCTGAACACCGCCCTCTCCGGTCCGCCGGGGAGGGTTGCTACATTTCGGAGACCGCCCATGAGCAGAGAAATCCCGAGCCCCTTCCTGATCGCCAAGAAGGATGACGGCGAATTCCACCTCACCGTTCGCACCACCCGCTACAACAGCTGGGGCTATCCGCTGACCGATTCCAAGCCGGTCGGTGAAAGCTTCAAGACCGCCGCCGCCGCCCGCGCTTATGCCAAGGAGCATTACGGCGCCGAAGCCGGCCAGTTCGCGTCCAAATAAAAACCCTCGCCCGACGGGAGAGGGAACGTCGTCGCTCGGCGGCGACCGGGTCAGGGCGCGGCCCGTGGGCCCTCGGTCAGCCCTTCCCGCGCGCACGGGGCCGCACCACGCGCGGCCCCGGCTCTCGCACCTTCTTTCTCGGTCTCAGCATTCCCCCCCTCCTGTGGCAATTGAAGACCGGCGCCGCCCTCTCCCCAGCTGACGGCGCCGGTTCCCCCCTTCCCGCGTCGTGGGGTCAGCGCGAAGCGAGGCTGACGCCGTCGGCCTGGGCCTGGGCGATCGCCACCCGGGCGCGGCCGCGGGCGAGATACATCGACTCGCGGAAGCAGCGGCGCTGCCGGACCCACTCACCGAGGTCGCTGTTCTGGCCGCTGACCTGGCAGATGCGGCGCGCCGCCGCCCGGATACGACCGTCGAGCGCGGCCTGGCCCGACGGCGTCCGCAAATTGAGATCGGCGTAGCTGACCGGCTCGCTGACATGAGTCGACTGGGCCTGCGCATTGCTGGCAGTGAAGAAAATGGCGGCGCTCAAGATGGCGACCGGCACGATAGTCCTGTTCATGACATTCTCCCGTTTCGTCTGTGCCGGCCGGCGTCCGCGAACCCCCGCATCGGCGGACCGACTTCCTCTCATCTATGCCGATTCGTTTTGGTCCACATCGGACGTTTGTCCGACATCTTCGTCGTACGTTCGTCGGTATTCGTCGCACGCCCAACGGGTTATCCGCGTTTTTGAGCTATCGGCGGGAGCGACAGGTGGCGCCGAGCGACGGCCGCATGCTATGCACGAAGGCACGGCTCGCGGTCGCGTACGGTTTGTCAAAGGGGAATGCCCCGATGCACGGCGACGGACAGGACAAGGTCGTATCCCTGATCTACGAGGCGGCGCTCAACGGCGAGCGCTGGACCGATGCGGTGCGCGCGGTGGCGGCGATCACCGGCTCGTCGCAATGCGTGCTCCACTTCTTCGACCAGACCGGCCTCAACGGCGGCCTCGCCCCGATGATGGATCCGGAAGCGGTCGCGTCCTACAAGGAGCGGTGGCGGCAATATTCGCCGCACTGGCGCCACGCCGTGCTCTATCCGGTCGGCCGGATCTTCGATTTCGACGACCGCGAGGAACGCGAGACGATCCGCCACACCGCCATCTACAATGAATGGTGGGCGCCGCAGGGGCTCGGCTTCGGAATGCGCGGCGCCAATCTCGTCGCTGACGACGAAGGCACGGTCATGGCCTCGGTCTACAAGCCGCGCGGCGAGGAGTTTTCAGGCGACGAGCGCCGCCGCTTCGACGGTCTCGTCGACCATCTCGTCCGCGCCGTCGAAATCCACCGCCGCCTCCGCCTCGCCCAGCTCGCCGCGGCGCAGGGGGCCGACTCGGCGCAGTCGGGCTTCCTCGTCGTCGACCGGCGCGGGCGGCTGCTGTCGGACGACGGCCCGACCTGCGCCAGCCTCGCCGAAGCGGGCTTGCTGGTATCCGACGGAGCGCGCCGGCGGCTGCGCACCTTCGACCGCTCGCTGGAGCGCCTCATCGCCGGCAACGGCCATGTCTCCGGTGGCAGCTGCGAGTTGATGGGCGACGACGGCGTGCTTCTCCGCTTCACCGTCGTCCCGGTCCATGGCGAAGCCGAGGCCGCGCCGCACTGGCTGCAGATCGACCAGCCCGCCGCGCTCGTCCATGTCGCAGTGCCCGAGGCGCAGCGCCGCACCCGTATCCAGCGCCTGATCGAGTTCCACCGCCTGACCCGCGCCGAAGCCGACGTCGCGGTCGAGATTGCCCGCGGCGACGGCCGCGCCGCGGTCGCCGAACGGCTCGGAATCCGCGAGACGACAGTGCGCAGCCACTTGACCGCGATCTTCGACAAGCTCGGAGTCCACCGCCAGTCGGAGCTGGTCAACCTCGTCGCCGGCCCGCTTTGACGCTTCCGTTCCGGGCTCGGCAAAGGCACAGGGAGCCATGAGCGTAGCCTTCCGCCGCGAGAGCGATGAGGAGCATCTCGAGCCCAAGTTCGAGCTGCCGATCCCGCCCGGTCCCAATTTCGTCACCCCGCGCGGCCTCGCGCTGATCCGCGCCCGCCTCGGCGAGCTCGAGACCGCCGCCTCGACTGAGGCGGACGACGAGGCGCGCAAGGTCATCGAGCGCGACGTGCGTTACTGGCGCACCCGCCTCGCCACGGCGGAGCCGGCGCCGCCGCCAGCCGCGGGCGAAGCCGGCATCGGCAGCCAAGTCACCTTCCGCCTTGCCGGAAAGGAACGCCACGTCGCTATCACCGGCCATGACGAGGCCGATCCCGACGCCGGCCTGATCGCCTTCTCCGCTCCGCTCGCACGCGCCTTGATGGGCGCAGCCGCCGGCGACTTCGCCGACTTCAACGGCCGCGAGGAGGCGATCGAAATCATTTCGGTCGAGCCGGACGAGCGTGTAGGCACGACGGCATGAGCGAACGCTTCGAACGACACCGCCAGCCCTGGAAGCAGGAAGAGATCGCCAAGCTTCACGCCCTCGCCAAGAAGGGCCAGTCGCTGAAGAGCATCGCCAAGGCCCTCACGCGAAGCGAGGAATCGGTGAAGGACCGGGCCAAGGCCGACGGCCTCTCGATCTCCAAGCTGCGCTAGTCCGCGCCCGCTCGATGCCCCGCATCCTGGTCGACGCAGACGCCTGCCCGGTGAAGGAGGAGATCTACAAGGTCGCCTTCCGCCGCGAGGTGCCGGTCGCGATCGTCAGCAACCAGCGCATCCGCATACCCGACCATCCGCTGATCGAGCGGATCACCGTTTCCGACGCCTTCGACGCGGCGGACGACTGGATCGCCGAGGCCGCAGGCCCGGACACTCTCGTGATCACCGCCGACATCCTGCTCGCCGACCGCGCGCTCAAGGCCGGCGCGACGGTGATCGCGCCGAATGGCAAGGCCTTCACGACCAGCTCGATCGGCGCCGCCATCGCCACCCGCGCGATCATGGCCGACCTGCGCGCCGGCGGCGACCAGATCGGCGGCCCGGCACCCTTCGCCAAGGCCGACCGCTCGCGCTTCCTGTCGGCGCTCGACGAAGCCCTGGTGCGGATCGGGCGGCGGCGGTGACCCTGGCGGCGCGCGGTTGGACCGACTAATTCGGCGCCATGACCGTTCGCGAGCTGATCCGTTCACACGCTGCCTATCGCGACGACATCGGCGATCTCGTCACCCGCCGCCCGCTGCCCGGCCCCAACCTGCCGCTGCTCGACCCGTTCCTGTTCCTCAACCACCACGGCCCGCAGCGCTATCTGCCCAACAATGAAGGCCTGCCGTTCGGCCCGCATCCGCATCGCGGCTTCGAGACGGTGACGTTCATCCTGGACGGCAGTCTCGCCCACAGCGACACCGGCGTCCATGAGAGCGTGATCGACGCCGGCGGAGTCCAGTGGATGACCGCCGGCTCGGGCCTCATCCATGCCGAGCTCTCCCCCGCTTCATTCAAGCGCGACGGCGGCGACATGGAGATCCTCCAGCTCTGGCTGAACCTGCCCGCGCGCCTCAAGATGACCGCGCCGCGCTACACCGGCGTGCAGCGACCCGACATCCCCGCGATCGAGCTGGCCCCGGGCGCGACCGTCGACCTCATCTCCGGCGCGCTCGGCGGCACGAGCGGTCCGATCGCCTCGCTGACCGATACCTTCATGAGCGTCGTTCGCCTCGCGCCGGGGGCGGAGGCCGTCCTCCCCGCCCCGGCCGGGCGGACGGTCTTCCTCTATGTCGTCCGCGGCGAGGCTAAGGTTGCGGGGTCGCTGGTCCCGCAATGGCATCTCGCCCAGCTCGGCGACGGCGACGAGGTCCAGCTGACGAGCCGGGACGGCGCGACGCTCCTCTACGGCCATTCCGCGCCGCTGGGCGAGCCGGTCGTCGCCCACGGCCCGTTCGTCATGAACACTCGGGAAGAGATCGCCCAAGCGATCCAGGACTATCAGGACGGCCGGTTCGGCGATCCGGCCGCGCTTGGCTGACCGCTAGAGCGGGAACGCCGCGCCGACGGTGACGCGCAAGCTGCCGGACGCGCGCGGCGGCGCTTGAGACTGGTCGAGGCTCACCAGTGACAGCTGGCCGCTGCGCTCCCCATGCCGCGAGCATGCGCGCGCATCTGCGGCCAGCCCGGCAAGCGCCGGAACGGCAACGAGGCCAAGGCACAGGGCAGGCAGTCGCAGGCGCATCTTCAATCCCCTTTTGGAGTCGCGCCAACCTCTAGACAGCCGCGAACAGGCGCGGGCCTGCGCTTCGGCGAACCACCGCAGAGCTTCGACAAGTGGCTGGATGGCTGCCCCAAAAGGAAAACGGCGCCCGGTTTCCCGGACGCCGCTCTCATTCTCGCCTTGTGTGCTTAGCCGCGTTCGCCGGAGCGGCGCGGCGGCTGCGCCGGCTGGGTCGTGCCGGTCGGAAAGCCGCGCTTGCGCAGAAGCGCCGCCACGTCCGGGTCGCGGCCACGGAACTGGCGGTAGGCCTCGGCGCGGTCGATCACGTTGCCGGTCGACAGCAGGGTGCGGGCGAAGCGCTGAGCGGTCGCCGGATCCCACACGTTGCCGGCCTCCTCGAACGCGGCCCAGGTGTCGGCGTCCATCGTCTCCGACCACAGGTAGGAATAATAGCCGGCCGAGTAGGCGTCGCTCGAGAACAGGTGATTGAACTGCGGCAGGCGGTGCCGCATCACCAGCTCGCGCGGCATGCCGAGGCTCGCCAGCGTCTCCCGCTCGAACGCGTCAGGATCGGTCACCCCGTCGGGCCGGGTGTGCATCGCCATGTCGACCAGCGCCGACGACAGATATTCGACCGTCGCGAAGCCCTGGTTGAAGGTGCTCGCCTGCTGGATGCGGTCGACCAGAGCCTGCGGCATCGGCGCGCCGGTCTGGTAGTGACGCGCGAAGCGGGTCAGGATCTCCGGAGTCAGCAGCCAGTTCTCGTGCACCTGGCTCGGATATTCGACGAAGTCGCGCGGTGTGCCGCCAAGGCTCGGATAGCGCACGTCCGACAGGAAATAGTGGATGGCGTGGCCGAACTCGTGGAACAGCGTCTCCGCGTCGTCGATGCTGAGCAGCGCGGGCTGCCCGGCTTCCGGCTTGGCGAAATTGTTGTTGTTCGAGCCGAGCACGATGTCGTTGCCGAGCAGGCCCGAGCGCGAGCGGTAGGTCGTCGCCCACGCGCCGGAGCGCTTGCCGGTGCGGGCATAATTGTCGGCATAGAACACGCCGACATCCTCGCCCGCCTGGTTGGTGACGTGATAGGCCTTCACGTCCGGATGCCAGGTCGGCACCTGCCCGGTGATCTCGCGGAACTGGAGCCCGTAGAGCTGCCCCGCCATGTGGAACATGGCCTGGGTCATGTTGTTGAGCTCGAAATAGGGCTTGATCTCTTCCTGGCTGAGATTGAACCGCTGCTTGCGGATCTTCTCCATATAGTAGCGATAGTCCCACGGCTCGATCGTGATGTCGTGACCGAGGCTGCGCGCCATCGCCTGCTGCTCGGCGACCTCCTCGTTGACCCGGGCGACCGCGGCCGGCCACACGCGCATCATCAGCTCCTGGGCGCGCGCCGGGGTGCCCGCCATCGTGTCCTGCATGCGCCACTCGGCATGGTTGGCGAAGCCGAGCAGGCGGGCGCGCTCGGCGCGCAGCCGAACAATCTCGCGGATCGTGGCGTTGGTGTCGTTGGCGCCATTATTGTCGCCGCGATTGACGAAGGCCTGCCACACGCGCTGGCGAAGCTCGCGGTTGTCGGCGAAGGTCAGCACCGGATCGACCGCCGAGCGCGTGTTGATGATCGCAAACTGGCCGGCCGGCAGGCCGCGCTCGCGCGCCGCCGCCGCGGCGGCCGCCTTCACGTCGGCGGGGACGCCGGTGAGGTCGGCTTCGGTCACCGCGATATGGGTGCTCTCGTCGGCGAGAACCTTCTCGCTGAACTGGGCGAACAGGGTCGCGAGCTGCTGGTTGTAAGCCGTCAGCTGCTGCTTCTGCTCGGGATTGAGGTTGGCGCCGCGGCGGACCATCGACTCGTAGAGCCGGGTGACGACTCGCTGCTGCTCGGCGCTGAGGCCGGCGCTCTGGCGGCCGTCATAGACCGCCTTCACGCGGTTGAAGAATTGCGGGTTGAGGACGATCTCGTCCGACGCCGCGGACAGGCGCGGGCCCCATTCACGCTCGAGCCGCTGATAGTCCGGGGTCGTCATGTTGCTGGTCATGACTCCGAACACCGCCTGGACTCGGCCGAGCCGCTCGCCGGAGCGCTCATAGGCCTCGATGGTGTTGGCGAAGGTCGGCGCGGCGCGGTTGTTGACGATCGCGGCGATTTCGGCGCGGCGCTCCGCGATCGCGGCCTCGAAGGCCGGCGGGAACATGTCGGGACGGACGCTTCCGAACGGCGGCACGCCGGCATAGGGACCGGTCCAGTCGGCGAGCAGCGGATTCTGAGCCGGCTGCGCGGCGCTTCCGGAGGTCTGCGCGGTGGCGGGGAGAAGGGTCACGACGCCGCTGATGGCGATCGCAGCGGCACTGGCGAGAAGAATGGGCTTCAATTCAGGCTCCGCAATTTGAAGGGGGAATGTGGCCATTTCCTACACAGACGCGCCTGAACCTCAAGCAACTGTTGTGTTCAGCTAAACCACAGGATGCGGGTCAGGCGGCCTTGAGGCTCCCGACGAAGCTCTGGGTTCGGCTGAGCAGCTTCTGGGCGTCGCCGACTAGGACCGCGGTCGCCTCGCTGAGCCCGTCGGCGGCGTCCGACGCCTGGTCCGAGGCGCCGGCGACGCTGGCGGCGCTGCCCTGGAGGTCGGTGGCGAGCGAGGCGGCGACGCCGGCATAATGCTGGATCGACCCGATCGCCGCGCCCTGGCTGGCGACAGCCTGCTCGACCGCGAGGGCGACCTCGTCGACCGACTTGAAGCTGTCGCGCATGCTGGCGACGATGGCCGCGGTATTGGCCACGGCGCCGGTGATGTCGCCGATCTGCTGGCGCACCCGCTCGGTGGCGTCGGTGGTCTGCTGGGCGAGCGCCTTCACTTCGCCGGCGACGACCGCGAAGCCGCGGCCGGCCTCGCCCGCGCGCGCCGCCTCAATGGTGGCGTTGAGGGCGAGCAGATTGGTGCGCGATGCGATCTCGGCGATGGTCTGCACGACCGATTCGATTCCGGCGACGCTGTGGACGAGCGCAGCGAAGCGGTCGTCGGCGCTGCGCGACAGCTGCTGCACCTGGCCGGTGATCTCCTCCTGCTCGCGGATTCGCGATTCGACGGCGGCGAGCGATCGTCCGAGCGCCTCGCTGTGGCCGATCAGCTCGGCGGCGCCGGTATCGGCCTTGCCCGCCCGCGCGACCAGCTCGGCCACTTCCTGGTGGCTCGCCTGGCTGCTCTCGGCGAGGGTCGCGGCGGCGATCCTCGCCTGCTCCGCCGCGGCGGCGAGACCGGTGATCATCTCGACCACGGTCGATTCGAACTGGCTGGCGATCGCGCGCATCGCGGCGCGGCGCTCGCGCTCGCTCTCGGTCCGCTGCGCGCTGGCTGCTTCCTCGCGTTCGGCCCGCGCGCGCAGCTCCTCGGCCTGCTTCTCGGCAGCCGCCCGCTCGCGCTCGGCGGCGGCATTGGCGAGCGCGACGCCGGCGTCGAACTGGGCGGTGAAGACATGCGCCTGGGCCATCACCGACCGCCCGAGAAGGACGGCGTAGATCGACAGGAACGCGAAAACTTCGACCGGGACCGACGACTCGAAGGAATAGAGCCCGCACACCACCACGCTCGAAGCGAGAAATGCGAGGCTCGCGCCGGGAATGGCGGCGTAACGCAGCGCGCCGACCGCCATCACCGCCGCCATGATCGCGATGATCAGGATCACCTGGTCGCGGTCGGCATAAAGACCGGCGACCGACAGGAACAGGAACCAGCCGAGCGCCACCATCGCCGCCTCAACGATGATTCCGCGGGCATAGGCGGCCGGGCGGTCGATCTTCCAGCCGTCGCGGAGCAGCCGATACCAGCGCCACATCACCGCGCTGGCGATCGAGACGTGCACCGCCCCGGCGGCGGCTATCATGGCGAAGTTCGCATTGTGTCGAAGCGAGAAGCTCATGCTGCCGATCACCAGCAAAGTGACCGCCCAGGTCAGCGGATAGGCGCGGAAGATGAAGCGGAGCTGCGCGAGGACGAGGTCCGCGGGCGCTTCCTGGCGCCTCGCCTCTCCCTCCCGCCTCAATCCGATCCTGTCCAAAAGCTTCATCAACACGCCCGTCGCAATCATCTGCGAGAATCGGCTAGTCCTTTCTGGTTAAAGCGGATTTAACCCACGACCGGGAAATCCGCGCGGCTGCCTGCCGGGCGCGACGGCCAGCCGCAGCCCGGCATCTCGTTGCGGACGCCGCCATGACGTCATTCCGAGCGTGCCGCCGCACGGCAATCCGGCCTTCCTGATCATGGCGGGTTGACGCCGCCGCCATTGCCGCCATTTTATGGGGGCATGACCAACCGCGCCGCCTTCACCGATCGCGCTGCCGCTTCCGCGGCCGCCCCGGCGCGCGTCCATGGTCAGGCCTGGCATTGGTGGTGGAACGACTCCCCCCGGGCGGCCTTGCTCGAGCGATGGTGAACGCGGCTCTCTAAGAACCGTATCGACACCCGCAAAAGGCCCGCCCCCGGCGGGTTTTTTTGTGCCTTTTTCCGCGCTCTTCCAAGGACTTCCACCATGTATATCGATACCCGCATCAGCGCCGGCGTCGCGCTCCTCGATGCTCCCCAGCCCGCCGCCCTCCTCGCCCGGCTGTGCGGCGGACACTCGCTCGCTGCCGACGAATGCCAGGCCTTGTTCGAGGCACTGGTCGCCGGCGACCTCGGCGACACCGACATCGCGGCTCTCCTCATCGCGCTCAAGGTCAAGGGCGAGACCGGCGACGAGCTGATCGGCGCCGCCCGCGCGCTCCGCGCCGCCGCGCTGCCGTTCGAGCGGCCCGATTATCTGTTCGCCGACAGCTGCGGCACCGGCGGCGATTCCTCCGGCACGATCAACCTGTCGACCGCCGTCGCCTTCGTCGCGGCCGCCGCCGGCCTCCCCGTCGCCAAGCATGGCAACCGCTCGGTGACGTCGAAATGCGGCTCGGCCGACGTGCTCGAGCGGCTCGGAGTCCGGCTCGACGTCGATCCCTGCGTCTCCCGCCGGGCGCTCGACCAGATCGGCATCTGCTTCCTGTTCGCGCCGCATTACCATCCCGGCCTGCGCCATGCCGGGCCGGTGCGCCGGGCGCTCAAGGTGCGCACGGTGATGAACATGCTCGGGCCATGCGTGAACCCGGCCCGGCCGGGGGTGCAGCTGCTCGGAGTCGCCGATCCCGCCTTGCTCGAGCCGGTCGCCACCACCTTGATCGGCCTGGGGGTCACCCGCGCGATGGTCGTGCACGGCGCCGGGCTCGACGAAGTCGCCCTTCACGGCGACACGGACGCCGTCCACGTCCGCCAGGGTGTCGCCACCCGCGTGACTTTGAGCCCCGAGCAGGCCGGCATTGCGCGCGCGCCGCTGCAGGCGCTGGCTGGCGGCGGGCCCGAGGAGAATGCCGAGCGGCTGAAGGCTCTGCTGATGGGCTACGGCACCGCCGCCGAGAATGACGCGGTCGCGCTGAACGCCGGCGCGCTCCTGATGACGGCCGGTCTCGCCGCAACCCTGGCCGAAGGCGCCGACCTCGCCCGCCAGGAGCTCGCCTCGGGCCAGCCCTACCAACGTCTCAAAGCTCTCGTGGACATCACCAATGACTGACACCGTCTCCGTTCTCGACACCATCGTCGCCCGCAAGCGCGCGGACGTCGCCGCGCGCCTTTCGGGCACGTCGCTTTCCGATCTCCGCGCCCAAGCCGCGCCAACCAGCCGAAGCCTCGCCGCCGCCCTCACGCGGCCGGGCGCGCGCTTCATCATGGAGGTGAAGCGCGCCTCGCCCTCCGAAGGCCTGCTTCGCGGCGATGCCGACCCCGCTGCGCTGGCCCGCGCCTATGCCCCCGCCGCCGACGCGATCAGCGTGCTGGTCGACGAGCCCTTCTTCCGCGGATCCTACCGCGATCTGGAGGCGGTCCGCGCGGCCTATGACGGCCCGATCCTCGCCAAGGACTTCGTCATCGACCCGCGCCAGGTGCCGGAGGCGCGGATCCACGGCGCCGACGCCGTGCTTGTCATGCTGTCCGTGCTCCCGGATGAGGCCGCCCGAGCGATCATCGCCGAGGCCGAACGGCTCCGAATGGACGTTCTGGTCGAGGCGCACAACGAGATGGAGGTCCGCCGCGCGGTCGCCCTGGGCGCCCCGATCATCGGCATCAACAACCGCGACCTGAAGACCCTGCGAGTCGACCTCGCGACCACCGAGCGGCTCGCCCGGCTGGTGCCGCCAGACCGCCTGCTCGTCGCGGAATCCGGCATCGCCAACCGCACCGACGTGCAGCGCCTCGCCCCCTATGCCGACGCCTTCCTCGTCGGATCGTCGCTGATGAAGGCGCGCTGCCCCGCCCGCGCCGCCCGGGCCCTCGCCTTCGGCCGGGTCAAGGTCTGCGGGCTCACCCGTACCGCCGACGTCACCGCTGCGCTCGCCGCCGGCGCCACCTATGCCGGCTTCATCTTCGTCCCCGGCACGCCGCGAGCGATCACGCCGGGCCGCGCGCTTCCGCTCGCCGAGCTTGCCCAAGAGGCCGGCGGACGCACCGTCGGCGTGTTCCGCAACGCGCGGCTGATGGACGTCGCCCGAACCGCGCTCGACCTCGATCTCAGCGCCGTCCAACTCCATGGCGAGGAGGAGCGCCGCTACCTGCTCGGACTGCGCAACCTGCTGCCCGATGACGTCGAGATCTGGGCCGCCTGCGGTGTCGGCGTCGAGCTTCCGGAACGGATCGGCGCCGATCGCCTGCTGTTCGACACCGTCAGCGGCGGCCGCTCGGGCGGCACCGGCCGCGTGTTCGACTGGGGCCGGGTCGAGCGCCGCCCGGACCTGTCGCGCTCGCTCCTCGCCGGCGGCCTCAATCCCGGCAACGCCCGCGCCGCGGCTCGGCTCGGCGCCTGGGCGCTCGACGTCGGCTCCGGGGTCGAGGTCACTCCAGGACGGAAGGACCCGGCGCGGCTCGCGGCCTTCTTCGAGGCGCTACGCCCCGCCGCACGGATGGAGCTGGTATGCGCCTAGACGGCCGCTTCGGCGCCTTTGGCGGCGCCTATGTCCCCGAGATCCTGATGCCGGCGCTCGAGCAGCTCGAGGTCGCCTTTCTCGATGCGCAGGAGGATGAGGCGTTCGCCGCCGAGCTCGGCGCCCTCCTCGCCACCTATGCGGGGCGCCCGACGCCGCTGACTTTGTGCCGCAACCTCGGCACCGACAAGGCGCGCATCTATCTCAAGCGCGAGGACCTGCTCCACGGCGGCGCCCACAAGACCAACCAGGTGCTTGGCCAGGCCCTGCTCGCCCGGCGGATGGGCAAGACCCGGCTGATCGCCGAGACCGGCGCCGGGCAGCATGGCGTGGCGACCGCCCTTGCCGGGGCGCTGTTCGGTCTGGAGACGCGAATCTACATGGGCGCTCATGACGTCGAGCGGCAGAAGCTCAACGTCTTCCGGATGGAACTGATGGGCGCCGAGGTGGTGCCGGTCGAGAGCGGCCAGCGCGGCCTCAAGGACGCGATCAACGAGGCGCTGCGCGACTGGACCGCCAGCTTCGCCGACACCCATTACCTGCTCGGCACCGTCGCAGGTCCCCACCCCTTCCCGCTCATGGTCCGCGAATATCAGCGGGTCATCGGCCGCGAGGCGCGGGCTCAGATCCTGGCCGCTGAGGGCCGGCTCCCCGACGTGGCGATCGCCGCGGTCGGGGGCGGCTCCAACGCGATCGGCCTGTTCGCCGATTTCGTCGACGACGAAGGCGTGCGGCTGGTCGGCGTCGAGGCCGCCGGCAAGGGCCTCGACGGCGGCGAGCATGGCGCGACCCTGCTTCGCGGCCGGCCCGGAATCCTCCACGGGTCGGAGACCTACGTCCTCCAGGACGAGCACGGACAGATCAGCGAGAGTTGGTCGGTCTCGGCCGGCCTCGACTACCCAGCCGTCGGCCCCGAACATGCCTTCCTCAAGGACAGCGGCCGCGCTGACTATGTCGGGGTCACCGACCGCGAGGCGCTCGACGCCTTCGCCCTGCTCGCCCGCTCCGAAGGCATCATCTGCGCCTTCGAATCCGCCCATGCGCTCGCACATGCGCTCAAGGTCGCGGACCAAGTCACTGAGGAAACGATATTCGTGGTCAACCTCTCCGGCCGCGGCGACAAGGACATGGAGCAGGCCCAGCGGCTCCTCGGAGCCCTCGCATGACCGCCCGCTATGCCGCCATGTTCCACCGCCTCCGCCAGCGCGGCGAAGGCGCTTTCGGTGCGTTCGTGATGCTCGGCGATCCGGACCTTGAAACCAGCGCCCGCATCTTGGACCTGCTCGTCGACGCCGACGCGGACATGATCGAGGTCGGTATCCCCTTCTCCGATCCCGTCGCCGACGGGCCGACGATCCAGGCCGCTGCCGAGCGCGCGCTGAGCCAAGGCGTCACGCCGTCGCAATGCTTCACGGTGCTCGCCGCGTTCCGCCGACGCCACCCGGAGGTCCCGGTAGGAATCCTCACCTACGCCAACATCGTCTCAGCGCCCGGTCGCGACGCCTTCTACCGCGCCGCGGCCGAGGCCGGGGTCGACAGCGTGCTGGTGGCCGACGTTCCGGAGATGGAAGCGGCGCCGTTTGTCGCCTCGGCGATCGGCTCCGGCATCGCCCCGGTCCTGATCGCCGCCCCCAACACGCCGCGCCGGGCGCTAGCGCGCATCGCCCGAATGGGCCGCGGCTACACCTATTGCGTGGCCCGCAGCGGAGTGACCGGCGCCGAGCGCGCCATGGAGCTCGACCACGGCGCATTGCTCGGCGCACTCGCCGAACTGGGCGCGCCGCCCGCCGTGCTCGGCTTCGGCATCTCCACGCCCGACCATGTCCGAGACGCGCTTGGCGCCGGCGCCGCGGGAGTCATCAGCGGCTCGGCAATCGTGAAACTGGTGGAGTCAGGCGATTTGCCCGCGGTCAGCGCCTTCGTGGGCGAGATGAAGGCCGCCACCAGGGCCTAGCCGCTTCGGTTTCCTTTCGCTACGCAGCCGTCATGAGCTTGCCACCGATCTTCGATCGCCTGCGCCTGCCCGCGGTCGGCGCGCCCCTGTTCATCGTGTCGAATCCCGACCTCGTCATCGCCCAGTGCAAGGCGGGCATCGTCGGCAGCTTCCCGGCCTTGAACGCGCGGCCGCAGAGCCTCGTCGACGAGTGGCTCCACCGCATCACCGAGGAGCTCGCCGCGTGGGACCGCGACCATCCGGACACGCCCGCCGCGCCGTTCGCGGTCAACCAGATCGTCCACCGCTCCAACGACCGGCTCGAACAGGACATGGCGACCTGCGCCAAATGGAAGGTGCCGATCGTCATCACCTCGCTGGGCGCGATCCCGGAGATCAACGATGGCGTGCACTCGTGGGGCGGCATCACCCTTCACGACATCATCCACGACCGCTTCGCCCGCAAGGCGGTGGACAAGGGCGCCGGCGGCCTGATCGCCGTCGCGGCCGGCGCCGGCGGCCACGCTGGCACCCTGTCGCCCTTCGCTCTGGTCCAGGAGATCCGCGAATGGTTCGACGGGCCGCTGCTGCTGTCCGGCTCCATCTCCACCGGCCGCTCGATCCTCGCCGCCCAGGCGATGGGCGCCGACCTCGCCTATATCGGCTCGCCCTTTGTCGCGACCCGCGAGGCCCACGCCGCCGACGCCTACAAGCAGGGCATCGTCGAGGCCCGCGCCTCGGACATCGTCTATTCCAACCTGTTCACCGGGATTCACGGCAACTATTTGCGCGCGTCGATCGCGGCGGCGGGCATGGACCCCGACAATCTGCCCCAGGGCGACGTCAAGACGATGAACTTCGAAAGCGCGACGGGGGCCAAGGCCTGGCGCGACATCTGGGGCTCGGGCCAGGGCATCGGCGCGGTCAAGGAAGTCCTCCCCGCCGGCGAGTTCGTCGCCAAGCTCGCCGCCGAATATGAGGAAGCGAAGCGCGAGCTGCTGGCGAAATTCTAGTTCCCCCCCTTTCGCCGAAGGCGATGGGGAGGAACCGGGCTTATGCCGCCTTCTGGAGGTGGCGCCTTCCGAGCAGCTCGGCGATCTGCACCGCGTTGAGCGCCGCGCCCTTGCGCAGGTTATCCGAGACGCACCACAGGCTGAGGCCGTTCTCGACGGTCGGGTCCTCGCGCACTCGGCTGACATAGGTGGCATATTCGCCGACCGCCTCGACCGGCGTCACGTAGCCGCCATCCTCGCGCTTATCGACGAGCATGATTCCGGGCGCCTCGCGCAGGATTTCCTGGGCCTGCTGCGCGGAAATCTCGTCCTCGAACTCGATGTTGATCGCTTCCGAATGGCCGACGAACACCGGCACGCGCACGCAGGTCGCGGTCACCTTGATCCTGGGGTCGAGGATCTTCTTGGTCTCGACGACCATCTTCCACTCCTCCTTGGTCGAGCCGTCGTCGAGGAAGGAGTCGATGTGGGGGATGACGTTGAAGGCGATCTGCTTGGTGAACTTCTTCGCCTCGGCGCTGTCGCCGACGAAGATGTTGCGGCTCTGCTCGAACAGCTCGTCCATGCCCTGCTTGCCGGCGCCGGAGACCGACTGGTAGGTCGCGACGACCACCCGCTTGATGCGCGCGAAATCGTGGAGCGGCTTCAGCGCCACCACCATCTGCGCGGTCGAGCAGTTCGGGTTGGCGATGATGTTCTTCGCGCGGTAGCCGTCGATCGCCTCCGGGTTCACCTCCGGCACGATCAGGGGCACGTCGGGGTCCATGCGGTAGAGCGAGCTGTTGTCGATCACGGTGCAGCCGGAGGCGGCCGCGCGCGGGGCATGGGCCTTGGACGCCGCCGATCCGGCCGCGAACAGGGCCATGTCCCAGCCCTCGAAGTCGAAATGGTCGATATTCTGGACCTTCAGCAGCTTGCCGCTGTCGCCGAAGTCGATCTCGTCGCCCTGCGAGCGTGACGAGGCCACTGCCGCGACCTCGTCGACGGGGAATTGCCGCTCGGCCAGGATGTTGAGCATCTCGCGCCCGACATTGCCGGTCGCGCCGACCACGACCACCCGATAACCCATAGTCTCGTCTCCAGCGGAAAAGCGCCGCCCGCCGCACAGGCGGGCGTCATGTGAACGCGATATGGCGTCGGCTCTCCCGCCGACAAGCCATGATCAGCGCGGATCGAGCACGTTTCGCTGCAGGAAGCGCTCGATCGTCCGCCACATATGGATCTCGCGCCCCTCCCCGCTGACCCGGTGGGTCGCGCCCGGATAGACCATCATGTCGAACGGAACGCTGCGCTGCTGCAGGGCGCCGATCAGCACGGTCGAATTCTCGAACACGACATTGTCGTCGGCCATTCCGTGGATCAGCAGCAGCGGGTCGGCGATGCGGTCGACGGCGACCGCGTTGGACGCGGTGTAGGGCGCGGCGTCGGTCGCGGGGTTGCCGAGATAGCGCTCGGTATAATGGGTATCGTAGAGCTCCCAACGAGTCACCGGCGCCCCGGCGATGCCGGCGGCATAAGTGCCCGGCGCGCCCTGCAGAAGACGGAGCGTCATGTAGCCGCCATAGGACCAGCCATAGACCGCGATCCGATCGGCATCGACATAGTCCTGGCCGCGCAGCCACTGCACCCCGGCGAGCTGGTCGCGCACCTCGACCCCACCCATCGCGCGGTTGATGGCGTCCTCGAACGCCTTGCCGCGGTCGGGCGAGCCGCGGCCGTCGACCGAGAAGACGATCCAGCCGCGGTCGACGAGATATTGGTGGAGCGGGTTGGTCCAGGCGCGGGTCACCTGCCGCCCCGCGCCGGGGCCGCCATAGACCTGGACGAAGACGGGGTAGCGCCGGCCCGGCTCGCGCGGTGGCGAGAGCAGCCGATAGTGGAGGTCGGTGCCGTCCTCGGCGCGGATCGTTCCGAAGGTCGGAGTCGCGTGGCTGGCGAGGTGCGGCGCGTAGGGATGGTCCGGCCCGAGCCGGTTTTCCTCGACCCAGGCGAGGCGGCGGCCGCTCGTGTCGGCGAGATAGACCTGCTTGGGCTGGTCCGGGTTGGAACGGAAGATCAGCGCGCGAGTCGCCGCCCCGTCCATCTCCGCCTCGTTCCACCAGCCGGCCTCGGTCACCCGCTGCGGCGTGCGCGGGCGGCGCATGTCGACCCAATAGAGATGGTCCTCGAGCGGCGTGTCCATGTTGCCGGTGAAGTAGATTCGGCCGGTCCGCTCATCGACGCCCTCGATCTCGCGAACCATCCAGCGGCCGCGGGTCAGCTGAGTCCAACGCCCGTTCCTGAAGCGGTAGATGTGGGAGAAGCCGTCACGCTCCGACGTCCAGATCAGGCTTCCGTCGTCGAGCGGACGCAGGTTGGAATGGAGGTTGAGCCAGGTCTCGGCCGTCTCGCTGAACAGGATCGTCGAGCGGCCGGTCGCGGGGTCGACGCGGAGCATGTCGAGCCTGCGCTGGTCGCGGCTCTGGCGCTGGACCAGCAGGGCGCTGCCGTTGGCGGTCCAGTCGACGCGGGCGAGGTAATAGTCCGTGTCGGTGCCGAGATCGACCTTGACCCGGCCGCGGCCGTCGGGCGCCATCACATAGAGCTCGACCACCGCGTTCGGCGTGCCCGCGGCGGGATAGCGCTGTTCGAACACGCGCGTCCCCTCGGCGCCGATCGCGGTGCGGGTCACCGTGCGCACCTGCGCCTCGTCGACCCGAGCGACGGCGATGTAACGGTCGTCCGGCGACCACCAATGGCCGGTATTCCGGTCCATCTCCTCCTGCGCGACGAACTCGGCCGAGCCCCAGCTGACCGTTCCGGCGCCGTCCTGGGTCAGCTGCCGCTCGGCGCCGCTGGCGGCGTCGATGACGTGGAGGTTTTGCCCGCGCACGAAGGAGACGTAACGGCCGGTCTCGGACACCTGCGCGTCGAGCTCGGTCGCCTCGGTCTCCGTCAGTCGGCGGACATTGCCGTCGAGCGCGGCGAGATAAAGGTCGCCGTCGAGCGGCACCAGGATCGCACGGCCGTCAGGCGACCAGTCGTAATTGACGATTCCGCGGACGCCGGAGACCCGCGCCCGCTCGCGCCGCATCATCTCTTCCTCGGACAGGGCCGCGCCGGTGCCGAGCCGCTCGCCGTCGACCAGCATGCGCGCCTGGCCGGTCGTCGTGTCGACCGCCCACAGATCGTAGCGGTCGCGGTCGCTGTCCCGGTTGCGCAGCATCGTCGCATAGCGGCCATCGGGGGACAGCTTGGGCAGCCGCGGCGCCGGGCCCGACAGCGACGGGCTCGCGAACACCCGCTCGAGCGTGAGCTGCGACGGTTGTTCCTGAGCGGCGGCGGGAGTCGGCAGGATCGCAAGAACCGCCAGGATGACCGGTCCCGCTCGCCTGATGCCGTACGCCATGCCCCGCTTGCCCATGCTCACCTCCGTGGTTTTGAGGCGGGATGTAACCGGCGCGCCGGCACCGCACCAGCCATGGTGCGCCTGTTGCCGACTTATGGTACGACTCGGGCCGGCGGTCCTCCGGCCCGCCCGCGCCGGAGGCCCCGCTGCAGGTGATGCAGGAGAGGCTCGCCATGGCTGTAACCGATTCAGTGACGACTCCTTCAAAGGATCCGGCCAAAGCCGGGTCGGATGCCGCTTATCCCGTCCGCCGAGTGACGACCGACGATCTCAAGGCGTCGCTGCGGGACGGCTATCGCGATTTCATCGAGCATCGCGGCGATCTCATCTTCATCGGCCTGATCTATCCGTTGATCGGCCTCGTCGCCGCTGCCGCCGCGCTCGGCGGGACGCTGTCCCAATATTTCTTCCCGATCGCGTTCGGAGTCGCCTTGCTCGGGCCGGTCGCCGCGACCGGCTTCTACGAGATCGCCCGGCGCCAGGAGGAAGGGCTGGAATCGGACTGGTCGCATTTCCTCGACATCGTGAAGCGGCCGTCCTTCGACTCGATCACCGCGGTCATCGCGATCCTGCTCGTCATCTTCGGCTTCTGGATCGCCACTGCGGGGCTTCTCTATGCGGCGCTTCTCGGGCCGCCGCCCGGGGCCATCGGCGATTTCGTCGCTCGCCTGGTCACCACGACCGAGGGGTGGAGCCTGATCCTGATCGGCAATCTCATCGGCGCCGCCTTCGCAATTCTGGTGCTCGCCGTGAGCGTCGTCTCCCTGCCGATGCTGGTCGACCGCGACATCGGGGCTCGGTCGGCAATCGCGACCTCGGTCGCCGTCGTCCGAGCCAATTTCGGCGTAATGTTCCTGTGGGGCCTGACCGTTCTCGTCCTGCTGGTGCTCGGCTCGCTGCCCTTGTTCGTCGGCCTCGCCTTCGTGCTGCCCTGGCTCGGCTATGCGACCTGGCATCTCTACACCCGGGCGGTCGACCGCAGCACACTGCCCCCGCCGGCGGAATGACGCTGGCCCTGGCGGGCTGACCTGTTAGGTTCCCCCCCGCACCAACCGAAGGGGGGGAACGGTGGGGACACGGTTCATCGGGTTTGCCGGCATCCTGCTGGCGCTGCTTGCCGTGCTCGTCTTCAAGGGCGCGCTGGTCGCGCCGCCTGCGGTGCCCGAGGCCGCGGCGCCGGGCGCGTTCGACGCGGCCCGCGCCTTCGCCCGGCTCGAGCGCATCCTCGCCGACCGCCAGCCCCATCCGGTCGACAGCGCCGCCAACGACCGCGTCCGCAACCGCCTCGTCGCCGAGCTGGGTGCCGCCGGCCTCCAGCCGCGGGTCACCGACACGATGACCTGCAGCAATTTCGCCGACGCCCCGAGCATCAATTGCGCGCGGGTGCGCAACGTCGTCGTCACCATCGGCCCGGCCGAGGGCCGCCACCTGTTGCTGGTCAGCCATTATGACAGCAACGGAGCCTCACCGGGGGCTGCGGACGACGGCATCGGCGTGGCGAGCATGATCGAGATCGCCGCTCTGTTGCGGGGCGAGCAGCTTCGGCGGCCGGTCACCTTCCTGTTCAACGAGGGCGAGGAGACCGGGCTCAACGGCGCCCGCGCCTTCCTCGATTCCGATCCGGTGGCGCGGCAGGTCGACACATTGATCAATCTCGAGGCGCGCGGCACCGAGGGGCCGGCGATCATGTTCGAGACGAGCCGGCCCAACGCCGGCGCCATCGCCGCCTTCACCGCGGGCAGCCGCCGTCCCTTCGCCAACTCGCTGAGCACCGACTTCTACCGCCTCATCCCCAACTCGACCGACGTCGCTGTGTTCGAGGACCGACCCTGGACGATCCTCAACTATGCGATCATCGGCAACGAGACCCGCTATCACAGCCCCGGCGACGAGCTCGCCGCGCTCGATCGCCGAAGCCTCCACCACATGGGCAGCGAAGCGCTCGGCGCGGCGCGCGCGATCGCGGTCGAGGGCGTGCCGAGCGCGACGGGCGAGCGCATCTATGCCGACTTCTACGGCCTGTTCCTGGTCGTCTTGCCCCTGCTGCTCGGGCTGATCCTGCTCGGACTGCTCATCCTGTTCTTCGCCCTGCTCGGATGGCGGCGCAAAGCGCTCGGGCTCCCGCTCCTCACCGCCCTCGCCGCAATCTCCGGCGCCGGCTTGCTCGCCTTCGCCGTCGACTGGCTGACCAGCGCCTTGCGCCCCGGCGACTATTGGCGGGGCTATCCCCTGGTCACCTTCGCCTTCATGTACGTCGTGGCGTTGTCCAGCGCTTGCGCAGCGCTGCTGACGATCGGCAAGCGCGCCGATCGCGCGCAGCTGCGCATCGCCGCCTGGCTGCTCTTCCTCCTCGCCGGCGCTCTCGCCTGCCTCGTCGCACCGGGCGCGGCGATCTACTTCATTTTCCCGCCTTTGCTCGTGCCCGCCGGAATCCTCCTCGGCCGCGTGCATCCCGCCGCCGGGCGGATCGGCGCGATTGCGGCCGCGCTCCTGCTGCTCGTCACCTTCGCCGAGATCCTTCACCTCATCGAGCTCCTGCTGATCGACGGGCCTTACTGGATCCTCGCGCCGCTCGCGGTCCTCGCCACCTTGCCCCTCCTCGTCGAGGCGCGGCCGGACGGGAAGACGAGACCGCTGCTCTGGGGAGGCGTCGCCGTGGCCGCCGTGGCGTGGGCGGCGGTTCTGCTGGTGCCGCGCTCGACGCCTGACCGGCAGCAGCTCTTCACCATCGAATATATCCGCGACGACGCCGCGCGCTGGGCGATCAGCAACAAGCGCGTCGGGCTGCCCGGCCCGTTCGAAGCGATGGGGGACTGGGCGTTGACCGAACTCCCCTATTCCAGCCGCCGTCGCTGGACCCTGGCCGCGCCGGCGCTGCCGGTCCCCGCCCCCGCGATCGAGGCGGTTTCCGCCCCTGCTGCGGAGGGACGCTTGGTCACGCTCACCTTGCGCGCCAATGGCTCGAACTCGGTGGCGCTCAGGCTTCCGCCCGAAGTCCGGCTGCTTCGCGCCGGCATGCCGGGCCAGGCGCTGCCCGTCGGCGAGGGCGCCGAAGACAGCCCCTCCTGGGTGCGCTGCGTGGGCCGGAGTTGCGACGGCATGCGTCTCGAGCTGCTGCTCGGCAACGCCGAACCGGTCGATGCGCAGCTGATCGGCACCCGCGCCGGCCTTCCGCGCGAGGCGCAGCCGCTGGTCGCCGCACGCCCCGCCAATTCCCGGCCGCAATATGGCCCGGACTCGACGATCGCGATCGCCCGGGTTCGGCTCTAGATACGAAAAAGGCGGCCGCTTCGAGCGACCGCCTCTTCGTTTCGCGACTGCGCGAGAGGATCAGCCCTCGGCGGTCTCGGTCTCCTTCGGCGCGGCCGCGGTGGCCTGCTTGCCGGTGGTGCGCGGGTCGCGGCGCTCGGCGATGCGCGCCGACTTGCCGGTGCGGCCACGCAGGTAATAGAGCTTGGCGCGACGGACGGCGCCGCGGCGGACGACCTCGATCGAATCGACGTTCGGGCTGTAGAGCGGGAAGACGCGCTCGACGCCCTCGCCGAAGCTGATCTTGCGGACGGTGAAGCAGCTGCCCATGCCCTTGTTGGCGCGGGCGATGCAGACGCCTTCGAAATTCTGGACTCGGGTGCGCTCGCCCTCGACCACCTTCACCCCGACGCGCAGCGTGTCGCCGGGACGGAATTCGGGGATCGGCTTGGCCGAGGTGTACTGCTCGATCTGCTCGGCCTCGAGCTGCTGAATGAGGTTCATTTCAGTCTTCCTGTTCTCGTCGCTGCGCGCCAGAGGGCGGTGGCCTTCGTGCGCCCCCGTGGCGCTCGATCAGGTCCGGCCGCCTTAGCCGTGTATCGTCTTCCGCCCTCTGCTTACGCCAGGCGGCGATCTTCGCATGATCCCCCGATCGCAGCACTTCGGGGATCGTGCGCCCTTCCCATACTTGAGGTCGGGTATAATGCGGATATTCGAGTAGGCCGCTTTCGAAGCTCTCCTCGTCGCCGCTGGAAGGCGCGCCCATTACGCCGGGAAGCAGGCGAATGCAAGCATCGAGGAGGACGAAAGCGCCCGTTTCCCCACCGGAAAGCACATAGTCGCCGATCGACACCGGGATGACCGGCCGCGCCTCGAACAATCGCTCGTCGAAGCCTTCGAAACGGCCGCATAGGACGGAGACGCCGGGGCCGGCCGCGAGCTCGCGCACCAGCGCCTGGTCGAGCGGCCGCCCGCGCGGGCTCATCGCAAGCATCGGCACGTCCGGATCGCGCGCCAGGACATGGTCGACGGCCGCGGCGAGCACGTCCACCTTGAGCACCATCCCGGCCCCGCCGCCGGCCGGCGTGTCGTCGACCGAGCGGTGCTTGTCGGTCGCGAAGTCGCGGATCTGCACCGTGTCGAGCGACCATGTGCCGTCCGCGAGAGCGCGGCCGGCCAGGCTGTGGCCCAGCGGCCCGGGAAACATCTCCGGGTAGAGCGTGAGGATGGTGGCGGCCCAGGTCACGGCTTGGTCCAATTCTCAACCTTCAGATCGGGCACGTCGTCAAAGTCGCTCTCGTTGTTGGTAATCACCGCGGCCTCGATGCTGAGTGCGTGCGCCGCGAGCAGTCGATCGAAGCGGGTGCGCCTGAACGGCAGCCGGGCGTAAGCGCGCGCGGCCGCTTCGTCGAAGGGGAGCAACGGGATTGCCGCGAGGAACGCATCGAGGAGTTCGGGCGGAGGCGGCCGTCCCGAATGCGAACCGAGAGCGATTTCAGCGAAGCTGATGGCAGAAATGGCTATTTCGCCCGGCGAGCATCGTTCCATTCGCACGGTGAGCGGGGAATCGCGCTCGGCCATCGCGTAAATCGCGACGTTGGTGTCGATGAGATATTTGATCACGCATCACGCTGCTTGGCATGTGCGGCGATCGTGCTCGGCCGCTCCTCGAACTCGCGGAGCTCCCTAGGAATCGGCTTCAGCCAAGGCGCCTTGCCGGCAAACCCGCTGACGTCGATCGTTCGCCTCGGCGGCGCCTTGGCGCGAATGTGCAATTCGCCCTGCTCCTCGGTCACCGTCCACTCGCGGTCGGGCTCGATCCCGAGCGCAGCCGGCATCCGGATCGCGACCGAATTGCCCGACCTGAAGCTCTTGGCGGTATATTCCTTGCTCATCCGAGCCTCCGTATATACGGCCTGTATATACATTCGCTTTCGCCAGGCTTCAACGCGGTCGCGGCGCCGATTGGCGTCATTGCGGCGAGACGTTCGGCATCGGGCGGAAGCGCAGCGCCTGGATGGTCGGCGGGCTGGTCGGCGCGAGCAGCACTTGCCCGCCAAGGCGGCCACGCTCGCAGGTCCATTCGAAATAGCCGTTCAATGCGCCGCTCGGCGTGATCGGCGCGTCGGTCTGGCAGGCGCCGACCTGCTGGCGAATCTCGCCGAGGACGCGGCCCCAATTCTCCGGCGAGCGGTCCATCAGGAAGTTCATCGCAAGCCGGCCGCGGATCGGCTCGATCGAGCCGGCCTGGTAGGCGGCGCCGGCCGCGCGGTAGGTCGCCGCGAGCGCGTCGCCGACCGCTTCCGTGCGCGTCGGCAGCAGGCCCGCTCGAAGCAGCTCCTGGGCCGCCTCCATCACCTGCCGCGACGGCGCGGTGTAGGTGCGGCTGGAGAAAGCGAACAGGCCGCTATTGTGCTCCGGCAGAAGCAGCATGAACGAGCCGTAGCCGGGATAGCCGCCGCTGTGGGTGAGCATCTGGCGGAAATTGCAGTCCTGCAGCGCGATTAGGCCCATGCCGTAGGCGCTGACCATCGGGCATTGCGCGCCGCCGCTCGACGGACGCGTCGAGATTGTCGGGAAGTTCAGCCCCTGCCCCATCTCGCGCACCGTCGAGCGCCGCACCGGGCCGCTCTCCGGGTCGTCGCGCGCCGGCCAGGCGGACAGCAGGAAGCCGATCCAGCGGGCATAGTCGTTGGCGCTGGTCTGCACGCCGCCCATCGAACCGAAGGTGCCGTGGGCCATGTCGGGCTCGCGCGCCCAGGCCTCGTTCTCCCAGCGATAGCCGATGGCGCGGCGCTCGAGCGGCGATTCCGAGATGTCGTAGCCGCTCGACGCCATGCCGAGCGGGCGCATGATCGTCTGCTCGATATAGTCCTTGTAGGGCCGGCCCGAGACGTTGGTGATGATCCGGCCGAGCAGCGCGTAGCCGAAGTTGGAATATTCCATCTGCAGCTGCGGCGCGCGGGTGAACGGAACGCCCGCGCGAAGCATTCGGGTGAAGTCCGCCTCGCTCAGCACCTGCTGGCGGTCGCCCCACGGATCGTCGGTGACGAAGCCGGGCACATGGGCGAGCAGGTCGCGAACCCGGATGCGGGGAGAGTCCGCGGTCGGATAACGCCAGTTGCGCATTTCCGGCACATATTGCTCGGCGAGGTCGTCGAGGCGCAGGCGGCCCTCGTCGCGCAGCTTCAGGATGGCGAGACCGGTGAAGGCCTTGGACATGGAGGCGATGCGGAACAGGCTGTCGCCGGTGACCGGTTGCGAACCGTTCGGCTCGTGCGCGCCGAAGCCTCTGACATGGACCAGCCGGCCGTCCTGCACCACGCCCCAGACGAGGCCCGGCACGTGTTGGCCGCGCTGGAAGGCGGCGAATTGCGCGTCGAGGGCGGCGAAGACCTGCTCGCGGGTGCGCGGCGCCTCGGCGGCGGGCTGGGCCGCCGGCGCCTGTGCGGCAGCGGGCGGGGCCAGGACCAGTGCGGTGCCGAGCAGTGCGAGATATTTCTTCATGGCGTCCCCTCCCCGATTGCGGTTTTGCCGGGACTTAGCGCGCCCTTCCCGGCGGCGCCAGCAGGTGACCTAGGCGGTTCAGTCACCCAAAGCGGAACCGCGCGGTCGTTCCGGCGCTGTCACGGGAATGAGCGACTTCGACTATGACTGCCTGGTGATCGGCGGCGGCCCGGCGGGGCTGACGGCGGCCATTTATCTGACCCGCTACCATCTCTCGCTGAGGGTGATCGACGCGGGCAAGAGCCGCGCGGGCTGGATCCCGTGCACCCACAACCACGCCGGGTTTCCCGACGGGATCAGCGGCAAAGAGCTGCTTTGGCTGATGCGCGAGCAGGCGCAGAAATACGGCGCGTCGATCGAGACCGGGCGGGTGACGCGGCTGGACCGGATCGAGGGCGGCTTCCAGGCGACCTGGGGTTCGGGCTGCGTCAGAGCGCGCAAGGTGCTGCTCGCCACCGGAGTCACCAACCGCCGACCGGCAATGGATGAGGATCTGCACGATTCCGCGCTCGCCAAGGGGCTGATCCGCTATTGCCCGGTCTGCGACGGCTTCGAGGTCACCGACAAGAAAGTGGGCGTGATCGGAAGCGGCGGCCGCGGCGTCGCCGAGGCGGTGTTCCTGCGCGGCTTCACCGAGGACGTCACTCTGATCGCCCCCGATCGCGCGCACGATCTCAGCGCGGAGGACCGGGCGAAGCTCGCGGAGTTCGGCATCGCCAGCGTCGACGGCCCCTGCCAGGCGGTGGCGGCGTCCGGCGACACGATCACCATCGCCACGCCCTATGGCGAGCATCGCTTCGACAGCGTCTATCCGGCGCTCGGCTCCGACACCCATACCGAACTCGCCGGTCAGGTCGGCGCCGCCCTCAGCGCGGACACCGGCTGCATCGTGGTGGACAGCCACCAGCGCACCAGCGTGACCGGCCTCTACGCGGCCGGCGACGTTGTGCTCGGCCTCGACCAGATCAGCCACGCCATGGGCGAGGGCGGCGTCGCCGCGACGACGATCCGCAACGACCTCGCGAACGAACGGCCGATCCTGCGCGAGAAGCTGCGCGGCAACTCGATCCGCTGATCAATAGCGGTCGGCGTCGATCTGCTTGACGTCGTAGCTGAAACTGTCCGGGGGATAGATCAGCATCGACGCATTCCACGCCGCATAGGCATTCTTGAGCTCGGCGAGCTTCGCCGGTTCCTCCGCCGACCGGTCGGCGCGCTCGCGCTCGTCATAGGCGAGGTTGAACAGATGCTCCTTGCCGCCGAGCAGAAGGTATTTCCAGTCGCCATCGCGAACCGCTTCCTGGGTCGCGGTCCGATGGCGCCAGAACAGCCGGCGCGAACGCACGCTCGCATGTCCCCGGAGCACCGGCATCAAATCCTCCCCGTCGGACGGAAAAGCCGGGTCGGGCCGCCCCCCCACCGCACCGAGCAGCGTGGGGAGGAAATCCATCGTCGTCATCACCTGCGGCGAGACGGTGTTGGCGGCGACCCGTCCCGGCCAGCGCACGATCAGCGGCACGCGAAGCCCGCCTTCCAGCAGTTCGCCCTTCGCACCGGTGAACGGCCAGGTGTCCGAGAAGCGCTCGCCGCCATTGTCGCTGGTGAACACGACGATCGTATCGTTGGCGAGGCCGAGCCGGTCGATCGCCGCCAGCACCTTGCCGACATTGGCGTCGAGGCTCCCGACCATCTGGCCGTATATCTCGAGATTGCCCTGGTTGCGGTCGAAATCGTCGGTCCACGCCGCGGCGGCCGCTCGGTCGCCGGGCGCCACCCAGGGGAAGTGAGCGGCGTTGAAATGAAGACTGAGGAAGAACGGGCCGGTGCCGGCGCCGATCCACGCTGCCGCTTCGTCGCCGAGCGCATCGGTGAGATAGCCCTCGACCCGGACCGGCTCGCGATTGCGAAAGACGAGGTCGCGCGGGACGATCCGGCCGCTGGAATCGGTCTGCTGATAATAATTGGTGCCGCCGAACGGATAACCGAAGAAATAGTCGTAGCCGAAGGCGAGCGGCCCCGCCTCGGGTGCCACCCCGACATGCCATTTGCCGATCAGCGCGGTTCGGTAGCCCAGGCCCTTGAGCAGCGACGGCAGGGTCGGGTGGCCGTCGGGCAGGCGAACCTCGAAATTCACGTCGTTGATCGGCTCCTCGAGCCCGACGCGAAGACGCTGCTGGTAACGGCCGGTGATCAGCGCCACCCGGGTCGGCGAGCAGACGCAGCTGTTGGCGTAGCCCTGGGTCAGCTTCACGCCCCCGGCCGCGAGTCCGTCGATCTTGGGCGTCTCATAGTCACGCCGGCCGTAGCAGCTGAGGTCGGCATAGCCGAGATCGTCGGCCAGGATGAAGACGATGTTGGTCGGCCGCGGGTCGCATCCGGTCAGCGAGCCGGCCAGCGCAAGCGACGCGGCGCCACGCAATACGTCGCGCCGCGTCGCCCCGAGATTCTCCATCTCGCCCCTCCCCTTTTGCCGCGGTCATCCTACCCCGAGACCGTGCCCGACAAAAGGCGAAGGAGCGTCAGGCTTAGAAGCGCAGGCCGAGGCCGACCATGACCTGGCCGCGGCTCAGGTCCGCAAGCGTGTCGGTGTCGAACTCGAACTCGCCATAGTCGATGTGGACATATTCGAGGCGGCCGTAGAGGCCCGCCGCGACCGCCACTTCGCCGCCGACGCCGAGATGGTAGCCGCCGAAATCGTCGGACACGTCGAAGCCGCCGGCGCCGCCATCATCATAGCTGACGTCGACAGTGCCGTTCGAATAGCCGCCCTTGGCGTAGAGCAGCACCCGGGGCACCGGATTGAAGCCGGCGCGGACCCCCGCATAGAGATTGCGCCCCTGGTCGATGCAGCCTTCGTCGCCGCCGAACACTTCCTGGCAGGTGCGTAGATTGGAGCCTTCAAGGCCGGCATAGGCGCCAACGACGAGCGGTCCGAGGCCGAGATCATAGCCCACCTCGCCGCCATAGCTGATCGCGCTTTCGCTATCCTCGGTGGCGAGCGGGTCGCCCGTCTCGATCGCCGCCTCGACGGATTCATAAGCGAGCCGCGCCTCGACGCGCGGGCCGCTGAATTGGGCATGGGCCGGGACCGCGACCAGGAACGTGGCGGCGGCAAAGGCAGAAAGACCAAGCTTCACGATGCTATTCCCTTAAACAGGCCGGGCGCGTTCGCCGCGGCGGGGGGACCTAGCAAAGCGATTGCGGCGAAAGCGCGACCGATTGCGGCCGGTCAGGCGAGAAATGCCGGATCCACGACGACCCGTTCGCCATCGAGGTCGGCGATGCCCGGCCGGAACGGCACCAGGCCGCGCTTGCCGTCGGGCTTCTCGATCTCGATGAGGTCGCCGGCGCCGAAATTCTCGACCGCGAACACAGTGCCGAGCGGCTGCCCTTCTTGGTCCACGCAGGGAAGGCCGATCAGGTCGGCATGGTAATATTCCCCCTCCTCGAGCGCCGGCAGCGCCGAGCGGGGAATGGTGACGAGCTGACCGCGAAGCGCCTCGGCGCCGTTGCGGTCGGTGATCTCGGCGAAACGGGCGACGGGCTGACCGCCGCCCCGGATCGACTTCAAGGTAAGCGGCCGGCCTCCCACGGAGACCTGCTTGTGCCGCTTCAGGCTGTCCACGCTCTGGGCGAACAGCTTGATGCGCACCTCGCCGCCGACGCCATGGGCTCCGGCGACGGCGGCGAGGGTGACCTGACTTTCGTCCGACAAGGCTTATTCCGCCTTTTCGGCCTCCGCCTTTTCGGCGTCCTCGGCGGGAGCGGCCTCGTCGGCGCCCTCGGCGGGCTCGGAGGCGGACTCGCCCTCGTTGGTGGCTTCAGCCTCGGAGGCCGGAGCTTCGGCCTCGGCGGCCGGAGCCTCAGCCTCAGCGGCCTCCGGCGCAGCCTCGGCGGCCGGAGCCTCAACCTCGGCGGTCTCCGTCACAGCCTCTTCGGCCGGCGCGGCCGCGGCCTCGGCGGCCGCCTCGGCGGCATCAGCCTCGCGCTGGGCACGCTCCTCGGCGCGCTCCTTGGCCTTGTCGCCCGGGACAGCCTTGTTCGGGTTGCTGCGCGCGGCGCGCTCGCGGACGCCGGCAGCGTCGAGGAAGCGGGCGACGCGGTCGGTCGGCTGCGCCCCGACGCTCAGCCAATGCTTGGCGCGGTCGGCGTCGAGCTTCACGCGCTCGGGCGAATCCTTCGGAAGCATCGGATTGTAGCTGCCGATGCGCTCGATGAACTTGCCGTCACGAGCGGTGCGGGAGTCGGCCACGACGATCTTGAAATAGGGACGCTTCTTGGCGCCGCCACGGGAAAGACGAATTGAAACAGCCATTTATTTGTCCTTTCTAATTCTAACTCTGATCACTTGAATTTCTTCGGGAGGTTGAACGGCGCGCCGCCTCCGCCCAATCCGGGAAGACCGCCGGGCGGGAGCGCGGCGCCCGGGCCGCCTGGTCCGCCGAGGCCGCCCAGACCGCCGAGGCCACCGCCGCCGCCGAACATCGCGGCGAGCTTGCCGAGGCCGCCCATCTTGCGGATCTTCTTCATCGCGTTGGCCATCTCCTGGTGCATCTTGAGGAGACGGTTGACGTCTTGGACCGTGGTTCCGGAGCCCTTGGCGACGCGGATCTTGCGCTTGGCGTTGAGGAGCTCGGGCTTGGCCCGCTCCTTCGCCGTCATCGAGCCGACGATGGCGTCGAGGCGGGCGAGCATCTTGCCCTGGCCGTCGATCGCGTCGACCTGGCCCTTCAATTTGCCCATGCCCGGCATCATTCCGGCGAGCGCGCCGAGGCCGCCCATGCGCTGCATCTGCTGGAGCTGCATGCGCAGGTCGTTCAAATCGAACTGGCCCTTGGCCATCTTCTTGGCGAGGGCGTCGGCCTCCTCGGCCTGGATCGTCTCCTGCGCCTTCTCGACCAGGCTGACGATGTCGCCCATGCCGAGGATGCGGCCGGCGACGCGCCCCGGGCTGAACACCTCGAGAGCGTCCATGCCCTCGCCGACGCCGGCGAACTTGATCGGCCGGCCGGTGACCGCACGCATCGACAGCGCCGCGCCGCCGCGGGCGTCGCCGTCCATCCGGGTGAGGACCACGCCGGTGAGGGCAACCTCCTCGGAGAAGATCTTCGCGGTGTTGACCGCGTCCTGGCCGGTCATCGAGTCGGCGACGAGCAGGATCTCGGTCGGGCTGGTCGCAGCGGCCACCGCCTTCATCTCGTCCATCAGCGCCTGGTCGACGGCGAGCCGGCCGGCGGTGTCGAGCATGAGGACGTCATAGCCCTGCAGCTTGGCGGCCTGGACCGCTCGGCGCGCGATCTCGACCGGCTGCTGGCCGGGGACGATCGGCAAGGTCGCGACGTCGGTCTGGCGGCCGAGCACGGCGAGCTGCTCCTGCGCGGCCGGGCGTTGGACGTCGAGCGACGCCATCAGGACCTTCTTGCGGTCCTTCTCGCTGAGACGCTTGGCGAGCTTGGCGGTGGTGGTGGTCTTGCCCGAGCCCTGCAGGCCGACCATCATCACGATCGCGGGCGGAGTGACCGCGAGGTCGAGCGCCGCTTCCTCGGCGCCAAGCATCTCGACCAGAGCGTCGTTGACGATCTTGACGACCTGCTGGCCCGGAGTGACCGAGCGGAGGACCTGCTGGCCGACCGCCTGCTCGGTCGCCTTGTCGACGAACTCGCGCACCACCGGGAGCGCCACGTCCGCCTCGAGCAGGGCGATCCGCACCTCGCGCATCGCCGCGCGCACGTCGGCCTCGGTCAGCGCGCCGCGGCCGCGGAGGCGGTCGAACACGCCGCTCAGGCGATCGCTCAGGCTCTCGAACATCCGCAATCAACTCCAAACGAAAAACGCCGGCGGGCGAACACTCGCCGGCCAGCGCGCACCCCCCGGAGGGCGCATTTCCACCCCTCGCAAGGGATGTGGCGCGGCCCATATCGCATCGGCCCGACCAGCGTCAAGCGAAGCGGCGCCTTTACGCCTTGTTCACCCCGTTCTGCCTAGGACTTGTGGTCAACTGGAAGCAGGCAGCGAGTAGATGGCTCGTGCGAGTGCAGGCAAGGGAAGTGGTCACCGCCCGTCGGTGATGCGGGACCTTGCCATCCTGCTTCTCGCCCTCTCGCTGCTCGCCCTCTATCTCAGCCTCAGCCGCAATCACGCGGCGATCGGCGAGGCGCTGACGCGGATCGGCGCCGACAACAGCAACATCATCGTCGGCCTCCTGCTGCTCAACATCGCCCTGACCCTCTACGGCTGGCGGCGCTATCGCGACACCGCGCGCGAGCTGGTCGAGCGCAGCCGAAGCGACCATCTCTCGCTCTCCGGCGGAGCGATCGACCCGCTGACCGGCTTCCTCGACCGCCGCGGCTTCGTCCAGGCCGCCGCCGCGATGGTCGCGGGCGCGAGCCGCAAGGGCGACACGGTGGCGCTGCTCATCGTCGACCTCGACGGCTTCAAGCATGTCAACGAGGTCCACGGCCATCTCACCGGCGACAACCTCCTGCGCTGCGCCGCCGAAGTCATCCAGCACACCCTGCCCCGCTCGACCCTGACCGCGCGGCTCGGCGCCGACGAATTCGCCGCCGCCTTCCCGGTCGGCGAGGACGGGCCTGCCGAGGTCGGCCGGCTCGCCGACTGCATCGTCGAGCGGCTGGGCTCGCCGTTCAACCTCGGCGGCGTCCACACCCATGTCAGCGCCTCGATCGGGGTCGCCCAATCCGGCCCGGACGGGCGCAGCGTCGAGGCGCTTCTCCGCCGCGCCGGAATCGCCCTCAGCACCGCCAAGAAGCTCGGCCGAAGCCGCTTCGTCTGGTTCGACGCGACGATGGAGCGGGAGCTCGAGGCGCGCAACGCCACCGAGGAGGGGCTTCGCGCCGGCATCCCCAAGGGCGAGATCATCCCCTATTTCGAGCCTCAGGTGGACCTCCAGACTCAGAGCCTGCACGGCTTCGAGATGCTGGCGCGCTGGGCGCATCCCGAGCGCGGCCTGGTCGCCCCCGACGAATTCATCTCCGTCGCCGAGGAAGCCGGGCTGATCGGCGACCTCTCGCTCGCGGTGATGAAGCAGGCCTTCGCCGAGGCGCGCGAATGGGACCCGCGACTCAGCCTGTCGGTCAACATCTCGCCGGTCCAGTTGAAGGACCCGTGGCTGGCGCAAAAGATCACCAAGCTGCTCGTCGAAACCGGCTTCCCGCCCGAGCGGCTCGAGATCGAGATCACCGAAAGCTCGCTGTTCGAGAATCTCGGTCTCGCCCAGGCGATCGTGTCGAGCCTCAAGAACCAGGGCATCCGCCTCGCCCTCGACGATTTCGGCACCGGCTATTCGTCGCTGGCGCACCTGCGCGCCCTGCCGTTCGAGCGGATCAAGATCGACCGAAGCTTCATCACCTCGATCAACGACAATGCCGACAGCGTCGCCATCGTCACTGCGATCACCCGCCTCGCCGAAAGCCTCAAGCTCGCCGTCACCGCCGAGGGGATCGAGGACGAGGCCGTCGAAGGACGGCTTCGCCAGATCGGCCGCTACCAGGGCCAGGGCTGGCTGTTCGGCAAGCCGATGCCCGCCGCCGATGCCCGCGCCTTGCTCAAGAGCCGGGGCCTCCTGGTCAGCCCCGGCGCGCCCAAGCCGCACGAGGCGCCGTCCTCCGCCGCCCGCCGCGCCACGCACAACCGCTGACCGCTGACCGCTGACCGCTGACCGCTGACCGCACAGGTGGACTTGGCGCCGCCCGCCACCTAGATCGCGCGAGCGATGGGAACCCGCTTTCACAAGATGCATGGCCTCGGCAACGACTTCGTCGTGCTCGACGCGCGCGAGGCGCCGGTGGCGTTCGACGCCGACCGGGTGCGGACGATCGCCGACCGCCGCACCGGGATCGGTTGCGACCAGCTCATCGTCCTCGAACATTCCGACCGCGCCGACCTGCGCATGCGCATCTTCAACGCCGACGGCGGCGAGGTCGAATCGTGCGGCAACGCATCGCGCTGCGTCGCTCTGCTGGAAGGGGGCGAAAGCACGATCGAGACGAAGGGGGGCATCATCCGCGCGACCGCAAACGACGGCGGCGCAACCGTCGACATGGGCAAGCCGCGCTTCGGCTGGGATGACATTCCTCTCGCCTATGCGATGGAAACGGCCCCGATGCCGGTCGGCTGGGAGGATCTCCATAACCCCATCGCCGTCAACGTCGGCAACCCGCACGTCGTCTTCCTGCTGGAGGATTCGTCCGCGATCGATCTCGCTCGGCTCGGCCCGCTCATCGAGAAGGACCCGCTTTTTCCCGAAGGGGTCAATGTCAACGTCGCCGAGACCCGCATTGGCGGGATGAACCTCGAAGGCGTGCGCAGGAACGGGCTGGATCTTCGCGTGTGGGAACGCGGCGCGGGGCTGACCCAGGCCTGCGGCAGCGGCGCCTGCGCGACCGCCGTCGCGGCCATCAAATATGGCCACATGACTTCGCCCGTCGCCGTGAACCTCCCCGGCGGGACCCTGGTCATCGAGTGGGCCCCCGGCGAAAGCGTGCGCATGAGCGGCGCCGCCGTCCACGTCTTCACCGGCGAGATCGAGCTGTGAGCGTCGAGGTCGTCACCCTCGGCTGCCGCCTCAACGCCGCGGAGAGCGAGGCGATGCGCGCGCTGGCCTCGGGCGAGGACGACCTCGTCATCGTCAACAGCTGCGCCGTCACCAACGAGGCGGTGCGCCAGACCCGCCAGGCCATCCGCAGGGCCAAGCGCGCCCGTCCGGACGCCCGCGTCATCGTCACCGGCTGCGCCGCCCAGGTCGAGCCCGAGACCTTCGCGGCGATGCCCGAGGTGAGCCGGGTGCTCGGGAACAGGGAGAAGTTCGAAGCCTCCTCCTTTCTGTTCCCCCGCACCGTTCGGGCTCGGGCCGAACGACCGTGGGACGTCGAGGGTGAAGCCGAAATCCGAGTCTCCGACATCATGGCGGTCACCGAGACTGCCCCGCACCTCCTCTCCGGCTTCGCCGAGCGCGCCCGCGCCTTCGTCGAGGTGCAGAATGGCTGCGATCATCGCTGCACCTTCTGCATCATCCCATATGGCCGCGGGAACAGCCGCTCAGTGCCTGCCGGCCTCGTCGTCGACCGCGTCAAGGCGCTGGTCGACGAGGGTTTCCGCGAGATCGTCCTGACCGGTGTCGACGTGACCAGCTACGGCCCCGACCTTCCCGGCGCGCCGTCGCTCGGATTGCTCGTCGAACGCATCCTCCGCCACGTTCCGGCGCTCGAGCGGCTGCGCCTATCGTCACTCGACTGCATCGAGATGGACGACCGCCTGTTCGACCTCGTCACCGGCGACGAGCGGGTCATGCCGCACCTCCACCTGTCGCTTCAGGCCGGCGACGACATGATTTTGAAGCGCATGAAGCGCCGCCACAGCCGCGCCGAGGCGGTCGCCCTGGTCGAGCGGTTGAAGATGCGCCGTCCCGAGATCGCGATCGGCGCCGACATCATCGCCGGCTTCCCGACCGAGACCGACGACATGGCTGCCAACAGCCTCGCGCTGATCGACGATTGCGACATCGTCATGGGCCACATCTTCCCCTATTCGCCAAAGCGCGGCACCCCGGCTGCGCGCATGCCGCAGGTCGCGGCGGCGGCGATCAAGGAAAGGGCGCGGCGGCTGCGCGAGGCAAGCGCGCGGCGCAAGGCGGGCTGGCTCGAGGGCATGGTGGGGACCACGCAGCGTGTGCTTGTCGAGAAGGGTAACCGTGGCCACGCGGAGAATTTCGCGCCCGTCCAGGCGGCTCGCGGTGGCGAGGTGGGTACGATTGTCGAGGTGAGTGTGACTGGAGTGGAAGGCGAAACGCTCGTCGGGGTGCCGGCATGACCGACACGAGTTGGGCGGAGAAGATGCGGGAAGGCTTCCGGCGCACGTCGGACCGGTTCGGCGACAATCTCACCGGCCTGTTCAACAAGGCCGCGCTCGACGAGCAGTCGCTGGACGAGCTCGAGGAGGCGCTGATCGCGTCCGACCTCGGCCCCTCCACCGCCGCCAAGATCCGCGACCGCCTCGCTGCCGAGCGGTTCGAGCGCGGGGTCACCGAGGTCGAGGTGCGCCGCGTCGTCGCCCAGGAGCTGGAGAAGATTCTCGCGCCGGTCGCCGAGCCGCTCGAGATCGACGCCTTCCCGCGCCCACAGGTGATCCTCGTCGTCGGAGTCAACGGCTCGGGCAAGACGACGACCATCGCCAAGCTCGCCAACCAGTTTCTCGACCAGGACTATTCGGTCCTGCTCGCCGCCGGCGACACCTTCCGCGCCGCCGCGATCGAGCAGCTGAAAATCTGGGCCGATCGCATCGGCGTTCCGATCATCTCGGGGCCCGAAGGCGGCGACAGCTCGGCGATCGTTTTCGACGGGGTCAAGAAGGCGACCGAGGAGGGCATCGACATCCTCATCGTCGACACCGCCGGTCGCCTCCATAACAAGCGCCACCTGATGGACGAGCTCGCCAAGATCCGGAAGGTTCTCGGCCGCCTGAATCCAGCCGCGCCGCACGACGTCGTGCTCGTCCTCGACGCCACCACCGGGCAGAATGCGCTGGCGCAGATCGACGTGTTCCGCGAAGTGGCGGGCGTGACCGGCCTGGTCATGACCAAGCTGGATGGCACCGCGCGCGGCGGAGTCATGGTCGCGGCGGCGGACAAATATGGCATGCCGATCCACGCCATCGGCATCGGTGAAGGCATGAACGACCTGCGCCCGTTCGACCCCAAGGAGGTCGCGGGCGCCATCGCGGGAATAAGGGGAGTAGATTGACCGACGCCGCCACCACCAAGCCCGCCGGTCCCAGCGCTGGCGCGCGGCTGCTGATCGATCTCGGTCCGCTGCTCGTCTTCTTCCTGACCAATGGCTTCGCCCCGGTCGCCGATCAGCTCAGGGTCTTCTACGCGACCGGCGCCTTCATGGCCGCCATGTTCGCGGCGATGATCTACTCGCAGATCCGCTACAAGCACATCTCGCCGCTGCTGCTTTTCTCGGGCGCGATGGTGCTCGTGCTCGGCGGGATCACCATCTGGCTGCACGACGAGACCTTCATCAAGGTCAAGCCGACCATCTATTACGTCCTCGTCGCCGGCCTGCTCACCTTCGGCCTCGTCACCGGCCGCAACCTCCTCAAGATGGTGCTGGAGTCGGTCTATCCGGGCCTGTCCGAGCGCGGCTGGAAGCTGCTCACCCGCAACTGGATCGGCTATTTCCTGGTGATGGCGGTGGTCAACGAGGCGGTGTGGCGCACCCAGAGCACCGACTTCTGGATCGGTTTCAAGCTGTGGTTCTTCCTCCCGGCGACCTTCGTCTTCGCGCTCGCCAACGTGCCGATGCTGATGCGCCACGGGCTCGAGGCCGGCGAGGTCAAGGAAGATCCGCCCGTCCCGCCGGTGCAGTGAGAGCCGACCCAATGGATTCCGTCCTATCGATCCGCGGCCTATCGAAAACCTACAAGTCGGGCACGGTCGCTCTGAAGCCGGTCGATCTGGAGATTCGCCGAGGCGAGATATTCGCCCTGCTCGGCCCCAACGGCGCCGGCAAGACGACCTTGATCAGCATCGTCTGCGGTCTGGTGAATCCGTCGGGCGGCACGGTGACCATCGACGGTCACGACATTGTCCGGGACTATCGCGCCGCGCGCACCAAGATCGGCCTCGTGCCGCAGGAGCTCCATACCGACGCGTTCGAGCCGGTATGGTCGACGGTCTCGTTCAGCCGCGGCTTGTTCGGCCGGCCGGGCGACGATGCCTATATCGAGAAGGTACTCCGCGACCTGTCGCTGTGGGACAAGCGACGGACGATCATGAAGGAGCTGTCCGGCGGCATGAAACGCCGGGTGATGATCGCCAAGGCGCTCGCCCACGAGCCCGAAATCCTGTTCCTCGACGAGCCGACCGCTGGCGTCGACGTCGAGCTTCGCCGCGACATGTGGAACCTGGTTCGGCAGCTTCGCGAGCGCGGCGTCACCATCATCCTCACCACCCATTATATCGAGGAAGCCGAGGAGATGGCCGACCGCGTTGGAGTCATCAACAAGGGCGAGCTGATCCTGGTCGAGGAGAAGGACGCGCTCATGCGCAAGCTCGGCAAGAAGGAGCTGACGCTTCAGCTCGCCGAGCCGCTCGCCGCCGTGCCGCCGGAGCTTGCCGACTGGAACCTCACGCTGAACGGCGACGGCACCGAGCTTCACTACGTGTTCGATCCCAAGGGCGAGCGCACCGGCATCCCCTCCCTGCTGACGGCGATGCGTGACTCGGGCATCCAGTTCAAGGACCTCAACACCCACCAGAGCTCGCTGGAAGAAATCTTCGTCAGCCTGGTGAGCGACCGAAGACTAGGGGAGGCACGGTCATGAGCGTCGGCGCGTTCAACCATCGCGGCGTGCTGGCCGTCTACCGCTTCGAGATGCACCGCTTCCGCCGAACGCTGTGGACCGGCCTTGCGGTGCCGGTGATCACCACGTCGCTCTATTTCGTCGTGTTCGGGGCGGCGATCGGCAGCCGAATGACCGAGATCGACGGCATCGCCTATGGCAGCTTCATCGTCCCCGGCCTGATGATGTTGTCGCTGTTCACCGAGAGCATCTTCAACGCGAGCTTCGGCATCCACATGCCGCGCTTCACCGGAACCATCTACGAGCTTCTGTCGGCGCCGATGTCGGCGTTCGAGACGGTGCTCGGCTATGTCGGCGCGGCGGCGACCAAAGCGACGATCGTGGCTTTGGTGATCCTCGCCACCGCCAACCTCTTCGTCGACGTGCAGATCGCGCATCCCTTCCTGATGCTCGCCTATCTGCTTCTGGTCGCGGCGACCTTCTGCCTGTTCGGATTCATCATCGGCATCTGGGCCAAGGGGTTCGAGCAGCTTCAGGTCATTCCGCTGCTCGTTGTAACGCCTTTGACCTTCCTCGGCGGCGCCTTCTACTCGATCGACATGCTCGCCGAGCCATGGCGCACGATCACCCTGTTTAACCCCGTCGTCTACCTGATAAACGGCTTCCGCTGGACCTTCTTCGGCACCGCCGACGTGCCGGTCGGCTACGCGCTTGCGGCGACCTTCGCCTTCTTCCTGCTCTGCCTCGCCGTCATCGCCTGGATCTTCCGCACCGGATACCGGCTGAAGGCCTAGCTCGCTTCGCTCCCTTGCAAATTGTTACGGCGGGGTCACAACTGGCCGGGCAGGCAGGGGAGATACCGTCATGGCGAAGATATTGGGCAATTTTCACCTCGCGCTGGGGATCGGCGTCGTCCTGCTGATCCTCACGATGTTCGGGCTTCACGGCGGCCAGCTCGGCGACGGCAGCTATCAGTGGGCGCAGTTCCTGCGCTACCTTCACGTCATCGCGGGCGTGCTGTGGATCGGCTTGCTCTATTATTTCAACTTCGTGCAGATCCCGACCATGCCGAAGGTGCCGGCCGAGCTGAAGCCGGGCATCAGCAAGCATATCGCGCCCGCGGCCTTGTTCTGGTTCCGTTGGGCGGCGCTGGCGACCGTGATCCTCGGCCTCGCGGTCGGCGACATGCAGCAGGGCGGCTACACGGTCCGTGCGCTGACGCTCGAGGAAGGCTATCGCACCATCGGCATCGGCATGTGGCTCGGCCTCATCATGGCGGCCAATGTGTGGTTCATCATCTGGCCGAACCAGAAGCGAGCGCTCGGTATCGTGGCGGCCGAGGATGACGTGAAGTCGCGCTCCGCCTCGACCGCGATGATGGCGAGCCGCACCAACCTCATCCTGTCGATCCCGATGCTCTACTGCATGGTCGCGCAGGTCCATATCGGCGGCTGAACCCGAAGAGATGCGGCGGCCGCGAGAGCGGCCGCCGCCGAAGCGTCAACCCTCCTGGTCGGCGCGGGCGATGCCGTTGCCGTCGAGATTCTGGGCGACGAAGTCCCAATTGACGATGTTGCCGAGCACTTTCTCCGCGAAGTCCGGCCGCGCGTTGCGGTAGTCGATGTAATAGGCATGTTCCCACACATCGAGCGTGAGGAGCGGCTTCATGCCCTCGTGGGCGACCGGGCTGTCGGCGTCGTGAAGCGAGGTGATCTTGAGCGCGTCGCCGTCCAGGACCAGCCACGCCCAGCCGTTGGAGAAGTGGCCGACCGCCTCCTTCTTCAGCTCCGCGAGCAGATTGTCGGTCGAGCCATAGGCTTGGTCGATCAGCTCGGCGAGCTTGCCGCTCGGGCGCTGCCCCTGCGCCGGCGCGAGGCACTGCCAGTAGAAGCTGTGGTTCCAGATCTGCGCCGACTGGTTGAACAAGGTCTTGTCGCCCTCCGCCTTGGCGTGGGCGATCAGCCGGCTGAGCGGCATCGCGCCGAGATTCTTCTCGCCGACCAGGCCATTGGTCTTGTCGACATAGGCCTTGTGATGCTTGCCGTGGTGATATTCGAGCGTCTCGGCCGACATGAACTCGCCGAGCGCGTCCTTGGCGTAAGGAAGTTCGGGCAATGTATAGGGCATCATGTCCTCCTGAGGCTGGGATTTGCGGCCTCGCTAGCCCAGCCTCGGAGGAACGGCACCCCCTTTTTTCGGCTCAGCCGATGTTGGTCTGGCTCGCCGGCACCACGCGGAAGCGCCGCAGGTCCTCGCGCGGCGCCGACCAGTCCGGAGCGAGCTCGCTCGCCCGGCGATAGTCGTTATAGGCGGCGCGCACGTTGCCGAGCAGCTCCTGCGCCATCGCCCGGCCGTAATGGGCAAGCGCCGGCCGGCGCGTGTTGTGCTCGAGCGCCTGGCTGTACATCGCCACAGCTTCGTCCGTCCGGTCGCGCCGAAGAAGCGCCGATCCGCGATTGAGATAGGCCTCGGCCTCGCCCGGGTCGCGGCGCAAAGCCTCGTCGAAATCGCTCATCGCACCTTCGGCGTCGCCCCGGCGGAGCCGCAGGATGCCGCGGTTCACGTAGGTCGCCGTGACGTCGCGCGGCATGATCGCCGCTTCCTCCAAGGCAGCGTCGCAGCGACGCAGGTCCTGTACGCGCGGCATCATCGGCGAGTCTGCGGCCAGATAGCAGAGGCGTGCGGAGCTCGAGCCGATGACGGTAACGCCGGCAATCGCGGGGAACGGAAGCACCGCGAAGGCGGCGGCGATGAGAACATGATGCTTGGCCATGATCCTTCTCCTTTCTCGAAGGAGCCCACCGCCCGCGATCATAGCACTTTTGCGCCGCCAGCCCAACCGAGCCGCGCGGTTTCTTCGGCGCGCTTGATGCGCCCGCGCCGCTCCCGCATAGGCCGGTCAGCACAGCCGCAGGAGGCACGGTTTGACGGAGATTGTCCCGGGGCTCGACGTCGATCCGATCCTGCTCGGGTTCATCGACGGGGAAGCGCTGCCCGGCAGCGGCGCTGGGCGCGACGCCTTCTGGGAAGGCGCGGCCGAGCTGCTTCGCGCGCTGACGCCCGAGAACCGGCGCCTGCTGGCGCGCCGCGAGCAATTGCAGGCGCGGATCGACGCCCGCAATCAAGCCCTTCACGGGCACGTGCCGACGCCCGCGGAGGAAGAAAGCTTCCTGCGCGAAATCGGCTACCTGGTCGATCCGCCCGCGCCGTTCACGATCGGGACCGCGAATGTCGATCCCGAGATCGCCGACATTGCCGGGCCGCAGCTGGTCGTCCCGGCGAGCAACGCCCGCTACGCGCTCAACGCGCTCAACGCCCGCTGGGGCAGCCTCTACGACGCGCTGTATGGCACCGATGTCCTCGGCGACCTGCCGACGGGCGGCGGCTACGATCCCGAGCGCGGGCAGCGCGTGATCGATGCCGGACGCTCGCTCCTCGACGAGATCGCGCCGCTGGCGAGCGGCAGTCATGCTGACGTCTTTGCCTATCGCGTCGAACAGGGCGCGCTGGTGAGTGACCTGGGTCCGCTCGCCGACCCATCCCTCTTTGCCGGATGGCGAGGCCAGGCCGACGCGCCGGATGCCCTCCTTCTGCGTCATCACGACCTTCACGTGGAAATCGCGATCGATCGGGAGAGCCCGATCGGCAGCCAGGACAAGGCCGGTGTCGCCGACATCCTGCTCGAAAGCGCCGTCACCACGATCATGGACTGCGAGGACAGCGTCGCTGCGGTCGACGCGGAGGACAAGGTCGGCGTCTACCGCAACCTGCTCGGTTTGATGCAGGGCACGCTCGCCGCCAGCTTCGCCAAGGGCAACGGCAGCATGGTCCGGACGCCGGCGGAAGACCGAAGCTACAAGGGACCGGGCGGCGGCACCGTGACGCTCAAGGGCCGTGCGCTGATGTTCATGCGCAATGTCGGGCATTTGATGACCAACCCGATGGTCCGGATCGACGGGGAGGAAGCGTATGAGGGGCTGTGCGACGCCCTGTTCACGTCGCTGATCGCTCTTCACGACGTGCGCGGCAAGCGGGCGAACAGCGCGGCCGGATCGATCTACATCGTCAAGCCGAAGATGCACGGTCCCGAGGAAGCCGCGTTTGCCGACACATTGTTCGACCGGGTCGAGAACCTGCTCGGCCTGCCGCGCCACACGATCAAGATCGGCGTGATGGACGAGGAACGGCGCACCTCGCTGAACCTCGCCGCCTGCATCCATGCGGTGAAAGACCGGGTCGTCTTCATCAACACCGGCTTCCTCGATCGCACCGGCGACGAGATTCACACCTCGATGCGGCTCGGCCCGATGATCCGCAAGGGCGAGATGAAGTCGAGCACCTGGCTCGCCGCCTATGAGAACAACAATGTCGACGTCGGCCTCGCCTGTGGCTTCGAGGGCCGCGCGCAGATCGGCAAGGGCATGTGGGCGATGCCGGACCGTATGGCCGAGATGATGGCGGCCAAGATCGCCCACCCGCAGGCGGGCGCCGACACCGCCTGGGTGCCCTCCCCCACCGCGGCGTCGCTTCATGCCATCCACTATCACCGCACCGACGTGGCCGAGCGGCAGCGCGAGATTGCCGGTCGCGCGCCGGCGAAGCTGCGCGACATGCTGGTCATTCCCGTGGCCGAGGGCCACAATTGGTCGCCAGAGGAGGTGCGGGAGGAGCTCGACAACAACGTTCAGGGCATCCTCGGCTATGTCGTGCGCTGGATCGACGCCGGAGTCGGGTGCTCGAAAGTGCCCGACATCCACGACGTCGGCCTGATGGAGGACCGCGCGACCTGCCGGATCTCCAGCCAGCACATCGCCAACTGGCTGAGTCACGGGATCGTCTCCGACGAACAGGTCAACGAGGCCCTGCTACGCATGGCGGCGGTGGTCGACCGGCAGAATGAGGGCGATCCAGGCTACCGCCCAATGGCGGCCGATCCGCAGGGAGGCCTCGCCTTCCAGGCCGCCCGAGCGCTCATCTTCGAGGGCGAGGCACAGCCGTCCGGCTACACCGAGCCCCTGCTCCACGCCCACCGCCTGAAGCTCAAGCAAAGAGACTAAAAAAGAGGCGGCCGAAGCCGCCTCCGAGTGGGACCTCAGGACAGAGGTCTTGATCCTTCCACCGCTTGGCGGCGCGCCGAAGCGCGGCCGCGAGGGCCGTGGACACCCCCTCCAAACCGCTTAGTCACCGCCCTCGGCAAAACCTGTCGCTGCAGCCGAAAAATTTTTGTGGTCAGGCGGCGAGGTCCGGAGCGCCGTCGATCCAGTGCCGCGTCGCCTTGATGCGCTCCACTTCGCGCGCCGCCGTCGCGGCCGCGAGACCGCCCGCGCCCGCGGCCGCTTCCTCGTAGACCGCGATGCGCCCATCGACATCGTCACGCAGCGACGCCTTCGCCTGCCACGCCGCGAACCGCACGCGGCCGCTCGGATGGCTCTCCGCGCAGCTCTCGACGAGATCCAGCCCGTTGCCGCCACCGCAATGGGCGGCGAGCCTGATCAGGGTCTCGAGGCCGGTGTGGTTGACGATCGACGCCACCTCGGAGCGATCGACGTCGAAGCGATACTGGTCGCGAAAATCGGAAACCGCGGACAGCGCGATGATGTTGAGCGACACCGACAGCGAGTCCGGCGGCAGCTGGCGATGCACGTCGACATGCTTGCGGTAGAGCATGACCTTGCCTTCGCTCAGCGCCGACCGCTCTACGAAGCGAAGGTCGACCTTCTCGCCGGGATAGCCGACGACCTGGCCATACTCATATTCGTAATAGTCGCTCCAATAGCCGGGCCCGTGATAGCCGACCGTCAGGAACGAGAAATTGTGGTCGTGCGGGACGTCGTAGAAGAACGGCTCGCGGCCGCTATTGGCGAGGGCGCTGTCGCCTTCGGCCGGCCAGAAGTTCGCCCGGAGCGCGAACGTCCGCGCGCGGTGCAGCAGCAGCACCTGGGTGGTGTAGTAATTGTTCTTGAGCTGCCCGGCGCAGCGCTGCTTGAGCTCCTCGATCACGAGATCGCCGATGAAGCGGCGGTTGTTGGCCAGCCGCTTGAGCGCCGGCCCCCATTCCGCGACGCAGCCCTCGTCCTCGGGATCGAACGGGCCGGCCTCGAGCATCTCGACGAGGTCGCCGAGCTCGATCGAGTCCGCGGCTTCGGTGTCGATCACGCGAGGCATGGCACGTCCTCTCTTTCGGTCGCTTCATCATCGGCAACCAGCAGCGCCAGGGTCTGGGCGGCCGCCTCGCGCACGTCAGGATGGTCGTCGCTTCGTGCCATTTCCCGCAGGTGCGGAAGGGCGCGGTCCGCGTCGAGCCCGAGGAAGTCGCGCATCGCCGCCCAGCGCATGTAGAAATGCGGGCTCTTCAGCATCGCTTCGAACACGGGCGCCGCGTCCTGGCGGTCCATGCTGCGCAGCAGGGACAGCATCAAATGGGCGCGCGAGCTCGCTTCGTCGGTGCTGCTTGCGCCGACGAACTCGAGGGTTTCGGAATCATATTGGACGGACAGCGGCGCCGCGTCGACCTGGGTGGTCGCGTGCAGATAGACGATGTCGGACACGGCGTGGTCGATCACGAAGGTCTGCCGGCCCCCGTCGAGCTCGAGTGTCTCGCCGTCCCGCATCCGGCGGCGCTCGGCGCGGCGGCACCTGGTGCCTGCCGAGGAGCTGAAATCCCCGTCGACCTCGGGCGCTTCCCAGATCGACAGGGTCGCGTCGCCCGACCTGAGGAATTTGTAGAGGGAGCGGGTTCCCGGAAGGATGATCGAGGCTCCGCCCTGGCGGAACACGCGCTTGGCGGCGACCGCTTCGGCGGACACGACGGACAGGAAGATCATCAGCTCGGGCCGGTCGAACAGCAGCAGGCCGGTATGAACCGGGCTCGATCCGTGGCGCAGAGGCGGGCGGAAGAAGGGGTCCGAGCGCGCCGCCTGGATCAGGGGCGCGAGGCACGCCGCCACCGCGTGCTCGTCGTCGAGGAAGGTTCGGGCCGCGTCGAGCACCGCCGCGGCGCTTCGCCCCCCTGCGGCCGAGAGATCGGCCTCGAGACGGCGCAGCTCGGGCAGCGACGCGACGTGCCGCGCCACGCCTTCGGCGAGCGCCATCGTCCTGGCCTGCGCTCCGGCGTCGCCGAACCATTCGGCCAGGCTATCGCTGGCTTTCACGCTCCTGTCCTCCCCGCGAAGGTGGGCGGGAGGGGACGCCCGCCCCTCCCCATCCCGTCAGGTCGTGATGAGCGCGATGACGACGCCGACGCAGGCCGCGCCGCCGACTTCCTTCTGCTTGGCGGAACCATGCACCCCGACCCGGGTCCGCAACTCCGGGATCCTTCCGATGTCCATCTTCTTCACGTCGTCCTCCTGTCCTCTGGAGGAGGTTCGCCGTCGACTGTTGCCGCGGCATCGCCACCCCGTCGGCAACAGTCTCGAAAGGGAAGGATTCCTGTCCGGGGTTAGCGACTAAGTTGTGGACGCAACTGGGGAAACTCCCGGGAAACAGGCGGGAAAAGCTGTTTATAAGTCGACTTCGCCATCCATCCGCGCCTCGTCCTCGTAGGCCCGTCGCAGGTCCTCCAGCCGCCGCAATTCCGCCTTATGGCGATGCCGGCTGCGAAGCAGGAACAGGATCATGAGCGACAGGACCGAGAGCGTGATGACGCCGCGTTGCGAGCCCGCCCATTCGGCCAGGCCAGTGAGCACGGCGTTGGGGTCCCCGCCGGTCGTCGCTGCGCGTTTCAGAATCACGGCGAGCGGGACGATCAGCGGGAAAGCGACGAGGCTCAGCGTGTTTCGGCGCAGATTGGCCTTGGTATGGCGAATGCTGCCGGAAAGGAAACTGTCGCGATCCGTCGTCACGAGGTCACGAGTCACCTGGCGGATCATCCGCCGTTTCCAGGTCAGCCAAACCGACGCGACGATGAGGACCAGCGCCGCGGCCATCAGCAGCGGGCTGCGCGCAGCGAAAGCGGCGACGATGCTGCCTCCGATCACCAGAGCGACCATCGCCAGATCGACATAGTCGACAAGCCGGCCGCGCCAACGCGCCCTGCCGGCGAGCCGCTGAAGCTCCTCCTGCTCGGCAGCGTCCGGCTCGGCGCGCCACAGGGTCGCCAGGTCGTCGAGGTCGCCCGTGCTCATGAGCGAGTCTCCATGATGGCCTTCAGGGCGGCCCTGGCGCGCTGGCAGCGAAGCATGGCCGCGTTGCTGGTGATGCCGAGCACCTCACCGATCTCGGCATAGCTGAACTCTTCGAGGGTGAGCACGATCGCCTCGCGCTGCGGGATCGGCAGCTTCTGGATCGATTCCACGAGGCGCTGCTTCATGTCGTTCTGTACCGCGATCTCGTCCGGCCGCGGCCCGGACGACGGCAGATCCGGCGACAGCTCCTCCTGTCTCGGCTCGCGGGCACGGCGAGTCACGTGCGAAATGGACCGTTTCTGAGCGACCGAGGCGACGAAGGTCTTGAGAGAGGATTCCCCGCGGAAGGTGGCAAGCGCCATCCACAGCGCGAGCATGATGTCCTGAACCAACTCACGCCGCAAAGCCGGGTCGATCTCGTAGGACAAGGCGATGCGGTTGATCAGTGCGATGTGATGCTCGCGCGCGTGGTCGAACAGGCTCTGCCTGTCCCCCGGCGTCCCGCCGGACGAGGGGTCTAGCGGTTCTATGCTCACCGTTGCCACGCGGGCCTGAGGAGAGATGGGAACAAAGCGGCATCATGATAGACGAGGTGCGGGTTCCCGCAAGTCGCGCGGGCGATTTGCGCCGAAGCGGGTCAAATAGTCGTCCCGGGCCCGTCGACGATTGGGGCCTGTTCTTCTCGCCCGGTGCGGTCTAGCCTCCGCCCCAGGGGAAATCGGGAGGGGAGCAATGGCCGACGCGGGCACCCGGGCTGTGCAGCAGGAAGGGCGCCGCGGCCTGATCGGCGTTCGCCGGACGCTCCGCCAGATCGGCGTCGCTCGGCTGATCCTGACGCTGCTGCTGCTTGGCATCGCGCTCACCGTCGCTCGCTCCAGCTGGACGATGCCGCTCACCAGCGATGCCGAACGCGCGCTTTACGACCTGCGCTTCTTCTGGGCGGCCGACCGGCTCGGCCAGGACGACCGAATCACGCTCGTCACCTATACCGACCAGACTCTGGAGCAGCTCGGCAAGCGCTCGCCGCTCGACCGGCGGATGATGGCCCAGGCGCTTCGCGCGATCGACCGCATGAACCCGCGCGCGATCGGCATCGACATCCTGATCGACCAGGCCCAGCCCGAAGATGCCGAGCTGATCGCCACGATGCGCGCGATGCGCACGCCCACCTTCCTCGCGTTCACGACGACGCAGGCCAATCCCGAGCAGATGCAATATTGGCAGGAGCAATTCCTGAGCAACTTCCTCGATCAGGTGCGTTCGGGCCCGGTACGGCCGGCGAGCATCCAGTTCCGGCCGGACAACGCCGACGGCGTGATGCGGCGCTGGCCGGAGCTGGACCCGCATCTGCCGACCTTCCTGGCCAGCGCGATGGCGCCCGAGCATCGCGCCTTCGTCGGCTATCGCGGCGCGATCGACTATCGCCTCACCGACAGCCCCGAGATCCAGCCGTTCACGGAGCTTCCCGTCGAGATGCTGGCCTCGCTCGCCAGCGGCGACCTGCCCCCCGAGGAAAGCGCGGCGATCGCCGAGAGTCTTCGGCCGACGATCGAGGGCCGCTACATCATCCTCGGCGGCAACATCCAGCTGCTCGACGACTTCGAAACGCCGATGTCGCGGACCCGGCAGGATGGCCAGACCTTCACCAAGGGCATGATCATCCACGCGCACATGCTGTCGCAAGTGCTGGACGGGCGGATGCCGAGGCCAATCCCGGATTGGCTGCTGTGGGCGATCGCGGTGGCGATCGTCGCCGGCGGCGTGCTGACCGCCGTGCTCGAGGGCCGCGGCTGGATTCTCGGACTCGCGGTCATCGTCCAGGTCGCGCTGATCGCCGCCGTGCCGTTCTTTTTGGAAGCGAACGAGGTCGAGACCATTCACCTGCCCGCCGCGGGCTGGGGCGCCGGCTGGCTGCTTGCCGTGCTCGGCGCCGGCATCGCCGCACGCGCGGTCGGGTCGGAGCAACGCAAGTTCGCGTCCTCGGCGCTCGGCAAATATCTCCCCGCCGACGTCGCCGCCCAGATCATGCGCGATCCCGAGCGGCTCGCTCTGAAGGGCGAGAAGAAGCAGATCTACGCCCTGTTCACCGACCTCGAAGGCTTCACCAAATTGAGCCACGGCATCCAGCCGGAGCGATTGTCGGCGCTGCTCAACCATTATCTCGACACTCTGAGCGACACCGTCCTCAGCCATGGCGGCACGATCGACAAGTTCGTCGGCGACGCCGTCGTCGCCTTCTGGGGCGCGCCGATCAGCCGGCCGGACGACGCCGAGCGCGCCGTGCGGGCAGCGATCGCCATGTTCGAGGCCGGCGAGGAGTTCCGCCGAACCGCCGATGCCGACCTCCCGACGATCGGCCGCACCCGAGTCGGCCTCCACCTCGGCGACGTCGTGGTCGGCAATTTCGGCGGGCAGAAGCGAATCCAATACACCGCGCTCGGCGACGGCATGAACACGGCAGCACGGCTGGAATCCGCCAACAAGGCGCTGCAGACCAGCATCCTCGTCAGCACCGCGGTCAAGGACGTGACCGACACCGACCTCTACCGGCCGATGGGGCGCGTCGTCCTCAGCGGCCGTCCCACCCCGATCGAGATCTGGGAGCCGGTCCCGCACATGGACGCGGAGGTCCGCGCCCGCTTGCGCGACCTGTGGCAGCGTTACGATGGCGGCGACCACACTGCGCTCGGCGACATCGAGCGGGTCGCGGCGGAGCATCCCGACGACGCGGCCCTGCACAATTTCGTGTTTCGAATCCGCGAGGCGGGGCCCGGCGGTGCCTTCGTTCTGGAGTCGAAATAGCGCCGGCGCCGGCGCTCGGAATTCGACGAAGGCGGCGCGCGCCGCGTCGAATATGACGGAGCCGTAATTCTGCCGTTCAGCCTGAGCGGCGTATAAGCGGCCTCAAGACGGGTCTCGGAGGGCGACATGTCGAAGATATCCGCAACGCGCCTGGCGCAGTTCGCGCTTCTTGCAGTCGCGGCCGGCGAGATTTCCCATGCCGCCGCCGAAGTCCTCATCCTGCGCACCGACGGGCCGAGCGCGCGGCGCCTGTTCCGCGTCGGCGCGCATGTGCCGGACACCCACGTCTTCAACCTGCGCACCGGCGACCGCGTCACCGTGCTGGCGCAGGGCGGGACGCGCACCTTCCGCGGACCGGGCGCGTTCAGCGTCGTCGCCCCGCCGCAGGGCTATCGCACCGACAACGGCGTGGCGGTCCGCGTCCAGACCGGCGTGGTCCGCACCGAGCCGGTTGTCCCGGGCGTCGATCCGACTGACATCTGGCAATTCGATTCCCGCCAGAGCGGCAATGTCTGCGTGCCGGCCGGCGCGCTCCCGACGCTGTGGCGCCCGGCCGACCATGGCGGCACCCGTCTCACCATCCGCACGCTGGCGGGCGACGCCCAGTCGTTCGACTGGCCGGCGGGGCAGACCAGCTACGCCTGGCCGGCGAGCCTGCCGATCGCCAGCGGTGCCACCTTCACGTTGAACTGGGACAGCGACGCACGTCCCGTACGCATCCGCACGATTATGCTCGGCGAGAGCGAGGCCGACAATCTCGACACGCTGGCGAGCACTTTCATCCGAAACGAGTGTACCAGCCAGCTCGACACGTTCATCGCGACGCGGACGGATCCCGAGGCCCCGGTGGGCGACGCCGATGCGCGGCGCACACCGGCGCGCGAGCCGGCGGCACCGCGCCGGTGACTCGGAGCCGCAGGCAGGGCGCGGGATGCCGCGCCGCAGGATTTTGTGTATAGGACCTGCAAGGCAGGTCGGAGGGAGGTCAGATTGACTTGGAGTCCACGCAAGCGGCGGCTTGTCCAGTTCGCCGTTCTCGCCATCGCGGCAGGTGAAATCTCGGCTGCGGCGGCGGAAGTGCTCATTCTGCGCTCGGCGGGACCGTCCGCGCGCAATTACCCGGCCGGCCGCCGGGTCGCCGACACGACCAGCTTCACGCTTCGTCCGGGCGACGTCGTCGTGGTGCTCGCCAACGGCGCGACGCGCACGTTCCGCGGCCCGGGCTCGTACAGCGCCACCGGCCCGGTGCGCCGCGGCCCGCAAATGGCCGGCGGCAGTAACGTTCGCCGCCAGACCGGAGCAGTTCGCACCGACCTCCCGGCGGCTGCGGTGGCCCGCCCAGCGGATATCTGGCAGTTCGACGTGACCCAGAGCGGCCGCGCCTGCGTGCTGTCCGGGCAGCGTCCGGTCCTGTGGCGCCCGCAGAGCGACCGCGCCGTCCGCCTCACCATCACGCCGCAGAACGGTGCGGCTCAGACGGTGAACTGGAATGCCGGCCAGGCGACTCTCGAATGGCCCGCCAGCGTGCCCGTCGCCGACGGCGCCAGCTATCAGCTCAACTGGAACGGCGCGGTCAATCCGGTGCGTGTGACCACGCGGACGCTGACCGGCCTGCAGATCGGCAATGTCGATGCGGTGGCGACCGCGTTCCTCGACAACAATTGCCGCTCGCAGCTTGACGTCCTGATCGCGACCCGCGCCGCATCCGACGAGCCCGCCTGAGCGAAACCGCCGCGCCGCCCAGCCGGCGCGGCCCCTATTCGCCGGTCAGCTTCCTTGGCTGGTCAGTCGGCGCGGCGGCGGATGACGAGGTTTCGGATTTCGGTCATGTCTTCCATCGCGAAGCGCACGCCCTCGCGCCCGAGGCCGCTGTCCTTGACGCCGCCATAGGGCATGTTGTCGACCCGGTAGCTCGGCACGTCGTTGATCACGACACCGCCGACGTCGAGCCGGTCCCAGGCGTCGAACATCTGGAACAGGTCGCGGGTGAAGATGCCGGCCTGAAGGCCGAACTTGCTGTCGTTCACCACCTCGAGCGCATGGTTGAAGTCGCTGAAGCGGATCAGGAAAGCGACCGGGCCGAACGCTTCCTCGATGTTGATCTTGGTGTCGCGATCGACATTCTCGAGCAGGGTCGCCTCCAGCATCGCGCCGTCGCGCTTGCCCCCGCACAGGAGCTTGGCCCCCTTCCCCACCGCTTCCTGGATCCAGGAGTCGAGCCGCTTGGCCTCCCCTTCGGAGATCATCGGTCCGATGAACGTGTTGCGATCCTTGGGATCGCCGGCGACCAAAGTCTTGGTCTTGGCAACCAGCATGTCGCGGAAGCGGTCGTAGACCGAGTCGTGGATCAGGATGCGCTGCACGCCGATGCAGGACTGGCCGGACTGGTAGAAGGCGCCGAAGATCACCCGTTCGAGCGCGTCGTCGAGATCGGCGTCATGATCAACGATCACCGCCGCGTTCCCGCCCAGCTCAAGCACCACCTTCTTCTTTCCGGCCTTGGCCTTGAGGTCCCAGCCGACGCCCGGCGAGCCGGTGAAGCTCAACAGCTTGAGGCGGTCGTCGGTGGTGAACAGGTCGGCGCCGTCGCGGTGCGCCGGCAGGATCGAGAAGGCGCCCTTGGGCAGGTTCGTCTCGGCCAGGACCTCGCCGATGATGATGGTGCCGAGCGGAGTGCGGCTTGCCGGCTTGACGATGAACGGGCAGCCGACGGCGAGTGCCGGAGCGATCTTGTGCGCGGCGAGATTGAGCGGGAAGTTGAATGGCGAGATGAAGCTGCACGGCCCGATCGGCACGCGCTTCCAGATGCCCTGATAGCCCTTGGCGCGGGGCGAGATGTCGAGCGGCTGGACCTCGCCGGTCATCCGCACCGATTCCTCGGCGGCGATGCGGAAGGTGTCGATCAGGCGGGTGACCTCGCCTTCGCTGTCCTTGATCGGCTTCCCCGCCTCGACGCACAGCGCATAAGCGAGCTCGTCGAACCTTTCCTTGAAGCGGTCGACGCAATGCTGGAGCACCGCCTGGCGCTCGTAGCTCGCCATCCGCACCATCGGCTCGGTCGCCCGAACCGTCCCCTCGATCCCTTCCAGGATCGTCGCCGCGTCCGCCTGCGCGACGCGGAACGCGACCTCGCCGGTGAACTTGTCGGTGACTTCAAGGTCGGCATTGGGCTGCCGCGCCGCGTTGTTCACGTAGAGCGGGTAAACGTCCTTCAGCTTCACCATCTGATCCCCCAATCGATCCGGCGGATCAGGCGGGCTGCGGCTGGGCCGGCATCGCGGCGGCCGGCGCGCCGACCTTGGCGCTCAGCTCCCTCAAATCCTTGTTCAGGATCTGGTCGTTCTCGCTGTAGTCGACGGGACAGTCGATCAGGTGCACGCCCGGCGTGTCGAGGCAGGTGTGAAGCAGGTCCGGAAGGCTCTCGGCGCTCTCCACCCGATGCCCCTTGGCGCCGTAGCTCTCGGCATATTTGACGAAGTCCGGGTTGCCGTAGGTCAGGCCCCAATCCTCGAAGCCCATATTCGCCTGCTTCCAGCGGATCATGCCGTAGCTGTTATCGTTCAAGATCAGCACGGTGATATTGAGGCCCAGGCGGACCGCGGTCTCCATCTCCTGGCTGTTCATCATGAAGCCGCCGTCGCCGCAGATCGCCATCACCTTGCGGTCCGGATAGACCATCGCCGAGGCCATCGCCGAAGGCAGGCCGGCGCCCATCGTCGCCAGCGCGTTGTCGAGCAGAACGGTGTTGGGCTGGCGCGCCGGATAGTTGCGCGCGAACCAGATCTTGTAGACGCCATTGTCGAGGCAGATGATTCCGTCCGCCGGCATCGCCGCGCGGACCTGCTTGACCAGGTGTGGCGGGAAGACCGGGAAGCGCATGTCGTCGCACAGGCTTTCGGTATGGTCGACCTCAGCCTTGTGCGCGGCGAGCATCCCCTCGAAATTCCACCGGCCCGACGGCACGATGTCGTTCTTGATCTGCCAGATGGCGTTGGCGATGTCGCCGATCACCTCGATCTGGGGGAAATAGACCGGGTCGACCTCGGCCGTGTTGGTCGACACGTGGATCACCTCGGCGCCGCCCAATTTCATGAAGAAAGGCGGCTTCTCGATCACGTCGTGGCCGACATTGATAATGACGTCCGCCGCCTCGATCGCCTTGTGGACGAAGTCGCCCGACGACAAAGCGGCGCAGCCGAGGAAGAGCGGGTGGTTCTCGTCGACCACGCCCTTGCCGAGCTGAGTGGTGATGAACGGGATGCCGGTCTTCTCGATGAACTGGAGAAGCATCCGGCTCGTCATCTTGCGGTTGGCGCCCTGCCCCAGCACCAGCACCGGCGAGCGCGCTTCCTCGATCTTCTTGACCGCCGCGCGCACCGCTTTCTCGTCGGCATGCGGCCGGCGCACCAGGCTGCGCGGGATCGGCCGCGAATCGGTCTGCTCGTCAGCGACGTCCTCAGGGAATTCGAGATGGGTCGCGCCGGGCTTCTCCTCCTCGGCCAGGCGATAGGCTTCGCGGATTCGGCTGGGGATGTTGTCCGCGGATGCCAGCTGGTGCGTGTACTTGGTGATCGGGCGCATCATGTCGACGACGTCGAGGATCTGGAAGCGGCCCTGCTTCGATTTCTTGATCGGCTTCTGGCCGGTGACCATCATCATCGGCATGCCGCCGAGCTGCGCATAGGCCGCCGCAGTGACGAAGTTGGTCGCACCCGGCCCCAAGGTCGCCATGCACACGCCGACCTTGCCGGTATGACGGCCGTAGGTGGCGGCCATGAAGCCCGCGCCCTGCTCGTGCCTGGTTAGGATCAGCTTGATCTTCTTCGACCGAGACAGGCTGTCGAGCATGTCGAGATTCTCTTCGCCGGGGACGCCGAAGACATATTCGCAGCCTTCTTCCTCGAGGCATTGAACGAACAGGTCGGAAGCCTTCGTCATCTCGCCGTCTCCCCTTTGTGGCGATGCTGGACAAGGACGCAACACGAACGAGGCTGACGCGGCGAGACTGAGGATTGCCGGTTGATCCCCCCGAACCTGCTCGACTCTAATCACGATTCCGGCCCCTGTCACCCGATCCATTGGCGCTGTCCCGATGCGGCGGGCTGCGGGACTTGGCCATTGATTGCGGCTGCGCTTTTGCCCATAGTTTTGCCCGCACGTGGGAGTTGGCGCTTCACAAGGCGCCTTGTGCATGGGGGTCGGATGGGGGGCAGCCGTAACATCGCGGTCGGCTTGGCGGGCACCGCCCTGTCGCTGCTTGCAGGCTTCGCTCTGTTCATCGCGGCCGACGGCGCGGGCGCGGTCGCCCAGCAGCAGCCGCTTGCCGAAGGCACCTTCGTCGGCGTCGCCACCTGCGGCGGCACCACCTGCCACGGCCGAAGCGTCCCCAACAGTGAAGGCGAAGGCGTCGTCCGCCAGGACGAGCTGATGATCTGGCAGGACCCGGCCAGCGCCGCGGGCGCGCACAGCCGCGCCTATGCCGTGCTGGAGGACGACCGCTCCGAGCAGATCATGCAGCGGCTGCGGTCGAGCAACGGCGCCGACTGGCGCAATGCGGCGGCGAGCAACGAGCCGCGCTGCCTCGGCTGCCACTCCACCGCCGGCGATCCCGACGGCGGCGCGGCCTACCGCCCGGCGACGTTCCGCGCCGAAGGCGTCGGCTGCGAATCCTGCCACGGCCCGGCGGCGCGTTGGCTGACGTCCCATTATACGGTGCGCGGCGACCATCAGGCCAATCTCGACCGCGGCCTGCGCCGGCTCGAGGATCCGGCGGTGCGCGCCAGCGTCTGCCTCGACTGCCATTTCGGCAACGAGGCGCGCGAGCAGTTCGTCACCCACGAGATGATGGCCGCCGGCCATCCGCGCATCTCGTTCGAGCTCGACCTGTTCACCACGCTCCAGGCGCATCACAACGAGGACCGCGACTACGACCAGCGCAAGCGCCGGGTCGGCAACGCCCAGGTCTGGGCGATCGGCCAGGCGGAGGCGCTCAAGCGCTCGCTCGACCTCTACCTCAGCGACCGCGGCCGCCAGGGCATCTTCCCCGAATTCTACTTCCTCGATTGCCATTCGTGCCACCGGCCGATCAGCGACGACCCCAACCCCAATGTCCGCCGCGACCTGTTCAACCTCACCCGCCGCATCCCGCGCGGCGTGCCGCCCTACAATGACGAGAACATGATCATGCTCGCCGCGGCCGCGCGCGTCGTCGCGCCCCAGCGCGCGGCGCGGTTCGAGGCGGCGAGCTCCGATTTCCATGCCGCGATGGGCTCGTCGGCCGGCAACGCCCAGCGCATGGTCGCCGCCGCGCGCCGCCTGCGCGGGGAAGCCGACGCGCTCGGCGCCGCCTTCGCCGGTACGCCGATCGGCCGCGCCCAGGTCTTCGCCATGATCGACGCGATCACCAGCCGCGCGATCACCGAGCGCTACACCGATTATGCCGGCAGCGTTCAGGCGGTGATGGCGACCGACACCTTGCTGTCGTCGCTCGTAGCCTCGGGCGAGATCAGCCAGCAGGCGGTGATGGGTATCCGCGGCGACATCAACAGCGCCTATCAGGCGGTGCGCGAGCCCAATGTCTACGACCCAGGCAATTTCCGCGCGAGCCTCGGCCGCGCCGCAGCGGCGATCAGAAGGCTGAGATGAACCGCGCCACATCGATGATCGCCATTGCGGCCATGTTGCTCGCCACCTCATGCGGCGGTGGCGGCGGCTCGATTCCCGCTCCCCCGCCGCCCACGCCGACGCCAACCCCGCCGCCGACGACCGTGTTCGCCGTGCCGGCCCAGCAGGCGCTCAGCGTCGCCAACATCCAGCAGATCATCGCCCAGGGCGTCGCCGAGGCGCAGGCGCGCGGCATCCGCGCCACCTTCGCGGTGACCGACCGGGTCGGCAACGTCCTCGCCGTGTTCGTGATGAACGGCGCCAATCTGCAGGTCGACGTGCCGCGCGGGCCCAACGGCAGCATCCACGACCTCCAGGGCGTCGGCAACCGGCCCGGTCTCGACAACGTCCCCGCAGCGGTCGCCGCCGCCATCGCCAAGGCGATCACCGGCGCCTATCTGTCGTCGGGCGGCAACGCCTTCTCGTCGCGCACCGCCAGCATGATCGTGCAGGAGCATTTCCCGCCCTCCGCGGTCGCACGCGGGCTGGAGAGCGGCCCATTGTTCGGCGTCCAGTTCAGCCAGCTGCCCTGCTCCGACCTGTCCGCCCGCTTCAACGCTCTGGGCGGGCCCTCCGCACTGATCGGCCCCAAGCGCTCGCCGCTCGGCCTGTCCGCCGATCCGGGCGGCCTCCCGCTCTACATTGACGGCGTCGTCGTCGGCGGCATCGGCGTGTTCGCCGACGGCCTCTACGGCTTCGACCCGGAAGTGCGCGACGTCGACCGCGACGACGAGGAAGCGATCGCCGTCGCCGCGAGCCAGGGCTTCGCCGCGCCGGATGCGATCCGGGCAGAGCGGATCACCGTCGACGGCACGTCGCTGCGCTACAGCGACATGGGCGTCGCCGATCTGCTCAGCAATCCCGCCGCGGCGCCTGGCTTCGCCGCGATCAACGGCAGCGTCGGCAACCTCACCAGCGTCAACGGCTATTACGACGCGGTCGGGGGCGTGCGGCCAGGCACGGCCTATGGCAGCGAGGCGTCCGGAATCCGCGCCTCGACCGCCGCCGAATTCTCCAACCGCGACGCCTTCGTTCTGTCAAACGGCAGCGGCGCCAACCGCTACCCGATCCGCGCCGGCACCGAGGGAACGCCCCAGTCGCTCACCGCGGCCGAGGTGACGGCCGTGCTCGAGGAAGCGTTCAAGGTGATGAGCGCGGCGCGCGCGCAGATCCGCCAGCCGCTCGACAGCCGCGCCCAGGTCTCGATCAGCGTGGTCGACACCAGCGGCGCTGTGCTCGGTCTCGTCCGCTCCCCCGACGCCCCGATCTTCGGCATCGACGTGTCGCTGCAGAAGGCGCGCACCGCGATGTTCTTCTCGAGCATGATCGCCGCGCAGCAATTGCTCGGCAATCCCGACCCCGACGTGTCGATGTTCGTCGGCGCCGTGCGCACGTTCCTCGGCGATCCCAATGCGCTGACCGGGCAGTTCGCTTTCTCGGACCGCGCCAACGGCAACCTGTCGCGGCCCTATTTCCCGGACGGCGAGCTCGGCCGCCCGCCGGGGCCGTTCTCGCGACCGGTCCAGGAGTTCAACCCCTTCTCCACCGGTCTGCAATCCGCCCTGATCGAAGGCAACGTCATCCAGCACGTGCTGTTCGTGCTCGGCGCGGGGCCCGACACGCCCCAGCAATGCACGCAGAACCCGAACCCGGCGCTGCTCGCCAACGGAATCCAGATCTTCCCCGGCTCGGTGCCGATCTATCGCGGCAGCACCCTCGTCGGCGGCATCGGCATATCGGGCGACGGCATCGACCAGGACGACATGATCAGCTTCCTCGGTCTCCACAATGCCAGCGCGCGCGTCGGCTCGATCAACAATGCACCGCCGGCGATCCGCGCCGACCAGATCGTCGTGCCGGGAATCAATGTCCGCCTGCGCTGGGTCAGCTGTCCGTTCGCGCCGTTCATCGGCTCGAACGACCAGAATGTGTGCCAGGGAAAATGACGCTGGGCTCCTCCCTCATCGCGCTCGTCGCGTCGATGATGCAGCCGCCGGTCGCGGAGGAGCAGAATGCGTCGCAGCCCGCGCCCGCCGGCCAGGCCGGGCAGCCGCCCGAGGTCGAACCGCCCGCCAACACGGAAGGGCTTGGCGAGGACCAGCGCCGCCGCCCGGGCGTGCCGCAGGAAGCGCTCGAGCCGCCGGTCGAGCAGGTCAATCCCGGCGCGATCCGCTCGCCGCCGCCGGAAGCCTATCCCACCGACCATATCCCGATCCCGGACCGCTGGCGGCTCATCGACTCGTTGCGCATCAGGGGCGTCGGCGACCTCGGCTTCGCCCGCGAGAATTATCTCGATCCCTACAACCAGAACACGTTGAAGGGCGACCGGCCGATCTGCACGCCGGCGCTGCGCGACCAGCAGGACGAGGTTGGCGAACGCCATCGCCGCACACTCGGCTGCCGCGTGTTCGACAGTCTCGGCCTCGGCGGCGACGATTGGTTCTTCGTCGGCAGCGCCATCTCCGACACGGTGCTTGAGCCGCGCTCCTTCCCGATCCCGGTCGGAGTCCAGACGACCGACCGGCCGGGCAGCGTCGACGTGTTCGGGATCGGCGACAGCCTCGTCGCCGCGCAGACCGTCATCCTCAGCGCCGCGCTGATCAAGGGCAACACCGCCTACCGCCCGCCGACCGTCGAGTATCGACTGACGCTGGCGGCCCAGATGAACTATGTCGACGTCTCAGAGCGGCGCGTGCTGTTCGTCGAGCCGTCGCGCGGCACCAGCCGCCTCGACACCTGGATCGGCGTCCAGGAAGCCTTCATCGACTATCACTTCCGCGACGTCTCCGACCGCTACGACTTCGACTCGATCCGCGTCGGCATCCAGCCGCTCCAGTTCGATTTCCGCGGCTTCCTGTTCAACGACCAGAACCTCGCCGTGCGCCTGTTCGGCAACCGCGACAATAATCGCTGGCAGTACAATCTGATCGGCGTGTGGCGGCTGGAGAAAGACACCAATTCCGGCCTCAACGACGTCACCGCGAGCCCGCGCAACGACTGGATCATCCACGCCAACGTCTTCCGCCAGGACCTGCCGGTCGTCGGCCTGACCAGCGAAGCGAGCCTCACCTGGAACATCAACCGCGAAGGCCAGGACATCCATATCGACGACAACGGCTTCCCGGTGCGGCCGGCCCTGTTCGGCGATCTGAGGGGCCGCAATTACGACGCCGTCTATCTCGGCTACAATGCCGACGGCCGCATCGGCCGCATCAACCTGTCCGCGTCGCTCTCCTATGTGTTCGGCTGGGAGCAGCACAACGTCTTCACCGGCCGCCCCGCCGACATCAGCGGCTACTTCGCCGCGTTCGAGCCGAGCTACGACTTCAACTGGATCCGCCTGCGCGGCGCCGCGATGATCTCGAGCGGCGACGGCGATCCCTATAACGACACCCATGCCGGCTACGACGCGATCTTCGAAAACCCGATCTTCGCCGGCGCCGACACCAGCTACTGGATCCGCCAGACCATTCCGTTTGCCGGCGGCGCGCGCGCGGTGTCGCTCAACGGCCGCAACGGCATCCTCGCCAACCTCCGCTCGTCCAAGGAGGAAGGCCAGTCGAACTTCGTCAACCCCGGCACCCTGCTGCTCGGCGTCGGCGCCGACCTCGACATCACCCCGGACTTCCGCCTGTCGGGCAACGTCAATCACCTATGGTTCCACCGCACCGAGGTGCTCGAGGCGCTTCGCGTCGAGGGCACCATCCCCAACGAGATCGGCTTCGATATCTCCGCGGCGGCGATCTACCGGCCGAACTTCAACCAGAACCTCGTGTTCCGCGCGTCCGCCGCGGCCCTGATCCCGACGGCGGGCTTCAACGATCTCTTCACCAATGAGGGCCGCCACGATTTCTATTATTCGATCCTGTTGAACGCGATCCTGACTTATTGAGATGAGCACGATGGGGGCGACGATCGCAGCACGGTTCGGCAAGTTCGCGATGGCGGCGGCGGTCGTCGTCGCGTCGGCCGTGTTCGGCGCGACCTATGTCGGCGCGGCGGAGAAGGAAAAGCCGGTCGTGCGCGACTACAGCCTGGTCCGCGCCGCCCCTGCCCCGCGCACCCAGGATTGGGCCGCCGCCCGCGCCAAGAGCGGCGAGGCGCGCACCAGCGGCTGCATGTCGTGCCACTACGACAGCGACGCCCACACCATGCACCGCTCGCCCGCCGTGGTGCTCGGCTGCACCGACTGCCATGGCGGCAACCCGCGCATCGCCGGCGATCCGAACCTGGCGCATGACGATCCGCGCTACGTCGCCGCGCGCGACCAGGCCCATGTGCTGCCGCGCTATCCGGGCGGCTGGCACTGGCCGTCGAGCGCCAATCCGGCGCGCAGCTACACCCTGCTCAATATCGAGGCGCCGGAATTCGTCCGCTTCGTCAATCCCGCCGACTATCGCGTGGTGCGCGAAAGCTGCGGCGCCTGCCATATCGAGATCATCGAGGCCGCGGAGCGGTCGCTGATGGCGACGGGCGCGATGCTGTGGGGCGGCGGCGCCTACAATAACGGCATCCTGCCCTACAAGAATTACATCACCGGCGAGGCCTATACCCGCACCGGCCAGAACGCCGTAATCGTGTCGCCGCCGAACGGCCAGCCGACCGCCGAGCAGCGCGCCCGAGGCGTGCTCGGCGCGCTCTATCCGCTCCCGACCTGGCACGTCTTTCCGCCCGCCGACGTGTTCCGCGTGTTCGAGCGCGGCGGGCGCAACATCGGCACCCAGTTCGCCGAGATCGGCCTGCCCAATCCGAGCGGGTCGATCCAGCGCCTCGAGGAGCCCGGCCGGCCCGACATCCGCCAGTCGAACCGCGGCCCCGGCACCGGCCTGCGCGTCGCCATCGCGGTGCTCAACATCCACAAGACGCGCCTCAACGACCCGTACATGTGGTTCATGGGCACCAACGACCAGCCGGGCGACTACCGTCATTCGGGCTGCGCCGGCTGCCACGTCATCTACGCCAACGACCGCCAGCCGCAGCACAGCCTGACCTATGCCCAATATGGCCGCGACGGTCAGACCCAGACCTGCGACCCGACCATCCGCAACCTCGCCCAGCACGACGCCCACACCGAGAAGCATCGCCGCGAGGCGCCTCTCCCGGTGACCGGGCAGCGCGCAGCCGGCTCACCCCTGTCGACGACCTGTGGCGAGAGCGCCGAGGCATCGCCACCGGCGGAGGCGCATGGCGAGGATCATGGCGATTCCGGCGACGCAACCGGCGCGGCTCCGGCCGACGCCAACCACGCGACCATGCGCGAGCGCGGCCACCCGGTGCGCCACGTCTTCACCCGCGCCATTCCGACCGCCCAGTGCATGACCTGCCACATGCACCAGCCCAATATCTTCCTGAACAGCTATCTCGGCTACACGATGTGGGACTATGAGGCCGACGCCGACCTCATGTGGCCCGGGCCGGAGAACCGGCTGCAGATGCCGGAAGGCTTGACCGCTGAGCAACAGGAGCGGTGGCGCGAAACCTACCGGCAGCAGCGCTATCCGAGCGCCAGCCAGACATTCGAGATCCTCGACCGCAACCCGGAGGCCGCCGCGCCGCGCGGCCTGTGGGGCGACGTCGACTTCCTGCGCGAGGTCTATGAGCAGATCAATCCGCGCGCGCGGATGACCCAATTCGCCGATTATCACGGCCACGGCTGGAACTTCCGCGGCATCTTCCGCCGTGACCGCGAGGGCAATCTCGTCGACGTGCGCGGCGAGCGCATCGACGTGACCGGCGCCGACGGCCGCCTTGCCAGCGCGGAGGAGATCCAGCGCCGCGAGGTGTTCCAGCGCAGCGGCGAGACGCTGTTCCCCGAGGTCGGCAACAATAACGGCCGCGCCGTCCACATGATGGACATCCATGCCGAGGTCGGCCTGCAATGCGCCGACTGCCATTTCGCCCAGGACGCGCACGGCAACGGCTTCCTCTACGGCGAGGTCGCCAACGCCATCGAGATCGGCTGCCGCGACTGCCACGGCACCGCGCGCGACTATGCCAATCTGCGCACGTCCAACGTGGCGGCGCCGCCGCGCGGACGCAATCTCGAGCTGATCCGCAACGAGGACGGCCGCCGCCGCTTCGAGTGGATGGAGTGCGGCCAGGCCCAGCAGATGGTCGCCGACGCGATCGAGCGCGGCGAGCAGATCCTTCCGCGCCAGCTGACCTGCCCCGACAATCGCCAGGTGCTGATCCAGCGTTCGATCGTCGACCCGAACCTGTTCTGGGTCGTCAGCCAGGTACGCGACAGCGTCGACGGCACGTTGCGCGACGCCCGCTGCCCGGAGGAATGGGAAGAGCCCCGCACCACCGGTCCCTGCTTCAGCATGCGCTCGGCGCGCTCCAAGCTGATGAGCGCGAGCAGCGCCGACCGCACCGACGGCCATGCCCCATTCGGCGAAGGCGTGCCCGACAACGACCTCGCCCACCCCGAAGGCGACATGGCCTGCTTCACCTGCCACCTGTCGTGGACGACGAGCTGCGCCGGCTGCCACTTGCCGATCGAGGCGAACTTCCGCACCTCGATGCACCATTTCGAAGGCGCGCAGACCCGCAACTTCGCGACCTACAATCCGCAAGTGGCGCGCGACGAGATGTTCCAGCTCGGCCGCCACCAGACCACCAAGGTCGGCGAGCCGGGACCGAACGGCGAGCCCCGCGGAATCGTCGCGCCGATCCGCTCGACATCGGCGTTGATCCTGTCGTCGACCAATCTCAACCGCGAGCGAATCTACATCCAGCAGCCGCCGATCGCGGCGTCCGGATACTCGTCACAGGCGTTCGCGCCGCATTTCCCGCACACCGTGCGGCGCACCGAGACCAAGACCTGCTCCGACTGCCATGTCAGCCAGAACAACGACAACAATGCGATCATGGCGCAGCTGCTGCTGCACGGCACGAACTTCGTGAACTTCGTCGGCCTGCACAATTGGGCGGGGCTCGAGGGCGGCTTCCAGGCGACCCGCGTGACCGAGTGGGAAGAGCCGCAGGCGGTGATCGGCTCCTATCTCCACCGCTTCGCCTATCCCGATTTCTACCGCCTCCATGTCGAGCGCAACGGCCGCCAGCTGATCAATTGGGAACGCGGCAACCGCCTCGACCGCAACCTGTCGGGCGAGACCCAGCACAACGAGGAATTCGCCAACATCCACCAGGGCACCGGGGGCGCGGTGCGCTGCTTGCAGATGCGCGGCGAATATATGTTCGTCGCCGAAGGCCGCGGCGGCTTCCAGGTCTATGACATCGCCAATATCGGCAACAAGGGAACCTCCGAGCGCATCGTCACCGCGCCCTTCTCGCCGCTCGGACACAACACGCGCGTGCCTAGCCGCAACGCGACCTGCATGGCGCTCGCAACCAACCAGCCGATCGATCCGCAGCGCAACGAGCGCATGGCTCAAACGGTTCGGGCGAATGCGGACGGCACCACGGTTTCGTTGCTCGAGGAAAACCAGGAGCAGCGCTTCCACCCGATCTACAATTATGCGGTGGTGACCGATTCCGAGGAGGGCCTGATCCTCGTCGACGTCCGCACCATGGCCGACGGCGAGCCCCGCAACAATTTCCTCGAGCGCACCCGCTTCGCCAATGGCGCCACCGCGTGGAACGAGAATGGAGTCCTCGCCGGCGCCCGGCACATCACACTGGCGGGCACCTACGCCTACGTCACGACCGCCTCCGGCCTCGTCGTGCTCGACCTCGACAATCCGCTTCAGCCGCGCGTGACGGCGACCCTGCCGCTTACCGACGCGCGCGCCTCGGCGGTGCAGTTCCGCTACCTCTGGGTCACCGACGCCGAGGGGCTTAAGCTGTTCGACGTCACCGACATGGCGCGTCCGGAGCCGGTGGCGAGCGGCACGGTGCGGCTGGAAAACGCCCAGCGCATCTATCTCGCCCGCACCTACGCCTATGTCGCCGCCAAGCATCAGGGCCTGGCGATCATCAACATCACCCGCCCCGACGCCCCACAGCCGCCTGTCTTCTTCACCGGCCAGCACGGGCAGCTGCTCAACGATGTCGAGGACGTCATCGTCGCGTCGACCAACGCGTCGCTGTTCGCCTATGTCGCGGACGGACGAAACGGAGTGCGCGTCATCCAGCTAACTTCGCCGGAGAGCCAGCCGGCGCTCTACGGCTTCTCGCCGCGGCCGGCGCCCGAGCTGATCGCCTGGGCGCGGACGCCCTCGCCGGCCCTGGCGCTGTCGAAGGGGCTCGACCGCGACCGCGGCGTCGACGAGACCGGTCACCAGATGGCGGTGTTCGGGCGCCTCGGCTCGCGTCCGTTCAACCGGGCGGAGATGGAGCAGCTGTTCGTCAGCCGCGGCCGTGCGGCGAGCACCGGCCGGCTCTACCAAGTCGACGACACCGGCAGCATGGCCGACTGGGTCGAGGCGACGCGGCGGAATTGACGGGAGGGGCTTAGGCCTCGTCCGGGAAAGCGTCCGGATCGAGCTGGCGCATCAGCTGGACGAAGGGAAGTGTCTCGGCGTCGAGCGCGGCGGCTTCGGCGGCGGCGATCGACTCGTCGAAATGGCAGAACAGCGCCTCGACCCGCGCCTGATGCTCCTCGTCCAGGCCGTCGAGCTCGCCATTGGCGAGGCATTCGCGGCGGCCGCGGGCGAATTCCGGCTGAATCCTCAGCCAGGCGACGTAGCGTCCGCGATAGTCGTCCTGATCGGCTTCGGCGATGTCGCTGCCGCGCCGCGCCCGCGCAAGCGCGGTCATGATGTCGAGATTCTCCTCGGCAAACAGGTTCGGCCCGTCGAGCCGGTACATGGCCGGGTCCATGCCCGAGGAGCCGATGTCCGCCAGCGCCAGGGCGCGCACGACGCCATGCTCGACCAGGAAAGGCTGTACGACGGTCGCGCACTCATGGTCCCAGCCGGGGATCGTGCCGATGATCGCCGACGCGACGATGCCCTGCTCCTCGGGCTGGAAGTCGACATCGAGCTCGGTCATCGCCTCGATCGCCTCATAGGCGCTGGCGACCTCGTTGCGGCCGGCGTGGCGGCGGCGATAGACCGAGCCGTCGTCGCGATGCTCCGGCGACCAATATTGGACGACGTCGTGGAACGCCGCGGCGATCACCAGCAGCAGCAGGTCGCGGTCCGACATGTCGATAGCGATTCCGATCGCACGGGCGCGGTTGATCACGCCGGCGGTATGCTCGCTATTGTGGTAATGCATGTGATCGGGGACGCGGCCGCTCTCGAACCGCGCGCGGATCACGTCGAGCGCGAGCGCCTCCGCCTTGGCTTCCGCTGCGGCATAGATGCTCGGGGCGCGGTCGAGGCTATCGGCTGATCCGATCTTTTGAATCGCCGACTTGCTCCCGTTGAGATCCAACTAAGCCGCCCCGATCATCTGGCCGCCGTCAGTCGCGCCACCGGCGTGACCGTCGTGTGCCATCTCTGTCCCCTGGCCTGACGCCTGACCAGCATCGCCGGAACGCCCTGGTTCAGGTGATAATCATGACACATCGAGCAGCTCGATTCCACGGCTTCGCGCCGTCCGCCTTCACCGCCGTGGCAGGACTGGCAACTCGCCATGTTCGGAAGCATCAGGTCCGTCGCCGCACGCGAACTTCCGGCCTGGACGTGACAGCTGAGGCAGGCCTGGTCGCCTTCGAAAGCAGCGCCGCGGGGGAAAGCCGGTGTCTCGCGCGGCCATTCGGTGCGGCGGTGGGGAGCGTGGCTGAACCAGCCGTGCAGGAGATAGCGGGTCGGGAAGGCGACCGGCCGCACGTGGAAGTCGAGCGGCCCGCGCTGGTCGACGACATGGCATTCGCCGCACGCGCCCTGCGGCTGGAACACCGCCTGGATCGCCTGCACCGCCGACGTGTTCGCTCCGGCGCGGGCGCGGGCATATTGAAGCGCGGCGCGAACCTGGCCGATGTCGCCGGGGCGGCGGCGAGCGGCCGAGCTCAGCTCCTGCGGCCGGGCCGGCGCGCGGCCACGATAGAATTCGCGCAGATCGGCGACGACCTGGTCCGGAGCGCCGTGGCGCAGAGTGCGCACGACATTGCCCTGCTGTTCGAAGCCGAGGCTGTGGCAGGAACTGCAATCCTCTTCCATGTTGATCGGCTGGAAGCTCGTCCCGTCCGGCGTCGCGGTGTGGCAGTCGGCGCAGCCGAGACCCGGCCGTCCCCCGTAACGCTGGCCGAGCCGCTGGGTCATCCGCGCGACGCCGCCTTCGGGATCGAGGTGCATCTCGTGCGGGAAGGCGAGATTGCTGTTCTCGCGGGCGCCGCGCAGATCGACTCGCGACAGCAGCGGCCGATCGCCGTCCCAGTTGATCAGTGCGAGGGGCCGGAACTCGGGATGACCCTCGGGATCGGGCCGCGGCGCGTTGCGCCCGAAGTCCACGACATTGCCGAAGCGCACGCCAGTCAGCCGGCTGTTGAGATCCGCGTGGCAGCCGGTGCAGTCGCTCTGGACCGTGTCGGCGAGCCGAGTCGGGCCCTCATGCTCGCGGTGGCAATCGACGCAGCGGCCGGCATTGTGGCCGAACGCCTCGGCAACGGTCAGCTGAAAGCGGGCGAAGCCGGTGAGATTCGGTTGCGAGCGGGCGAGGCGCGCGGCCGCTTCCTCGGGCCGGCGCTCGGTGTCGCCATGATTGGTGATGTCGCCATGGCAGCCCATGCAGGATTCGTCGCGGACGGGCTCGAACGGGCGGACATGGCAGGCGCCGCAATTATTCTCCAGGCTGGCATGCGCCTGGCTGAGATGGCCGCTGATCCACAGCCGGTCCGCCGCGAATCCCGCCACCGGCCTGACCTCGACGCGTTCCTGCCGCTCCGCCTTGGCCTTCCGGCCGTCCCCGCGGACCGGCTGCTGTTCGGTCTGGGCCTGGGCCTGCTGGCGCTGGCCGACGAACCATAAAGGCCAGGCCAGGAACACCGCCAGCACGACCACGGCCAGCACATAGGAAGCGACTCGCTTGCCCGGCATGACCGCGCCCGCGGCAAAGCGCGCGACGTCGGCGCGATCCTTCTCGTCGGCCGCGCTTTCGCCGACCTCCTCGACCTCGACCCTGATCTCCTCGCTGCCCGCGGCGGTCGGCGCGAAGCGCAGCAGATTCTTGCCGATCCTGAGGTCGCCGCCGGTCGCGAGGTCGATGATGCCGGAGGTGACCTTGCGGCCGTCGAGCTCGACTCCGACGCCCTCCTCCGCGGAGACCTGAAGCTGCATCGGCGCGACCCGTTGCACCACTGCGTGGCGGAGCGCGGCATTGAGATCCGCCAGGCGGATGTCGCTGGACGGATGGCGGCCGATCGTGAGCGTATCGCCCTCGACCGTGATCGCCTTCACGATCCGCCGGCCCTGGGCGCTGTAGGATATCCGCTCGACGAGGAAGGTCATCGGGCCATCACCAGTAATAGAAGACGCTGAGGATGTGGACGGAAAGAGCGGCGATCAGGGCGAAGGTCGTCGGCACGTGGATGAACAGCCACACCTCGAGCCGCGCCTTGATCTTGAGCTGCCTCCGGATGCGCGCCAGCGCCGCCGCCTTGCGCTCGAGCAGTTGCACCACCGCACGGATCGCGTCCTCCTGCTCCCCCGTCGCGGTGGCGAGGCGCGCGCGCATGTCCTGCAAGGCGCGGGCATTGCGGCAGTTGCGGTCGCTGCCCGACAGCCGCGCGAAGATGCCGGCGCGGAACGGGTTCTCCTTGAGCGAGGAGCGGACGATCTCGGTGTCTTCCAACAACTGCGCCGCGATGTCGATCTGGCGGTCGAGCTTGGCGATCGTCTCGATCATCTGCGAGCGGGTCATCTCGGAGCGATTGTCGCTGAGCGCTTCGGGCAGGGTCGAATAGGCGATGATGCCGTAGATCCCGGACAGGATCACGATCATCATCAGCACATAGGCCAAAGTGTGCACGTTCCAGCCGAGCTGGAAGCCGGTGTGCAAGGTTGCGATGACGATGAGCGACAGGCCGAGATAGACATGCGCCGACGTCCACGCCTTCAGCGAGAAATAGCCGCGCGTCATCGCCCGCTTGCGCACGCCGAGCATGGTCAGCCACAGGATCAGAAGCGCGCCGATCGTGCCGAGCGTATAGCCGTACCAGCTGCCGCCATTGTGGCGCGGCTCGACGTCCACGCCGAGATAGACGATCAGCGCCGCGATCGAGAGGCCGAGCGCGATCTTGAGCCAGCGATGATTGCGATGCTGCAGGAAGCCCTCATGCGCCGAGGACCGGCTGCGCTCGATCTGCTTTGCCCCCCGGGTCGCCATCTAGAGCGCCGCTCCCCTGCCCGCCGTCACGCTCATGCCTCCAGCCGCGCCACGGTGAGGAACTCCTCCGGCTTGACTCGAATCGCGGCGCCGGTCGGGCAGGCCCGCACGCAGGCCGGTCCGCCGGGGATCCCCGAGCACATGTCGCACTTGATCGCCCGCTTCTTGGTCAGCTCGGCATCCTTCTTCTCGTCGCCGGTCAGCGGCAGATTGGCCTTGGCCCATTTCTGGCTGGGTTCGCCCGGCCCGGGTCCCCGCCCGAAGAACAGCCAGGACAGCAGGTTCGGCTTTTTGGGCGGGACCATCTCCATTCGGATGACGCCGTAGGGGCAATTGCGCTGGCAATTGCCGCAGCCGATGCAGCTGTCGTCGATGAACACCTCGCCGTCCGGGCCGCGATGGATGGCGTTGGGCGGACAGTCGGCCATGCAATGCGGATGCTCGCAATGGCGGCACGAGGTCGGCACGTGGAGATGGGCGTAGGTCTTGCCGGCCTCGCGATTGAGGCGCGACAGGCCGTCATGGCTGTCGGCGCACGCCTTCTCGCAATTGTCGCAGCCGACGCACAATTTCTCGTCGATCAGCAGCACGTCGGTGGCGTCGCCAATGCCCTGCTCGACGAGGAAGGTCGCGACCGACGAATAGAGGTCGACGGCGCCGCTGAAGCTCTCCTTCTTCGCCTCGATGAAGGAGTTGAGCCGCTGGCGGTTGGCCATGTCGGTCTCGAACCGCTCGCGCAGCCGCGCGTTGCGGGCGAGCAGCGCGCGCATCTTGTCGCCGTTGAGGCGGATCACCTCGGACTTGATCGCGGCGCGCACGGTCGCGGTGCGGCGGCCGCCGTCGAGCAGCGCCATCTCGCCGACATAGGAGCCCGCCGGCAGATAGGAGAGGAAGACCGGGCGGCCAGCGACAGTGCGCTCGACCACCATCGAGCCGACTCGGATGACGAAGACATCGTAGCCTTCCTCGCCTTCGTTGATAATCGCCTCGCCGGCTCTCACCCGAACGATCTTGTAATCGTCGAGGACGTCGGCGAGGTCGGCCGAAGTCAGGCCCGACTTGAATATCTGCAGCAATTGCCGCTCGACCGAGATGCGGGTGACCGCTTCCTTGGCCGCCGGCACCGCGGCCATCAGCTTGAGCGCGGAGAGACGCGAGACCTCGACGATGATCGCATCCTCGGCGGCGCGGACCGTGGCGCCGCGGGGGCGCCCCGAGATCAGGCCGACCTCGCCGAAGATCGAGCCGGTCTCGATCGGCACGGTGATGCTGCGGTCCCGGGGGTCGACCTCGACCAGCACGCTGCCCGAGGCGATCGCGAACAGCGACGAGCCCGGCTCGTTGCGCTCGAATACCGTGTCGCCGGCGCGGTAGAAGCGCACGTCGCTGTCGAGCATGAACTCGCGCATCTGCAGCGGCGACACCCCGTTCAGGATGATCACGTTCTCGCGCAGGAACTCGAGCCATTCGTCGACGCTTCGGCGGCCCGGCAGGGCGCTGAACTTGGCGGCGAGAAGCGGCGTGTCGACCGGCTCCAGGCTGGTGTTGCCGTTGATGAACTCGACGACGTCATAGCCCTGGTTCATGCAATGCTTGATCAGCGGATAACCGGCCAGAGCGCCGACCACGAAGATCCCGGGAACGGTGCTTTCGAACTGCGGCGACAGCTTGGGATAGGCTTCCCGGTCGGGACTGCTGAACTCGATCCCGGTGCCCGGCTTGATCACCTTTTTGGGCTTGCCGCCGTCCGGGTCCTCCTGCTCGATGAAGGTCGCGCAGCAGCCTTCGACGAAGGCGCGCGGCGGTGCGGAGCCCATGCGCGCGATGATGCGGTCGCAGCGGAAGCGCTGCGGGCCGTCGCGGGTCTCCACCGTCAGCCAGCCATTCTCGACCAGTGCGGGAGTCGTCTCCGGCATCACCGTCAGCCGGCCCTCGTCGCGCGCTGCGAACATCGCCTGCACGTTGGGGCCCTTGGCGCGCGAGAAGTCGGCGGTGCGGTTCAGGATGGTGACGACGTTGTCGAGCTTGGGGTCCTCGAGCAGGCCGAGCGCATTCTCGATGCCCGCGTCGCCCGCTCCGACCACGGTGATATGCTCGTTGTCATAGGCGTTGGGGTCGTCGAGCTGATACTGGACGTGCGGAAGGTCGCCGCCGGGAACGCGCATGCGGTTGGGATTGCCCTGGGTGCCGATCGCCAGGATCACCTTCTCGGCGCGGATCTCCTGGACCTGGTCGGAACCGGCGCCCGCGACATTGGGACCGTGGGGCTCGCCGGGCTTGTCCGGACGCTGCCAGCGGTTGGCGGCGCCTTTCACCTTGAGCACGAAGTCGCCATCCTGCCCGGTGATCGACAGCACCTCGGCATTGATCAGCGCGTCGATCGCGAACTCCGCCGCGAGATCGTCCCAGAGGCCGAGCACCGCCTCGCGCTTGCCGGCGTCGAACTTCATGTCCGAACGGCGCGGCAGCTGGACGGGCGTCGCCATCACATGCTTGCCCTTCTGGTATTTGTAGATCGTGTCGGAGAGGTGGTCGGACTTCTCGATCAGCAGGTGCGAGATGCCAAGCTGCTTGGCCCGGGCCGCGGCGCTCAACCCCGCGGGACCGGAACCGACGATGGCAATCCGAACCTTCTGTTCCGACACGCGATCCCTTCCCCCTTAGGACCTGCGAAGTGGCAAAAGGCCGGCGGTCGTGCGCCGTCGGCCCCTCATCGGCCGCACAGTCTAGCAGCTAATCCGCGTTCCGCCAGACCTTGACGTGCGCCGATATGCTGAAATGATCGCGGGTCTATGGCCGACACCACGACGCCCGCGCGGCGCATCCAGCCCGCCACCATCGCGCTTGCCCTCGCGGCCTTGCTGGCGCTCGTCACGATCGTCATCGCGCTCACTCGGTCCGACGAGCCGGGCGCCCAGCCGCGAAGCGTCGCCTCGGCCGCGCCGGACCAGCAGGCCGGCAATATCGAGCAGATGATTGCCAGCCTCCGCCAGCGCATCGCGAGCGACCCGGACAATGCCGAGGCGTGGTTCCTGCTCGGCATGGCCTATCGCGACACCGAGCAGGTCCAGCCCGCCGCTCAGGCGTTCCGCCGCGCGATGGAGCTTCAGCCCGACAACGTCATGCACGTCGCCTATCTCGCGGAATCGCAGCTTCTGCTCGGCACCGAGCCGGGCCTCGCCGAGGCGCGCCGACTGCTCGACCGGGCGGCGACGCTCGACCCGCGCGAGCCGATGGTGCGCTTCTACCGGGCGACGTTGAAGGACCGCGACGGCGACCCGCGCGGCGCGGTCGACGATCTCGTCGCCCTGCTCGGCGACGCCCCGGCCGGCGCCGGCTGGGAGCCGCAGGTCCGCGGTGCCGCCCAGGCGATCGCCCGCCAGCACGATATCGACATCGCCGGCCGACTGCCGGAGCCGCGCCCGGCGCCGGCTTCGACCGCCACCGCAGCCATTCCCGGCCCGACCCGCGAGCAGATGGCGGCGGCGAGCGCCATCCCGCCGGCGCAGCAGAACGAGATGGTCAAGGGCATGGTCGACCGCCTCGCCGCCCGCCTCGAGAGTAACCCGCGCGACGCCGAAGGCTGGGTCCGGCTGATGCGCTCGCGCATGGTGCTCGGCGAGCGCGACGCCGCCGGCGCGGCCCTGCGCAGCGCGCTCGCGGCGTTCGACGGCGACGCCGAGACCCAGGGACAGCTGCGCACCGCCGCCCGCGAATTGGGCGTACCGGGCGCCTGACGCGGCGCGGCTTGACAGCCGCCCCCCTCGCCCCATATGCGCCACCCCTGCTCTTCGAGCGGCCCCTTCGTCTAGCGGTCTAGGACGTCGCCCTCTCACGGCGAAAACACGGGTTCGAGTCCCGTAGGGGTCACCAGAACTGCCGAAATCGGCGGAATCGCGGAAAACCGCCACTTTCACGATCGCTTTACCCGTCCTTGCATACAAAGGATGCGTACAAAGTGATCCGAATGACAGCACCGTCCAAAGACCCCCGCACCGGTATCTATTATTTCCGCAAGGTGATCCCGCCAGAGTTGCGACCCGCCTTCGGCAAGCGGGAATACAAGGTCAGCCTCGGCACCCGCGATCCGGTGGAAGCAAAGGCGCTAATGCCCGAGCGCGCCGCTGCCTATGAGCGGCTGGCCATCAATGCCAAGGCATTTCTCTGTGGTGGGGTGAGCGCGCAGGCGAACCACTACGTTGAACGGTGGCTTCAAGAAACGCGCCGTGATGGACTGTGGCTGCGAATGGCCGTACGCAAAAATGGCATCGTACCAGCGCCTCGCTGCCGAGCGTGGCATCGCCGGGCCGGCTCCTGACTATGTCTTCGAGCCGGAGAGTCGATACGGCGAGGATGACGCCGTGATGCTCCGCACCTTCCAGGGCGAGCGCCGGCTGCCATACCGGATTTGCCTGCAGGAGGTTAGTCGGTTGGCGCCGGAAGCGTTCGCATGACCCTCGGGTCTCGTGTTGCAGCGCCATGGATTGCCGACCGACGAGACCCTCCGTGAGGCAATCGCGCGCCAGTTACAGCGCCGGACGCTCGAAGCGCTCATTGAGGCCCTTCAGAAAGAAAACACCCGCGAGGTCGCGACTTGGTCCGGGCCACCACCGCTCGTTGTCATTCAGGGCGGTCTATCGGCATCCGCCGATGCCCCCGTTCACGTCGCGGGGCCCGTAGTGGGTCTCACGGTGAGCCAAGCCTTTGAAGCTTGGCGAGACTATTCCAAGGGCCGCTCCCGCAAGCCGCAGCTGGTACAAGAGTGGGATCTGGCGGTCCGGCGGTTCGTCGCCATGTTCGGTGACATCGACATGGACCATATCCGCCCGCAGATGGTTCGCGACTTTCGCGAGAAGCTGCTCGAGCTGCCCGGACGGACGAAAAAGTCGATCAAGGCGCTCCCACTAGATAATGAGGCTGCGGTGGCCGCCAATGAAGGCCTGCCGACGCTCGCACCGGCGACGGTAAACAAGGCCCTCTCTGCGCTACGATCGATAACCGAACACGTCATCGACAAGATGTCGAAGGTACCCCTCCAGCTGAATGCGGCGAAGCAGGCCAAGTTCGTGGAGGTGGAGGAGAGCTAGGAGAAGCGGCTGCCGTTTGACGAGGATGACATGGAGGCGATCTTCCGCGACCTCGTCATCGAAGACGCTACGGGTATCAGGCCAGGAGACGCTGTTCTGGATCGACCTCCTCGCCCCCTTCACGGCTGTCGCCTGGAGGAAGTCGGTACCCTTCGTCCATTCAACGTTCGGTCGGAGCAGGGGATCTGGTTCATCGCGACCGAGCGAGACCGCGCTCAGGTTCGTGCAGACAAGGACCAGGATGAGAAGAGCCTTAAATCCTCGAACTCCGATCGGGACATCCCGGTCCACCCGGTTCTGCTTCGCGCCGGCTTCATCGAATTTGTCGAACGTCGTAAGGCCGAAGGAGCCGAATGGCTGTTCCCCGACTTCAAGCCCAACAAATTCGGGAAGCGGACCTCCAGGGTATCGAGACTCTTCGCCCGATATCTCGAGGACATCGGCATCACCGACGACGAAAAGGTATTCCATTCCTTCCGCCACTCGATCCGCCGCAACCTTCGCGGTCGAGCCAAGGAAGAAATGGTTGACCTGATCTGCGGCCATTCCGACGGGAAGGTCGGGCGCCGCTACGGCCGCGGTGCAGACATGCGGCCGTTGAGGGAGGTGATCGAGTTGATCGATTATGGCGGCCCTGATTGGTCAAAGGTCGTCGCACATGCGCGTGGTCTCGGTGGCCTAGACCCGGAGGCGACGGAAGTCACCCGCGGCCTCCAATTCCGACTGCCGGTTTGATGATTGGAACTACCCCCTAGCGCGCACCAGCGCCAGGGGGTGGTTCGATCGGTCAAGGCCGGTTTCGTCGCGCAGCTCGCCCCCGCGTTAAGCGCGAATGGTCGAATCTGGCCGGAAGCCGACGGTCCGCTCCTAGCGGAGATGTCGTGAATGCGGTCGCTCATTCATGAGGAACAGCTGCGATTTATATCGTGCTGCAGGGCCCCGCCGAGACTGTTTCCAAGGCGAGATACCTGTCCGGGAATCGTGAGGCGAGCTTTCTCCCCTTGCAGTTTCAGTCCGATGCTCATTCATTTTCGATCCTGGGAAAACCTGTTACTCACCTCCTCGCCGTCCTTCACTCTTGTGCCAGACGGGCCATCCCCGGTCGGAGAAGTTGCTTGAGAAGCAAGTTGTTCGTTGCTGCCACCCTCCTCGCCGCTTCCGCTCCAATTGCTCTCGCCGCGCAGCAATCCGGATCATCCGCCCGCCTGCCGGCTTGCGCCCGCGGGCCAGGCGACGATCGATGCATTCAGCTCTACGAGCGCGGCGTGCGTCGAAGCGACGCGGGCACGACTGTCACCCGTCCGGGGGGCTCCACCGACCGGATCGCGAGCCAGCGCATGGGAGTGTGGGGTTTCGACGCGTCAGGCATGGATCGCAATGTCCGCCCGGGCGCAGACTTCTTCGCCTTTGCAAACGGCAATTGGGCGCGCACCACGCAGATTCCCGCCGACCGCTCGAGCTTCGGCTCGTTCAACGTGCTTCGCGACCTGTCCGAAGCGCGGGTTAGGCAGCTGGTGGAGAATTACAGGGTCAACGACAGCAATGCCGACCGCGCGAAGGTCGCGACGCTCTACGGCAGCTTCATGGACGAGGCGCGAGTCGAGCGGCTCGGCGCCAGGCCGCTTCAGCCCCACCTGCAGCAGATCCGCGCGGCGCAGAGCAAGGACCAGATCGCCGCGTTGATGGGCCGGTCGATGAGCGGCCCCGGCGCCAGCTTCTTCAGCATGGGCGTCAATGACGATTCGCGCGATCCGGAGCATTATGCGCTGGGCCTACGCCAGTCGGGCCTGGGCCTTCCGGACCGCGACTATTATCTGGAAGAGAGGTTCGCGCCGCAGAAGGCGCGCTACCAGCAATATGTCGCGCAGATGCTAGGCCTCGCCGGTTGGGAGCAGCCGGAGCAGGCGGCTGCCGCGATCGTCGCGCTGGAGACGGAGATCGCCCGCGCCCACTGGAGCCGCGCCGAGAGCCGCGACCGCGACCGTACCTACAATCCGATGACTCCGTCCGAGCTGCAGGCGCAGGCGCCGGGCTTCCCGTGGGCGACCTTCTTCCGTGCCGCCGGAGTCGACCACGCGGAGCGTGCGATCGTCGCGCAGAACACCGCTGTCCCCCGGCTCGCCGAGATCTTTGCGAATGCCGACGTCGGGACGCTGCGCGCATGGCAGGCCTTCCACACCGTCGAAGACGCGGCGCCGCTGCTTTCGCGGCAGTTCGTCGACGCGCAGTTCGACTTCCGCTCGCGCTTCCTCCAGGGCCAGCCGCAGCAGCGCGAGCTTTGGAAGCGGGCAGTCGCATTCGCCGAGGACGCGATGGGGGAGGCGATCGGCCGCGACTATGTCGAGCTTTACTACACGCCCGAAGCACAGCGGCAGATGGCAGAGCTGGTCGCCAATCTTCGCACCGCGATGCGAAGCCGGCTCGAGAACCTCGACTGGATGACACCGGCCACGAAGCGGGAGGCGCTCGCCAAGCTCGAGACCTTTACCGTCCGCATCGGTCACCCCGATGAATGGCGCGATTATTCGGCGCTGGAGGTTCGGCCGGGCGATCTGTTCGGCAATGCTCTGCGCTCTCGGGCGTTCGAGTGGGGGCGGGACCGTCGGCGAATCGGCCAGGACGTCGAGCGCGGTGAGTGGGGCATGACGCCGCAGACGGTGAACGCCTATTATAACCCGCCACGGAACGAGATCGTTTTCCCGGCCGCGATCTTGCAGCCGCCCTTCTTTGATCCGCAGGCGGATTCGGCGATCAACTATGGCGCCATCGGCGGAGTGATCGGCCACGAGATCATCCACGGCTTCGACGATCAGGGCCGCAAGTCAGACGGTCGCGGCGTGCTTCGCGACTGGTGGACCCCCGAGAATGCCGCGGCGTTCGAGGTGCAGGCAGCGCGCCTCGGTGCCCAATATGAAGCGGTCGAGTTCCCGCAGCTTCCGGGCCAGCGCATCAACGGGCGCGTGGCTATGGGCGAGAATATCGGCGACCTCGGTGGCCTCACCATCGCCTACGAGGCCTATCGCAATTCCCTCAACGGTCGCGAAGCGCCGGTGATCGACGGATTCACCGGCGACCAGCGCTTCTTCCTCGCCTGGGCTCAGGTTTGGCGGACCTTGTTCCGGGACGATGCTCTCCGGCAGCAGCTTGCCACCGGACCGCACTCGCCCGGCATGATCAGGGCCTACGCACCGCTGCGCAACATCGATGCGTGGTATCGGGCGTTCGACATCCAGCCCAGCGATCCACTCTACATCCCGCCAGAGCAGCGCGTCCGCATCTGGTAACCGGCTTCGAAGGCGGCTGCCCCCTCACAGGGGTGGCCGTCGAAGCCCGGGGTTGATTCGGCGCGACATGATCGCGCACCGGCGGAGGGCGGCGAACGGACGTGCTGCGCCGAGTTTCGAGCGTCACCGTGTCTCAGACCACGAAGTCACGTGCGGCCGGCTTCCGCTTCGTCGCTGACGACAATGCCCGCATTGGGTCGAGATCAGACTTAGCAAAGCTGGCTGAAAGAATTTCCGGCTTTTGACGCGGCGAATGCAGCCCAGAACGGCCGCAATAGGGGCTTAGCGGCGCACGCCGCGCTCGGCACCGGCGCAGACCCACAGCTGAAGATCCATACCGAAGCCACTCGAGGGTGGACCATTCGCCCCGGCTTGTGAGCTGGAACAATCCGCGTGGTCGATCAATTGTTACGCATCCAGCCTGCTGCGGACCTCCGAGCAAAGGGCGGACCAGGGGTTTCAGAGACCGCTCCAGCTTTGGAGCCTAAGGAGCAGCCTGTGCGCGTCGGTACCTTGGCCACAGCCATCAAGGCTTTTGCAGCCCAATTCTCAAGCTCGTTCCTCAGCGTCGCCATTGTCGCGATCTGCTTCACGGTGGTCGCCTGCGGCACGCGCGAGCGCGAGGTGGATATCGCCGCGAAAAACGGCATTCTCCTCATGGGAAATGGCGCCGAGCCCAAGGCGCTCGATCCGCATCTCGTCACCGGCGTTCCGGAGAACCGCATCATCTCGTCGCTGATGGAAGGCCTGATCTCCTACCATCCAAGCAACGACCTCGAGCCGGAGCCCGGCGTCGCCGAGCGCTGGGAGCATAATGCGGACTTCACCGTCTGGCGGTTCCAGCTGCGCGAGAACGCCCGCTGGAGCAACGGGGAGCCGGTCACGGCTGGCGACTTCGTCTACAGCTGGCAGCGTATCCTGAGCCCTGCTTTGGGCGCTGAATATGCGTCGATGCTCTACGTCATCCGCAACGCGGAGGCCTTCCACCAGGGCCAGATCAACGACTTCAGCCAGGTCGGCGTCAGGGCGCTTAACCCGCGCACGCTGGAAGTCACGCTTGCGGGACCGACGCCTTATTTCCTCAACATGCTGAAGCATTACAGCTTCTTTCCGGTCAACCCGCGGGTGGTCGAGCGGTTCGGAGGCATGACCAACCGCCAGAACAGCTGGTCGACGGCGGAGAATTATGTCGGCAACGGGCCCTTCCGCCTCACCCAGTGGACCACCAACCAGGTCATCAAGGTCGCCAAGAGCCCCACTTATTGGGACGCGGCGCGCGTCAGGCTGAACGAGATCCACTTCTTCCCGATCGAGAATGTCCGGACCGAGGAGACCGCGTTCCTCGCCGGCAGGCTGCATCTCACCAGCACCGTGTCGCCGGACCGGATTCCAACCTTTCAGCGCGAGAATGCCGAACAGCTGAAGATCGATCCCTACCTCGGCCTTTACTTCTTCCGGATCAACGTGACGCGTGAGCCCTTCAACGATCCGCGCGTCCGCGAGGCGCTTAACCTTGCGATCGACCGAAGGATGTTGGTGGAGCGGGTAACCCAGGGCGGCCAGGCTCCCGCCAGCGGCATCGTTCCCCCCGGCCTGCAGAACTATCCGGCCTCCCAGCAGGTGCAGTTCAATCTCCAGCGCGCGCGCCAGTTGCTGGCGGAGGCCGGCTTCCCCGGCGGTCGAGGTTTTCCCCGCAAGGAGATCCTGATCAACACGTCCGAGGCCCACCGCAAGATCGCGGAAGCCATCCAGGCGATGTGGCGCGAGAATCTCGGCATCGACGTCGGCATCTACAACCAGGAATGGAAGGTCTATCTCGATAGCCAGAGCCAGCTGAACTACGACCTGTCACGGGCCGGCTGGATCGCAGATTACGCCTACCCGATGACGTTCCTCGAGATCTTTACCACGGGCAACGGCAATAACGATACGGGATGGAGCAATGCGCAATATGATGCGCTGATCCAGCAGGCCCGCACTGCGTCGACCGAGCCGCAGCGCATGCAGCTGATGCAGCAGGCCGAACGGCTGCTGCTGACGGAGCTGCCGGTGATCCCGATCTACTGGTATACGCGAATCTATCTGAAGGATCCGCGCGTCCAGGGTTGGAATCCGACGCTGCTCGACAACCGTCCCTACAAATATGTCTCGATCAGCAGCGGTTGAGCAAGAGATGCGCGCTGATCGGAAAGGCTCGGCCAGACCCGCCGGGCACCGGACTCCATAAGCCATGGCGAAGTTCATCGCCCTGCGGTTTCTGCAAGGCCTGCTCGTGCTGCTGGCCATCTATGCCATCACCTTCTTCCTGGTAGCGGCGACCCCCGGCAGCCCGTTCAGCTCGGAGCGCGCGATCCCGCCCCACATCCTGGCCCAGATCGAAGCCTTTTACGGCTATGACAAACCGGTCCTGGAACGTTTCTGGACGTCACTGACCAATACGCTGAGCGGTGAATTCGGCCCCTCGGCGGTTTATGCCAACCGGTCGGTGACCGACATCATCGCCGAATCCTTCCCGGTTTCGTTGAAGCTGGGGTCCATCTCGCTGCTCGCGGCCTTGCTTATCGGCATCCCCACCGGGATCGTAGCGGCGGTCAGGCGCAACACCTGGCTCGATTATGTGCCGATGTCGGTTTCGATGGCTGGTATTTGCCTGCCCACCTTCGTGATGGGCCCCTTGCTCGCACTGGTGTTCGGCTTGATCCTTCGCCTCCTGCCGGTTTCCGGCTGGTATGGTCCTGAATATATCATTCTGCCGGCTGCAACTCTCAGCCTCTATTACGCCGCCTATTTCGCGCGTCTCACGCGCGGCGGCATGCTGGAGATGCTCAACCAAGACTTCGTCCGCACGGCCCGGGCCAAGGGCGTCCCTGAGTGGACCATCGTCTGGAAGCATTGCTTGAAGGGCGGGCTCATCCCCGCGATCACCTTCCTGGGACCAGCCCTTGCCGGGATCATTTCCGGATCGTTCGTGGTGGAGACGATCTTCCAGATACCCGGTCTCGGCCAGTGGTTCGTGAAGGCGGCGCTGAACCGCGACGATTTCCTGATCCTGGGGCTGACCGTGCTGTTCGCGGCCTTGATCGTCGTCATGAACCTGCTGGCCGACATCGCTCACGTCGCCCTCAACCCGCGGCTGAAATATGAGTGATCTGATGCGAACCGGGAGACCGCGGCCATGAGCGGTTCGGTAGAGGCCGTGCTGGGCGCAGACGAGGATGTCGGGCGCGAACCGGCCACGCCGGAGATCGAACGTGGCGCTTCGCTCTGGCGGGACGCATGGCATCGGCTCGGCAAGAACAAGCTGGCGCTGATCAGCCTGTTCGTGTTCATCGCCATCGCGCTGTTCTGCGTCGTCGGGCCCTTCCTCTCCCCTTGGGATAGCCAGCAGCAGGATCTCATGATAGGGGCGCAGGGGCCCTCCGCGACCCACTGGTTCGGCACCGACACGCTCGGCCGCGACCTGATGGTCAGGGTGATGGAGGGCGGGCGCATCTCCCTGATGGTCGGCCTGATCGCGACCTTGGTCGCCCTGCTGATCGGCGTCCTCTACGGTGCCACCGCCGGCTATCTCGGCGGGAAGACCGACGCAGTGATGATGCGTCTGGTCGACATCCTCTATGCGCTGCCATTCACCATCTTCGTGATCCTGCTGATGGTGGCGTTCGGCCGGTCACTGTGGCTGATGTTCGTCGCGATCGGCTTCGTCGAATGGCTCAGCATGGCGCGCATCGTCCGCTCCGGCGTGATGGCGCTGCGCAAGCAGGAGTTCATCGAAGCGGCCGTCTCGCTCGGCTACAGCCATCGCCGCATCATCCTGAAGCATCTGATCCCCAACGTGCTCGGCCCAGTGATCGTCGTTGCTACCCTGACGGTGCCGGCGGTCATGCTGCTCGAGGCTTTTCTCAGCTTCCTCGGCCTTGGCGTTCAGCCGCCCAACGCGTCCTGGGGAGTGCTGATCAACGAGGGCCAGCAGAACATGGAGATCTTCCCGTGGCTGCTGATCTTCCCCGCTTTCTTCTTCGCGCTGACCCTGTTCTCGCTAAACTTTTTGGGCGACGGCCTGCGTGACGCGCTCGACCCCAAGAGCGCGAGGGATTGACCGCTATGGCGCTCCTCCACGTCCAGGACCTCAAAACCTATTTCTTCATGCGGGGCGGGGTCGTGCGCGCCGTCGACGGCGTCAGCTTCGAAGTCGAACGCGGCCAGACGGTCGGCATCGTCGGTGAATCCGGCAGCGGCAAGTCGGTCAGCTGTTACTCCATCCTCCGCCTGATCGATGAGCCCGGACGAATCGTCGGGGGGTCCGTGATGTTTGACGGCGAGGACCTGCTCCAGGCCACGAACTCCCGGATGCGGGAGATTCGCGGCGGACGGATCTCGATGATCTTTCAAGACCCGATGACCTCGCTCAATCCGTTCCTGCGCATCTCGACCCAGATGGTCGAGACGCTGAGGCTGCATACCGACCTCGATCAGCGCGCGGCGCTTCACAAGGCAATCGCCGCGCTCGAGGAGGTGGGGATTGCCGAAGCGTCGAAGCGCATTCATTCCTACCCGCACGAATTCTCCGGCGGCATGCGCCAGCGGGTGATGATCGCGTCCGCCTTGCTTACCGAGCCGGACCTGTTGATCGCCGACGAACCGACGACCGCGCTCGACGTCACCATCCAGGCGCAGGTCCTCGATCTCCTCAAGCAACGGCAGGAACGGCTGGGCACGGCGATCATCCTCGTCACCCACGATCTGGGCGTCGTGGCCGGCACGTGCGAGCGGGTGAACGTGATGTATGCCGGACGCGACGTGGAGAGCGGCACCGCCGATCAGATATTCTACGACCCGCATCACGCCTATACCCAGGCGCTCCAGAAGGCGATCCCGTCGCTCCAAACGAAAGGAGACCTGCTATATACCGTACCGGGGATGCCTCCCGACCTCAGCAAGCCGGTCCAGGGTTGCGCTTTCTATCCGCGCTGCCCCTATCCCAAGCTCGCCCCGCCTGACGGCCCGCCACCCGAGCTGGTCGTGCTTACCGAAGGCCATTGTGCGCAGGACTGCCAGTATTGCGATCGAAGCAAACCGATCGAGGACGTGCTGACCAGCGACGTCACGGAGGCGTTCGAATGACCGACGCCGCCATCAGCGAGCGCAAGGAGACGGGCGAGAGCGGGCCCCGGGAAGATTTTCTCGTTCTGGATTCGGTCAGCCAGCATTTCGATCTCGGCACGGGGTTCTTCGGGCGCGGGAGCCGCGGGGTCATCAAAGCCGTCGACAACGTCTCGCTCTCCATCCGCCAGGGCGAGATCCTCGGCCTCGTCGGCGAGTCCGGCTGTGGGAAGACCACGCTCAGCCGCACCATCATGCAGATCATCCGGCCGACTTCGGGGCGGATCTTTCTGGAAGGAAAGGAGCTCAGCTCCCTTTCCGACCGGGAGGTTCGTCACGAGCGGATCAATTTCCAGATGATCTTCCAGGATCCCTACGCGTCGCTCAACCCGAGAATGACGGTATTCGACGCACTCGCCGAGGCGATCCGGACGCGCCACCCCGGGGTCCGCGGGACGGCGCTGCGCGAACGGGTCGTCGAGCTCCTCAGGCTGGTCGGCCTCAGCCCCGCCCAGATGAAGAAATACCCGCATGAATTCTCCGGCGGGCAGCGGCAGAGGGTGGCGATCGCGCGCGCCCTTGCGCCGGAACCGAAGCTGATCATCGCCGATGAACCGGTGTCGGCTCTGGACGTCTCGATCCAGTCGCAGATCCTCAACCTCCTCAAGAAGCTGCGTCGGGACATGGGACTGACGATGATCTTCATTTCCCACGATCTGTCGGTGGTCCGCTACATCGCGGATCGAATCGCGGTCATGTATCTGGGGCGGATCGTCGAGCTGGGGGACGCGGAAACCGTCGTCGATGATCCGCTCCACATCTACACGCGCGCCCTGATGAGCGCGATCCCGCAGCCTGATCCTCGGATCGAGCGTAGCCGGAAGCGCGTCATCTTGAAGGGCGATCCGCCTTCGCCTCTCAACCCGCCGACCGGCTGCAGCTTCTGGCCGCGAAGCCCGATTCCTCACGATGAGCGGATGAAGGTGGTCGAGCCCGAGCTGGTCGAGTTTCACCCCGGCCATTTCGCACATGATTGTCCCTTCTGTCTGCAACGCGCAGCCTGACGGAGGCCGCACCCGGTTGCTTTAGGTGCGGTCCTAGACGTCCGTCCTGGGTCGAAACACGGACATAACCAGGCGAGCTGAACGACCGTCCGGTATACGTCGCGGCGAACGCGGTCCGAAGCGGCCGCGATGGGCGCTAAGCGGAAAGGCACGAAATGGCCGAAATCAGCCCGTCTCCCTTTCGCAACGGGCGAGAGTAAGCATACGAAGGCGCGACCGTTGACGCTCATGCCGTTTGAGCGCGTTTGACTGGCTCGAGCCACTTTGCGGCAGCAACAAAGCTGCCGCAGAACCATTTCGATCGCTCGCCCGTTACCCTCCATATCTCACAACAATTAGGAGGCTGACGTGAACCCTCGCGACGACGATCAATCTATCGATTCCGTCCGGACCGAAGGCAGCATGAAGAAGATGGGCGGCGACTGGAAGGAAGGTGCGGGCAATCTCCTCGGCGACGAGAAGCTGGAGCGCGAGGGGCAAGGAGATCAGGCCTAGGGCAAGCTCCAGAATGCCTGGGGCAGCGTAAAGGACAAGGCGAGCGAGATCACTGGCGGCGACCAAAACCGCTGACCGAGCGAGGGCCGCCGGAACCGCCGGCGGCCCCAGCCGTCTTCATCAGGCCGGCCGCGCTCAGATGCGGCCGTCCTCGCACCACTCGGAGACAACCGTGATCAAATGGGCCATCATATTTGCCGTGCTCGCGCTTGTGCTGGCGGTCCTCGGCTTTGGCGGCCTCGCAGGCGCCTTCATCGATATTGCTCAGATTTTATTCTGGCTCGCCGTCATCATTGCCGTCCTGCTGTTTGTCCTTGGCTACACAGTCTACAAGAAAGTGACGTGAGCCGCCGGGCACCGGCGTGCGAACTTCGTCGGTATCCCCGCACCAACCTCAGACCGCGCGATCTGGCAATCCCAGCGCGCAACGACGGCGGCATGCGCGCGCCAACGTCCGCCGAGGGAAAGCTGATCTAGATGGAAATTCTGTTCGACTTCAGCGTTGAGCCCCGAATGTCAGCAAAGGGTCGAAAGCGGTCATCGCCAAACCAGCTGAACGAACGCCCGGTTTTCGGCACCGCCGGCGGCGCCTCTAGCGTCCGGTATGGGCGCTTAGCAGTCCGGCAGGATCTGGCCGAAAGCCGACGAGCGACATTTCGGTGACTTCCGGCCAGAGCGGACGGAAACACACAGCTCAGACGTTTGACTGGCCAGATAGCTCAGTCGTCGTCCCGATCACGATCACGGTAGTAGCGATACGGCGGTTGTCGCGGTTCCGGTCGCGCCTCGCACGGCGATCGTCGCGGCACACGCGGCGCTGAACGGAGCGCGCGCAATGCCACCTTCGGAGTAGGTATCGACGACGGCTGGCCGGCTTCCGGAACTCCACCGGCGCCGCGGCATTACAAATATTGCATTCAGACGAATGAGCAACCGCGAGCGCATCGCGGCTAATGGGGAACTGATTAAGGTCTCTCTTCGTCCGGCTCATTGATCCCGAGGCTTCGCGCCTCTGTGAGCAGAAAGGAACCGCAGTGGCCGCCGAAGCCCGCACCCGACGAACCGAAGCGATCCACCCGGTACATGCCGTGCTGCTTGCCGGCTCGCTTCCGCTCTTTCTGGGGACGCTGCTGAGCGATTGGGCTTACGGCTCGACCTACGAGGTGCAGTGGGCCAATTTCGCCTCCTGGCTCCTTGTCGGGGCGCTGCTGTTCAGTGGGCTTGCGCTGCTCTGGTCGTTCATCGAGCTGCTTCGAGCGGACAGGCGCGGGCGGCGCAACGTGATGGGCTTCCTGCTGCTCCTGGCGACTTGGGTCGTCGGCTTCATCAACGCGCTGGTCCACGCGAAGGACGGCTGGGCAGTGATGCCCGAAGCACCGATCCTGTCGATCATCGTCGCGGCGCTCGTGATCGGGGCGATCTGGTTCGCTTTCTCCGGCTCGCGCTCGGGAGAGACGCAATGAACCGGATCAAACTTTCAAGTGCGGTGGCGGCGGTCGGCCTGTTGGCTGCTTGCGGCGGCGATCCGGACCCCAGCCAATATGGGCCCAATCCCGAGCTGCCGGCCCAGCAGCGGGGGCTCCTGCCCAGCATGGCGGTCGCAAGCCCGGCTGGCTGGGGCGATCAGCGTCCGACCGTGCCGCAAGGCTACACGATCACAGCCATCGCCACCGACCTCAAGGTGCCGCGCCAGGCCCTGATACTTCCGAATGGAGACATCCTGATCGCCGAAGGCAAAGGCGGCAAGGACGCGCCGGCGCTGCGGCCGAAGGACTTCATTGCAGGATATGTGATGGAGCAGGGATCGAGCACGACCGAAGGCGGCGACCGCCTCACCCTGCTTCGGGACGCCGACGGTGACGGGAGGTACGAAGGCCGCGCAGTGTTCGCAGAAAACCTCAACGCACCCTATGGCCTCGCGCTCAGCGGCAACGCTCTCTACGTCGCCAACCAGGATGCGCTGGTCCGGTTCGACTACCAGCCGGGCCAGATCCGAGCGAGCGGTCCGCCGGTGACGGTCACGAGCCTGCCGGCCGAGATCAACCATCATTGGACCAAGGCGCTCGCCGTCAGCCCGGACGGACGCCGGCTCTACGTCGGCATCGGCTCGAACAGCAATGTCGGCGAGCGCGGCATGGCGGTGGAGGAAAACCGGGCGATGATCTGGGAGGTGGATGCCGCCACCGGTTTCCATCGCCCCTTCGCCACCGGCCTTCGTAATCCGACCGCACTCGCCGTCCAGCCGGGCATTGGCCAGCTCTGGGCGGTCGTGAACGAGCGCGACGAGCTCGGCCCCAACCTCGTTCCCGATTATCTAACGTCCGTTCGCCAAGGCGCCTTCTATGGATGGCCGTACGCCTATTGGGGCCAGAATGAAGACCCACGCGTCCGACCGCAGGATCCCCAAAAGGTCGCCGCCACAATCCGCCCCGACTACAGCCTTGGTTCGCATCACGCGCCACTGGGTCTTGCCTTCTCGGTCCCCGCGATGGGTGCGAATTTTGCCGAAGGCGTCTTCATCGGCGAGCATGGCAGCTGGAACCGCAACACTCCGGTGGGTTATCGCGTGGTGTTCGTGCCCTTCCGCAACGGCCGCCCGGCAGGAGCTCCAATCGAGTTCGCGACCGGCTTCCTCGGCGAAGACGCTGCGCGCGGACGACCCGTCGGGGTCGCCGTGGACCCGCGCGGAGCGCTGATCATCGTCGACGATCTGTCCAATACGGTTTGGCGCGTGGCGCCCGTCCGACCACAAGCCGCCGCTGCGCCGGCGAGCGTCCAATGATGCTTTTCGACTGAGCAGGAGCCTCTCGGCAAAAAAAAGCCACCCGGGATTGGCTGTGATTCCCGGGTGGCCCCAATCGATAAGACTCAGGTCGTGCCCTTCATGCTGTGCTTCAGCTGGCTGGCGCGGTCGTGGCCTTCGCGAACCGAGCGGAACGCCTCTTCGATGATCGACTTGGCCTGCACCGACAGGCGGTCGTCCTGCAGCGCCGTCTCGTACTTGCCCTTGATATAGTCCTCGCCGTTCTCGACCTCCTCGACGATCTGCTTGTCGCTGTCGCCGGCGACGGCGTCCTTGAGGTTGAGCCAGGCGCGGTGCATCGCCGCGGCCGTGGAGCCGTCGTCCTCGGGATCGCCGCCGAGCTGGCGTACGACCTGCTGGAGCTGGTTCACGCACTGTCGGCGCTCGGTCGCGAATTGCTGGAACATCGACTTGAACTGATCGCTGCGCGCATCCTTGGCGGCTTCCTCGAAGCCGTTGGCGCTGTCGATCGTGGTGGTGATGAGGCTGTTGAGCACGCTTACGTCATGGTCGGTATCGGCCATCCGTTCTCTCCTTCATTTGGGGTGTTAATCATTAACGATCCGCAGCCCGAAGGGTTCGCAACGGCGCGCTCTCTTTCTCCACCGAACGGAAAACAGCAGTGAAGTGGGTCCTGCCGAGTGGGGCAGGCAGCGGCGGCCGATCAGATCAGGAGCGCGGGGAGTCCCTGCCAGGCGATTGCGAGGAACGCCGTCGCGCCCGACAATGCAGCGATGGTATGGATCCATCGTCGTTCCGGGTCGGTGGCGCCGACCCTGCCCGCCCAGCCACGCAAGGTGAGAGTCGTGGCGGCGGCGAGGCAGACGAAGGTCACGAGAGCGGTGACGACCCGCGCGGTCGTGCTGGTCAGGAAGATGCTCGCGGCGACGTAGACCGCGAAGAAATGGACGGTCCAGACGATCAGCCCGCCCAGCAGATAGGCCCAGGTCCGCATTTTCAGAAGCCGCCCGGCACGAGACGGGTCAGCAAGGCTGAGGCCGCACCCTGTCCCGCAAGGTACCAGGTGAACAAGGTGATCAGGTCGAACGTGTTGTTGCATGGCTTGATGATCAGCGCGCGGCCGGTGCGAGCGGCCAGGTAGACCGCCATCAGCGCGAGGATGAAGACGAGGCAGCCCTGCAGCGTGAACAGGGCATGGATGATCGCCCCCTGCCCGCTCGCGTCTCCGGTCAGACCGGTCGCTCGCCAGCTCCACAAGTCGAGGATGAAGGCGGCGCCGGCCGCGACCATCCCCCAGAGCAGCAGCCCGCTTGGCGTCCATTCCGAGACGTCCTCGCGGGCCAACAGGCGGCGGCCGAGCCAGGCAAGCAGCGCTGCGAGCGCATAGAGACCGACGATCGGGAACAGCCACCAGCCCTGGGCTTCAACCATCCAGAATTGCGGGTGAATGCCGTAGAGGTAGAAATAGCTGAATACCGCCATCAGGAAGATCATTCCGATGACGACCAGAAGAACGATCATCGCCCACCAGCCATGGGTGCGGGGGCCGGTCACGTAAGTCGGCAACATGATACCCGCGCCGACATCGGCCTGCTCGACCGCGATTGGCCGATCGGTGTCCCACAGCCAGCGAAGCACGCACAGGACGGCCAACACGCCACTGAAAAGCGCGACGCCATAAGCTTGGATGGTCAGGATGACGAAGAACCCGGCGGTGAACACGGCCGCCAGCAAAGGCCATGCCGACGGGCCGGGCATGATCTGGACATATTCCGGTTCGGCGCGCACCGGACTGGTGATGATCGTCTCGCGGTGGCCGGTCGGCGCATTGGGAAGGAAATAGCGTCCTTCCTCGACGTCCTTGCAGATGCCTGGATCGTCCCACAGCGGATAGCGGCTGTTCACCACCGGAATGGAGCGGGTCGAATAGAGGCCGGTCGGAAGCCATTCGAGCGTGCCTCCTCCATAGACGTTGCCGGCATCGTCCTCGACAGTGAAACGGAAATTGCGGGCAAGCTCGATCAGGAACAGCAGCACGCCCGCCGCGAAGATGAAGGCGCCGATCGTCGAGATCATGTTGGTGATCTCCCAGTCGCGTCCGGGCAGGTAGGTGTAGACGCGCCTCGGCATGCCCATGAGGCCGGTGAGGTGCATCGGCAGGAAAATGACCTGCATGCCGACGAACATCAGCCAGAACACCCACTTGCCGGTCCGCTCGGACAGTGGCCGGCGGCTGGTCATCCCCATCCAATAGTAGAAGACGGCGAACAGCGGAAACACGGCGCCGCCGATCAGCACATAGTGAAGGTGCGCGACGATGAAGTGGGTGTCGTGCACCTGCCAGTCGAACGGCACCAAAGCCACCATCACGCCGGTGAGGCCGCCGATCACGAAGGTGACGAGGCCGCCCAGGACGAACAGGGTCGGCGTGTTGAAGACCGGCTTGCCGCTCGCGAACGTGGCGATCCAGGAGAAGACCTGGATGCCGGCCGGGACGCTGACCGCCATGCTCGCGGCCGCGAAGAAGCCCACCGACAGCGCCGGCATGCCGGTGGCGAACATGTGATGCGCCCAGACGCCGAAGCTGATGAAGCCGGTGGCGAGAAAAGCCAACACGATGAGGTTGTGACCGACCAGGCGGGTGCGGGCGAGCGCCGGGATCATCATCGACACCAGCGCGGAGGCCGGCAGGAAAATGATGTACACTTCCGGATGGCCGAAGAACCAGAAGAGGTGCTGCCAAAGGACCGGGTCGCCGCCGCGCGTCGGATCGAAAAAGGGCCAGTTCAGCGCCCGCTCCAGCTCGAGCAGAAGCGTGGCGAGGATCACCGAAGGAAAGGCGATGACGATCATACCGGCAAAGACGAGCATGCCCCAGGCGAAGATCGGCATCTCGCGCAGGCTCATGCCCGGCGCACGGGTGCGCAGGACGCCGACGATGATCTCGATCGCGCCGGCGATCGCGCTGATCTCGATGAAGCCGATGCCGAGCAGCCAGAAATCGGCGTTGATGCCCGGCGAGTAGGTCGTGCTGGTGAGCGGCGGGTACATGAACCAGCCGCCGTTCGGCGCCAGGCCGAAGAAGATCGAGGCAAAGAAGCAGAGGCCGCCGACAAAGTAGGCCCAGAAGGCGTAGGCTGAGAGACGCGGGAACGGGAGATCGCGCGCGGCGAGCATCTGCGGGAGAAGCAGGACTCCGAGCGCCTCCATGATCGGCACGGCGAACAGGAACATCATGATCGTGCCGTGCATCGTGAAGAACTGGTTGTAGGTCTCCTGGGGAAGGATGCCCTGGAGCGGCAGCGCGAGCTGCGCGCGCATGACCAGCGCGAGCACGCCGGCAAGTACGAAGAAGAGGAAGGCGGTGGCGATGTACCACACGCCGACATAGTTGTTGTTGACGGCGGTCAGCTTCGCGATTCCGGTCGGCGCCGCCCAGATCCGGTTGAGCTCGTCGAACTCGCCCGCCGGCCTCTCGCCTGTGGTCGGGAAACGTTCGTAAAGAGCCGGATCGAAGCCGGTTTCCGAGCTCACCTCTGGGCCTCGAGATAGACGGCGAGCGCACGCAGATCGTCGGACGAAAGCATGGAATAGGGCGGCATTCGGTTGCCCGGCTTGATCGCCTGGCTGTTGCCGATCCAGCCCATCAATGTGCCGCGATTGTTGGGCAGGATGCCCGCGCCCAACGTCTGGCGCGTTCCCAAAAAGGAGAGATCGGGACCCGCAATCCCGTTGGCGCCGGTGCCGGCGATCCGGTGGCAGGCGGCGCAGCCGGCGGTCTGGAACAGCTGGGCGCCGCGGGCCAGATCGGGGTGTGCCGGCAACGGCGGTCGGGCGCCGGCCGTCCGCGCGGCCATCAGCCGGGCGAAATCCTCTGGCTCGTGGGCGACGACCACAAATCCCATCAGCGCATGCGGGCCGCCGCAATATTCGGCGCATTGTCCGCCGAACACGCCCGGCTCGTCCGCCTGGATCCTCATCATGTTGGTTCGCCCCGGAATCATGTCGAGCTTGCCCGACAGACGAGGCACCCAGAAACTGTGGATGACGTCCGCGGACTCGAGCTCCAGCACCACCGGCTGGCCGACCGGGATGTGCAATTCGTTGGCATCGTGCAGGACGGCCTGCCCGTCGCGGCCGAGATAGGCGATGCGCCACCACCACATTTCGCCGGTGACCTTCACGCGCATTTCGTCGCCGCGGATGGGGGCGGTCAGGCTGCCGGTAAGCGAGAGACCCCACACTAGCAACGCCGACAGGACGACCGCCGGGAAGGCGACGCCGCCGATCCAGATCGCGCGCGTGCCGCCCAGCCTCCCCTTGCGCCTTGCGCTGCCGAAGAGCGCAACCCAAAGCGCCGCGACGACGACAAGCAGCACCAGCGCGGCAATTGCGAACAGCACCCAGCTGAGCATCGCCAGGGGATCGGCGTAGGGGCCCGCCGGGTCGAGCACGGGCGGCGGCCAGCCGCCGAGCGCGTCACCGACCGCCGAGCGTGTAGAGATACGCGGCCACATCGCGCGCCTCCTCCTCCGTGAGCGGCATGGCGGGCATGCCCGTTCCTGGCACATATCGCGGCGCATCGCGCACGAACTCGGCCAGCACGTCGGCACGGTTCGGCAACCGGCCGGCGATCAGGGTCTGTTGAGCAAAGGCCTCGAGCGACGGCCCCACCGATCCTTCCGGCCACACCCCAGGTATGCGGTGGCAGCTGCCGCAGCCTGTGCGGTTCATCGCCAGACGGCCGCGTTCCGGATCAGCTTGCGGCATCGGATGGCGGTCGACGGGGGGTGCCTCGCAGGCGGCTATGCTCAACATCGGCAGCAATGCAGCGAAGGAGCGCCAAGGCGACAATATGAACCCCTTCTCCCGGACCCCAGGTGCGAGCGCCGTGCAATCGGAACCGTGCGTGCCACGGTAGGTTCCGCGATCATGGCCCCCAAAACGAGACGATGGTGGAGGAGCTCCGTCCCGGCGCTCGTCCTTGCGGCGACGCTGGTAGCGTGCAGTGCCGTGGAAACGGTGTCGGACGATCGCTTCAGGGCGACGGGAGAGGTCATCGCGCTGAGCGGCGGCGACGCCGGTGCGGTCAATGCGTGCCTCACCTGCCATGGTCTCGACGGACTCGGCAACGGCGCAGGGGCGCCGCGTCTCGCGGGCCTGGAATTTGGGTACCTCAATCGTCAGATGGAGAGCTATGCAGCGGGCCTGCGCCAGCACCCCCAGATGCAGTACATAGCCGGCAAGCTGTCGGCCGCCGATCGTCAGGCCGTCTCTGCATACTACGCGGCCATGCCGTTTCAGCCTGGTGCGATGCCGCAGGGCCCGGCTCCGGCCTTGTGGGTTTCCGGCGATCCGGCACGCGGGCTGCAGCCTTGCGCAATTTGCCACGGCCTTCGCGGCGAAGGCATCGGGCCTGCCAATCCCGCTCTGGGCGCGCAGCCGGCCGCCTACCATGTCGAGCAGCTCGAGAAATGGCGGCGGTCGGAACGGCGCAACGATCCGATGAACGTCATGCAGGTCATCAGCCGCCGGCTGACCCCGGCCGAGCTCTCGGCTCTCGCGGCTTATGCCGGTGCCCTCCCCGGGGGTCCTCCGAGTCCGGGATCTCCGGAATCATTCCCCGAAGTACGTCGTGCCGATCCCAGAAATGGTGTTTCAGCGCCGCGCCCACATGAAGCGGCACAATGAGCACGAGCAGCCATGCGAGCAGGTGGTGCACGTCCTCCGCCACATCCATGATGGCCCAGCGGGTGGCGATGTCGAGCTGGTCGAAAGGCAGCTGCGGCCACGGCACCAGGCCAGCGAGGTAGAGCGGCCCGGGCTCCGCGACCGACGACCACATTGCCCACCCGGTCAGGGGCAGCCCGAAGAAGGCGAGATAGAAGAGATAGTGGATCGCGTAGGCGATCTGCGTCTGGACGCCCTGCTCGTCGGCATCATTGTGAGGGCCCGGGATCAGCAGCCGCCAGCCCAGTCGGCCAACCGCGAGAACCAGGATCGGCAGGCCGACCGCGCTGTGCACCTGGTAGGCCGCAAGCTTGTCGCCGCCGACTCCCATGAAGCCGATGTAGAAGCCCCATCCGAGCTGAAACAGGACGAGGAAAGCCATCACCCAATGGAAGGTGATCCCGACCGGGGAGTAGCGACCCTCGTCGGTATGCTTGCGCGCCCAGGATCGCAGCGCGTCGATCATGCCCGCGCGGGCTCGCGCTCTTCCCCGAGCAGTTCGTGCATCCGGGCCAGCGCTGCAATCAGGTAGGCCGCCGCTCCCGGAACCCACATGATGATTCCGCCGAGCTGCTGGTCCTCGAGCGGCGACATCCCCCACGCTGCCGTAGTCAACGCGTGCGGCGCGTAGAACGCGCTCGTGCTGAAGCTCAGCAACGCCCCGAGCAGGCCCATCTGGACCATGTAGGTCAACAAGGCGACGATGGCTCCGCCCGGTGCTGCCCACCTGACGCTCGCCCAGAAGCCGGTTGCCGTCGCGAGCAGGCTGATTTGCATCGCCCAGTAGACGAGATCGTTCGAGAGCGCGGCCGCATAGAGCGGAGGAGCGTGCCATGCCCACAAGGCGAAGGCGCTGAGCGCCATCCAGACCGAAAGCGATCCTGGTAACGTCGCCAGCCGTTGCCGCGGGACTGAAGCGGCGAGCAGGAACGCCATGAGCGTCGTCAGGAGGACGTGATGCGCGCTGCGCGCTGCGAACAGTGCGGAGGTCAGCGCGCAGAGCGGCGATACGAAAAGCAGCAGCACGACCGCTATCGCAGCAGCGAAGCGGGTCCGCTCGCGCGGGTATTTGGCGGTTCGGACAAGCCCGAGAGCAGCAGCGAGCAGGAGAATGGCGAGCAGGATCGGATCGAGATTCCAGCGGGCGAAGAGCTCCGCTGGCTGCGGCGCCCCGCCACAATAAGGCAACCAGATCTGCTCGCTCATCGGCGCAGCCACCTTCCCCGCTCAAATTGCAACCTCTCGACGTGCTTCTAGGTTCCGTCAGAAGCACTGAATTGAGCAAAGCCCATATTGCGAGCTGATGCGCGGCTGACACGGCGGTTCCAATCTTGGGACCGCAGAGGGCTAATCATTCGAGCTCAGCTAGCTGCACACCCTGATTCGGGCGCTTAGTTTCCAGACGAGGCGTTTGCTGCCAGTTGGATTTGCCGCCTCAGCACCCGGAGGGCGCCACGCCGAGCAGACCGGCCTGGCGGCCGGTCTCGTTGGTTTTCTGTTGGTTGGCGCGGCGACGTCGCTGCCCGAGATCAGCTCGATAACCGCAGCGGTGAAGCTTCTGCGTTACCAGATGGCGATTGGAGACGTCTTCGGGACCAACATCTTCAACATCATGCTGATCTTCCTCGCCGACCTCGTCTATGACGGTGGGCCGGTGCTGGCGGCGCCCGGGAGGTTTGAGATCGTCGGCGCATCGATCGCAGTACTAATGACCGGCATCTACGTGGTCGGGCTGCTCGAGCGCCGCGACCGAGCGGTGTTGCGCATGGGCTATAACACGATCGCGGCGGTGATCGCTTTCTGGCATTAGAATCGCGTTGCTCGCCAAGGTCTCCGGCTAGATCAGCAGCTCAGGCAGGCCCTGCCACGCCAGTGCAAGGAATGCCGCCGCGCCGGACAGAGCGGCAATTGTGTGGATCCAGCGCCCAACCGTTTCCCCCGTACCGACCCGAGCAGCCCAGCCATAGATCGCCAGCGCCCCGGCGGCGAGCAGGCACACGGCAGTGGCCACCGCCGTAACGGCGCGCGTCGTGTCCGACGTGAGGAAGATGATTGATGCAGCATAGACGACGAAGAAATGCACCGCCCACACGACGAGTCCGCCGAGCGGATAGGCCTAGGCGCGCATCTCACGACACTCCCGGGAGGAGGCGGGTGAGAGCCGCGGAGATCGCGCCCTGCCCCGCAAGATAAAGACTGAACAAGGTGACCAGATCGAATGTGTTGTTGCGCGCTTCATCCGTTGGCTGAAGGCCAATGGGGTCAGCGACGTGCCCGACGAGGCGCTGGGTCGCGCGTTCCTCGAGCGCTACGAGGACTTCGGTCCCTTTCTCGAGATCTTCAAAGACCGCGAGGGGACGGGCGGCTACCCGAGGACCGTCCCGGCCTACGTCTATCTCCTCCTCCACACGCTGTCGCACCAGATGATGCAGTCGCTCGCGGACACGTCGGGCGTCGATCGCGACGGGATCAGTTTTCCGTCGTTTCATGTTCTTGGTGCCGCCTCCCGTAGGGGTCACCAAACCGCCTAGAAACGGCGGTTTTCCCGGATTTAGGCCGATTTGATCTGCTCGCTGTTACGGCAGACCCGAGCCAGTCGGGGAGGTTTGGACGCCGTCCCGATCGAGACGACGATGCACATGACCACCCTTCGCCTGCCAGCGGGCGCAATGGCGCTGGTCCCGGCCCGTCCGGCCGCCTCGTCAATCCTCGTTGCCGTGGTCCTCGGCGTCCTCGGTGACGCCGCCGCGCTCGCTTTGGTGCTCGTAGGATTCCGCGCTGCGCAGAGCAAAGGCCTCTGGGCCCACGCCCCTCCTCCGATCGCGACTCCCGCGGCAAGATAGGCGAGATCGAGCTCAAAACGCGCGCGGCGCATATGATCGTCGCGGTTCGATTCGATCGTCATAGTCATCCCTCCTCGAGGCAGTATGGCTCCCCGCGCGAATTGCGCGTTGATATGGATCACCGAGACGGCGCCGCGGCAGTCTAGGCCGGGCAGCGAATGGGAGGCGTGACGGCGTGAACATCCTGTTCTTCGGTAAGCTTGGCGATCGGATCGGCCGGGAGGTGAGCATCGAGCCGCCGCCGGCCGGCTTCACGGTTCGCGAGGTGCGCGAACTTCTGGCCTCGCTCTACCCGGATTTGGCCGAGGACTTGACGAGCCCTTCGCTCAAGGCCTGCGTCGAAGATGCCATCGTCGCCGATGAATTTCGTGTCGGGGCGGGCGGCACGGTCGAGTTCTTTCCGCCGCTGTCGGGCGGGTGAGCGGAATGATCGAGGCCCGACTGACCGATTTGCCGCTCGACCCGGCCGCCGAGCTGTCGCGCTTCATGGCGAAGCTCGCCGACGAAGGCGCCGTGGTCAGCTTCGCCGGAATCGCGCGGCCGCGGAACCGGGACGGCGCGGACGTCGAGCGTATGTTCCTCGACCATCATCCCCGCATCACCCAGAGCTCCATCGACGACATCGCGCAAGCTGCCAGCCGGCGCTTCGCGGTCGGCGCGATCACCGCCGTACACCGCTTCGGGGAAGTCCTGCCCGGCGAGACGATCGTGTTCGTCGCGGCAGCCTCGCTTCACCGCCGCGCCGCGTTCGAGGCGGCCGACTATGTGATGGACCGACTCAAGACCGACGCGGTGTTGTGGAAGCGCGAGGACTCGGTTGACGGCTCGCGCTGGATCGAGCCTACCGAGGCCGACCGCGCCGACAGGGCGCGGTGGAGCGAGTGATGCCCGGCATTGACGAGAGCCTGACCTTCCATCCGCTGCGCATCGCGGTGCTCACCGTGTCGGACACGCGCGACGCGGAGAGTGACAAGTCCGGACGCCTGCTCGTCGAGCGGCTGAGCGCGGCCGGCCACGCGCTGGCCGGCAAGGCGATCGTCAGGGACGAGGTCGAGGCGATCCAGGCGCAGGTACGGGCCTGGGTCGCGGACGACGGCGTCGACGTCATCCTGTCGACCGGCGGCACCGGATTCGCGCCGCGCGATGTCACCCCGGAAGCGGTGCGGCCGCTGTTTTGGCGCGAAATGGACGGCTTTTCGGTCGTGTTCCACCAGGCGAGCCTCGGCACGGTGGGCGTGTCGACGCTCCAGTCGCGCGCGTGCGCCGGCCAGATCGACGACACGTTCATCTTCTGCCTGCCCGGCTCGACCGGCGCCTGCCGGGACGGCTGGGACCTCGTCCTGTCGCTCGAGCTGGACAGCCGATACCGGCCCTGTTCGCTGGCGGGCCAGGTTCCGCGCCTAAGGGCGCTGTGCGGATGAGCCGGCTCACGCACATAAGCGACGACGGGCGCGCGGCGATGGTCGACGTTTCCGGCAAGGTGCCGACCCAGCGCGTGGCGACCGCCGAAGGCACGCTGCGCTGCGCCGCGGCGACGCTAGACAAGGTGCGCGCCGGCGAGACTCCGAAGGGCTCGGTGATCCAGACCGCGGAGCTGGCCGGGATCATGGCCGCCAAGCGCACCGCCGACCTCGTCCCGCTATGCCACCCGCTGCCGCTCACCAAGGCGGCAGTGACGATCTCGATCGACGACGCCCTGCCCGGCTTCCGGGTCGCGGCGGAGGTGCGAACGCTCGGAGCTACCGGAGTCGAGATGGAGGCGCTGACCGCGGTCTCGGTCGCGTGCCTGACCCTGTTCGACATGCTCAAGGCGGTCGATCGCACGATGGTCATCGATAGCATCCGGGTAACCTCGAAGAGCGGCGGCAAGTCCGGCGACTGGGAAGGCGGCGGCGCGGCGTGATCCCGTTCGACCAAGCGCTCGAGCGCGTCCTCGCAATCGCCAAGCCGCTCGGCGCCGAGGAAGTGCCGCTGGCCGAAGCGCATGGCCGGGTTCTCGCCGCCCCGATCACCGCGCTGGTGTCGGCGCCGCCGGCCGACGTGTCGGCGATGGACGGCTATGCGGTCCGCGAGGCCGACCTCGCCGCCCTCCCCGCGACATTGCCCATCGCCGGCGAATCGTTCGCCGGTCGCGGTCACCACGGCGGGATCGAGCCGGGAACCTGCGTGCGCATCTTCACCGGTGCTCCGGTCCCGCCCGGCGCGGACCGGGTGATCGTCCAGGAAGTGGTGCGCCGCGAGGGCGGAACGGCGGTGGTCGAGGCGCCGCTGTCGCCCGCCCGCCACATCCGCGCCGCCGGATCCGACTTCCGCGTCGGCGACGTCCTGCTGGACAGCGGGACGTTGCTCGGGCCGCGCCAGCTGGTGGCGGCGGCGGCTGCCGATCTCGGCCGGCTGTCGGTGACTCGCCGGCCGAAGGTGATGGTGCTGAGCACCGGCGACGAGCTCGCCGAGCCGGGCACCGCCCGCGCGCAGCCACAGGCCATCCCCGAAAGCCTCTCGGTCGGCGTCGCCGCTCTGGCGGAGACGTGGGGGGCTGACTTCATTGGCCGCGTGACACTTGCCGACCGGCTCGAGGAGATGGCGCAGGCGGCGGCGCTGGCGCTTCGCGACGCGGACGTCGTGGTGGTGACCGGCGGCGCCTCCGTCGGCGAGAAGGACTTCGCCAAGCCGATGTTCGCCGAGCAGGGGCTGGAACTGGTCTTCTCGAAGGTCGCGATCAAGCCGGGCAAGCCGGTGTGGCTCGGCCGGGCGCGCGGCCGGCTCGTGCTCGGCCTCCCCGGCAATCCCACGTCCGCGATGGTCACGGCGCGCCTGTTCCTCGCGCCGCTCGTCGCCGGACTGGCCGGCCGCGACCCGCGTTCCGCGCTGTGCTGGCGCAGCGCCCGGCTTGCCGATGGCCTGTCGCCGACCGGCGACCGCGAGACCTTCGCTCGTGGGAGGATCGAAGGCGAGACGGTGCGGGTGCTTTCGAACCAGGATTCGAGCGCGCAGAAGACGCTGGCCGATTGCGATAGGCTGGTCCGGCTGCCGCCCGGCCCCGCTGCCGTCGCGGCCGGGACGTTCGTCGACGTCCTCGACTTCTGACTCGCTCAGGTCAGCAGAAGCTTCAATCCGGCGACGACGAGCACGAGACCGAGCGCCTGGAGCAGCCGTTCGCGCGGCAGCCGCGCCACGCCGCCCCAGATTCCAAGCAGGGCGCCGGCGGCCACCGCGGCGACGAAGATCGGCAGCTCCGGCGGCAGCGCCTGGACGCCGGCGACATTGCCCGCGAGACCGGCGGCTGAGTTGAGGACGATGAACGCGGCGGCGACGCCCGACGTCCTGCGCGGCTCTTCCCAGCCAAACAGGATGATGAGCGGGCTGAGGAAGATGCCCCCGCCTGTGCCGGTGAGGCCGGCGAGCAGGCCGAGCGCCGCCCCCGCCGGGAGGGTGACCGCGAGCGACGGCCGCCTGGTCGCGCGCGCTGCGAGCCGCTCCGGTTGCCAGAACAGCCGCGCCGCGGCGGCGATCAGGACGATTCCGACGAGCGGCCGGTAAAGATCGGGCGGCAGCTGGACGAGCCCGCCGACGAAGGCAGCGGGGACGGCGGGGACGGCGAAAGCGGCGAGGAGACGAAAGTTCGTCTGCCCGCCGCGGGCGAAGCTGAAAGCGGCCAGCCCCGCGACGACCAGATTGAGGGCAAGCGCGGTCGGGCGCATCGTCTCGGGCGCGACCGAGAACAAAGTCATGATCGCCAGATAGGCCGACGCCCCGCCATGGCCGACCGAGGAATAGAGCGCGGCAGCGATGGCCATCATCAGCGCGACCGCCACGACACTGGTCACGTCCATGATGCCCCCTAGGCGGCGCGATGGCCCTCGGCCATGTCCGCCAGGCCGGCGCGGTCCAGCACCTCGACTCGGCTTTGCGTCTCGAGCCGGATCAGCCGGCGGTCGCGAAGCTCGGCAAGCATCCGGCTCACCGTCTCCTTGGTGAGGCCAAGATAGTCGGCCATGTCCAGCCGGCTCATCGGCAGGTTGAAGCGGGTTTCGGTGCGGCCACTCACCCGCTCGCCGCGCTGGAGCAGGTTGAGGAAGAAGCTCGCCACCCGCTCGGCGGCGGTCTTGCGCCCGAGCAGCACCATCTGCTGCTGGGCCGCGGCCAGCTCGTGCGCCGCCATCTTGTAGAGCTCGCGCTCGACACTCGGATTGGCTTCGACGAAGCGGTCGAACGCTTCGCGCGAGAACCACCACAGTTCGGACGGCCGAAGCGCCTCGATCGTAAAGGCATATTCCTCGTCCCGGGTGATCCCGAGAAAGTCGCCGGGGAACATGAAGCCGGTCACCTGGCGGCGGCCGTCGCCGAGCAGAGTGTAGATCTTGAGAGCGCCGAGCGTCAGCATGAACACCCGCTTCGCCGGGTCGCCTTCGTGGAGGACGGGCTGATCGGGCTGGAGCCGCTGCATATTGCCCATCCTGCGCATGTCGGCGAGCGTCCTCGCCTCGAGGCTGCGGCAAATGGTGATCGGCCGGACCGGGCAGTCCTCGCACGGATGCCCCGCCGGCAAGGTCGTCAATGCTCCGGTCGGACTGTAGGGCAAGGTCACCTCGGGCGACGCGGAGGGATGATTTGGCTCAACGCGGAAATAGCCGATTGCGCCCGGCCTTCAAGCCGGGCCGGCCGCGCGGTGCCGTCAACCGCCGGTGACGCTCATGTGGCGGGCCACGACTGGGGCGGCACCGGCGGCGATTCGGAAGTCATGGCGCCGCGGCTTGCCGGCGAGGAGCCGGTCGAGAAGGTTTGTCACGGCCTCCGCGCCGCCCTCGCGCAGCGCGTGTCTGAGCTCGACCTTCTGGTCATGACCGAGACAGCCATAGACAGTCCCCGTCGCCGCCACCCGAATGCGGTTGCAGCCGTCGCAGAAATTGCGGGTGAGCGGCGTGATCAGCCCGAGCCGGGCACCGAGGCCGCCCACGTCATAATAGCGCGCCGGTCCGCCGGTCCGCGCGAGCGACGCAGTTAGCGTGAAGCGTTCCTCCAGGCGCCGCTTGACCCGGTCGAGCGGCAGGTAATGGCTGGTGCGGTCCTCCTCGACCGTGCCTAGGGGCATCGTCTCGATGAGGGTGAGGTCGAGGCCTTCGCCGGCGCACCACAGCAGCATCGCCTCGATCTCGTCCTCGTTGAGGCCGGCGAGCGCCACCATGTTGATCTTGACGGCGAGGCCCGCGGCGCGGGCGGCCGCGATCCCGCGCAGGACCTGCCCGACGTCGCCGCCGCGGGTGATGTGAGCGAAGCGCTCGGGCCGGCGGCTGTCGAGGCTGACATTAACCCGCCGAACGCCGGCCGCGTGGAGCGCATCGGCGAATCGCTGGAGCTGGGTGCCGTTGGTGGTGAGGGTGAGCTCGTCGAGGCCGTCGCCGATCCGCTTTCCGATCCAGCCGACGAGATCGAGGACGCCGCGACGAACCAGCGGCTCGCCTCCGGTCAGCCGGATTCGCCTGACCCCGCGGGCGATGAAGATGTCGGCGAGCTGGGCGACTTCCTCGAGCGTCAGGATGTGGCGCTTGGGGAGGAATTGCATGTGCTCGGCCATGCAGTAGCGACAGCGAAGGTCGCAGCGGTCAGTGACCGAGATCCGCACATAGCTGATCCTCCGGCCGAAGCTGTCGATCAGTGCCGAGTGTGCGCCCACGCCACCCTTACTCATCAAAACGAACCTTTGGCCAATGCGGGTCGCGAGCCGACTGGCGCTTGGTTCGCCTGTCCTTTGATCTGAAATCGACCGGACTGCCGGCGGGCAGGTTAGCCAGTCGGGTCATGTCCATGCAAGCCATCAGCCCGGATTGCCGCGCCCGCTATGGCGGCGGCGCCGTGCCGCGCTACACCAGCTATCCCGCCGCCCCTCGATTCAGCGCAGCGGTCGGCGAAGCGGCCTATCGGGGCTGGTTGCACAGGCGGACCCGGCGACCGCCCTCTCCGTCTATGTCCTTTAGATGCGATGGCCCTCATAGCTGGTTACCCACGAAAACCCCCCAGCCTGGGATTTGCCGCCTCGCACTTTGTGTTGCCCGAGCACCGCGATTCGAGCCACGAAGGGCGCACCTCCCTCTCCCCTAGGGGTCACCACCTTCGCGAAATTCAGGCCTTCAGGCCCCTGCCCTCTGCGCGAAATGCCATGACGCCCGGGCCAACATCGGCACGCGGGCGGCCATCTCCGCAGCCTTGGCGCTCGACGCATTGCCTTCGATCCAGCGCTTCTTGATGCCCTGGACGATACCGAGCAGGCGGAACAGGTTGTAGGCGAAATACCAGTCCATGTCGGGCACGCCGTCGCGGCCGGTCTCGGCGCAGTAGAGCTGCACCGCCTCGTCGAGGGTCGGGATGCCCGCCTCGACGCAATCGACCCCCTTGAGGCCCGCGCTGCCGGCTTCGGCCGGCATTTCCCATTGCATGGCAAGATAGGTGAAGTCGGCGAGCGGATCGCCGAGCGTCGACAACTCCCAGTCGAGCACCGCCCTCACCCGCGGTGCGTCCGGCGCGTAGATGAGGTTGTCGATGCGATAGTCGCCGTGGATGATCGAGACCCGGCTCTGCTCCGGCACGGTGCGGCCGAGGAACTCGATCAGCCACTCGGCCTCCTCGATCCGCTCGGTCTCGGCGGCGCGATATTGCTTCGTCCAGCGCCTCACCTGGCGCTCGAAATAATTGCCGGCCGCGCCATAGTCGTCGAGGCCCACCGCGCCAGGCTCGATCATGTGGAGGCGGGCGAGCGTGCGGATCATCTCCTCATAGACGGGCCGCCGCTCGCCGGGCGCGAGCTCGGGCAGCGCCCCGTTCCAGAAGGTGCGGCCCTCGACCATGTCCATCACATAGAAGGGCGCGCCGATGACCTCCGCGTCCTCGCACAGGGCATAAGGGCGCGGCACCGGGAAGCCGGTCGGGTGGAGCGCGGCGATCAGGCGATGTTCGCGCTCGACGGCATGGGCCGACGGCAGGATCGGCCCGAACGGCTTGCGGCGCAGCACATAGGCGCCGCTCGCGGCATCGATGCGATAGGTCGGGTTGGACTGGCCGCCCGCGAACTTCTCGACGGTGAACGGGCCAGAGAAGCCCGCGACCTCTCGTTCCAGCCAGGACCGAAGCGGCTCGAGGTCGAAATCGGCCGTCAATTCGCGCCTCTCGTCATCATCTCGTCCCCTTCCCGCGCCCAGCGCCGCTGCGCCAGCCGCACCGGCTGGAAGCGGGCGTCGACCAGCGCCGTCTCGAAGAACTCGCTCTCGCCGAGATTGCTTCGCACGTCGATGACGAACCAGTCGGTGCGCACCTGCGGCTGCTGCTGAACGTCGAGCGGGATCGGCAGGCCGCGCAGCATGCCGGTGCGCCAGAATTCGACGGCGTTGTTCCAGCCCGCCGCCGGGCGCATCGCCAGAACGCGGCGCGCGGCCTCCTCGCTCAGCCGTCCCTGCACCAGCGCCGACAGCAGCAGCGCCTGTCCGGGCAGGAGCGTGTTGACGTTGATCGGCGACAGCTCCGCGACCGGGAGCGCGCACAGCCAGGGGCGGACCCGGGCGAAATGCTCGGGCCGCATAGCGGGCAGCACGCGCAGCTCGCTGACGTCTGCGAACAATGTATTGGCCGTCCGGAACGGCTGCGGCCCGGACGCATAAGCGGAATCCTCGGCGCCGCCGGGCCCGGCGATCGTGTCGGTGTCGGCCCAGTCCGCAGCCGCCTCGGCGATTCGGCGGGCGTCCGGCTCGGGAACGCCGCGCAGCATCATCAGTGCGACGAACTGGTCGACGCCGGAGCCGCGGCGGACGAGATTGTCCGGCTCGCCTTGCACGACGCTGTTGACGTTGAAGCAATTGCCGCCGTCGCGCAGCCGCGCCTCGACCGCGCCTCCGCCCGGCATCGGCACCCGGCGGACGCCGCCGTTCCAGTCGCCGGCGAGCGTGGTCTTCGTCCGGTCCTGAACGACGAGGTCGTTGACGATGAGCATTCCGAGCTGCTCGGCGCCGATCGCCGAGTGGCGCGCCTGGTCGAGCGCCACGACGTTGGCCGCGACCATGCGCGACAGCCGCAGCTTCTCGAGCGACGCCGCGGCGATCGCCCCGGTGATCGCGACCAGGATCAGCACCGCGAGCAGTGCGGCGCCGCGCTCGCGCTGCGGGATCGGCCGCCTCATGGACCGCTTCCGACGAGGAAGAGCTGCCGGACCGCGCCGAACCGCGCCGAGGTGACGATCATCTCCACCGCGACCGGCAGCTCGCGCGGATCGGGCCGGTCCCAGCTCTCCTGCCACGCGCCTTCGCGGTCGCGGTAGCGCAGCGCGACGCCCTGCACCTCGTCGATCAGCGACGCCACCGACGCCGCGCCGCCGCCGTCGACATGGGCGAAGCCGATCCGGTAGATCCGGCCGGCCTGAAGCCGATACTCGACCCGCTGCAACGACGAGCGCGCCAGCGCGTCGGGATTGTCCCAGCCGCCGCGGACCAGCACGAAGAGCCGGGTCTCCTGCCCCCCGGTGCCATAGAAGCTGCGTTGCGGCTGGCCATTCTCGTCGCGCCAGGGGCGCGGCACCGCCTGCGCGAAGTCGGCGCCGAGCAGGGTGCCGGCGCGGCGGATGGCGCCGAGGCTGGCGAGCTGGCGGTCGGCCATGTCCTGCGCGCGCACCGAGAAGGACAGCAAGGCGACGCTTCCGGCCGTGATCATTCCGAAGATCGCCAGCGCGATCAGCATCTCGACCAAGGTGAAGCCGGCGGTGCGGGGCGGGCGCGCGGTCATCCCGCCGGCCTGAACAGGGTCATGGTCGCCTGCCCGACTCCTGACGCGCCGGTGACCCGGATGGTGATCAGCTGGATCCGCGCCTCGGGCGAGCGCTCGGTGAGCCGCACCCAGCGCCATTGGCGGCCGGCGTTGTCGACCATGCCGCTCTCGGTCCCGAACCCCGGCGGCACGGGATCGGTCATCGCCTCGACCGCGAGATTGCGGGCAACGGTCTGCGCAAGCGCTTGCTCGGTCAGGCGCGCGCTGTTCGCCGCGGTCGCCCCGCCGAGCCGAAGCAGGGCAAGCGCGGCGAGGCTGAAGATGGCGAGCGCCACCAGCATCTCGATCAGGGTGAATCCATTCGCCGGCACTGAGCTGGTGCGAGCCGCCCCGCGGCTCGCAGCCATGCCGGGGGCATGGCGGGCCAGCTCATGCCGAGCGAATTCAGCGCTGGATCTTGATCTCGCCATCACCGCCAATCTCGATCCGCACCCGCCGCTCCCCGCGACGCAGGGTCACTTCCAGCGGGTCCGCCGACCCCGTCGAGTCGAACACCGTGCGCGCCTGCCCGGCAGCGCCGAGATCGGGCGCGGTTCCGTCCTGCCAGGCGAAGCGGCCGACCTCCTGCCACGCGCCGCCGCGGCTGCGCGCGATCGCATAGCCGCCGGGACTGACCTGGAGCGAGGTCGCGCGCGACTCGATCAGCGCGGTTTCCTGTGCCGCCTTGGCGCGCGCCGCGAAGGTCTCAGCCTCGACCCGCAAGCCGCCGCCCGGCTCCGGCATCGCCAGCACGGCCGCCGCTGCGACCAGTCCGACGATGACGAGGACGACCATCATCTCGACCAGGGTGAAGCCGGCGCTCATCCGCCGGTCCCTGGCCGACTTTTGTGTCCGCCGCATTACCGGCCCTGGACGACGAACCGCAGGCGCTGGCCGGCGCGGTCGACGTCGAGCTGAAGGCTGGTCCCGGCAGCCAGGCGCGCGAGCTGCTCGACATGACTCTGGGTCATCGCCGCACCGTTGACGGAAAGGATGGTGTCGCCCGGCCGCAGTCCCGCCTGCTCGAGCGCCGGTAGGGCGACGCCGGGGCGCCAGCTGTAGCCGGAAACCTGCCCGTTCACCTGCCGCGGCGAAAGCGCCTGGAGATAGCGGCCCAGCTCCGCGCGCTGCGCATTGGGTGGCGGCGGCGCGGCCACCTGGACCGCCGGTTGCGGCGACGGGACCCCGACGACGACCGCCCCTGCCCCCGGCGAGGGCGTCAGCGGCACGGCCGGTCCGCCGAAACCGAGCCGGTAGTTCACCGAGCCGGCGGCCAGGATCGCCTCGCGCAATCGCACCCCCTCGAGGCGCAGGCCGGGCATGACCTCGCGGCCAATCGCCACGTAACGCTGGCTGCCGTCGGGAAAGCCGATCACCGCGCCGCCGGCCATCACGCCATGCAGGATCAGTCCGTCGGCAAGTCCGCCCGGAGCCGCGGGCGCGGCGGCGGGCGGCGGCGCCTGCACGACCGGGATGGGCTGGGGAGCGGCAACCGCCGGAGCGGGACGCTGATCGGCGGGAACCAGCTCGACGGCACTGCCCCCGGAGCCCGAAGGCCACAACAGATAGGCAAGGAGCAGGGTTGCGGCGACTGCGCCGGCGATCACCACCCGCTTTTCGCGCGGCTGAAGCTGCAATGCCGCCCGTGGCATCATGTCGCCAGGTTAATCCCCTCGAGGGCTTCGGGCGACTCCTGAATCACCGCGGCCTTCCTCGCGGCGCGCGCCGGGTAGAAACGGTCGAGCAGGGTCCGGGCGAGCGTCTCGGCATCCTCGCCGAACAGGTCGGGTATTTCCGGCGCGCCCAGCGCCGGCGCGCCCGCCGTGTCGATGGCCACGGTGGCAAGGCCGAGCAGACGCTGGATCGGTCCGCGGGTCACCGCCGCCGTCTGCAGCTTGTCGTAGGGAATGACCCAGATGCGGCGGCGGATGAGGCCGGAGCGAACGACGAGCGCCGCGTCCATCAGGCCGTAGCGCGCTCTCCGCCACGCCAGCGCCTGCCCCAGCGCGATCAGCACCGGCACCGCCGCGACGGCGGTCAGCTCAAGGCGGATCAAACCGAGCAGCGCGAGCAGCGGCGCGGCGGCGAGCCACGGCCCGCAGCGGCGGAGCAAGGCGCGGCGCGGCGTGCGCTGCGGCGGACGCTCGGGCGGCCGGGGAAAGCCGAGCCGGTCGAGGACTCGGCCGATCTCCTCGGCGCGGGCGAAGGGCGCGGCGACCTGGACCCCGCCGTCCTTCCGGTCGGCGCCGAGCGTCTGGAACGACAGGCTGGAGAAACCGAGCCATCCGCTCAGCCAGCGCCGGTCGAGCCGAGCCGCCTGGGTGCGCCGCGCGGGGATCAGCACTTCCGACAAGGTGAACAGCCCGCGCCGGCGGCGCAGGCCAGCCACCCCCGCGGTGAGGCGAAAGCCGAAGTCGCGCGCCAAGGTCCGCGCCACGCCGGTCACGAAACCGAGGAGCACGACCAGGGCGAGGAGGAGCGCCACGCCGGCAAAGCCGATTTCCCCGGCGGCGGCGGCCGCCTCGACGGCTTGCTCGTCGCTGAAACCGGCCTCATCGGCCCAGGATTCCATGTCGACCAGCCCGACATCGTCGAGATATTGCAGAGCGCCCAGGGCGACCGCGATGAACAGCAGCGAGAAGTTGAGCAGCCCGAACAGCAGGATCCGCGGCACCGCCATCTCGAAGATGACCTCCTCCGCCGGTGCCTCCGTTGGCCGACCGCCGGCCGGTCGCCGCTCCTCCCGGCCGCGGATGGTGTCGCGCAGGCGCTGCGCCTCGCCGAGCGACACCATGTCGAGCTTGCCTTCGTCCGCCGCCGAGCCGCCCGTCTCGATCCGCACCCGGGCGGTTCCGATCAGCCGCGCGAGCAGCGGCCGCTCGATCGCCACGTCCTGGACCCGGTCGAACGGAATGACCCGGCGCTGGCGGCTGAGCAGACCCTGCTCGATGATGATCTCGCCCGGCAGCAGTTCATAGGTGAAGCGGCGCCAGCTCAGCACCGCGATCGCCGCCATGATCAGGAGGCCCACGCCGATCGCGCCGAAGACGCCGGCGGCCGCCAGCGCTCCGCCTTCGCGCGTCGCGGTCATGATTCCGAACAGGCCCGCCGCCGCGCCCGGAAGCGCCTTGAGGCTGCCGCCGATCATCGCGGCCGGGTGCAGCCGCTGCCGTTCGCTCACAGCAGGTCTTGGCGGATCTTGCCGCGGATATGGTCGCGGATTCGCTCGGCATCGGCCTGGGCGAGGCCCGGCAGGCGGACCGCCGCGCCGCGCGTGCCGGCGGTGTTGAGCACCAGAGTGGCGAGGCCGAGGGCGCGCTCCAGCGGCCCCTGCGCAAGATCGATATGCTGGACCCGGCCGAACGGCACGAGCGACAGCGCGCGGACGAGGAGGCCGTGTCGGACGGCGAGCTCGTCCTCCTCCATGCGATAGCCCCAGGCGGCATAGCGCCGCATCGGCATGCGCCACACGCCGATCAGGATCAGCACCAAGCCGGCGCCCAGCGCCGTACCGAACGGCAGCGGGTTGGCCTCCGCCGCAACCAGCTCGCCGACCAGGAGGAGAGCGGCCAGGACCGCGCCCGCGATCGCGAAGCGGATGCGCAGCAGGGTGACCTGACTGGGATGGAGCGGAGTCATCCGTCCTTCATCCCCGCAAAATCACGGGCCGACAAGCCGGGCTTTTCGGAGCCGCAACGGCTGCTAAGAGTTCAGCGCAGGCCGAGCGGGCGAGGGAGAGTCAGCCTTATCATGTTCAAACGTTCCTTCATGCGGGCCGTACTGACCGGCGCGCTGGTCGCGCTGCTCGGCCTGGCCGGTTACTGGATCTACCAGCGCAGCCGCCCGCCCGAGCCGCAGGCGGTGCCCGAATATGACCCGGCGACGCTCGCCGGGCAGCGGCCCGACCTCGATGTGCCGTTCGTCTCGACCGAATATGACATCGTCCGCGCGATGCTCGACCTTGCCGGCACCACTGCCGATGACGTCGTCGTCGACCTCGGCTCCGGCGACGGCCGAATCCCGATCATCGCGGCGCGCGACAAGGGCGCCCGCGGCCTCGGAGTCGATCTCGACCCGGCGCGGATCCGCGAATCGACCGCCAACGCGCTGCGCGCCGGAGTCGGCGACCGAGTGACGTTCCGCCAGCAGGACCTGTTCGTGACTCCGCTCGGCGACGCGACGGTGCTGACGCTCTACCTGCTGCCCGAAATCAACATGCAGCTTCGGCCGCGCATTCTCGGCGAGATGCGGCCGGGCGCGCGGGTGGTCAGCAACACGTTCGACATGGGCGACTGGCAGCCGGACGCGCGCCGCAACGTCCAGAACAGCAACATCTTCCTGTGGATCGTCCCGGCCCGGGTCGAGGGACGCTGGCAGCTGCGCACCGGCGAGGGCGAGGCCAGGCTGACGCTGCGCCAGCAATTCCAGCAGGTGTCCGGCACGATCGAGGCGAACGGCCGCTCGACGCCGCTACGCGACGTGCAGCTACGCGGGCCGCAGATCGCCTTTGCGGCCGACCTCGGCGGCGGATCGCGACGCTTCGTCGGCAGGGTCGACGGCGCGGCCATGGCCGGCGAGGGCTGGCAGGCCGCGCGGATCGGCAACTGAGCCCGCGGTGCCCATCGTCCTTGCCGGGCTGCTGCTTTCCTTCTTGGTCATGCTGCTGTTCGGCGGCACCGAGTTCGACCGGGGCCTGTTCGTGCTGCTCCACGCCGAGGACCGTCCGGACCTCGCCGCGGCCGGGGCGATCGCCGAGCAGGTGACCGGCCCCCTCGTCCTCGCGGCGATGGGCGGAGCAGGCGCCGCCTTCCTCGCCGTGCGGCGGCAATGGCGGGGCGCCCTGCTCCTGATCGCGATCACCACCGGCGCGCTGGTGCTGGCCGAATATCTAGGCAGCCTGACCGCGTCGCTCCGCCCGCTGCCGGCCGAACGGATGGCGCAGACGCAGACCTCGCTGTTCCCCAATAGCGCGGTGGCCAGCGCCGCCGCGACCTGGCTCGGGCTCGCCTTCCTGCTCACCCGGCACCGGCCGTGGCGGCCGATCTGGGCGGGCCTCGCCGTGTCGCTCGCGCTCGCCGTCGGGGCGCTTGAGCTCGTCAACGGCCTCGCCTGGCCGAGCGACGTGATCGGCGGCTGGGCGCTCGGGCTCTTCTGGCCGCTCCTTCTGCTCTGGCTGGCCGGCGCGGACCTCGGCGACGGAACGCCGCGGCCGGTGCGCCGATCAGCCGCGCCGGAGAATGACGGTGACGTTGTTGGCCGGCATGTCGACGACGCTCTCAAGTGAGAAGCCGACGGCCCCCGCTTCCGCCACGACATCCTCGAGCAGGCGCAGGCCCCATTCGGGATTGCGGGCCCTGAGGGACTCGTCGAACGCCTCGTTGCTCGGCGCGGTCGGGACGCCGGTGCGGCGGTAGGCGCCGTAGAGGACCAGAGGCGCTCCGGCCGACAGGACACGCGACGCGCCCTGCAGCAGGCCCAAAGTCGCCGCCCACGGGCTGATATGGACCATGTTGATGCACAGCAGCGCATCGGCGCGGTCGAGCGGCCAGTCCTCGCCGGCCGCGTCCAGCATCAGCGGCGGCAGCAGATTGTCCGGAGCCTCGCTGCGCCACGCCGCGATCGACGACAGCGCCAGCGGATCGGGATCGGTCGGCTGGAAGGTCAGCGCCGGAAAGGCGCGGGCGAAGTGGAGCGCGTGCTCTCCCGTTCCGCTCGCCACCTCAAGCACCAGCCCGGCCGGCGGAAGCACGCCGCGCAGCACCTCGGTTATCGGCACGGCGTTGCGCGCCACATGTGGCGCCACGCGCCGCTGCGGGCCCGCGCCGGGCTCGAACACGAAAGGCTGCGGCGGTTCCGCCATCACTCCGCCGCTTGGGCCGGCTCCGGATCCTTCCACACCAGCACCGGCTTGCGCGCCGCCAACGTCTCGTCGAGACGGCGGCGCGGCGCGTGGATCGGCGCCGCCTTGAGGCTCTGGTCGCCGGCCTTGGCCCGCTCGGCCACCGAGCGCAGGGCGCCGATGAACTGGTCGAGTGCCGCCTTGGACTCGGTCTCGGTCGGTTCCACCAGCATCGCGCCGTGGACGACCAGCGGGAAGTACATGGTCATCGGGTGGAAGCCCTCGTCGATCAGCGCTTTCGCCAGATCGAGCGTGGTCAGGCCCTCGCCGAAGCCTTTGTCGCTGAACAGCGCCTCGTGCATGCACGGGCCGCTGCCGCCGAACGGCGCGTCGAGCACGCCGTCGAGGCTCCTGAGGATGTAGTTGGCGTTGAGCACCGCGTCCTCGGCAACTTGGCGAAGTCCATCTGCGCCGTGGCTGAGGATGTAGCTCAGCGCCCGCGTGAACATCCCCATCTGGCCGTGGAAGGCGACCATTCGGCCGAAGCTGCGGCCATGATGCTCCTCGGCCGTCTCCTCCTCGACCAGGGCATAATGGTCCCCCTGCTTCTCGACGAAAGGCAGCGGAGCGAACGGGGTCAGCGCCTCCGAGAAGACCACCGGTCCGGAGCCCGGGCCGCCGCCGCCGTGCGGGGTGGAGAAGGTCTTGTGGAGGTTGATGTGCATCGCGTCGATGCCGAGGTCGCCCGGACGGACCCGGCCGACGATCGCGTTGAAATTGGCGCCGTCGCAGTAGACGAAGCCGCCGGCTTCATGGACCGCCTCGCTGATCGCGATCATGTCCGGCTCGAACAGGCCGCAGGTGTTAGGGTTGGTGATCATCACGCCGGCGACGTCCGGCCCGAGCCGCGTCTTCAGCGCCTCGAGGTCGACGCGGCCGCGGCTCGTCGCCGGGATGTCCTCGACCCGGTAGCCGGCGAATGCCGCCGTCGCAGGATTGGTGCCGTGGGCGCTTTCCGGAACGAGGATGACCTCGCGCTTGTCGCCGCGCGCTTCCAGCGCCGAGCGGATCGCGAGCAGGCCGCACAGCTCGCCATGGGCGCCGGCCTTGGGGCTCATCGCCACCGAATGCATGCCGGTCAGCTTGACCAGCCACTTGCCGAGCACGTGGATGAGCTCGAGCGCGCCCTGCACCGTGTCGAGCGGCTGGAGCGGGTGGATGTCGGCGAAGCCCGACATCCGCGCGACTTTCTCGTTGAGCCTCGGATTGTGCTTCATCGTGCACGAGCCGAGCGGGAACAGGCCGAGGTCGATCGCGTAATTCTGCCGGCTGAGGCGCGTGTAGTGACGCACCGCCTCCGGCTCGGACAGGCCCGCAAGACCGATCGTCCGGTTGCGGTCGAGACCGCCGAGGCGCGAGGCGCCCGCGGGAATCGCGGCGAAATCGACGCCGGTCGTGTCGGTGTCGCCGATCTCGAACAGCAACGCCTCTTCGAGCATCAGCGCGCGGTTGCCGGTAAAGGTGCTCGCCTTGGTCTCGCCGGCCTCGGGCGCAGTCGGGCGCCAGCCGCTCTGGTTGATGGTCACGCCAGCACCTCCTCGAGCGCTACGCTGAGCGCTTCAACATCCTCGTCGGTCACCGTCTCGGTCACCGCCACAACCAGTCCGTTCTGAAGCCCGGCGGCGTCCGGATAGAGCCGGCCGAGCGACACCCCGCCAAGCACGCCCCTTTCGGCCATCGCGCGCACGGCGGGGCGCGCTTCCTTGGGCAGGCGAAGGGTGAATTCGTTGAAGAAGCTGTCGTTGATGACGCTTACGCCGGGCACCTTGGCGAGCCGCTCGGCCGCGGCGACCGCCTTGGCGTGGTTGAGCGCGGCAAGCTGGCGAAGGCCCTTCTCTCCGAGCAACGTCATGTGCGCGGTCCAGGCGAGCGCACACAGCACCGAGCTGGTGCAGATGTTCGACGTCGCCTTCTCGCGGCGGATATGCTGCTCGCGGGTCGACAGGGTGAGAACGAAGCCGCGCTTGCCTTCCGCGTCAACCGTCTGGCCGGTGAGGCGGCCCGGCATCTGGCGGACCAGCTTCTCCGAGCAGGCGAACAAGCCGACATAGGGCCCGCCGAACTGAAGGCCGACGCCGATCGACTGGCCCTCGCCGACGACGATGTCGGCGCCCATCTCGCCCGGCGAGCGGATCGCGCCGAGCGCAACCGGCTCGGTGACGACGGCGACCAGCAGCGCCTTCCTGGCGTGGCACGCCTCGGCGAGCGCGCTGAGGTCGTCGATGCGGCCGAGGATGTCGGGATATTGGACGACGACGCAGGACGTATCGTCGTCGATCGCCTCGATCAGGTTCTGCGTGTCAGTCTCGGCACTCAGCTCCGGCACGCGCGTGTCGAGCACGTCGCCGGTGAACTTCGCCATCGTGTTCGCGACCGAGACATAGTGCGGATGGAGCCCGCCCGACAGGATCGCCTTGGCGCGCTTGGTCACGCGCCGCGCCATGGTGATCGCCTCCCAGCAGGCGGTCGAGCCGTCATACATCGACGCGTTGGCGACGTCGCAGCCGAACAGGCGCGCGACCTGGGTCTGAAACTCGAACAGGACCTGGAGCGTGCCCTGGGCGATCTCCGGCTGGTAGGGCGTGTAGCTGGTCAGGAACTCGCCGCGCTGGATGATGTGATCGACGCTTGCCGGGACATGGTGACGGTAGGCGCCCGCGCCGAGGAAGAAGGGCACCTCGCCCGCGACCAGGTTCTTGCGCGCCATCGCGCCGAGCTGGCGCTCGACCGACAGCTCGGAGGCGTGGTTCGGCAGATCGGCGATCGCGCCGTCGAGCCGCGCCGCTGCGGGCACGTCGACGAATAGATCGTCGACCGACCCGGCGCCGATGACGCCGAGCATCTGCTCGCGGTCGGTCTGTGAGAGGGGAAGATAACGCATGCGGGTTCAGCTCGCTGCTTGGGGTTTGTGCATCCTGAAGCGGAGGCGGACATAGTCGGCGTGGAGGCTGCCGTCCGGCTGGCGCAGCTCCGGCGCCAAGCGGTGCTCGACGGCGGCGGCGATCGCCTCGCGCTGGTCCTCGGGGACGCCGACAACGTCGAGCAGGCCCGAGCGGAAGGTCTTGATCCAGCCGCGGATGCCAGCGGGGAGCGGTGTCGACCTGGCGACCAGATCGGTCTGGATTCCGGTGAAGCCCGCGGCGCGATAGATCGCCTCGAAGTCCGCGGGGCTCGCATACCATTGCGGGTCTTCCGCCGGCAGCGAATAGCCGCGCCCGGCGAGCTCGTCGCGAAGGCCGCGGCGCAGGATGGCGAGATTGCCCTCCCCGCCCATCTCGCCGACGAAGCGCCCGCCGGCGCGGAGCAGGTTGAACACGCCGCGCGCCACCGCCGAAGGATCGAGCATCCAGTGCAGCGCCGCGTTGGAGAAGGCCGCGTCGAACTGGCCGAACCGTTCGACCTGACGGTCGAGGTCGAGCGTCTGGCAATCGGCGACGAAGGCGTCGATGCCCCTCGCCCGCGCCGCCTCGACCATGTCGGCGGAGGCGTCGAGGCCGATTGCCTTCGCGCCGGCTCGGGCGATCCGCTCGGTGAGCACCCCGTCCCCGCAGCCAATGTCGATCACGAACTCGCCCGGCTTGGGATCGAGCAGGGCCAAGGCCGCGGCGCCCAGCGCCGGCACGAAACCGGCATTCTGCGCGTAGTCGGCGGCGGACCAGCGTGATGCGGCGTTGACCATCGGTTCGGCTCCCGCGGCGCCCTTGGCTTACTGGTCGGCGAGGAAGGCGCGGTAGGCGTCCGCGTCCATCAGGCCGTCGAGCTCGGACGGATCGGCGATGCGCATCTTGAAGAACCAGCCCTCGCCCTCGGGGTCGGTGTTGACCAGGCTCGGCTCGTCGGCGAGCGCGGCATTGCCCTCGATCACTTCACCGCCGACCGGCGCGTAGATGTCCGACGCGGCCTTCACCGACTCGACCACCGCGGAGTCGCCGCCCTTGTCGACCTGGCGGCCCGCCTCGGGCACTTCGACGAAGACGATGTCGCCGAGCTGGCCCTGGGCATAATCGGTGATTCCGACGGTGCCGGTGTCGCCGTCGACGCGCACCCACTCATGATCCTTGGTGAAATAGACGCTCATGCCGAGGCTCCCTTGCGATGGTAGCGATGGGGGACGAAGGGCATCTGAGCCACTTCGGCCTTGAAGATCTTGCCGCGCTGCTCGACCAGGATTTCCGTGCCCGGAACGGCGGCGGCGGCGGGGACATAGGCCATGGCGATCGGCCGCTCGAGCGTCGGCGAGAAGCCGCCGCTCGTCACCTTGCCGACCTCGGAGCCTTCCGCGTCGACGACGAGCGCGCCTTCGCGGACCGGCTGGCGCCCCTCGACGAACAGGCCGACGCGCTTGCGGATCGGACCCTTGTCGAGCTCGGTGAGGATACGCTGGACGCCGGGAAATCCGCCGCTTTCGCGCCGGCGCTTGGACAGGGCGAAGGTAAGGTCGGCCTCGACCGGAGTCGTCGTCTCGTCGAGATCGTGGCCATAAAGCGGGAGCCCGGCCTCGAGCCGCAGCGAATCGCGCGCGCCGAGGCCGATCGGCTTCACTTCGGGCTGCGCGACGAGGAGTGCGGCGACATCCCCGACGTTGCGGGCCTCGACGGATATCTCGAAGCCGTCCTCGCCGGTATAGCCCGAGCGGCTGATCCAGGCGCGCACGCCGCCAATGTCGAAGCCGCCGCCGGTCATGAAGGTCAGTTCCTCGGCGCCCGGCGCGACCCGCGCCATGACGTCCACGGCTTTCGGTCCTTGGAGCGCGAGCAGCGCCTGCTGGGTCATATGGTCGAGCACCACCCCGCTGGGCAGAGTCGTGCGCATATGATCGATGTCGCCATGCTTGGTGGCGCCGTTGACCACCATGTAGAAATGGTCGCCGCGCCGCGTGACCATCAGATCGTCGATGATCCCGGCATCCTCGCGCAGCAGCAGCGAGTAGCGCAGGCGGCCGTCCTTGAGGATGGCGAGGTCGGCGGGGAGCAGGGCCTCGAGGCCCCATTCGGCGTCGCGGCCGGCGATGACCAGCTGGCCCATGTGGCTGACGTCGAACAGACCGGCCGATTCGCGCGTCCAGCGATGCTCGGCGATGATGCCCTCATATTGGATGGGCATCTCGTAGCGGGCGAAGGAGACCATGCGCGCGCCCTGGGCGCGGTGCCATGCGTCGAGGGGAAGCTTGAGGTCGGTTTCGCTCACACCAGGATCTCCGTGACGGCTTCAGGCATCGGGCCGGCTGCCTAGGACAGTCGCGGCCGGTTCGATACCCCCTCTGTCACCGGGACCTGAGAGCTTTCCCCGCCTTCGCCTTGGCGACGGCGGGTTACCCCTTCGGTGGCCCGCTTTCGCGAGCGCTTTCCAGAGCGTCCCGACTGTCCGCGCGGTCCCTTTGCCTGAGAGATTCCGGGGCGGTTGCTCCTTCGGCGCCCGCCATAGCCCCGAAAGGCGACAGCGGGTCTCTCCCGCGCGTCCAGCAGCGGCCAGGCCGCCGAGGACGCGGCTGCTCTGGGCGCAGCCGCCGGCCCTGTCAACGCCTAGCGCGTGGCGTTGTAGCGTAGCTGGTCGGCGGTCAGCTCGAAGCCGACGAGCAGCTCGTAGCGCGCCTGCTCGACGGCGGCGCGCACGGCTGGGTCCGACATCGGGTCGAGCGCGGCGTTCGGATCGCCGGCGCGGCGGCGGCGGGTGATCTGCTGCTGGATGTTCGCCGGCAGGGTCGCGGCCGCGGCCGACACCGACGACTGAGCGGTCGCCGCGGCGCTGGCGCGGTACTGGCCATCGGCGAAGCGGAGCAGAACGTTGCCGGTGCGCTTGGCGACGACATTCTGGCCGCCCTGCACCACCGTGGCGAAATAGGGCAGGACGACGTCGCGGGCGCCGCGATTGTCGCGCCGCTGGGCGAACACCTCGAAGCTGGCGTTGGTCACCAGGCGATCGCCCTGCGCGTTGCAGGAGGCGCGCACGTTGGAAATGGTCGCGACCACGTCGATCGCGGTGGAGTCGCGGCTGTCGGCGGGATTGAACAGGGTGATGTCGCCGGCGGGCGCCGGAATGGCGGCCGGCGGACAGGGCGAATAGGTGGTGAGGATTCCGCCTTCGAAGATGTCGCCGCTCCTCGCGCAGCCGGTCAGGACGAGGGGAAGAACGGCCGTGGCGGCGATTAGCAATCTGGACACAGGTGAAACTTCCTCAGGCAGTGCAAGCGGGCATGACGTCGGCGGGGGCCGAACGGGCCGGCGGACCATAGGAAGCGGCTGGCAAGGTGGCAAGCAATCGAATAGGGCCCATATCAGCCCAGCCAATGACCGACACGAAGCCCCCTCTCCACCTGCTCATCGCCGCGCCTCGCGGATTCTGCGCCGGCGTCGACCGCGCCATCCGAATCGTCGAGCTCGCTCTCGAACGGTGGGGAGCGCCGGTCTATGTCCGCCACGAGATCGTCCACAACAAGTTCGTCGTCGACAGCCTGAAGGCGAAGGGCGCGGTGTTCGTCACCGAGCTGGACGAGGTTCCGGACGACGTGCCGGTGGTGTTCTCCGCCCATGGCGTGCCCAAGGCGGTGCCGGCCAAGGCGGAGGAGCGCGGCCTCACCTATGTCGACGCGACCTGCCCCCTCGTCTCCAAGGTCCACCGCCAGGCCGAGCGGCTCGTCGAGCAGGGCAAGCACATCCTGTTCGTCGGCCATGCCGGCCACCCCGAGGTGATCGGGTCGTTCGGCCAGGTCCCGCAGGGCAGCATGACCCTGATCGAGACCGCCGCGGATGCCGAGGCAGTGGCGCCCGCCGATCCCGAGCGGCTCGCCTTCCTCACCCAGACCACTTTGTCGGTCGACGACACCGCCGAGATCCTCGGCGTTCTCAAGCGCCGCTTTCCGCTGATCCAGGCGCCGCGCAGCGAGGACATCTGCTACGCGACGTCCAACCGCCAGGCGGCGGTCAAGGCGATCGCCGGACAATGCGACGCGGTGATCGTGATCGGCGCCGGCAACAGCTCCAACTCGCTGCGCCTCGTCGAGGTCGCCGAGCGCTCCGGGGCGCGCGCGCGGCTCGTGGCGCGCGCCGCCGACCTCGATTTCGGCTGGCTAGAGGGCGTGCGCACGCTCGGCCTCACCGCCGGCGCGTCGGCGCCCGAGCTTCTGGTGCGCGAGATGGTCGACCGTCTCGCCGAGCATTTTGACGTGACTGAGGAGCAGACCGAAGGCGTCACCGAGCGCATGGTGTTCAAGCTTCCCGCCGGCCTGGCCGCCTGATCCATCCCCTTGTCGAAGGTCGAGATCTTCACGGACGGCGCGTGCAAGGGCAATCCCGGCCCGGGCGGCTGGGGCGCCGTGATCCGCTTCGGCCCGCACGAGAAGGAATTGTCCGGCGGCGAGGCGCTGACCACCAACAACCGCATGGAGCTGACCGCCGCGGTCCGCGCGCTCGAGGCGCTCACCCGCCCCTGCGAGGTGGTGCTCAGCACCGACAGCATCTATGTCCGCGACGGAATCACCAAGTGGGTCCATGGCTGGCAGCGCAACGGCTGGCGGACGGCCGGCAGGAAGCCGGTCAAGAACGAGGATCTGTGGCGCGAGCTGCTCGCCGCCGCGGCGCCGCACAAGATCAGCTGGGAATGGGTGAAGGGCCATGCCGGCCACCCGGAGAATGAGCGCGCCGACGAGCTCGCCTGCGCCGCCGCCGAGCAGTTCCGGGGCCGCTGATCAGCCGGCTTGGCGGCGCATCCGTTCCACCCGCCGGTCCCGGTACAGCTTCGCCAGGATCGGAAAGAAGCTGAGTAGCAGGAGCGCCGCGATCACCGCCGGCGACATGATGCTCGACAGCGACTGGAGGGTCGCAAGCTGAGTCCCGGCATGGGCGTAGATGACGAATGCCGGCATCAGGCCGATCATCGTCAGCGGGACGTAGGTGGACAGCCGCATGTGGGTCAGCCCCATTGACAGGTTGACCAGCCAGTAAGGAACGAACGGGTTGAGGCGCAGGGTCAGCAGATAGACCGCGCCCTGCTCCTCGAACGCGCGCTCGATGCGTTCGAAGCGCGGGCCGAGCTTCGCTTCCACCACCTCTCGGAAGAAGTGGCGGGATCCGAGAAAGGCCATCGTCGAGCCGACCGCCGCTCCGCCCCACGCCAGCAGCAGTCCCGGCCAGAAGCCGAACAGGGCGCCCGCCGAGATGCCGATCACCGGGCCTATTGGGAAGGACACACTGGTCGCCACCACGCAGGTGATGAAGAACAAGGCCGCCCATAGCGCCCACCTTTCCTGGACCGCCGCGTTGAGATCGGCGCAGGCCCGCTGCAGCCCTTCAACCGTCAGCAGGGTCTCGGCGGGCGTCGCGAAGGTGACGGCGAACGTGGCCGCGATAAGCAGCAGGAAAAAGGCAGCGCCGATCGATCGCTTGTTCATGTCAGGACGCGAACCGGTCGGGACGATATCGGCTCGGCTCGATATCCGGCGCCGACATGTCGGCGCGGCCGAGCAAGAGGCCGGCCGCGAGCCGCGCGGCGGCGGGCGCGGTCTGGATTCCGAAGCCGCCCTGGCCGGCGCACCAGAAGAAGCCTCGGCCGCTGTCGGAGAAGCCGTAGACCGGCAGGCGGTCGGGAGCGAAGCTGCGCAGCCCCGCCCAGCGCCGCTCGACGCGCACCACCCGCCAGTCGGTGGCGAGCTCGAGGCCGGCGATCGCGCGGGCCACGTCCAGCTCCTCGGGCGCGCAGTCGCACGGATCGCAGGCGGTCTCGTCATGCGGGCTGAGCCACAGCCGCCCGCCCGCCTCGGGCTTGAAGTAGAAGCGCTCCGCCGCATCGACGACCAACGGCAGGTCCCCCGGCGCGGGCGGATCCACCTCCACTTGCAGCAGGGTGCGGCGATAGGGCTGGATCCCGAGCGGCCGCTCGCCGGCCAGCGCGGCGACCTCGTCGGCCCAGGCGCCGGCCGCGTCGACCAGCACGGCCGCGGCGAAGGTGCCGGCGCGGGTCTCGAGGCGCCACTGCCCCGCTGCCCGCTCCGCCCGCTCGACCCGAGCGTCGGTGACCAGCTCGGCGCCGGCCCTTCGCGCCACGCGCAGATAGGCGGCATGGAGGCCGGCGACGTCGATGTCGGCGCAGCTCGGCTCGTAGACTCCGCGGTCCCAGCCCGGCCGGACCTGCGGCAGCGCCGCCTCCAGCTCGGCTCGGTCGCGCGGCTCGAGCACGACGTCGGACCCGTCGAAATCGGCGAGCAGGCGGTCGAGCGCCACCTCGCCCGAGGCGTCGGCGATGTGGAGGCAGCCACGATGGCTGAGGAACGAGCGGTCGGAGACATGCTCCGGCGGATTGGCGAGGAATTCGCGCGACGCGGTGGTGAGCGGCTGGATACCGGGGCCGCCATAAGTCTCCGACCAGAAAGCGGCCGATCGCCCGGTCGAATGATAGCCAGGATGGTCCTCCGCCTCGAGCAGCAGCACGCGCGCATGCGGCGCGACCTCGGCGGCGAGGCTCGCGCCCGCCATGCCGGCGCCGACGATGGCGACGTCGAAGGCCGTGCTCATCGCACTCGCGCGTCGAGGAAGGCGTCGATGCGGGCGAGCGCCTCGGCGCGGACATGGTCGCGCTCGCGCAGGATCTCGTGGGCGCAATCGTCGAACATGGCGAGCTCGCCGTTCGGCAGCAGTCCCGCGACCCGGCGGATCGCCGCCGGGCTGACCAGCTGGTCCTGGTCGGCGCCGAGCACCAGCACCGGCAGGTCGACCTTGGCCAGCGCCTCGGCGGTGAAGGCCCGCGCCGAATGGTAGGCGGCATTGAGCCAGCCGAAGCTCGGCGGCGCCGGCGACGCGTCGGGCTCGCGGTCCCACCAATAGAGCTCGTCCTCGTAACGGTCGGCGCAGCCGGTGAGGATCCGCTGCCTTACCGATCCCGCGGGCGCGCGTGAGAGCTGCACGCCCCAGATCGGCCAGCGCCCGAAGCCCGTCATCGTCGCCGCGGCGGCAAGCCCCGCCGCCGCCCATTCCGGAAATGCGCCGCTATTCACGACGATCATCGGGGCGACCAGCACCGCGGCCTCGATCTGCGGCCGCCGTGCGATGAGCAGGCGAAGCAGCATGTGCCCCCCCATCGAGTGGGCGACCACGACATGGGGCGCGGGAGTCGAGGCCGTCCAGTCGTCGATCAGGTGGCCAAGATCCTCGACGAGGACATCGAAGCTGTCGAAATGGCCGGCGGCATTGCTGCCCTTGGAGCGCCCCTGCCCGCGCCAGTCGAACGACGACACCGACCAGCCGCGCGCGTGCCAATCGCCCAGCGCCTCGAGATATTTCTCGACGAAGTCCCCGCGGCCGGCGGCGAACAGCAGGCTTCCGCGCGGCGCGACGCCGTGCGGCTGCGGCCAGTCCACCCGCCGGTGGAGCCAGCCGTCCGGCGCCCGCCAATTCCATTGCTTGAGACCGGCCGGATAAGCGCGCCGATCCATCACCGTGGTTCCCATCCCCGTCCGGTTACGGTTTCCTAAGCAACAGCGTCTAGTGACTCTTTTCCATGACGGAGGGGATTTCCTGGATTTTGCTCGCGGCGCTCGCGGCCTTGCTGGTCGCGGCGGCGGTGTGCGACCTCAGGAAACGCGAGATTCCGCACTGGATCGTGATCCCGGTGGCCCTGCTCGCTCCGGCCTTCTGGTGGAACACCGGGCTGGCGATCTGGCCCGATATGGCGATCCAGCTCGGCGTCGCCCTGTTGGTCTTCGGCCTGTTCGCCGGTGCGTTCGCGATGGGCTGGATGGGCGGCGGCGACGTCAAGCTGCTGACCGCCCTGGTCCTGTGGCTGCCGCCCGGCGCGGTTCTGCTCCTCGTCGTCATCATGTCTTTCGCCGGCGGCGTCCTGACGCTCGCCACCGTCGCCTCGCACCGCATCCGCAAGCTCAGCGGCGCGGTCGAGGTTCCTTATGGTGTTGCCATCGCATTCGCTGGAATTTGGCTGATTGGCCAACGGTTCCTTAACCACTTTGGGTGATTGGTAGCGCTGGTTTCGAGCTGCCCTTGGGGAGGCCTTTCGCGTGGACGTTCGCAAGATCATTTTGCTGGTAGGGGCGCTTGCCATCGCCGCTGTCACAGCCCTCCTCGCGAGGAACATGTTCATCGGCGCTTCCGCGCCCGAGGCTTCGGCCCAGGTGCAGGCGCCCCGCGGCCCTGAAGTCCTGGTCGCGACCAAGACGCTTCCGGTCGGCACCATCATCGATGCCGAGGCGCTGCGCTATCAGATGTGGCCGGAAGGTCTCGTCCAGCCGGCCTATTTCATCCGCGGCCAGGGTTCCGCCAACCCGCAGGACCTGATCGGCACCGTCGTGCGCACCGAGATCACGGCCGGCCAGCCGCTCACCCAAGACAGCGTCGTTCGTCCGGGCGACCGCGGCTTCCTCGCCGCCGCGCTCGGACCGGGCATGCGCGCCATCACCGTGGGCGTGTCCGCCACCAGCGGCGTCGCCGGCTTCGTCTTCCCGGGCGACCGCGTCGACCTCGTCCTGACCCACGAAGTCCGTCCCGAGGACGGCAGCCAGAATCCGCTGCGCGTGTCCGAGACGATCATCCGCAACATCCGCGTGCTCGCCACCGACCAGCGCATCAACGCCCGCGACGAGCAGGGCAACCAGGTCGCCGCTCCGATCGCCACCGTGACCCTCGAGGCCACGCCGCGCATCGCCGAGAAGATCGCGGTCGCCCAGACGATCGGGCAACTGTCGCTGTCGCTGCGGAGCCTCGCCGACAACGGCGCCGAGCTGGAGCGCGCCATCGCCTCCGGCGAGGTGCAGGTCCCCGAGAATGGCGATCCCAATGCCGAGCGTCGCATGCTGATCGCCATCGCCGGCCAGCCGGTGGACGTCCATTCGACCTTCACGGTCGGCGCCGACGTCTCGCGCTTCCAGCGCCGCACCGCGCCGACGCGCCCGGCGCCGCGCCCCACGGCGCCGGCGACGGTCTACCAGCCGTCGCGCGGGCCGCAGTCTGATCCTTCCGTGCCGATCGGCCCGACCGTCCGTGTCGCGCGCGGTAACAACGTGACCCTGGTTCCGGTCGGAGGCCGCTAAGATGCTGAAAGTGAAAGTTTCGCGCCGCCTCGGCCTGTCGGTTGCCGCCGCCCTGGCGGTGACCCTCGCCGCCCCGGCGACGCAGGTCGCCGCGCAGCCGACCGTGGCCCCGGCCGAGGACGTGACCCTGTCGGTCGGCGCCGGCCGCCTGGTCCAACTCAACGGCGTCATGGCCGACCTGTTCGTCGCCAACGACGCTGTCGCCGACGTCCAGGTCCGCTCCAACACCTCGATCTATATCTTCGGCAAGGCCGCCGGCCAGACCACCGTCTATGCCACCGACCGCAGCGGCCGGGTGATCTACTCGGCCTCGGTGCGGGTCGGCCAGAACCTCGCCTCGGTCGACGAGATGCTCGATCTCGCCATGCCCGAGGCGGAGATTCGCGCGACCCCGATGAGCGGCATGGTGCTGCTCACCGGCACCGTCTCCGCGCCGGAAGACGCCGAGGAGGCCCAGCGCCTCGTCCAGGCGTTCGTCGGCGAAGGCACCCAGGTGCTCAGCCGCCTGCGCACCGCGACCCCGCAGCAGGTCATGCTGCAGGTCCGCATCGCCGAGGTCAGCCGCTCGCTCGTCCGCGACATCAACGCCAACATCACCAGCCGCGACCAGAGCGGCGGCTTCCTGTTCGGCATCGGCCGCGGCGCCCAGGGTACGATCGAGCCGATCGTCAGCGACACGCTCATCAACCCGGTGACCGGCAATCCGGCGCAGGTCGGCACCAATTTCGCGTTTCCGGCTGCCGCCGGGACCTTGCTCGGCGCGGCCGGCCGCCTTTTCGGCGTCGACCTGATGGGCTCGCTCGACCTCAATGAGTCGAACGGCCTCGTGAACATCCTCGCCGAGCCGACCCTGACGGCGCTGTCGGGCGAGACCGCCAGCTTCCTCGCCGGCGGCGAGTTCCCGATCCCGATCTCGCAGTCGCTCGGCGCGGTCACCGTCGAATATAAGCAATATGGCGTCGGCCTCGCCTTCTCGCCGATCGTCCTCGACAACGGCCGCATCTCGATGCGCGTTCGTCCTGAAGTGTCTGAGCTTTCCAACGAAGGCTCGGTCCGCATCAACGGCTTCCAGGTGCCGGCACTGACCACCCGCCGCACCGAGACGACCGTCGAGCTCGGCTCGGGCCAGAGCATGATGATCAGCGGCCTGCTGCGCAACGTCAGCAACAGCACGATCAACCGGACGCCGTTCCTCGGCAGCCTGCCGATCATCGGCGCCCTGTTCCGCTCGAACGGCTTCCGCCGCGCCGAGACGGAACTTGTGATCGTCGTCACGCCCTACCTGGTCCAGCCGGTCTCTGCGAACCGGATCGCTCTGCCGACCGACGGCTACCGCTCGTCGGGCGACGTCGAGAACGTGCTCCTCGGCCAGGGCCATGCCGGCCGCAGCGGCGAGGCTCGTCCGATGCCGGCCGCAGGCCCGGCGCAGACCGTCCGCCCCGGAATCGTGACCGGCCAGGCCGCGCCGCTGCCCGCGCCGGCTGCCGCTTCCGCACCGGTCCAGACCGCCGCCAACTCAGCCCCCGCCCGCGCCGACAGCGGCGCTCGGCCGGGCTTCGACTTCTGATCATGAGAGGATTGACGATGCGCCGTCTGACCAGCCTCACCGCCATCGGCGTCCTCGCCCTCGGCCTCGGCGCCTGCACGAGCAACTCGCGCGGGCCGCTGACCGCAGCCAACAATCCGAGCCTTTACTCAGTCCATCAGCCGGTCGTTCAGCACACCAATTTCGTGCTCGACCTCGACGCGTCCGGGGACGGCCTGTCCGCCTCCGAGCGCTCGCGCCTAATCGGCTGGTTCGAGGGCATCGAGCTTCGCTACGGCGACCAGATCTTCGTCGAGGAGCCGCGTGACTATCCGTCGCCCGGCGCCCGCGCCGACGTCGGTCGCGTTCTCGGCGAATATGGCATGCTGATGCAGCCGGGCGCGCCGATCACCAACGGCAATGTCGCGCCTGGTACCGTCCGGGTGATCGCCAGCCGCGCCACGGCGTCGGTGCCGAACTGCCCGAACTGGAACGATCCGAGCCTCGCGCCGTCGACCAACACCTCGGCCAATTACGGCTGCGCGGTGAACTCGAACCTCGCCGCGATGGTCGCCGACCCCAACGACCTCGTCCGCGGCCGTCAGGGAAGTGTGGACGGCAGCGGCAGCACCGCCGCCCGCGCGGTCCGCGTCTATCGCGAGCGTCAGCCGACCGGCACCCAGCCGCTGCCGGCGACGTCGACCAGCTCTTCTTCGGGAGGAAGCAACTAAGATGAACGCGCCTTTCTCCGGTAGCCGCGCAGCGGCGCTTCGCGACCCCTTCGCCGCCTTCGTCTGCGACGACGAAACGGCCGAGCAGCTGCGCCCGATCGCGGTCGAGCACGGCTGGTCGCCCGAAAAGGTCAACAAGGGTGGCCTCCGCAACGCCATCCAGACCCTCTCGGTCTCGGCGAGCCCGACCATCCTGTTCGTCGACATGTCGGAATCGGGCGATCCGCTCAACGACATCAACGCCCTTGCCGAGGTGTGCGAGCCGGGCACGGTGGTGATCGCCGCCGGCCAGGTCAACGACGTCCGCCTCTACCGCGACCTCATCGCCAGCGGCATCCAGGAGTATCTCCTCAAGCCGTTCACGCCGGACCATCTGCGCGACGCCTTCGCCAATGCCCAGATGACCATTTCCGGTCCGCGCACGGCAGACGTCGCGACCGACAAGCCAAACGTCATGGCCGCCGTCGTCGGCGCCCGCGGCGGTGTCGGCGCGTCGACCATCGCGACCTCGCTCGCCTGGCTGATGGGCGACAAGGCGAGCCGCTCGACGGCTTTGCTCGACCTCGACGTCCATTTCGGCACCGGCGCGCTCAGCCTCGACCTCGAGCCTGGCCGCGGCCTCACCGACGCGATCGAGAATCCGGGCCGCATCGACGGCCTGTTCATCGAACGCGCCATGGTCCGCGCCAACGACCGGCTGTGCGTGCTGTCGGCCGAGGCGCCGATCAACCAGCCGATGCTCACCGACGGGTCGGCCTATTTTCAGCTTCAGGAAGAGATCCGCCACGCCTTCGAAGGCACGGTGATCGACTTCCCGCGCAACGTCATGGTGCAGTTCCCGCACCTGCTCACCGACGTGCAGGTCGTCGTGCTGGTCGTCGAGTTCACCCTCGCCGCCACCCGCGACACGATCCGCATTCTGTCGTGGCTCAAGGCGAACGCGCCGCAGGCCCGGGTGATCGTCGCCGCCAACCGGATCGTGTCGAACGTCCAGGAAGTCAGTCGCAAGGATTTCGAGCTGTCGATCGAGCGCAAGGTCGACGTGGTCCTGCCTTACGATCCGAAGCCGGCCGCGCAGGCCGCCAAGCTCGGTCAGCCGATGGTCAAGATCGCGAAGAGCTCGCGCCTCGCCCAGGCGATGAACCAGCTGCTCAAGCTCACGCTCGAGCAGGCCGAGGACGAAGGCGGTGAGGCGGCGGAAAGCCAGCCGACCTCGCTGCTCGGCAAGCTCGGCAAGTTCGGCCTTCAGTCGCTCGCCAAGAAAGACACGCAGAAGGTCGCTCTGGCCAAGTCGTGAGCCAAACGGGCGTGATGCGCCCAAGCCGTTTGCAAGCGGGCGCCAGGCGCACGCGTGGGAGTTGAGATGCCGGATACGACCATGCTGATGATCGGTGGCGGCGCGATCGGGCTGCTGCTGGTCCTGGCCAGCCTGTTCTCCGGGCCGTCGGCGACCAAGTCGCAGGGCCGGCGGCTGGAGAGCGTGCGCGAGCGGCACAGCCGCTCGTCCGACGTCGCGACCCAGGCGCAGCTCAAGAAGATCATGGCCAACCGGTCGCAGTCCACCCGCGCCGAAGGTCTCGCCTCCTCGCTCATCCCCAATCCGGAGCTGCTGCGCAAGCGGCTCGAGCAGACCGGCAAGGGCTGGACCCTCCCGCAATATGTCGGTGCGTCCGCCGGTTTGGCCGTGGTGACGTTCGCAGCCTTGTTCTTCCGCGGCGCTCCGGCGCTGCTCGCTTTGTTCGTCGGCCTGCTGCTCGGCGCCGGCCTCCCCCACTTCATCGTCGGCAAGCTCGTCAAGAAGCGCGGCACCCAGTTCACCCAGCGCTTCCCCGACGCGATCGAGCTGATGGTCCGCGGCCTTCGCTCGGGCCTGCCGATCTCCGAGACGGTCGCCGTCGTCGGCCAGGAGATCCAGGGGCCGGTCGGCCTCGAGTTCAAGGAAGTCGCCGACAAGATGCGCATCGGCAAGACCATGGAGGCCGCCCTCCAGGACACCGCCGACCGCCTCAAGACGCCGGAGTTCCAGTTCTTCGTGATCAGCCTCGCCATCCAGCGCGAGACCGGCGGCAACCTCGCCGAGACGCTCGGCAACCTCGCCGACGTGCTCCGCAAGCGCGCCCAGATGAAGCTCAAGATCAAGGCGATGTCGTCGGAAGCCAAGGCTTCGGCGTGGATCGTCGGCTCGCTGCCGTTCATCGTGTTCGGCCTCATCTACTATATGAACGCCGGCTACCTCGCGAACTTCTTCGTCGACGAGCGGCTGATCATGGCCGGCCTCGGCGGCCTCGTGTGGATGGGCATCGGCGTGTTCATCATGGCCAGAATGGTCAATTTCGAGATCTGATGGAGCCGCGCGACCAATGACCACGCCCACCGCCGGCCCCACCCTCCTCGGCATCGACCTGATCCTGGTCGCGACCTTGCTGTCGGCGGTCGCGACCTTCGCCGTGCTCGTCGCGATCTACGCGGTGACGACGGTGCGCGACCCGATGGCCAAGCGAGTGAAGGCGCTCAACGAGCGCCGCGAGCAATTGAAGGCCGGCATCGTCGCGTCGACCAACAAGCGCCGCAAGAGCATCACCAACCAGAACGAGATGGCGGACAAGGTCCGCGGCATCCTGTCGTCGCTGAAGGTGCTTCAGACCGACCAGGTGCTGAAGGCGCAGCAGAAGCTGATGCAGGCCGGCGTCCGTTCCAAGGACTATGCGTTCGTCGTCATCTTCGCCCGGCTGGTGCTTCCGGTGGTGTTCGGAATCGGCATCATCACCGCGGTCTACGGCTTCGGCTGGCTGTCCGACTGGACCCCGCTCAGGCGCTACGGGATCGTCGCAGGCACTCTGATCCTCGCCTACAAGGCGCCCGACCTGTGGCTGAAGAACCGTATCCAGAAGCGCAGCCATGCGATCCGCAAGGGTCTTCCCGACGCGCTCGACCTGCTGGTCATCTGCGCCGAGGCCGGCCTCACCGTCGACGCCTCGTTCGGCCGGGTCGCCCGCGAGCTGGGCAAGGCCTATCCCGAGCTCGGCGACGAGTTCGCTCTGACCTCGATCGAGCTGGGCTTCCTCACCGACCGCCGAATGGCGTTCGAGAATCTCGCGCAGCGCATCGACCTCGACGCGATCCGCGGCGTCGTCACGACCATGGTCCAGACCGAGAAATACGGCACTCCGCTGGCCTCGGCGCTGCGCGTGCTGTCGGCCGAGTTCCGCAACGAGCGCATGATGCGCGCGGAGGAGAAAGCCGCGCGCCTGCCCGCGATCATGACCGTGCCGCTGATCCTGTTCATCCTGCCGACGCTGTTCATCGTGATCCTCGGGCCGGCCGCCTGTTCGATCTCCGACTCGATGCTCACCAAATAGTCACGGCTGCGGAACAAAGTCGGCGCTCCTCCGATTGAGCCTTCAAAAGGCAGACCGGAGGAGTTGCAGATGGGGTTCACCTTCACGCCCAACGAATGGCTGGTGATCGGGCTGGCGATGCTGTTCGCATTGCTGCTCGGCATGGCGCTGGCCGCCGGCGGCGGGCGCAAGCACAAGCTGCGCTACCGCGAGGAGAACAAGCGCGCGACCGAGCTCGAGCGCGAAAACGTCAAGCTTCGCAAGGAGTTGAAGGAGGCGCACGCCCTCCCCGGCTCGACCGCCGCGACCCGCGACGAGCGGCGCCCCGCCTAGTCTTTCGCCCTCAACGCCGCCTGAGCCGCCGCGAGGCGGGCGATGGGCACGCGGTAGGGCGACGCGCTGACATAATCGAGCCCGGCTTCCTCGCAGAAGGCGATGGAGGCCGGGTCGCCGCCATGTTCGCCGCAGATGCCGAGCTTAAGATTTGAGCGGGTGGCCCGGCCACGCTCGGCGGCGATGCGGATCAGCTCGCCGACGCCCTCGACGTCGATGCTGACGAACGGGTCGCGGGCATAGAGGCCCTTCTCGACATAGTGGGTGAGAAAGCGACCGGCGTCGTCGCGACTGACCCCAAGCGTGGTTTGGGTCAGATCGTTGGTGCCGAAGCTGAAGAATTCGGCGTCCTCGGCGATCGCTCCGGCCTGGAGCGCGGCGCGGGGAAGCTCGATCATCGTGCCGATCATATAGTCGACGCGCATCCCCTGTTCCTCGAACACCGTATCAGCGGTGCGCTCGATGAGGTTGCGAATGATCGACAATTCAGGCCGCGTGCCGACCAGCGGCACCATCACTTCGGGGAGCGGCGGCGCTCCTTCCCGAGCCACCTCGACCGCGGCCTCGAAGATGGCGCGGGCCTGCATCTCGTAGATTTCGGGATAGGTGATGCCGAGGCGGCAGCCGCGGTGGCCAAGCATCGGATTGGCCTCGGCAAGCTCGCCGGCGCGGCGGCGAAGGGTCTCGACATCGACCGACGAGGCGCGGGCGACCTCGGCGAACTCCTCTTCCTCATGGGGAAGGAATTCGTGGAGCGGCGGGTCGAGCAGGCGGATCGTCACGGGGAGCCCGGTCATGATCCGGAAGATCTCGGCGAAGTCGCTGCGCTGCTCGGGGAGGAGCTTGTCGAGCGCGGCGCGGCGGCCGGCTTCGTCGTAGGCCAGGATCATCTGGCGGACGTTGGTGATCCGCTCGGGATCGAAGAACATATGCTCGGTTCGGCACAGGCCGATGCCTTCCGCGCCGAACTCGCGCGCGGCGCGGCAGTCGGCCGGGGTCTCGGCATTGGTGCGGACCATGAGGCGGCGGCCGGCGTCGGCCCATTCCATCAGCGTGCCGAAATCGCCGCTGAGCTCGGGCTGGATGGTCGGCACCTGACCGAGCATGACCTCGCCGGTGGTGCCGTCGAGGGTGATGACGTCGCCTTCCCGGATCTCGATTCCGCCGACGCGCATCAGCTTGTTCTTGTAGTCGATTGCGATCGCGCCGGCGCCGGAGACGCACGGCCGGCCCATGCCGCGCGCGACCACGGCGGCGTGGCTGGTCATGCCGCCGCGGGCGGTGAGGATACCCTTGGCGGCGTGCATGCCGTGGATGTCCTCGGGCGAGGTCTCGATGCGCACGAGGATGATCGCCTCGCCACCGGCGGCGCGCTGCTCGGCGGTGTCGGAGTCGAACACCGCCTTGCCGCAGGCGGCGCCCGGAGACGCGGGCAGGCCCTTGGCGATCACGTTGCGCTCGGCGCCGGGATCGAGGGTCGGGTGGAGAAGCTGGTCGAGCGCGGACGGATCGACGCGGAGGACGGCTTCCTCCTCAGAGATGACGCCTTCGCGGGCCATGTCGACGGCGATCTTGAGCGCGGCCTTGGCGGTGCGCTTGCCCGAGCGAGTCTGGAGCATCCACAGATGGCCGCGCTCCACCGTGAACTCGATGTCCTGCATGTCGCGGTAATGGGCTTCGAGCCGGTCGAAGACGGCGGCGAGCTGGCCGTAGACCTCGGGCAGGGTCTCTTCCATCGACGGCGCCTTGGCGCCTGCGCGTTCGCGGGCGGCCCTGGTCAGATATTGCGGAGTGCGGATTCCGGCGACGACGTCCTCGCCCTGGGCGTTGATCAGATATTCGCCGTAATAAGCGCGCTCGCCGGTCGAGGGATCGCGGGTGAAGGCGACCCCGGTGGCCGAGCTGTCGCCCATATTGCCGAATACCATCGCCTGGACGTTGACGGCGGTGCCCCAGTCGGCGGGGATCGAATGGAGTCGGCGATAGACCTTGGCGCGCTCCGACTGCCACGAGCCGAACACCGCGCCGACCGCGCCCCACAATTGCTCATGGACGTCCTGCGGGAACGGGCGGCCCCATTCCTCCTCGACCAGTTCCTTGTAGCGGGCGACGAGACGCTGCCAGTCGGCGGCCTCGAGATCGGTGTCGAGGTGGACGCCCTTGTCCTCCTTGGCGATCTCGAGCGCTTCCTCGAAGGAACCGTGATCGAGGCCGAGGACGACGTCGGAATACATCTGGATGAAGCGGCGGTAGCTGTCCCAGGCGAAGCGCGGGTCGCCCGAGCCGGCGGCGAGGCCCTCGACGGTCGCGTCGTTGAGGCCGAGATTGAGGACGGTGTCCATCATGCCCGGCATCGACACCCGGGCGCCGGAACGGACCGAGACGAGCAAGGGATTGGAGGCGTCGCCGAAGCTTCGGCCGGTGATGCCCTCGATGTGGGCGATGCCGTTCGCGACTTCCGCGCGCAGGCTGTCGGGGAAGCTCTCGCCTTCCTCGTAATAGCGCGCGCACATCTCGGTCGAGATGGTGAAGCCGGGCGGGACCGGAAGGCCGATCGACGCCATCTCGGCGAGATTGGCACCCTTGCCGCCGAGGAGATTGCGGTCACCCGCGCCGCCGTCCGAAACGCCGCCCCCGAAGCGATAGACGGTGCGGGCTTCAGGTTCGCCGTTCAATTCGGGACCCCTTCAAAAGTCACGACTGTCACGAAAGTCACATGGAATCGCGGGGGGCTTCCCACTCGATTCACCCCTCGATCCGCGAGAAATCGGCGACTCGGTGGACCGCGGCGCGCATCCGGGCGAGCAGGTCGAGGCGTGCTTCGCGTTTCGCGGGATCCGGGTCGTTCACGGTCACCTCGTTGAAAAACGCGTCCACGGGACGGCGGAGCGTGGCGAGGGCGCGCATGGCCCCCTCGAAATCCTCGCGCTCAACCGCGGCCGCCGCCTCCGGTTCCGCCGAATCGAGAGCGGCGATCAATACATCTTCCGCATTTTCGGGCGTGTAGGAAAGCGTTTTGTTCTCGTCCTGTTCCGCCGTCCAATTCTCTTTCTTGAGGATGTTGGCGGCGCGCTTGTAGCCGGCGAGGAGGTCGGTGCCGTCGGGCGTCTCGACGAAGGACTGAAGCGCGCGGACGCGGGCGAGCAGGCGGACGAGATCGTCCTCGCCGCCGAGCGCGAAGACCGCGTCGATCAGGTCGTGGCGGACGCCTGCCTCGCGCTGCTGGACCTTCAGGCGGTCAGCGAAGAAGTCGGGCAACGATTTAAACGTCGCCTGCATGGCTTTGCTGTGCGCCTCGAATGCCTGGTCTGGCATCTCCGGGAAAACGCGCAGATCAGTCATGCCCTTAAGACCGTGCGTTATCCCTTCCCACAGGCTCAGCCTCAAACTGTTGTGCGTAAGAAGTTCGAGCACACCCAACGCCGCCCGTCGCAACGCGAACGGATCCTTCGAGCCGGTCGGCGGCATGTCGGCGTAGAAGAATGACACCAACGTATCGAACTTGTCCGCCAGGCTCACCGCCACTGTCACCGGCGCGGTGGGCACTTCGTCCCCCTGCCCGACCGGCTTGTAGTGGTCGCGGATGGCTTCGGCGACTTGGGGGTCTTCGTCCTGGGCGGCGGCGATGTAGCCGCCGATGAGGCCCTGAAGCTCGGGGAACTCGCCGACCATCTGGGTGACGAGGTCGGCCTTGGCGAGGCGGGCGGCGCGTTCGGCGAGGTCGGCCAACTGCCCAACCTCGCTCGTCCCGAGCGTAGTCGAGGGGCGCGGTTCTAAGGCCGGTGCAGGCGCCCCTCGACTACGCTCGGGACGAGCGGTGAGGTTTGCGTCGGTACCGACGATGCCTTCTTCGACCAGCCAGCGGGCGAGCTTGGCGACTCGGTCGACCTTGTCGGCAACGGTGCCGAGCTTTTCGTGGAAGACGATCTGCGACAGCTTCTCCGCCTGCTGCCCCAGCGGCACGGCGAGATCGTGCTCCCAGAAGAATTTGGCGTCCGACAGGCGCGCGGCGAGCACCTTCTGGTTGCCGTGGACGATCGCCTGGCCGCCGTCGGCCGCGTCGATGTTGGCGACGCAGATGAAGGCGGGGGCGAGCGCGCCCTGCCCGTCCGTCGCCGCGAAGTACTTCTGGTTGGTGCGCATGGTGAGCTGGATCACCTCGCGCGGGACCTGGAGGAAGCTCGGGTCGAACTGGCCGAGCAGCGGCACCGGCCATTCGGTGAGGCCGGCATTTTCGAGCACCAGGCCTTCGTCCTCGACCAAAGTCAGGCCGGCGGCGGAGGCGGCCGCGGCGGCGCCGTCGCGGATGATGCGGGCGCGCTCGTCCTGGTCGACGATGACGTGGCAGGCCTTCAATTTCTCGAGATAGTCGGAGGCGCCGCCGAGGGTGATCGGGCCGGGGTGGCGGAAGCGGTGACCGATCGTGGCGGCGCCGGAGCGGACGTCGCCGATCTCGAAATCGACGACCTTCTCGTCGAGCATGGCGACGATGCCCTGCAAGGGGCGGACCCAGCGCAGGCTCTCGGTGGCGAGCGAGGCGGCGCCCCAGCGCATCGACTTGGGCCAGGGGAAGGCGCGGACGATGGCGGGGATCGCCTCGGCGAGCACTTCGACGGTGGCTCGGCCGGGCTTTTCGAGATTGGCGAACCAGATGCCGTCGCGCTCGCTGAGCTGGTCCTGGCTGAGGCCGGTCTTGCGCAGGAAGCCTTCGAGCGCCTGCGGCGGGGCGGAGGTGCGCGGGCCCTTCAGCTCCTCGCTGGTCGCGGCGGTTTCCTGCGGCAGGCCGCGGGCGATGAGGACGAGGCGGCGCGGGGTGACGTAGGTCTCGATCCCCTGCGCCGAGAGGCCGGCGGTGTTGAGCTCGGCTTCGAACAGGCGGGCGAGGTCGGCGCGCGCCTTGGCCTGCATCCGCGCGGGGATTTCCTCCGAGAGGATTTCGAGGAGGAAGTCACTCACGCGCGCGCTCCCTCAAACTCTCCGCTCGTCCTGAGCGGAGGCCGTAGGCCGTAGTCGAAGGGCGCTTGCACGAAGGTCGGTGCGGGCGCCCTTCGACTTCGCTCAGGACGAGCGGAGAGGTTGGCGTTTTGCACTGAATTTTCCCTCACGCCGCCCACCCGTTCTTTTGCATCCAGGCGGCGCAGGCGCCTTTGGCGAGGTCGCGGACCCGGCCGATATAGGCCTGGCGTTCGGCGACGCTGATCACGCCGCGGGCCTGGAGGAGGTTGAAGGTGTGGCTCGCCTTGATCGCCTGCTCATAAGCGGGGATCGGGAGATCGTTGGCGAGGCAGTTCTCGCACTCGGCCGCGGCCTTTCGGAACAGGTCGAACAAGGTCTCGGTGTCGGCGACCTCGAAATTCCACTTCGACATCTGCCGCTCATTCTCGAGGAAGACGTCGCCATAGGTCACGCCCCGGCCGTTGAAGTCGAGGTCGAACAGGCTGTCCTTGTTCTGGACGTACATGGCGAGGCGCTCGAGCCCGTAGGTGAGCTCGCCGGCGACAGGCTTGCAGTCGAAGCCGCCCATCTGCTGGAAATAGGTGAACTGGGTCACCTCCATGCCGTCGCACCACACTTCCCAGCCGAGGCCCCAGGCGCCGAGCGTCGGGCTTTCCCAATCGTCCTCGACGAAGCGGATGTCGTGCTTCTCGAAATCGATTCCGATGGCGGCGAGGCTGCCGAGGTAGAGGTCCTGGAGGTCGGGCGGGCTCGGCTTCAGGATGACCTGATATTGGTAATAATGCTGGAGCCGGTTGGGGTTCTCGCCATAGCGGCCGTCGGTCGGGCGGCGGCAGGGCTGGACGAAGGCGGCGTTCCACGGATCGGGGCCGAGCGCGCGGAGCGTGGTCGCGGTGTGAAAGGTCCCCGCCCCCATCTCCATGTCATAGGGCTGCAGGATGAGGCAGCCGCGGTCGCTCCAATAGTGGTGGAGCGTCAGGATCAGCTGCTGGAAGCTGAGCGAAGTGGGAGCGGAAGCCAAGGCGGCGCCCTTCGATAAGCTGAGAGAGACAAAAGGTGTCGCGAGCCTTTGGCGGATGGTGCACTATGGGTCAAGGAAGCGGCGGGAGCGGATGCGTGGCGGATGTGCGGGCCTTGCTGAAACGGTGCGCGCTGCTCGCCGCAGCCCTGCTCGGATGCTGGCAGCCCGCGGACGCGCTGGCCGAGACCGCGCCGGCCGGCGCGCCGGCACCGCGGCCGGCAATCTGGCTGATCGAGGACGAGGACACCAAGATCTACCTGTTCGGGACGATCCACGTCTTCCCGGCCAGCCTCGACTGGCGCTCGGCGCGGCTCGACGAGGTCATCGCCGAGGCCGACGAGCTGGTCATGGAGACGCCCGACGCCTCCAGCGCGGAAATGTTCTCCGAGGACCGGATGTTCGCGCCGATGATGATGGGCAAGACCGTGCCGATCCTGTCGCGGGTGTCGCCCGAGGCGCGGCCGGCGCTCGAGGCGGCGCTGGCGTCGACCGGGCTGCCGGTCGAGGCCTATGACGAGATGCACATCTGGGCGGTCGCGTTCATGCTCACCGGCTTCCAGATGACCCAGGCCTTCGGCGAGGAAGCTAGCGGCGCGCCGGTGGCGCTGAGCGGCGCCGAGGAAGTGCTCGGGCGGATCTTCCGCAAGTCGCGGCGGCCGATCTACGGAGTCGAGACGATCGAGGAGCAGATCCGCGTGTTCAGCACCATGCCGCTCGACGTGCAGCGCCGCTTCCTCGAGGCGACGGTGACCGGCAACGACTCGCCGCCCGCCGACTCGCCCGGCCCGAGCAGCGACGCGGACTGGGTGAGCGGCAATGTCGACGCGATCGCCGCCGAGATGCGGACGATGCCGGCGGAAATCTACGAACCGCTTCTGACCCGCCGCAACCGCAACTGGACTCAGTGGCTAGAGCGGCGGATGGCGCGGCCCGGGACGGTGCTGTTCGCGGTCGGCGCCGGCCACCTCGCCGGCCCCGATTCGGTGCAGCGCATGCTCGCCGAGCGCGGAATCATGGCGCGGCGGATCGACTGATCGGCGGCGCCCGCTTCAATAATTCCAGCGACTTGAGGGACGCGGCGTCAGCTTCTGGCGACTTTTTGTCATGGTCGCTTGACATGGTAATCCACACGTGACATTTAGTCATGGTCGCTTGACATTGTGTCAGGTGAAGAAGACCAGGAATCGGACCAATGGCGAGGCCGAGATGGTTGAACGGCGACGAAGCGGAGCTGCTCGGCGCGATGGCGCTGGTCGCCTCCGCGGTTGCCCTGCTCACCTGATGCGGGGCGAGCGGACATGGACATCGCGGACATGAAGAACCGGCTGAAGGTGCTGCGCGCCGAGCGGGACTGGAGCCAGGCCGAGCTGGCCGGCCGTCTCGACGTGTCGCGACAGGCAGTGAATGCAATCGAAACAGGCAAATACGACCCGTCGCTGCCGCTCGCCTTCAAGATCGGCCGGCTGTTCGGGATGAGGATCGAGGAGATTTTCGATGACGGCGAGACTGGCAATGGCTGAGCGCGAGGAGACTGTCGTTGCGGCGCGCTTCTGGCGCTGGCTGCGGATCGTCGGGCTGAGCCTGGTGGCGGTCTTCCTCGTCGGCGTCGCCGGCGGGTTCCTCGCGGCCCGGGCCGAGCGCGGCGCCGCCATCGATCTGTTCACGGTCGCCTTCCTCGCCGCGGATGCGCTGCTTCTCGCCGGATGCGTCTGGCTGATCCTTCGCGACGTTCGGCGTCCGACCGGCGAGGAGCCGCTGACCAGGAAGGAGCGGCTCAACCGCAACATCCTGATCGGGTCGGGCGCGCTGGGCGGGGCGATGGGCGTGCTGATGGTGCTGGCGGTGCTGGCGTCGGGCCAGGAGATCACCCCGGGCAGCGTCCTTTCGAGCGCGCCCCTCCCCACCGGCGTGGCCCTGCTGATGATGCTGGTGCTGGGCGTGGTGGTGCCGGCCCTGTCGATCTACTGGCACCGCAGCGCGGTCGATGAGCAGGAGGCGGACGCCTACAAGACCGGCGCGCTGTGGGGAATCTACGTCTTCATGATCGGCGCGCCCTTGTGGTGGTTCGCCTGGCGCGGTGGCTTCGCGCCCGAACCGAACGGCATCGCCATCTACTTCGCCACGGTCCTGACCGTCGGTGTGATCTGGATCTGGAAGAAATATCGTTGAGCCGGCCAAGGCTTGCTGTAACCACCGAATATATCTGGAGAAATGTGATGAAGAAGTTCCTGATCGGCCTGCTCGCCGCGACCACTCTCGCCACCACGGCCCAGGCCCAGGCCCAGCCGCAGGGCCCCGCCGCCGCCGCGCCCGCCGCGCCGACCTGCGCCCAGCGCCATGACGGCGACCCGGCGATGTGGGTGGCGCGCGACGACGACACCACCATCTACCTGTTCGGCACCTTTCACCTGCTCGACGGCTGCATCGACTGGTTCAACGACGAGGTCCGCGAGGCGTTCGACCGCTCCAACGAGCTGGTCATGGAGATCGTCCTCCCCGACAATCCGGCCGAGATCCAGCAGGCGATGATGCCGCTGGTCACCCGCTATGCGGTCGATCCGCAGGGCCGCAAATTGTCCGACCGCCTCAGCCCGGACCAGTATCGGGCGCTCAACGCGGCGCTCGCCTCGGTCGGCGCTCCGGCCGGCGCGTTCGACAATTTCGAGCCCTGGTTCGTCAACATGACCCTGGCCTCGGTGATGGCGCAGCGGCTCGGCATGACCGGCGAGCATGGCGCCGAAGCGGTGCTCAAGCGCGCCGCCGCCGGGCGCAACATGACGATCGGCGCGGTCGAGACGATCGAGGGCCAGATCCAGATGTTCGACGGCCTGTCGGACGAGGCGCAGCTCGCCATGCTCCGCGAGACGCTCGACGACATGGACGAGATGCAGCAGGTGCTGCCGCGGATGACCGCGGTGTGGCGGACCGGCGACGAGGCCGGCCTCGACCGGATGATGAACGAAGGCCTGAGCGGCAATGCCGACCTTCGCCGCGCCCTGCTCGGCGCGCGCAACGAGGCCTGGGCCGAGTGGATCGACGAGCGCATGGACCGGCCGGGCGTGGTGTTCATGGCGGTCGGCGCCGGCCACCTCAGCGGATCGGACAGCGTCCAGTCCTTCCTCGCCCGCCGCGACATCCGCACCGAGCGGGTGCCGAACCAGACGCCGAACCGGTAACACTTGGTTCCTCCCCGTGAGCGGCGCTCACGGGGAGGGGGACCGTCGCCGCGAGGCGATGGTGGAGGGGTAACCCTCACCCGAATACCCCTCCACCATCCACTAAGCGGATGGTCCCCCTCCCCACCGCTGCGCGGCGGGGAGGAACTTTCTTGCTCTCCGCACGCCTCTCCCTTATAGGCGCGCCCTTCCCTGCACATGGTCATCCCTGGAGGCGTGTGCGGGAGAATGATGAAACCCAAGATCTTGGAGACATGCATATGAGCGAGCAGCTTACGCTGTCGGCCGAGGCGCGCGATCGGGCTGGCAAGGGAGCCTCCCGTCACCTGCGCCGCGAAGGCCGCGTCCCCGCCGTCATCTACGGCAACAACGAGGAGCCGACGAGCATCCACCTCGAGGAGAAGGTGCTGGTCAAGCAGCTGCGCACCGGCCACTTCATGAACCAGGTCGTGATGATCGACGTTGGCGGCAAGGCCACCCGCACTCTTCCCAAGGACGTCCAGTTCCATCCGGTCACCGACCGGCCGCTGCATGTCGACTTCCTGCGCATCTCCGAGCACGCCACCGTCACGGTCGCGGTGCCGGTGCGCTTCGTCAACGAAGAGCAGTCCCCGGGTCTCAAGAAGGGCGGCGTGCTCAACGTCGTCCGTCATGACCTCGACCTGGTCGTCGATGCGGCCGAGATTCCGGAGGACGTCGTCATCGACCTGTCGGGCTATGACGTCGGCGACTCCATCCACATCTCCGCCGTGACCCTGCCCAAGGGCGCCAAGTCGGCGATCGAGGACCGCGACTTCACCGTCGCCACCCTGGTCGCGCCGTCGAGCCTCAAGGGCGAAGCTGCTGCCACCGGCGGCGGCGAAGCGGCCGAGGAAGGCGCCGAGGGCGAAGCCGAAGGCGAAGGCGAAGCTGCCGGCGAGACCGAAGGTCAGGCCGAAGGCGGCGAGGCCAGCGAGGGCTAAGGCCCTCCCCTTTCGTCATTGCGAGCATGAGCGAAGCAATCCATCTCACCAAGGTGGATTGCTTCGCCGTCTCCTTCCCCGCAATGACGCTCGCCAATGGCGAACAAATCCCCCTTCTCCTGGCTCACCTCCCTGTTCCTGCCCAGGCCGATCGAGCTTCTCGGGCAGACCGGCGAGGCGGGCGATTTCACTGGATTTGACGCGGTGCAGATCTGGGTCGGCCTCGGTAATCCGGGCGCGCAATATGCGATGCACCGGCACAATGTCGGCTTCATGGCTCTCGACGCCATCGCCAGCATCCACAATTTCGAGCCGCCCAAGAAGGCGTTCCACGGCTGGGCTCAGCAGGGCCGGATCGGCGGGGCGCGAATCCTGCTGCTGAAGCCCGCGACCTTCATGAACGACAGCGGCCGTGCGGTTCGCGCGGCGATGGACTTCTTCAAGCGCGAGCCGGCCGACGTCACCGCCTTCCATGACGAGCTCGACCTCGCTCCGTTCAAGGTCAAGGTGAAGACCGGCGGCGGCACCGCCGGCCATAACGGCCTGCGCTCGCTCGACTCCCATATCGGCAGCGATTTCCGCCGGGTGCGCATCGGCATCGGCCATCCCGGCCACAAGGACCGGGTCACCGGCCATGTTCTCGGCAACTACGCCAAGACGGAGACCGACGACCTCAGCGACATGCTCGCCGCGATCGCCGCGGAAGCCGACTGGCTCGCCAAGGGCGACGATGCGCGCTTCATGAGCGAAGTCGCCCTGCGCCTGCAGGACTGAGCGCCGCAAAAGACGCCACGCCGCTGGAAGGCCGCCGCCGGGACCCTCGAGACGGCGCGAGCTCATGAAGGTGGGACGTCCGCCGCCGAGGCGGAAGCGCTGCCGATGCGCCTGCGCAGATAGTAAGGCTCGCCGAGCGCGCCGCGCAGCGCCAGGGGATGAACGTCCCGCACCCGCAGCCCCGCCGGCAGGCAGACCGCGATCGGCCCGGAAAGCTGCGACAGGGTCCGTGCCGACGATCCGGTGCCGGGCCGGGTCGCCATCACCCTTTCCACTCCGTCCGGATCGCGCTCCATCACACAGCGCCCCATCAGCGCGAGCTGGGCCTGCACGCCTGCGGATTGCGGCACGGGCGGCAGTACGGGGGGCAATTGCCCGGCGCTCCGCCCCCGCTCCCCTTCCCAGCGCCCGAGGGATTCGGCGATCGCCCCGCGCAGGACGAGATTCTCCACCCGCATGCTGCGAAAGCGGGCGCAAACCGTTCGCCGGGTGAAACGGCGGCCGGTCAGCTGGTCGATGATCTCGGACTGCTCCGGCGAATTGAGCGGCGTCGCCAGCAGGGCGAGCGCGCGCGGCCGGTGGATCCGGACGATGCAGTTCGCCCATTCGCGAAGGTACATCGCGGCCAACGGATCCGCCGCGAAATCGTCGATCCGCCGCCCGATTCGCGAGCTGATCGGAACCTCTTCGTGCTCCTCCGACCCGCTCTCGACCACGGTGACCTCGGAGGGGTCGGGCGCCGGCTCCGATGCAGCCGGCGACGCGGGCTGCGCTCCCTGCAGGAGCAGAGCCGCCAGAGCGGCCGGGGCCATCAACTCAATTGTCCTCGTACCCGCAGCTGCTATTGCCGCAACGGCCCGAATTCTGGATATCGCGGCGAAGCTGCTCGCGGTCGGCGTCGAAGATGACCCATTCGGCGGCCGTCTTGCAGACGCGCTGGGTGCGCACGCGCGAGCCGAGGGCCAGCTCCTCGCGCCGGCAGATCGGCCGATCGGGATTGTCGGCGGCGATCGCGACCGCCTCGGCCCGGTTTCCCATCGCGAAGCCGAGCTCGCTGACATACCAGCGCTCGCCCTCGCGATGCTGCGGCCGGAAATCGCCGCGGCGAATCTGGGCGAGCACGATCTGGCCGACGAAGGTCTCGAGCGCCTCGCATCCCGCTTCGTGGACGACGACCGTCTCCGTCGTCCCGTCCGCATTCATCAGGAGCGCAAAGGGCACGACGATGTTGAAGCGGCGGTCGTTCGCGCCGGCGAGGGTGCAGCGGCCGTCCGAGAGCATCTCCTCGACCCTGCCGACCATGACCGCTTCCGGCATCCGCCGTTCGAGCCGGATCGGCTCGGGGAATTCCGAAGCATCGAAACGGCCGACGTCGACCGGGATTTCGGCTGCGGCCGGCGGACCGGGTTGAACGAGCGCAAGAATGAGCGCGGCGAGGATCGACATGGCTGCTCTCCTCCAAGCGGCGCATCGGCGCCTGCCAAGGCCGGCAGTTTAGGTATGAGTGGCGCACGCGGTCAATCGTCCCGGCTGGAATCCAGCGCCCGACATCTCTATCAGCCGCCTGTGCCGCTCCGCTCCCTCTTCGCCACCCGTTTCTATGAAGGCGACCTCGCCTCGCCCGGCCTGCTCGCTGGGCTGGAGCAGTCCTGCCGTGCGCTGGCCGAGGACGACCAGGCGGGGCGGCGGTGGAGCCGCGAGCATGGCTATCGCGGCTACACCTCCTACGCCTCGCTCGACGATTTGCCCCTGCGCGACCCCAATTTCGCCGATCTCGCCAAGGCGCTGAACCGCCATGTCGCGGCGTTCGCGGAGGAATGCGCCTTCGACCTGGGCGGGCGACGGCCGAAACTCGACAGCCTGTGGGTCAACGTCCTCAAGAGCGGCGGCGGGCATAGCGGCCATCTCCACCCGCACAGCGTCGTTTCCGGCACCGTTTATGTGACGGTGCCGCCGGGCGCCGGAGCGCTCAAGCTGGAGGACCCGCGGCTGCCGATGATGATGGCGGCGCCGACCCGGCGGGACGACGCGCCGGAGGATTTGAAGACATTCGTCTATGCCGAGCCCAAGCCCGGCACCGTGTTCCTGTGGGAAAGCTGGCTTCGCCACGAAGTCGTCCCCGGCAACGGCGCTAAACGCTCTGGGGGCGAGCGGATCAGCATCAGCTTCAACTACAGGCTCTGACGCGATGTCGGCGGCGATCCCGGCTCCCTGCGACAGCGCCCGCGCCGCCACCGTCCGAAGCCGTCCCTGCCCCAGCCCGCGGTTGACCCTGGCCGCGTCGATCCTCGCATCCAGCCTGGCCTTCGTCGACGGCTCGGTGGTCAACGTCGCGCTGCCGGCGATCGGCGCCGATCTCGGCGGGGGTGCGTCGGGCCTTCAGTGGATCGTCAACGCCTATCTGCTGCCGCTGTCCGCGCTGCTCCTGCTCGGCGGGGCGCTCGGCGACCGCTACGGGCGGCGACGGATGTTCCTGGTCGGCGTGGCGCTGTTCGGGACCGCTTCGATCCTGTGCTTCCTGGCGCCGTCGCTGCCGTTGCTGCTCGCCGGTCGGGCTTGCCAGGGGATCGCCGCGGCCATGCTCCTGCCCAACAGCCTCGCCTTGCTCGGAGCGGCGTTCGAGGGCGAGAAGCGCGGCCAGGCGATCGGAACCTGGGCCGCGGCGGGCGCGATCGCAGGCGCGGTCGGGCCGCTGCTCGGCGGCTGGCTGGTCGAGACGGTCGGCTGGCGGGCGATCTTCCTGATCAACCTGCCGCTCTCCCTCGGCGCCTTGTGGCTCGGCTGGCGGCACGTGACCGAGAGCAGCAGCGACAACGAGGCGCCGCTAGACTGGGCCGGCGTGGCGGCAGCCACTGTCGGGCTCGGGGCGATCACCTGGGGTCTCACCATCCTGTCCGGCGAGGCCGACGGGGCCGCCACGCAAGGCTGGATCGCGACGGTCGGGGGCGCGGCCGCGCTGATGCTGTTCCTCGTGATCGAAAAGCGCCGCCGCGATCGTGCGATCATGCCGCTCGCGATGTTCGGAACGGCGAGCTTCGTCGGGCTCAGCATCCTCACCTTCTTCCTCTATGCCGCGCTCGGGGCGCTGTTCGTGGTTCTGCCCTATCTGCTGATCGAGCTTCACGGATACGCGCCGGTCGAGGCGGGGGCGGCGCTGCTGCCTTTGCCGATCGTGCTGGGCCTGGGCTCGCGCTTCATGGGCGGGCTTGCGGCGCGGATCGGGCCGCGCCTCCCGCTGACCATCGGGCCGGTCGTCGTCGCGGTCGGCTTCGCGCTGCTGAGCCGCGCCGGTTCCGACCCGTCCTACTGGACCGGGGTCGCGCCGGGCCTGTTCCTGATGGCGATCGGAATGGCGGGCGCGGTCGCGCCGCTGACGACGGCGGTGATGGCGTCGGTCGACGAGTCGCATGTCGGCACCGCCAACGGCTTCAACAGCGCCATTGCGCGAACCGGCGGCCTGATCGCCACCGCCTTGCTCGGATCGGTGCTTGCGGCGCGCGGCGAGGGGCTGGCCGAGGCCTTCGCCATGGCGGCCTGGGTGATGGTTGGGGCGGCCGTGGTCAGCGCGCTGGCGGCTTTACTGCTGCTTCGCCCGCGCGAGATCGAGACCTAGCGCGCGCGGCGTCTCTGCGCTGCTGGGAGTGGCTGCATGACGTTCTGAAGGGCCATCCGTGCAACGCGGCGGCCGATCTCCTCGCCGGCCTCGTTCGAGAAGCGATAGTGGACGCCGCCGAGGGTACGCGACAAGTTCACCTCGCGCACCCAGTCATCCCAGCTCGGCAGGACCTGGACGGCGGCGCTGGGGATGGAGCGCGAGCTGACCCGGACTCCGTAGGCTGGGCGCGCGCCGACCTCGGCGGTCATGAACTCGGCGACGGCGCCGGCGGTGCTGCAGTGGGCGCAGGGATATTCGGGATGGTTGGGCGTGGCGATGAGCGGCTCCCAGGCGGGATCCGGGTGAGTGGCGGGATTGCCGTCCGCCTCGCCGTTGCGGATCGCGGTGACCGGGCGCCAGAAATTGTAGTGAAGCTTGGCCTCGCCGGTCGCCATCGAGGTGTCGTCGAGGACCATCCCCATCAGGGCGAACATGCGGGCATTCTCGACCGGGGCGCGGTCCGAGGCGTCGGCGGCGTAGCGAAGCGACGGCATCATGTCCGGAGTGATGCGGTAGCGCGCCATCAGGGTCTGGTGCGGAGTTCGGGCGGCGCTCTCGCGGCCGCCGAGCCGGCGGACCTCGTCATAATCGCGGGCCCAGCGCTCGCTGGTCAGCGCCGGCGGCGGACCGGGTCGCACCGAATCGGCGCGCGGCAGGATCCAGGGCCGGAAGGCGATTGTGTAGGGCTGGAAGATGGGGAGCTGGGTCGCGACCCATTCGCCGGGCGCGGTCCGCGGGCGATAGGGCGTCTGGGCGACGGCCGGGTCGATGCCGCCGGCGCTGATCGCGGCGCGCGCCGCCGCTTCGCCGATCAGCCGGCCCGCCTCGCGCCGGGCGGGATCGGTCACCGTCTCCATTGCGATCGCATAATTCTCGTCGAGCGCCGCGCGCTGGGCTGGGTAGAAATGGACGAGGACGTGATAGGCGGCCGTGACCGCGGCTGCGTCCTGGGATGCGCTGGCGTCGCCCTGCGGGAAATTGAGGTAGGAACGGTAGCGCCGGTCGATGGCGTTGAGCGCCTCGAACATGGCGAGGGCGACGCGGGTCTGGGCGCGCGAGAGTTCGGGGTTGGTCGGCGCCGGGGTCAGGCCACTGCCCGCGCCGCCTGCGGCGGGGCTTGCGGTCGCGAGGCGCTGGGCGAAATCGATGCACTCGCACACCGTGTCCGCCGAGGCCGGCTGAGCCACGCCAAGAGCCGCGACCGCGCAGGCCGCCGTCAGAAGCCGCTTCATGATCCCCTCCCGACTCGAAAGCCGGGGAGGAGAATATCATCAGTCGGGCTTGGCGGGGATGGTGAGGCCGCGCTGGACCGCGGGGCGGGTGAGGCCCTGTTCGAGCCAGCGGGGGACGTTGACCAGCTCGTCATAGGCGACCAGCTCGCCGGCATCGTAGAAGCCGATCAGGTTCCTCACCCAGCCGAGCGACGCGATGTCGGCGATCGAGAAATCGTCGCCGACCAGCCACTGTCGGTCGGCGAGGCGCGTCTCGAGGACGCGGATCAGCCGGTGGCTTTCCTTGGCGTAGCGGTCGCGCGGCCGCTTGTCCTCATAGTCGCGGCCGGCGAATTTGTGGAAGAATCCGAGCTGGCCGAACATCGGGCCGAGGCCGCCCATCTGCCACATCACCCACTGGATCGCCTCGTAGCGCCGGGCGGGGTCGCTCGGCAGAAGCTTGCCGCTCTTCTCGGCGAGATAGAGAAGGATCGCGCCCGATTCCCACAGAGCGAAGGGCTCGCCGCCGGGGCCGTCGGGATCGAGGATCGCGGGGATCTTGCCGTTGGGATTGAGCGACAGGAACTCGTCGTTCCAGGTCTCATTCTCCATGATGTTCACATAATGGGGCTCATAGGGGATGCCGGTCTCCTCGAGCATGATCGACGCCTTGACGCCGTTGGGCGTGGGCGCGGCGTAGAGCTGCAGCCGGTCGGGATGCTGCGCCGGCCAGCGGCGGGTGATCGGGAAAGCGGAAAGATCGGCCATCGGAAAGCCCTTCGTTTCGGTTGCGCAGTGAAACGCATCTGGGGGCGCCCGGTGCCGCTTTGAAGTTGCGAGACTGGCAATCCGGCGTTGCGGGCGTTAGTGGCGCCCATCCAAGAGCCTCGCTCTAAATCGAGGCAAGATTTCCAGGAGCAACAATGGGTTTCCGCTGCGGTATCGTCGGCCTGCCGAATGTCGGCAAGTCCACCCTGTTCAACGCGCTAACCGAGACGGCAGCAGCGCAGGCGGCGAACTATCCCTTCTGCACGATCGAGCCGAATGTCGGCCGGGTCGCGGTGCCCGATCCGCGCCTCGACAGACTCGCCGAGGTCGCCAAGTCGGCCAGCGAGATCGAGACCCAGCTCGAATTCGTCGACATCGCCGGCCTGGTGCGCGGCGCGTCCAAGGGCGAAGGGCTCGGCAACCAGTTCCTCGGCAACATCCGCGAGGTCGACGCGATCGTCCACGTGCTGCGCTGCTTCGAGGGCGGCGACGTCACCCATGTCGAGAACCGGGTCGATCCGGTCGCCGACGCCGAGACGGTCGAGACCGAGCTGATGCTCGCCGACCTCGAGAGCCTCGAGAAGCGCGTGCCCAACCTGGTGAAGAAGGCGCAGCAGGGCGACAAGGAAGCCAAGGTCCAGGCGAGCGTTCTCGGCCAGGCGCTCGAACTGCTGCGCGACTCCAAGCCCGCGCGGCTCACCGTGCCCAAGGACGCCGAGGAGAAATTGGCGCTGGAGCGGGCGCAGCTGCTGACCTCCAAGCCGGTCCTCTACGTGTGCAACGTCGACGAGGGCGACGCGGCGACCGGCAACGCCCACAGCGCGCGGGTGTTCGAGAAGGCCAAGGCGGAGGATGCGCGCGCGGTGATCATCTCGGCGGCCATCGAGGCCGAGATCGCCACCATGCCGGCTGAGGACCGTGCCGAGTTCCTCGGCGACCTCGGCCTCACCGAGACCGGGCTCAGCCAGATCATCCGCGCCGGCTACGACCTCCTCCACCTCATCACCTTCTTCACCGCCGGGCCGAAGGAAGCGCGCGCCTGGACCGTCGAGAAGGGATCGAAGGCGCCTCAGGCGGCGGGCGTGATCCACACCGATTTCGAGCGCGGCTTCATCCGTGCCGAGACGATCGCCTACGACGATTACATCGCCTGCGGCGGCGAAGCGGGCGCCAAGGAAGCCGGCAAGATGCGCGCCGAGGGCAAGGAATATGTCGTCCAGGACGGCGACGTCCTGCTGTTCCGCTTCAACGTCTGAGGCGGCTCGCCAGCGTCCACCAGTTCGGGTGGGCAGCGCAGATGCGCGCCTGAGCCTCGTCCCGCTCGGCTTCGCTGTCGTAGAGGGCGAAGCAGGTGGCGCCGGAGCCGGACATCTGTGCGAAACGAGCGCCGGCGAGCGCTTCGAGCACGTCGCCGATCACCGGGGCGATGGTGCGGGCCGGCGTTTCGAGGTCGTTGCGGCCGATCAGGTCCGCGTCGAGCGGGCCGCGGTCGACGCCGGCCCACGCCTTGAACACCGGACCGGTCGGGACGGGAACGCCCGGATTGACCAGCAGGACCGGCGTTCCGGCAAGCGCGCTGCCGTCGACGGGAACGAGGTCGTCGCCCCTGCCCTCGCCGCGCACGGTGCGGCTGGCGAGGCAGGCGGGCACGTCGGCGCCGAGGGTGCGGGCGATGGCGTGGAGCACTTCGGGTTCGTTCGGAAGGTTCCAGAAGGGGGTGAGAAGGCGCAGAGCCGCGGCCGCATCGGCTGAGCCACCGCCAATACCGGCGGCGACGGGGAGCCGCTTGTCGAGCGTGAGACGGGCGCCTTTCGTGACGCCGTAATGCTCCCGGAGCGCCTCGGCGGCGCGAATGACGAGGTTATCCGAAAGCCCTCTCTCTCCGGCGGGGAGACGGCTGGGATGAGGGGGATCGATGTCGGTGGTTAGCCTCGCAGTTCGAGCCCCCTCACCCGACCCTCCCCCCGCTGTAAAGAGGGCTTTGGCGAAGGGGCCGGTCACGACCAGTTCGAGTTCTCCGGCGCGCTCCGATTCGGCGACCTCCAGCTCGTCGCCCTCCTCCGCGAAGGCGAAGACGGTCTCCAAGCGGTGGTAGCCATCCGGCTCGCGCCCTCGCACATGAAGCGCGAGGTTGATTTTGGCGAACGCAGTTTCGCGCATCAGCGCTGGACGAGGCGCGGGGGCCCTCGCTCGATCTTGGCGCGCAGGCGCTCGGCAGCGTCGCCTTCGGCATAGACGAGCGCGGCGGTCCAGGCGAAGCGGGCCTCGAAGCGGCGGCCGGCGGCGTAATAGGCGTCGCCGAGATGCTCGTTGATCTCGACGTCGCCCGGCTCGCCGCGAGCGGCCCGCTCCAAGAGGGGAATGGCCTCGTCGACTCGGCCGGTCTTGTAGAGCGCCCAGCCGAGGGAATCGGTGATCGCGGCACTGTCCGGCGCGAGGCGAAGCGCCTCGCGGATCATGCGTTCGGATTCCTCCGGAGACTCGCCGCGGTCGATCTGGGCATAGCCTAGATAGTTGAGGACGACCGGCTCGGCGGGGGCGAGGCGGTAGGCCTCGCGAAGCGCCGCGCGCGCCTCGGGCCAGCGGCCGCCCTGCTCCAGGGCGCCGCCGCGCGCGACGAGCAAGGTCCATTCGGGGATCGCCGGATAGGAGCCCGCCCGCCACAGCTCGTGGGCGCGGGCATAAGCCGCCGCAGCCTCGTCGAAGTTGCGCGCGTCGACGAGCAGGTCGCCGAGCTGGACATGGTCGGTCGGGTCGCGCGAGCCGCGGGCGATGCGCTGGCGGACCTCGGTCATCGCCGTCGCGCGCTGGCCGCTGGACGCGAGCAGGCGCAGGCGAAGCGACGCCGCGGCATCGGCGAAGGGGTCGTCGGCCGGGACCTGGGCGAGCAGGCGCACGGCTTCTGCGGCGCGCGCCTCGCCCATGACCTCGGCGGCGAGGAAGGTCGCCTCGCTGTTGTCGGGGGCGAGGTAGCGCGCGACCTGGGCGAGCATCACCGCCTCGCTGTCCAGCTCCTGCTGGTTGAAGTCGATCGCGACGCGGGCGAACAATTCGGAGACGCCGTCGGCGGCGGTGTCGATGCGGCCCGGGATCGGACGGCCTGCTTCGATCAGCCGGCGCGCGGCGGCAAAGGCGGGCTGGTCGCCGGCGACGAGGCCCAGCGCCTGGTCGCGCTGGCGGCGCGCGGCGAACTCCGCCGCGGCGGCGATGCGCAGGCGCTGGAGGCGAAGGCCCGCGCCGGGATCCAATGCAGCGAAGATTTCGGGCGAGCCCCTGCCCTGCGCCAGCTCGATCAGCGCGCGATGCTCCACCGCATAGCCGGCGCCAGCGCCGCTGCCGAGCGGCGCGAGCAAGGCGATGGGATCGCCTCGGCGCGAGCCGAACGCGATCCAGGCGCGAATGATCGGCGCGAGCGACTCGAACAGCCGGTCCTGCTCGATCCGCGCGGCCTGGCGCTCGGCGGCCGCCCAGTCGCGGCGCTTGAGCGCCTCGGCGAGGAGCAGCGGGCGACGTAGCGCGGGCAGCGCATTCTGGGCCTCGAGCCGGCGCGCCGCGTCGAGCGCCAGCGGCCAGTCGCCTGCGGACAGGCCATGGTCGAGCGCGCGGCGCGCGACGAGCTGGCTGGCCGGGTTCTCCGCGAGCAGCGAACGGAAGCTGCGGCCGGCGCGGTCCGCCGCGCCCTGGTCGGCGGCGACCCGCGCCTGGATATAGGTCGCCGGGTCGGCGGCCGCGGGACTGGCCCAGGCGATCAGGGCGATGCCGGCGAGCAGGCTACATGTTCGGGTAATTGGGGCCTCCACCGCCTTCGGGGGTGACCCAGTTGATGTTCTGGGTCGGGTCCTTGATGTCGCAGGTCTTGCAGTGGACGCAATTCTGCGCGTTGATCTGCAGGCGCGGAGCGCCGCCTTCCTCGACGAATTCGTAGACGCCCGCCGGGCAGTAGCGCGCCTCGGGGCCGGCATAGTCGGGAAGGTTGACCGCGGTCGGGACCGCCGCGTCCTTCAGGGTCAGGTGGATCGGCTGGTCCTCCTCGTGATTGGTGTTCGACAGGAACACCGAGGAGAGGCGGTCGAAGCTAATCACGCCGTCGGGCTTGGGATAGTCGATCGGCTTGGCCTGGTCCTTGCGGAGCAGCATCGTGTTGTCCGGATGGTGCTTCATCGTGAACGGCAGGCCGATGTGAAGCGTGCGCATCCACATGTCGATTCCGGCGAGCAGAGTGCCGAGCGTGCCGCCGAACCTGGCGACCATCGGCTCGACGTTGCGCACCATCTTCAGCTCCTTCGCCACCCAGGAGGCGTGGAGCGCGGTATCGTAATCCTCGAGCGCGTCGTTGCTGCGGTCAGCGGCGATCGCCTCGAAGGCGGCCTCGGCGGCGAGCATTCCGCTCTTCATCGCGGTGTGGGTGCCCTTGATGCGCGGCACGTTCACGAAGCCGGCCGAGCAGCCGATCAGGGCGCCGCCGGGGAAAGCGAGCTTGGGGATGGACTGGTAGCCGCCCTCGTTGATCGCGCGGGCGCCGTAGGAAACGCGCTTGCCGCCCTCCAGGATCGCGCGGATCGAGGGATGCTGCTTCCAGCGCTGGAATTCTTCGAACGGCGACAGGTACGGGTTGCAGTAGGACAGAGCGACGACGAAGCCGAGCGCGACCTGATTGTTGTCCTGGTGGTAGAGGAAGCCGCCGCCCCAGCTGTCGTCGGTGAGCGGCCAGCCCTGGGTGTGGATGACGTGGCCCGGCTTGTGCTTGGCCGGAGCGATGTCCCACAGTTCCTTGATGCCGAGGCCGTAGATCTGCGGCTGGCTGTCCTTTTCCAGCTCGAAGATCCGCTTCACCTCCTTGGTGAGGTGGCCGCGCGCGCCCTCCGCGAAGAAGGTGTAGCGGCCGTGAAGCTCCATTCCGGGCTGGTAGTCGGGCTTGTGGGTGCCGTCGCGGGCAACGCCCATGTCGCCCGTGGCGACGCCCTTCACGCTGCCGTCGTCGTTGAACAGCACTTCGGCGGCGGGGAAGCCCGGGAAGATCTCGACCCCGAGCTCCTCGGCCTTGCCCGCGAGCCAGCGGCAGAGATTGCCGAGGCTGCCGGTGTAGGTGCCCTTGTTGTGCATCCAGGACGGAGTCATCAGGTGCGGCATCGACCTTTTCTTGGTCTTCGACAGCACCCAATGCTCGTTGCGCGTCACCGGCACGGCGCCGAGCGGGCAGTCCTGCTCCTTCCAGTCCGGAATGAGCTCGTCGAGCGCCTTGGGATCGATGACCGCGCCGGACAGGATGTGGGCGCCGACCTCGGACCCCTTCTCGAGGATGCAGACGGACAGCTCGCGCCCGGCCTCGATGGCGAGCTGCTTGAGGCGGATCGCGGCGGAAAGGCCGGCAGGTCCCGCGCCGACGATGACGACGTCGTACTGCATGGACTCGCGTTCGCTCATTGCCTCTCCTCGTCGCGTGACTGACTCATGTGGTCGCAAAGTCGCGACGCGGCGGCAATAAGCAAGTGGTCCACGGTTGACCAGCGCCGCGCCGATAGGCCCTATGGCGCAATGGATCGGGGCGGGAATGATTTTCTTGGGGAGGCGGAGAGCCTGCTCGGCTGGTGGCGCGACGCGGGCGTCGACTGCGCCGTGCAGGAGGAGCCGCGCGACTGGCTGAAGCCGGCACCGGCGCCGGCGCCGACTGACGCCGCGGAATCCGGGGCTGGCGCGCCTCGGGGTCGTTCGGGACGAGCGGAACCTGTGCGCGAGCCGCTGCCCGACCAGCTGCCGCTGTTCCACGATTGGCTGAAGGCGAGCGACGCCCTGCCTTATGCGGCGCCGCATGCGCCGCGGGTCTGTCCGTCCGGCGACCCGGCGTCCGGCCTGATGATCATGGCCGCGATGCCGTCGGTGGAGGATTGCGCGGCGGGGACGATGCTGTCGGGCGACGTCGGTCGCCTGTTCGACCGCATGCTCGCGGCGATCGGGCGGAGCCGCGACACCAGCTACATCGCCGGACTGTCCTGCCTTCGGCCGGCCGGCGGACGCCTCGACCAGGCCGGCGCGACGCGCTGCGGCGAGATCGCGCGCCATCATCTCGGCCTCGTCGCGCCCAAGGCGGTGCTACTGCTCGGCGACGCCTGCTCCAAGGCGCTGCTCGGGATCGGCGCCGCCCAGGCGCGCGGCACGGTCCACCGAATCGCGACACCGGCCGGCGAGGTCGCCGCCATCGTCACGCTGCCGCCCGATTACCTGCTCGGTCAGCCGGCCGCCAAGGCCCTTGCCTGGGCAGACCTCCAGCTGCTGCAGGAGACGCTCGCATGATCCGCAAGCTCGCTCTCGCCGTCGCTCTGGCCGCGCTGTCCGCCCCGGCGCTGGCCGACGACCTCGACACCGTCAGCCAAGCCCGGCGCGCCCGCTCCGCGGCGGTGCCGCCGCAGCTGACGCCCGCCCAGCGCGACGCCTATGCCGCGCTGTTCGCCGATCTCGCCGCGCAGAATTGGGCCGGCGCGCTCGGTCGGCTCGACGCGCTGCCGGAAGGGCCGCTGCACAATGCCGCGCGCGCCATCCTCTACACCGCGCCCGGCTCGCCGCGGGTCGAACTGGAACCCTTGCTCGCGCTGCTGCGCCGCGGCCCCGAGCTGCCGCAGGCCGCCGACCTCGCCCGCCTCGCCCAGCTGCGCGGCGCCGTCCAGCCGCCTTATGTTGCGCCGACTCAGCGCCTGATCGGCCAGCGCGGCCAGCCGCGCCGCCAGCGCCCGCGCACCACCAGCGGCGACCCCGTGGCGCGCGAGCTCGAGCCGCTGATCCAGCCCTTGATCGTCGACGACCAGCCGGCCGCCGCCGAGGCCATCCTGCTGGCGAGCGGCGGCGAGCTGTCGATCGAGAGCCGAACCGAGTTCGAGCAGCGCATCGCCTGGTCCTATTACCTCGTCCGCCAGGACCGCGAGGCGCTGCGCCTCGCCCGGCAGGCGGCGCGCGGCGTCGGCGACTGGGCGGTCCACGCCGAATGGGTCGCCGGGCTCGCCGCGTGGCGGCTCGGCGATTGCGGCGCCGAGCAGAGCTTCCAGACCGTCGCCCGCCGCACCGGCGATCCCGAGATGACCGCCGCGGGCCATTATTGGGCGTCGCGCGCGGCGTTGCGCTGCGGCCATCCCGAGCGGGTCCAGCCGCAGCTGCGCGCCGCCGCCGGTCAGGAGGAGACCTTCTACGGCCTGCTCGCGGAGAGCGCGCTCGGCCTGCGCCGGCTGCCAGGCGGCGAAGCCGAGGTGCTGACCGCGTCCGAATGGGCGTCGATCGCCGGGCGGCCCAACGTCCGCGCTGCCGTCGCCCTCGCCGAGATCGGCCAGGCCGAGTTCGCCGACACCTTCCTTCGCCACCAGGCACGGATCGGCGATCCGCGCGAGCATGAGGCGCTGACCCATCTCGCGGCACGGCTCAACCTCACCGGAACGCAGATGTACCTGGCGCACAATCTGCCGAGCGGCGTGCGGCTCGGCCGCCACGACCGCTATCCCGCGCCCGACATCGCGCCGCGCGGCGGCTGGCGCGTCGACCAGGCGCTCGCCTACGCCCACGCGCTCCAGGAATCGGGCTTCCGCGCCAATGCGGTGAGCAGCGCCGGAGCGCGCGGGCTGATGCAGGTACGCCCCGGGACCGCCGGCGACCTCGTGCGCTGGGGACGCGCCAATGCCGACCCCAATCGCCTCAACGACCCGGCGACCAACGTCGCCTTCGGCCAGGCCTATATGCAATATCTGCGCGATCAGGGCGGCACCGACGCTCTGTTGCCGCGAGTCATCGCCGCCTACAATGCCGGCCCGGCGCCGATCGCGCGGTGGACCGCGGAAGGCCGCGGCGACGGCGATCCCCTGCTCTACATCGAGACGGTGCCCTATTGGGAAACCCGCGGCTACGTGCCGATCGTGCTTCGCAACTATTGGATGTACGAGGAGCGGCCGGCCGACCAGTCGTCCAGCCGCCGCGCGCTCGCACAGGGCCTGTGGCCGCGCTTCCCCGGCACGCCGGGTCCGGAAGCGGTCCGCCTCAACCCCTCGGCCCGAATCGCCGAAGGGAGCGACTGAGCCTCCCCGTCAGCCGCAGCGGACCTGCTCGACGATCTCGGTCTGCTCGTTGAAGAAGATGTTCAGGCGCCGCTCGCTATAGTCCATCGTCACCGGGCAGGTCGTGCAGGTGACCCGCCACGTCTCGCCGGCCGGCTTGGGCGGGATGGTCGAGCGGTGACGGCCGACGAGATATTGATAGTCGCTCGCGCGGCACTGGTCGCCGGACCGGTCCGGCGCGCGCGGCCTCGGCGCAGCGGGCGCCGAGGCGTTGGTCGCGGCGCTGTCGTTGCGGCTCGTGCCGTTCTTGTCGGCCGGCGCTTCACCGTCCGGCCGCCCCTCGGACGGGACCTCGCTGTCCGCGGTCGCCGCCGGCTCGGCGCCATTGGCGTCGACCGATCCGTTGGCCACGTCGTTGCCGCCGTCATTGGCCGCGCCAGGATCGGAGCACGCCGCCAACGCGACGACCAGGCACACCGCATAACCCTTCATGGCCGAAGCCTCCACGCAGCCGATCAAGCTGAGGGAACCCCCGAGGCGACCGATTTCTCCAATCGGGAGCTTCGGCTAGCGCGCCGATCCGAACGGGCTGCCCTGGTTCCAGCGCGGCCGATCGGGCGCATTGGCGACGCGCATCGCCAGCGCGGCGATGAAGTCGTGGAGGCGGATCTCGTCGTCGCGGAAGATCGGCGACGACATGTCGTCCGACGGCGCGTGGTAGCGGACGGCGCGGAAGGCGCGCTCCAGCTCCGCCTCGGGCGTGCCGGCGGCGAAGCCGAACTTGAAGGCGACCGCCGGGATGCCCTGCTCGATGAAGCCGTACTGGTCCGAGCGGATGAACGAGTTGCGGTTCGGGAACGGGTCCGGCGCGAGCGGCAGGCCCATCGTCTCGCCGACCGCGCGGGCATCGTCGCCGATGCTGCTTTCCTCGGCGCCGAGCACCGTCACGCTGCGCAGCGGGAACAGCGGCAGCGCCATGTCGTAGTTGAGGTTGGCGACGATGGAGTCGCGCGCAACGGTCGGACGCCGTGCGAAATAGCGCGAGCCGAGCAGGCCCCGCTCCTCCGCGGTGACGAACACGAACAGGATCGAACGCCTGGGCCGTTGCCGCCGCAGCTCGGCGGCGATGTCGATAAGGGCGGCGACGCCCGCCGCATTGTCGAGCGCGCCACTGTAGATCCTGTCCCCGTTGACGGGATTGCCGACTCCGAGGCCGTCGAGGTGGGCGGTCATCACGACATGCTCGCCGGCCAGGGCCGGGTCGCTGCCGGGAAGCCGCGCGACGACGTTGGGCGAGGCGACGGCGCGGCTGGTCGCGGCGAGGCGGCCGCTGAGCCGAGTCGCCATCGGGAAGCTGCGCAACGGCCGCGACGCGTCGGCATCGGCCGCGACCTGGGCGAAGGTGCGCGGGGCGCCCGCGAACAGCCGCTCGGCCTCGGCCGGGCTCCAGCTCAGCGCAGCGAAGGCCGGCTCGTCGCGAATGCCCGAGTCGGCGAACAGCATGCCGGGCTGAGTCGCGTTGCGCACCGCCGACTCCCACGGCGATTCGGTCTGGCCCGGCGTGGTCAGCGAGATTGCGCCGACCGCGCCCCGCTGGGCGAGCCACCTGTTACGCTGGGCACGGGCATGGGCCTTAAGCGTGCCCGAGACTTCGGCCGGGCCGCCGCTGACGAACACCGCGATCTTGCCGGCGAGGTCGACCCCGGCGAGGTCGTCATGGCCGGCCGACGGCATGTGCAGGCCGTAGCCGATGAACACGAGCGGCGCGTCCAGGCTGGCCGGCAGCTCGTAGCGCGGGCTGACGATCGCGGTGGCGGGCAGAGTGACCGGCGCGCCCGACAGGCTCAGGCTCGAGGCGGCATAATCGGTGCGCTGCTCGGTGAAGGCGATCGGCTGGAGATAGCCCTGGGTGCCGGCAGGCCCGAGGCCGAGGCGCTGCATCTCGTCGGCGACATAGGCGGCGGCGCGCTCATGGCCGGGCGTGCCGGCGGCGCGGCCCTCCATCGCATCGCTCGCCAGCACCGAGACCTGACCGTGCCAGCGCACGGCGCGATCGGCGACACTCGGGGCCGGAGCTGGGACCGGCGCCACCGTGGGCGCGCAGGCGGCGAGAGCGAGGGGAAGCAACCAGGCGCAACGCATCGGACAAAAACTCCTCACACCCACCCGCGCCTGCCCATGGCAGCGACACCGCCGAGGGGCAACATCTCAACGCTTGTTCTTCTTCTGTTCCGATCGTACACTGGCCGCATGTCCGCCCATGTCCCCCGCCCCGACTTGCGCGCCGGCCGCGGCGCACCGGAGAACCGGACGCCGACGCGGTTCAACCTCAACGCGCGCGAGGCCGACGGCGACTGGCTCGACGCGCGCGAGGAGCTGGACGGCGGGCCGCCGCCGCTGCGCACGACGGTGACGGTCGAGCACCCGCGCACCATCATTGCACGCAACCAGTCGCCCGACATCGGCTTCGACCGCTCGATCAACCCGTATCGCGGCTGCGAGCATGGCTGCATCTATTGCTTCGCGCGGCCGACCCACGCCTTCCACGATTTGTCGCCGGGGCTCGATTTCGAGACGAAGCTCTACGCCAAGCCCAACGCCGCGGCGCTTCTGCGCAACGAGCTCGGCAAGCCCGGCTATGTGTGCCGGCCGATGGCGCTCGGAACCAACACCGATCCCTATCAGCCGATCGAAGGCAAGTGGCGGATCACGCGGTCGGTGCTCGAAGTGCTTGCAGAGACTCGCCACGCCTTCACCATCACCACCAAGTCGGACCGGGTGCTTCGCGACGTCGACATCATCTCAGCCATGGCGAAGCAGCGCATGGCGAACGTGGCGCTGTCGGTGACCTCGCTGAGTCCGGACATCTCGCGGACTCTGGAACCCCGCGCCCCCGCGGCGCGCAAGCGGCTGGCGGCGGTCCGCAAGCTGGTCGACGCGGGCGTGCCGTGCACCGTCGCGATCGCTCCGGTGGTGCCGCAGGTCACCGACCATGAGCTCGAGGCCATCGTCGAGGCCGCCGCCGAGGCCGGAGCGAGCGGGGTTTTCTACCTGCCGGTGCGCCTGCCGCATGAAGTCGCGCCGCTGTTCCGCGCCTGGCTCGACGAACATTATCCCGACCGCGCCCGCAAGGTGATGGCGACGATCCAGGCGATGCGCGGCGGCAAGGACAACGATCCCAACTGGTTCAGCCGAATGCGCGGCCAGGGCGCCTGGGCCGAGCTTCTCCGAACCCGCTTCGAGATCGCCGCGAAGAAGCACGGCTTTCCCAAGGACAAGCGCCCCCTGCGCACCGACCTGTTCGAGCCGCCCCAGGGGCCTCAGCTGCGGTTGCTCTAGAAGTTCCTCCCCATGCCGACGGCATGGGGAGGGGGACCATCCGCAGGATGGTGGAGGGGTAAAAGGGAGGAAGATGATGAAAAGGACCGGTAATCCGACGATCATCAAAGCCCGTGAGCTGCGCCGGACCATGAGCCTGCCGGAAGGCCTGCTCTGGGAGGAGTTGCGGAAGCGACCCGGCGGCTACAAATTCCGGCGCCAGCACCCGATCCTGGGCTTCATCGCCGATTTCTACTGTCCCGCCGCCAAGCTGGTCATCGAGGTGGACGGCGAGGCGCATGATCGCGGCGAGCGCGCGACGCGGGATGAGCGGCGCGACTGGCAGGTAGCGCAGCTCGGGCTTCGGACCATGCGCGTGCCTGCAGCAGCGGTGCTTTCGGATCCGGCAGAGGCGATCGCCGGAATCGTGGAGGCGTGTTCGGGCTAACTACCCCTCCACCATCCGCTTTGCGGATGGTCCCCCTCCCCAAGCGCATGCGCTTGGGGAGGCACTATCTCAGTTCGACCCGCACCGTTCGGCAGAGGTTGATCAACGGCCAGGTGCGGCGGTCGCCGTTGGCGTAGGTGGCCCGGACGTCCCAGCGGCACAGCTCGATGTCGCGGGTGTAGGAGACGGCGGCGCGCTCGCCCGACGGCACCACGCGCTGGACGAGGATGTCGGCGCTCCACGGCGAGTCCTCGCCCGAAGGCCTGATGCTGACCGCGGTGATCGTCTCGCCGGTGCGGTTGACCAGGATGAAGTCGAGATTGGCGGCGCCTTCGGGAAGCTCGCTGCCATAGCCGTCGTCGCTCGGAAGCTCGCGCGGCGGCTGAGCGGCGGCGACGCCGGCGAAGCTCGCGGCGACAAGCGCCAGGACCGTCTTGCGCATGACCCCCTCCTCCTTTTCGGAGGAGCAGCCTAGGCCAACAGTCGAAGCGGCGCTTCCAGAATCTTCTTCAGCTCCTGCATGAAGCTCGCCGCGTCCCAGCCGTCGACGACGCGGTGGTCGCAGCTGATCGACAGGTTCATCATCTTGGCGACCTTGATCTGGCCGGATTCGACGATCGGAGTCTCCTTGACCTTGTTGACCGCGATGATCGCGACCTCAGGCCGGTTGATCACCGGGGTCGAGACCACGCCGCCCATCGGGCCGAGGCTCGAGATGGTGATGGTCGAGCCGGACAATTCCTCGCGCGTCGCCTTGCCGGTGCGGGTGGCTTCAGCCAGACGCACGATCTCTGCGGCGAGGCCCCAGACGTCGCGGCCTTCCGCGTTGCGGATCACTGCAACCGAGAGGCCGCTGTCGGTCTGGGTCGCCATGCCCATATGGACGGCGCCGGAGCGATGGATGACGTTGGCGTCGTCGTCGTAGCGGGCGTTGATCATCGGGAAGTCCGGAAGGGTCCGACACATCGCGGTGATCAGGAAGGGCAGCATGGTGAGCTTCGGGTTGGAGCCGCGGTCCTGGTTCATCATCGCGCGGGTCTGCTCCAGCGCGGTGACGTTCACTTCCTCGACATAAGTGAAGTGCGGGATGCGGCGCTTGGCCTCCTGCATGTTCTCGGCGATGCGACGGCGCAGGCCGACGACCTTGACGTCCTCATCCTTGGCCGGGCGGCGCGCGCCGCCCGAGCGGACTCCGCCGCCATTGTACATGAGGTAGGCGTCGAGATCGGCGTGGCGGATGCGGTCGCCGGAGAACTGAACCTGCGAAAGGTCGATTCCGAGATCGCGGGCGCGGGCACGCACCGCGGGGGAGGCCTGAACCTTCCCGGGCGCCTTGGCCTCAGCGGCTTTCGGCTCGGCCTTGGCGGGCGGCTCGGCGCGCCATTCGCCCTGGCGGCGGTCTTCCTGACCACGATCCTCCTCGCGGCGTTCGTCGGCGCCCGTGCGGCGCTCGCCGGTGGTGCGGCGGTCTTCCGGCTCGACATCCGCACTCGGCACGGCCTCGGCCAGCTCCGGCGAGATCTCGGTCGCGCCGTCGCCCATCGGCATCTCTTCCGCCGGGGCCTCGGCCGCGGCGACGCCCTCGGCGGTCTCGAGCACGACCAGGGTCGAGCCGATCGGGATCTGGTCGCCGACCTCGCCGGCTAGCTCGACGACGCGGCCGGAGACGGGGCTCTCTAGCTCCACTGTCGCCTTGTCGGTCATCATGTCGGCAAGCTGCTGGTCTTCCTTGACCTCGTCGCCGATCGCGACGTGCCAGGCGACGATCTCGGCCTCGGCAATGCCCTCGCCAATGTCGGGCAGCCTGAATTCGTAGCGCGCCATGTTGCGGTCAGTCCTCCAGAGCTTTCTTGAATGCGTTGCCGAGCCGGATCGGGCCGGGGAAATAGGCCCATTCGAGGCTGTGCGGATAAGGCGTGTCCCAGCCGGTCGCGCGGACCACCGGAGCCTCGAGATGGTAGAAGCAGCGCTCCTGGACGAGAGCCGCAAGCTCCGCGCCGAAGCCGCTGGTCCGGGTCGCCTCGTGGACGACGACGCAGCGGCCGGTCTTCTTCACCGATTCCTCGATCGTCTCGATGTCGACCGGAACGATGGTTCGAAGGTCGATGACCTCCGCGTCGATGCCGGCCGCCTCGGCCGCGGCGAGCGCGACATGGACCATGGTGCCGTAGGCGAGGATGGTGAGCTCGGGCCCTTCCTTGACCACCCGCGCCTTGCCGATCGGGACGGTGTAATAGCCGTCCGGAACCTCGGCGTCGGGATGCTTGGCCCAAGGCGTCACCGGCCGGTCGAAGAAGCCGTCGAACGGGCCGTTGTAGATGCGCTTGGGCTCGAAGAAGACGACGGGATCGTCATCCTCGATCGCCGAGATGAGCAGGCCCTTGGCGTCATAGGGGTTGGAAGGGATCACCACCTTGAGGCCCGCGACATGGGCGAACAGCGCCTCGGGCGACTGGCTGTGGGTCTGGCCGCCGAAGATGCCTCCGCCATAGGGGCTACGGATCACCATCGGCACGAACCATTCGCCGGCCGTGCGGTAGCGGATCTTGGCCGCTTCCGAGACGATCTGGTCGAAGCCCGGATAGATGTAGTCGGCGAACTGGATCTCGGCGACCGGGCGCAGGCCATAGGTCGCCATTCCGATCGCGGTCGCCATGATGCCGTTCTCGCTGATCGGCGCGTCGAACACGCGGCTGGTGCCGAACTTCTTCTGGAGATGCTCGGTCACCCGGAACACGCCGCCGAAATAGCCGGCGTCCTCGCCCAACACGACGACATTGTCGTCGCGCTCCATCATGACGTGGTGGGCATCGTTCAATGCCTGGATCATGTTGCGGACGGTCATGCCTTCTTGGCCTCCAGCTCGGCGACCATCTCGGCCTGCTGCTCCTTCAGATGCCAGGGAAGCTCGGCATAGACGTCCTCGAACATGGTGCGGACGTCCTGCGGGAAGTCGAGCGAGGCGGCGCGCAGAACGCCGTTGGCTTCCGCTTCCTTCTGGGCGCCGCGGACCTCGCCGTCGATCTCCGCATCGAGCGCGGCCTGGCGGTCATCATCCCACTCGCCGAGCACGGTCAAATGCTGGCGGAGTCGCTCGATGGGATCGCCGAGCGGCCAATTGTCGGGCTCGTCCTTGGGCCGGTAGCCGGTCGGGTCGTCCGACGTCGAATGGCCTTCCTTGCGGTAGGTGAACATCTCAATGAGGGTCGGCCCGAGATTGGCGCGGGCGCGGTCGGCCGCCCATTGCGTCGCGGCATAGACAGCGAGCGGATCGTTGCCGTCGACCCGCAGGCCCGGGATCCCGTAGCCGATCGCGCGCGCCGCGAAGGTGGTGAGCTGGCCGCCGGCGATCCCCGAGAAGCTCGAGATCGCCCACTGGTTGTTGACCACGTTGAGGATCACCGGGGCGCGATAGACTCCTGCGAAGGTGCAGGCGGCGTGGAAGTCGCCCTCGGCGGTCGAGCCGTCGCCGATCCAGGCCGCGGCGATGCGGCTGTCGCCCTTGATCGCGCTGGCCATCGCCCAGCCCACCGCCTGCGGGACCTGCGTCGCGAGGTTGCCGGAGATCGAGAAGAAGCCGTGCTTGCGGTCCGAATACATGATCGGAAGCTGGCGGCCCTGAAGCTTGTCGCCCTTGTTGGAGTAGATCTGGTTCATCATCTCCACGAGCGGATAGCCGCGCGCGACGAGCAGCCCCTGCTGGCGGTAGGTGGGGAAGCACATGTCGTCGAAATCGAGCGCCGCAGCCGCGGCCACCGCGATCGCCTCCTCGCCCTTCGACTTCATGTAGAAGCTGGTCTTGCCCTGGCGCTGGGCGCGGAACATGCGCTCGTCGAACTGGCGGACGACGTTCATGTCGCGGAGCATCTTGCGAAGCAGGTCGGGCGACAGGCGCGGGTCCCACGGGCCGACCGCCTGGCCGGCCTCGTCGATGACCCGGACCAGCGAATAGCAATGCTCGTGGGTCTCCTGCGCGGGCGCGGTGACGTCGGGCCGGCGGATGCTGCCCGCCGCCGGCACCTGGACCCAGCTGAAGTCCGGCTTCTCGCCCGGCCGCGCCGGAGGCTCGGGAACGTGAAGGGAGAGCGCCGGCCGGTTGGGGCGCTCGGAATCGTTCGACATCCTCATCCCTGTTGCTTCGAATGTTGGGGCGCCCCTAATCCATTTTTCAGGACGTTGCACCCCCATCACGTCCGTCGCCGACACGCTTGACGCGGCGGCGCGCGTGCACCGACAAGCGCGGCAAAGGAGTAATGCCGATGCGCCTGTTGCTGATGTCGCTTGTCTTGGCCGTGACCGGCTGCATGACCCCGGCCGCCCCATCCCCGCCGGAGCCGGTCTATCATGTGGTGCGCCACCTCCACACGCCGGAGGGGCAGCGCGATCCGGACTTGCTGCCTGAGGGCCAGGCGGCGGCGCAGCGGCTCGCGGCGATGCTCGCTTCCGAGCCGCCGGCGATCATCTATGTCAGCGACTATAAGCGCACCCGCCAGACCGCGGCGCCGATCGCCGCGCGGCTCGGGTTGACGCCGGTCGTCTACGACCCCGCCGACACCCCTGCCCTCGTCGCCCGAGTCCGCCAGGGACCGTGGCCGGTGCTGATCGTCGGCCACAGCAACACCGTCCCCGACATCGTCGCCGCGCTGGGCGGCACCCGCCCCGCCCCGCTCACCCATCCCGATTTCGGCGACGTCTGGCGGATCGCCGCGGACGGCGCCACGACGCGGACACGCATCCCATAAGAAAACCCCTCCCGCGTGCGGGAGGGGTTGGGGATGGGGTGACCTGGAAGCTTCACCGGGGGCTGTGACTGTTCACCGGCCTCCCCACCCCCGGCCCCTCCCGCGAGCGGGAGGGGAGTTCGTTAGAGATCGACGCAGGCGGCGATGGCCTCAAGCTGCTTCACCCGGGCGCGGAGCTCGGCGATCTCGACGCGCTCCTCGCCCTGGGGCGGCGCGCGGCGGTCGAGCTCGGCGCGCTTGAGGTCGAGCCAGCCCTGCCACATCCGCAACGTCACCATCAAAGTCGCTGCGACCGCGGCGAACCCGAACCCCGCCATGAAGACCGCCGGCGCCATGCTCTCGACCATCGTCCTGCCTCCCTGCTTCTACCGCGGCGTCAGCGCAGCTCGTCAATTTCCTTGGCCAGCATCACGTTCGAGCTGGTCACATGGGTCTCGATCGCCTGCATGCGGGCATCGATGTCGCGCATCCGGGCGCGGGTCTCGGCGACCGACTGGGCGCTGAGCCGCGGCGCGCGACCGTCCTCATCGAAGCGGGCCGAGTATCCGCCGCGGTCGGCGACGAGGCCCATGACCAGATAGGCGAAGCCCGCCACCGGGAATGTGAGGATCAGCGCCAGCACCATGGCCACCCGCACCAGCGTCACGTCGATGTCGAAATGGTCCGACAGGCCGGCGCACACGCCCATGATCTTGCCGTCGTGCCGGTTCAGCCTGAATTTCCCGCGAGACATTTGCATTGCTCCCTCTTGGTCCCTGTTTCCCTATGTCTTCCGTCAGGCGGCCTTACGCGCCGCCTTCATCGCCTCGAGCTCCGCGTCGACCCGTTCGGCGACGCGCAGTTCGGCAATCTCTTCCTCCAGGCTGCGCGGGGCGGCGAGCGCGAGCGCTTCGGCCTGGCCTTCCGCGAAATCAGCCTGCCGCTCGAGCAGGTCGAAGCTGGCGAAAGCCGCTTCGGTGCGCTGCCCGGCATACATTTCCCGCATCCGCACGCGGTGCTGGGCACTCTCCATCCGGCTGGCGATTGCCGCCTGGCGGCTGCGCGCCTCGCGGAGCTTCGCCTCGAGCTTGGCAATGTCCGTTTCCGCCGCCTTCAGGGTTGCGGTGATCGCCGCCATCTCCTCGTTCAGCTCATCGGCCATGCCGGCGAGCTTCTCCTTCTCGACCAGAGCGGCGCGCGCGAGGTCCTCGCGGTCCTTCTCCAGCGCGAGCTCGGCGCGGTCGGTCCAGCTCGCCTGCAAATTGCCGATGACCGCGACCTGGCGCTGCTTCTCCTTGCTGTCGGCAATGGAGCGCGCGGCAGCGGCGCGAACTTCGACGAGCGTCTCTTCCATTTCCATGATGATCACCCGGATCGTCTTCGCCGGGTCGTCGGCACGATCGATGAGATCGGTGACGTTGGCGGCGATGATGTCGCGGGCCCTGGAAAAGATGCTCATTCGTACAAACTCCTGGGTGGTCTGGATGGTCGGCGCCGCCGTTACGCGGCGCGAACCACCGACTGGGTCGACGCGGTCTGGATGGTGGAGGTCGAGATCGCCGGACCGACCGCGGCGCTGATGAAGAAGGCCGAAACGACCAGGGCGGCGGCCGCGGAAGCGGACTTGCGCCGGATGTTCTCAGAGCGGATGTTCACGTTCATTCTCCCAAATTCCTGTCGCACCATTGCGACGCCAGGAACTTTGCAGGAGGCGTGCCAAACGCGGAGGGCCGCGGAAAATCGCGGTTTTTGACTGTGAGGCTGGAATTGGCGGCTCGACGCGTCGCCACCTGTTGGGAATTTACACCAACTTATGGAAGGCGCCCGTCATTCCCGCGGAAGCGGGATGTCGCGGGGATGACTTAAAGGGAGGTGAGCTGCGCCGTGCGGCGCGCTCAGCGAGCGCGGATCGCCGTTCCGAACTGGTCGAAATCTTCCTTGCGGCGACGGTGGCCGGCGTCGGGGCGGGTCGCCTCCATCAGCTTGGCGCCGGCCATGAACACCACGCCAACGGCCGCGGCGACGAACAGGTAGCCGGGCAGTCCGGGATAGATTTCGAGATATTGCATGCCGCGGGTCATCGCCCCGACCGCGAGCGCGTAGATGACCGCGCAGGCCTCGAAGCGGGTCTTGATGACGAACAGGCGGCCGATCTTCTTCAACATGCCCGCACCAGAGCAAGAGCCGGGCCAATGGCGGATTTCCGCGGTTTTCTGGAATCCCTCGTTAGGGTTTTGTAAACCATGCCGACAGGTGGCATGGGATCAGGCGGGTTGCTCCAGCGCGAGCAGGGCGAAGGTGGCCAGCCAATGCTCGCCCATATAATCGCCGGTGACATAGGGCAGGCTCGCCTCGAGATGCGCCTCGGCCGTCGCGCGCGCACGGTCGGCGAGATGCGGCTCGAGCCGGTCGGCGATTCCGCGCCAGCACCAGGCGCGGGTCAGGTTGAAGCCGTCGAGATGGGCGATCTTGCCGTCGCTTCGGTCGGAGACGAAGGCCGGCGTGAACAGGCTCGCCGGCTCGCCCTCCGCGAGCCGCGGAAGGAAGGCATCGAACCAGCCGGCGAACTCGGCCTCGCCGAGGACCTGGCGCATCAGCAGAGCCTCGACCATCGCCGCCGAGAGGAATTCGTCGCCCCCCGGCTCCCAGCCGGAGCAGTCGCGGTCGCCTGAATAATAATCGGAGGCGCGGGCGCGGACCAAAGCGGCGAGATCGGCATCGTTCGTCTCCGCCCAAGCCAGCGCGAGGATCAGTGCGAAGGCGGTGTTGTAATGGGCGCCGACGCGGATCGGGTAGGTCAGCTTGGGCAGATAGGTGAGGAAGCGGTCGGCGAAGGCGCGGGCGAGCGGTTGCAGGATGTCCGCATAAGGCATGTCCGGCCGCTCCTGCGCCTCGCGGTGAAGCGCGATCAGCCACGCCCAGCCATAGGGCCGCTCGAAGCCGCCGGAATAAGCGCGGTCGAGATAGGCGAGCTCGCCGGCGACATTGTCCTCGGTCAGCATCTCCTCGAACAGGCCGTCGATGCGGCGCGCCTGGGCCATGTCGGGGAACAGCCGGCGAAGACGCATCAGCAGCCAGTAGCCGTGGACGCAGCTGTGCCAGTCGAAGCTTCCGAAGAAGATCGGGTGGAGATCGCGCGGCCCGCGCACGTCCTCCGGGCCGTCCATGACATGGTCGAGCTTGTGCGGATATTCGCGGGTGACGTGGCCGAGCGCTGCCTCGGCGAACCGCTCTGCGGCGGCGAGGGTGAGTTCGTGGGTCATGGTGTGCGCCTATCAAATCCTCCCCGGCACGGGGAGGGGGACCGCCGCCGAGGGCGGTGGTGGAGGGGCTGGCACGAACGTCAGCGTAGCCCCTCCGTCAGGCCTTCGGCCTGCCACCTCCCCGTTCCGGGGAGGACTTAGAAGGCAAACCACCAGATGAAGAGGATGTTGACGGCGAGAAGCGGAAGCGCGGTGCCGATCTGCGCCTTGATCACCCCGTTGCGGTCCTTGAGCTCCAGAAGCGCCGCCGGCACGATGTTGAAGTTGGCCGCCATCGGGGTCATCAGCGTCCCGCAGAAGCCGGCGAGCATGCCGATCGCGCCGACCACCGCGGCATCGCCGCCATAGGTCTGGATGAGCAAGGGCACGCCGATCGCCGCCACCATCACCGGGAAGGCGGCGAAGGCGTTGCCCATGATCATCGTGAACAGGGCCATGCCGATGCCGAACACCGCGACGGTAAGGAAGATGCTGCCTTCCGGGATCGCCGCGCGGGTGGCGCCGCCGATGATCTCGCCGACGCCGGCCGCCGCGAACACCACGCCGAGCGCGGCCAGCATCTGCGGCAGCACCGCCGCCCAGCCGATCGCGTCGATGAGGCGCCTGCCTTCCTGCAAAGGCGCCGAGGCGGGCGGCCTCAGCCAGGCGAAAATGACGGCAAGCGCGAGGAGGACGCCGATGACCAGGAACATGTAGGTCTCGCGCTTGGCCTCGAAGTGGCCGGCGTCCTTCAGCGGCGTATAGGTGTAGAGCAAGGTCCCGACGATGGCGGTCACCGGGATGATCAGCGCCGGCAGGAACAGCTTGTTGCCGAGCCGATCGGACCAGGCGGCGCGCTCCTCGTCGCTGGTGGTCGGCGGGTTGGAGCGGCCGATGAAGCCGAAGCCGGCGAGACCCGCGAGGCCGAGCACGAGCAGGCCGTTGGCGAAGTCGCCGAGCCATGAGCCGGCGAGCAGGCTCAGCGCCATCAGCCCCCAGAAAGCGGCGTTGCCGAAGCGCTTGCCGTTGCTGCGGTCGAGGGCGCTCAGCAGCGCGAACGCCGCGAACATGACGCCGACCAGGGTGTAGATCCACTGCATGGTGATCATTTGGGATCCTCCCTGTGAGCCGAAGGCTCATGGGGAGGGGGACCGCCGAAGGCGGTGGAGGGGCTCGGCGCGGGGATGGCCCCTCCACCATGCTTCGCATGGTCCCCCTCCCCATCGCTCCGCGACGGGGAGAATTTGAACCGCCGATCCAGCCACAGCAGCCGGGAACCATGGATGACGAACGCCGCCACCGCGGTCGGGATCGCCCACAAGGCCAGCTGAAGCGGGGTCAGCTCGATCCCGTAGGTCGCCAGGGTCGCCTGGATAAGCACGATCGAGCCGATCGCGAAGAAGATGTCCTCGCCGAAGAACAGGCCGACATTGTCGGTCGCGGCGGCATAGGCCTTGACCTTCTCCTCGCGGGCCTCGTCGACCGGCCCCTGCTTCTCCGCGGCGGCCAGCGCCATCGGCGCGACCAAAGGCCGCACCGTCTGCGGGTGGCCGGCGGTCGAATGGAGGCCGATCGCCGCGGTGATCTGGCGGTAGATGAGGTAGAGGATCAGCAGCCGCCCGACGGTGGCGTTGCGGAAGCCGGCGATCAGTGCCCGTGCCCTTTGCTGGAGGCCATAGCGCTCGAGCAGCCCGATCACCGGCAGCACGATCCACACGATCGCGATGATTCGGTTGTCGTTGAACGCCTTGCCGAGCGTCTCGATGACCTCGCGCAGGTCCATGCCGGCGAGCAGCCCGGTCGCGAGCGCCGACACCGTCACCACGATCATCGGATTGAGCTTCAGAGCGAAGCCGACGACGACGATCAGAATGCCGAGGAGCGGGAAATATTCCAGCATTAAGTTCCTCCCTGTGCAGCGAAGCTGCATGGGGAGGGGGACCGCCGCAGGCGGTGGAGGGGCTTCGGCGCGAGGCTCGAACAGCCCCTCCACCATGCTTCGCATGGTCCCCCTCCCCACCGCTTCGCGGCAGGGAGGATCTTACCCCTCACCATATCCCCCTCCCCCTGGCGTCAGGATGACGAAAGCGTCGCCCTCGGCCATTTCGGCGGAGGCGGTCGCAGTCAGCATTTCCTCGCTTCCGTCCGCCCGCACCACCTTGTTGATCCCGGCCGCGGCGTCGCTTCCGCCCATCAGCCCCTTCGGCGCGACGCGGCGGCGGTTGGACAATATGTTCGCCGTCATGGGCTCCAGGAAGCGCACCACGCGCTCGACCCCGTCGCCGCCGCGGCTCGCGCCCGCGCCCCCCGACCCGCGCCGGATCGCGAATTTCTCGAGAAGCACCGGCAGCCTCGTCTCCAATATCTCGGGGTCGGTGAGGCGGCTGTTGGTCATGTGGGTCTGCACCGCGCTCGCACCGTCGAAGCCCGGGCCGGCGCCGGAACCGCCGGCGATCGTCTCGTAATATTGGTGGGCCGCGTTGCCGAAGGTGAAGTTGTTCATCGTCCCCTGGCTCGGCGCCAGCGCTCCGACCGCGGCGAACAGGCAGTCGGTGACGACTTGGCTGGTCTCGACATTCCCCGCCACCACCGCGGCCGGATAATGCGGGTTGAGCATCGAGCCTTCCGGGACGCGAAGCTCGATCGGCCGCATGCACCCGTCGTTCATGGGGATCGAGTCGTCGACGAGGGTTCGGAACACGTAGAGCGTCGCGGCGCGGCAGATCGAATAAGGCGCGTTGAAATTGTCCGGCAGCTGGCCGCTCGTCCCGGCGAAATCGACCACCGCCGAGCGCGCCTCGCGGTCCACGGTGACCGTCACGGAAACCACCGCGCCGTTGTCCATCTCGTAAGCAAAGCGGCCGTCCTTCAGAGTGCCGATCAGCCGCCGCACCGCCTCCTCGGCATTGGCCATGACGTGGCCCATATAGGCGTCGACGAACGCCCGCCCCTTCTCCGCGGCGATGCGCCTCAGCTCGCTCGCGCCGCGCGCGCAGGCGGCGATCTGGGCCTTGAGGTCGGAGATGTTGCGGTCGGGGTTGCGCGCCGGCCAGCGGCCTTCCGCGAGCAAGGCCCGCATCTCTGCTTCGAGGAATCGGCCGGCATCCACCAGCAGCATATTGTCGATCAGCACGCCTTCTTCGTGCACGTCGCGGCTGTTCGGCGGCATCGACCCCGGCTTGATCCCGCCGATATCGGCATGATGGCCGCGCGCGGCGACGAACCAGGCGGGCTCCGCGTCGCCCTCGTCGGCGAACACCGGCATGATCACGGTGATGTCGGGCAAATGCGTGCCGCCGCGATAGGGCGCGTTGAGGACATAGACGTCGCCCGGCTTCATGCCGCGCCCGTCGCGCCGATCACCGCGCGCCTCGATGATCGTCCGGATGCTGTCGCCCATCGATCCGAGATGGACCGGGATGTGCGGCGCGTTGGCGATCAGGGCGCCGCCGCGGTCGAAGATCGCGCAGGAGAAATCGAGCCGCTCCTTGATGTTCACCGACGAGGCGGTGTTCATCAGCGCGACGCCCATCTCCTCGGCGATCGCCATGAAGAGGTTGCCCATCACCTCGAGGGTGACGGGGTCGACCTCCGTCCCCATCGCCGGCGCGCTCTCGCGCGGCACCGCGCGGGTGAGGATGAGGTTGGCGTGCGCATCGACCTCGGCCTGCCAGCCGGGCTCGATCACGGTGGTCGCGGCCTGATCGATGATGATTGCGGGGCCGGAGATGACGGCGCCGGGGGAGAGCGCATCCCGCTGCAGCACTTCATCCTCCCTGTGAGGCGAAGCCTCATGGGGAGGGGGACCGCCGAAGGCGGTGGAGGGGCGTTGGCGCGGGTCTCGAACAGCCCCTCCACCATGCTGCGCATGGTCCCCCTCCCCATCGCTTCGCGACAGGGAGGATGAGTGCTCACCCTTCCCAACGACTTCGACGATCGCCGTCTCGACCACCACCGGAGCGTCGGAGACGAAACCGAAGCGGGTGCGGTGCGCCTCAACGAAATCCGCTTCCATGCCCTCCCCGACCGGCACCTCCAGCGCGGTGTCGCTGCCCTCGTAGCGAAGCGCGGCGCGGCGCCGGACCTCGGGCGCCTCGACACCTTGCGCCTGGAGCGCCGCCACGGCCTCGCTTTCCAACTCGCCGAGCACGGTCTCCAGCGCCGCGCCGGCGACGGTGCGCTGCCTCAGCTCGACCATGTCCGCCAGACCCATGCCGTAGGCGCTGAGCACTCCGGCGAGCGGATGGATCATCACCCGCTCTATCCCGAGCGCGTCCGCGACGAGGCAGGCATGCTGGCCGCCCGCGCCGCCGAAGCATTGCAGGGTGTAGCGGGTGACGTCGTGACCGCGGGCGATCGAGATCTGCTTGATCGCATTGGCCATGTTGTCGACCGCGATTCGCACGAAGCCCTCCGCCACCGCGCGCGGCTCCATCCCGGCGGGCCCGGCGATCTCGTTCACCCGCGCCAGCGAAGCCTCCGCGTCGATCAGCGCGTCGCCGCCCGGTCCGAACACCGCGGGGAAATGCTCCGGCCGGATCTTGCCGAGCACGACGTTGCAGTCGGTGATGGTGAGCGGCCCGCCGCGCCGGTAGCAGGCCGGGCCCGGCACCGCTCCGGCGCTGTCCGGTCCGACCCGGAAGCGGCTGCCGTCATAGTGGCAGACCGAGCCGCCGCCCGCCGCGACGGTGTGGATCTCGAGCATCGGCGCGCGCACCCGGACGCCCGCCACCGCCCGCTCGCTGGTCCGCTCGTAGGTGCCGGCGAAATGCGACACGTCGGTCGAGGTGCCGCCCATGTCGAAGCCGATGACATGGCCGAAGCCCGCTTCCTCGGCTGTCCGCGCCATTCCGACGATGCCGCCTGCCGGCCCCGACAGGATCGCATCCTTGCCGCGGAAGGCGGCGGCGTCGGTGAGGCCGCCATTCGACTGCATGAAGAACAGGCGCGGTCCCGAACCGATGCCGGCCACCACGCGATCGACATAGCGGCGCAGCACCGGCGACAGATAGGCGTCGACCACGCTGGTGTCGCCGCGACCGACCAGCTTGATCAGCGGCTCGACCTCGTGGCTCGCCGAGACCTGGGTGAAGCCGATCCGCCGCGCCGCCTCGGCCAGCGCCGCCTCGTGAGCGGTCCAGCGCCAGCCATGCACCAGCACGATCGCCAGGGCGCGATAGCCCTCGTCGACGGCCGCCTGCAGCCCTGCCTCCGCCGCCGCGAGATCGAGCGGGCGAAGCACTTCGCCGTCCGCCGTTACGCGCTCGTCGACCTCGATCACATGGCTGTAGAGCGGCTCCGGAAGCACGATCTTACGCGCGAAGATGTCGGGCCGCGACTGGTAGCCGATGCGCAGAGCGTCGCCGAAGCCGGCGGTGATCGCCAGCGCAACCCGCTCGCCCTTGCGCTCGAGCAGCGCGTTCGTCGCGACCGTCGTGCCCATCTTCACCGTCGCGGCGCGGCCGCCGCAATGCTCCGCGAGAATCGCCCGGATGCCCGCGGTGGCGGCGTCGTCATATTGGCCGGGATTGTCCGACAGCAGCTTGCGCACGTGCCGCCGTCCGTCCGGGCCGAGCGCGACGATGTCGGTGAAGGTGCCGCCGCGGTCGATCGAAAAGGTCCAGTCCGCGCCGGTCATTTCGTCAAGCTAACCCCTCTGTCATCCCCGCGGAAGCGGGGATCCAGCTTCTTCTCCGGCGCCGCAAGGGCAGCTGGATTCCCGCTTTCGCGGGAATGACAGGAGATGGGAACCCCTCGCCTTCCTTACGCTTATCGCTCCGGCAGCAGCGAGGAGCGAGCATGGCGCATCGGGCGCGAAAACCGACCGACATCCCAGCGCAAGGCTGGTGGCAGGTGCTGAAGCGCGCCTGGACGGAATCGGGCAAGGATCATCTCGAGATGCTCGGCGCGGCGGTCGCCTTCTACGCGTTCGCGGCGCTGGTGCCGCTGCTCACCGCCCTTGTGCTCACCTACGGCCTCGTCGCCGAGCCGTCGTCGGTCGTTCAGCATATGACCACGCTGACCAGCGTCATGCCGCGCGACAGCGCCGCGATCATCGGCGACCAGCTCCAGAACATGACCGAGAGCGCCGGAACCAAGACCGGCTTCGCGCTGGTCCTCGCCCTCGCCATCGCCCTCTACGGCGCAAGCAAGGGCGCGACCTCGGTGATGACGGCGCTCAACATCGCCTATGACACGGAGGAGACGCGCGGCTTCGTGACCCGCACGCTGATGGCGATCGCGATGGTCGCCGGCGCGGTGGTTGTGATGCTGCTCGCCATCCTCGCTTTCTCGGCGATGGCGCTGGTTGAGGAGCTGCTCCCCGACATGGGCGGCGTCGGCCAATTCCTGGTCCAGGCACTGAGCTTCGCGCTGGCGGCGGCCACGGTGATCGGCCTGCTCGCGGTGGTCTACCGCTACGGCCCCGACCGGCCGAACGCCAAGTGGCGCTGGATCACACCCGGCTCGATCCTGGCGACGATCGTGTGGCTGGCCGCGACCCTGGGCTTCGGCTTCTACGTGTCCAATTTCGGCAATTACAACGCGACCTACGGCTCGCTCGGCGCGGTGATCGTGTTCCTCACCTGGCTCTATCTCAGCGCCTATATCGTGCTTCTGGGCGCCGAGCTGAACGCGGTGCTGGAGCAGGACGTCGCCGCCGCTCCCGCAGCGGCCGATCCCGAGCCCGCGCCGGACGCCGCGGCGCCTTCCGACCTGGCCAAGCGCGGGCCTGAGCCGGCTTCCGCCGGGTCGCTCGCCGCCCGCTTCGCGGCGGCGTCCGTTGTCGTCACATTGCTTGGCGCGCGGCGCGGCGGCAAGCGCGCCGCTTGACCTCGCCCGCCGCGCGGGCCAGCGAGATGCGATGGACGACCAGCCGCCGCCTTATACCAGCTCGAACTTCCACGATGACGTGCAGCACCACCTCGTCACGGCGGCGGTCGAGGCGCTGTCGCAGACCAAGCTCGAATGGCACCAGGTCGCGCCGCTGCTCAAGGCCGCGCGTGCCATGTGCGGCGATGACATCCGGGCTGCCCGCGTGGCGCTGCACGGCCTCGAATATGAAGGCGCCGAACTGGTCCCGGCCGACGAGGCCTATCTGTCCATGAATGTGCGCGACCGCGAGGACGGCAGCGAATGGCTGTCGCAGACCTGGTGGCTGTCCGACATCGCGCTCGCCGACGAGGACCCCGAGCGAATCCGCTGCGTCATCTCGGCGATGGAGCGCAGCATCGACAAGCTCAAGGAATGGCTGTCCGCCAAGGACGAAGCCGCCGACAAGGCCGAAACCCCGCCGACGCCTTCGGACTAGGCTAGCGCCTCAGCTGCCCTGCTGGCAGCGGTCGTCGCTGCGGCTGCGGCAGCGCGGATAGTCGCGGACCTCCTCGAGCGGGCCGCCGACGCCGGTATGGGTCTCGTCGACCTTTCCGTAGACAGACGCGTTCTGCATCTCCTCGGCGGTGCGCGTGTCGCTGACCATATTGGCATGGTCCATCGCCATATCCGCCTTGGCGACACGGACGCCGGTCGGCTCGGTCGTCGGCTCGGCGCCGACTGCAGCCTTGTCGGACGTCACCGGCTCATAGGGTCCGCCCATCGCCATGCGCTCGCGGCCCGCGGACCATTGCGCATAGGCGCCGCGCACGCCCGGCTCGTAGAGCTGGATGCAGCGGTCGTCGCCCGGGCCCGGATCGCAGGCCGGCCACGAGCTCATGTTGGCGTTGGCCACCGGCTCATATGGGCCGCCCTGGCCGTCGGCGCTCTCCATTGGCTTGTTGTCCAGCTTGGCCGCGACATCGGTTGACGCCGCCATCGGATTGGCGGCGACCCACGCCTCCTTCTCCGCGATCTGGGCGTCGGTCAGCGCCATCGGCTTGTCCGCCGTCCACGCCGCCGCCTCGTCATAAGTCATCGCGCCGGTCCACGCCGCCTGGGCGAGCTGCGGCGCGGCCGTCCAGGAATAGGTGCCCATATTGTAAGTCGCGACGGTGGGAGCCGACGCGGCCATCGCCGAGCCGCTGAGAAGCAGCGCAGTCGCGCCGAAAAGAATCGATTTCACAATGGCCTCCGTTTCATCCCGGCCTCCTTTCGGAATGCCGGCGAAAGCCCGCCCGCTCGCACAGCAGTGTATATGTGGGCCGGTTAACGCAGATCAGCCGCTAATGATCCTTCGTCAGAGCTCGCCGCCGACGGTCAGCGCATATCCGGCAGGAGTCACCGCAAATCCGGCGGCGGCGAAGCGCGGCGCGAGCGTCGGATCGGCCCCGCGCATGACTATCTGCGCCTCGTAGCGGCCGTCGCCGAACAGCCTGAGGTTGAGCGTCTCGCTCCCCGCCTGGCTGACCAGGGGCAGCAGCAGCGCGCCGGCGTCGCAGCGCGCAATACCGGTGAGCCCTCCTGGCAGCGAGATCCCGGCGATGTCGCCGGCGACCGCGGCGCGCACGGTTCCCGACGCGCGCTGGCACTGGCCGTCGGCGAAATGCACGCTGACGTCGCCGAGATCGACCTGGGTCAGCGGCAACGGCCCGAGCGCGCCGGCGAGCTGGAGGCGGCCGTCGACATCGTCGAAGCCGAAGCCGCGCCGGGTCACGGTCGCCGCCCCGTCGAAGGCGTCGGCGGGCGTGCCGGAGTCGCGCTCCATCGCCACCCGTGCGCGGCCGAGCAGCAGGGGCAGGCCACGCAGCCCGGCATGGACGTCGCCTATGCCGACGCTGCCATATTGCGCCTCCTTCAGCGACCCGAACCAGATACTCCCGGCGACCTCGCGCGCCGCGAGGCCGCGGGTTGAGAGCCCGAGCCAGTCGATTCCGAGGCGCATCGGCAGCAGCGCGAGCAAGGCCACCAGGAAGGCGGCGAGGAAGAACAGGGTGCGCCCAATGGGAAGTCGAAAGCGCATTCAGCTGTCCCCCGCGCGAAGCACCGCCTCGACGGCGATGGTCTGGTCGGCATTCACCCGCGCGCTCATGCTCTCGACAACCACTCCGCGCCGCTCGAGCTGCGAAAGCCAGCCGAAGAACGCCTGGGGCCGAGCGCTCGCCACGCTAATCGTCGCCCGCGCGGCGCCGTCGGCGATGACGTTCAAGTTGCCGAACCCCGCCTCGCCGCCCGCCTGCATGAGGAAGCCGTCGAGCGGCCTCGGCACCGGCTGGGCGCCGGCCGGTCGTGCGCCGAGCTGACGCAGCGCCGCCGCGTCCGCGCGCGCCTTGCCGAGCTCCGCCACCGCCGCGTCGAGCCTTTGCTCTGCATTGGCGCGGGCGTCGTTCAATGGCCTGATGATGAGCAGCCAGACCAGCAGCAATGCGAGCAGCGCCGCCATGACCAACAGCAGCCTTTTCTCGCGGGCGCTTCGCGCCTCCCACCAGGCCGGCCGCGTCGGGATCGCCACTTTCGCCATTCAGGGCCGCCTTATCGTCAGCTGGAGCGCGGCTCGCCCGCCGAGATCGGTCGGCAGCGCTCCGACCGCGGAAAGGCCGCGTGCCTCGACCCGCCCGCGCACCAGATCGATCGTGGCGGGCGTGTCGGCGAGCAGGCTCGCGCGCAACGACCCATCGGGCTGGTAGACGACTTGGGTCAGGGTCACGTTCGGCGTGTCGCGCACCGCCTCGAACAGCACGCCGGCGACCGGCGCATAGTCCAGCCGTGCCGTCCCCCGAGTCGCCCGGCGAAGCTCCGTCGCCTCGGCCTGGACCCGGTCGGCGGCGAAGGTCGTGCGCATGATCGTGACGAGCTGGATGGCGAGGCTGAGGAGCAGCAGCACCGCGGCGAGCGCCGCCATCCGGCGCACCCGCGGCCAGTCGATCGCCCAATCGCGGCGCCTGGCGAACACCCCCTGTCGAAGGTTGATCGGCGGCGAGGCGAGGGCCGGGCCGAATCCCGCCTCGCGCGCCGCATCGTCGATCTCGGCCACCGGGGTGTCGCCGACCAGCACCGACGCGAGCTCGTCCTCCAGGCTGAACGCGCGGGCGACGCCGCGATAGTCCGGAACCGGGCCGCCGGCATAGCGCACCAGCCCCTCGCCCGGCGCCATCAGCAGCAGCGGCGCGGGCAGGACGATGTCCGGCTCGACCCGGAGCGCCTTTGCCGCCGCGATCCACCCGCTCATCCGGTCGGCCGGCACGACCGCGACGCAGGTCAGGCCGCGCTCGGCCCGTCCCGCGGCGACATGGAGGTCGCCCACCGGCTCGGGCGCGTCCTCGGCGATGCGCAGCCGCGCCGCCGCCGCGGCCTGCACCGCCGTCAGATTCTCGGTCAGCTCCAGCCAGTGCAGCGTGACGTCGGTGCCCGGCACCGCGAGCACCACCCGCACCCACGGCCGCGCCTCGGGCAGCTCGGCGACCTCGTCGCCGCGCCCGACGACGGCGCCGCCGGACAGAAGCCGCCAGCGCCGCGGCACTCCGGCCGCATCGGCAAAGACCAGAAGGCTGTCCTCGACGCTCACGATTGCTTTGTCCGCCCCCTCACGCGCCGATCAGTTGGTGATGTCGGCATTCTCGCCGCTGCCGCCTTCGCGCTTGTCGGCGCCCAGTGAGGCGATCTGGAACGGCGCCCCGTTCGCCCCGGGCGCGACGTAGACGTAGGGCGAATTCCACGGATCGTTGGGCAGCCGCCTGATGTAGTTCGGCGTCAGCGCGGCCAGCCCCTCCTCGGTCGTCGGATAGCGCATGTTCTCCAGGCGATACATCTCGATCCCCTGCTCCAGCGTCGACAGGTCCGCCTGGACCCGGGTCCGCGCCGCCCGGTCGGTCGCCGGCATCACGTTGATGATCACCACCGTGGCGAGAAGCCCGATGATCACCAGCACCACCATCATCTCGACGAGGGTGAAACCCTCCTCGCGCTTCCTACGGTCGGAGTTCTTGCGGCGAAGCATCTTCAGGATCGCTTTCATACTTGGCCCATTCCGCTGGCGAGGGTGTCGAGCTGGAGGATCGGCAGCAGGATCGACAGGACGATCACAGCCACGACCACGCCCATGACGATGATGATGGCGGGTTCGAGCAGCGCCAGCGCGGTGGCGGTGAAGCTGTCGAACTCGCGTTCCAGATAGTCCGCGGCCCGCTCCAGCATTACGTCGAGCCGGCCCGACGCCTCGCCCGAGGCAGCGAGATAGACGAGCAACGGCGGAAACACCCCGGCGCGCTTCAAAGCGCCCGAAAGGCTGCCGCCGGTGCGCACCGCTTCGGCGATGTCGGCCGAGGCCTGGCGAAGCACGCGGTTGTGAACCGTCTGGGTGGTGAGCCTGAGGCCTTCGAGCAAAGGCAAGCGGCTCGCGATCATCGTCGACAGGGTCCGTGCGAGCCGAGCCGCGTGGAGGTCGCGCTGAAGCCGGCCGAGCAGCGGCAGGCGCAGCAGGAAACGGTCGAAGGTCAGCCGGATATTCTCTTCGCGAAGCGCCCGGCCCGACAGGAAGATGGAAAGCGCGAGGCCGATCAGCAGCAGCCACCAATAGCTCGCAAGGAAATTCGACACCCCGATCACCGCCCGGGTCAGCCAGGGCAGCTCCTGTCCCACGTCCTGGAACTGCTCGACCACCTTGGGGACGACATAGATCATCAGAGCGAACACGACGAAAACCGCGACGAAGCTCAGCACCACGGGATAGGCGAGCGCCGAGATGATCTTGCCGCGCACCTGCGCCTGCCGCTCGAGCAGGGACGCGAGCCGCTCGAGGATCGGCGGCAGCGTACCCGAGCTTTCGCCCGCGGCGACCATCGCCCGATAGAGCGGCGGGAAGCTCTTCGGCTCGCGCGCCATCGCGTGGGCGAGCCGCCGGCCCTCGAGCACGCCCGAATGGACGTTGCCGAGGATCGTGCGCACTTCCTCCCGCTCCGACTGGCGCGACACGGTGCGCAGCGCCTCCTCGAGCGGCGACACCTGGATGAGCGTCGCCAGTTGGCGGGTGAACAGGGTGAGCTGCTTGTTGGTCAGCTTCTTGCGCTGGATGAGCCCGCGCGACAGCAAGGGCGGCGCAGCGTCGCCGGTCGCCGCCGGCTCGACCTTGACCACATAGAGCCGGCGCGCGGCAAGCTGCGCCTTGGCGAGCTCCGGGCTGTCGGCATGGACCCGCCCGCGCCGCTCGCGCCCGGCCGGGTCCACCCCGAGATAGGCGTAATCAGGCATTGCCGCCCTCGTGACGCGACACGCGCACCGCTTCCTCAGCGGTGGTCGCACCGTCGAGCACCAGCCGTCGCGCCGCGGCGCTCAAATTCGGCGTGCTCCGGAAGGCATGCGCCGCGATCTCGGCCTCGTCGCCGCCCGCGTTGACCAGACGCCGGATCGTCTCGTCCACCTTCACCGCCTCGAACAGGCCGATCCGCCCCTTATAGCCGGTCTGGCCGCACTCCGCGCAGCCCTTCGCCTCATGGATCGGCGTGCCCGCCGGAATGCCGAGGGAATCCGCCAGCGATCCCGCCGCCTGCGCCGGCTGCCGGCACGCCGGGCACAGCCGCCGCACCAGCCGCTGGGCGATCACCATCCGCACCGTCGAGGCGATCAGGAACGGCTCGACCCGCATGTCGCGAAGCCGCGTGATCGCTCCGACCGCGTCATTGGTGTGGACGGTCGACAGCACCAGGTGGCCGGTCAGCGCCGCCTGCACCGCGATCTCCGCGGTTTCGCGGTCGCGGATCTCGCCGACCATCACCGTGTCCGGGTCCTGGCGAAGGATCGCTCGAAGCCCGGTCGCGAAGGACAGGCCGACCTGCGGGTTGATCTGGGTCTGCCCGACCCCGTCCATCGCATATTCAACCGGGTCCTCGACTGTGAGGATGTTGCGGCTTCCGTCGTTGAGCAGCTTCAACCCCGCATAGAGCGTCGTCGTCTTGCCCGAACCCGTCGGGCCGGTGACCAGGACGATTCCGTTCGGCTCGCCGAGCGCCTCGCGATAGGACGCCTCGATATTCGGGGTCATGCCGAGCATCTCGAGGTCGATCCCGGCATTGTCCTTGTCGAGAATGCGCAGGACCACCCGCTCGCCCGCCCGGCTCGGAAGCGTCGACACGCGGACGTCGATGAGCTTGCCGCCGAGCGTCAGCCCGATGCGCCCGTCCTGCGGAAGCCGCCGCTCGGCGATGTCGAGCCGCGCCATCACCTTGATGCGGCTCACCACCACCGGAGCCACGTGGGCCGGCATGCGCAGCACCTCGCGAAGCACGCCGTCCATGCGCATGCGCACGACCATGCCGGTCTCGTAGGGCTCGATATGGATGTCGCTCGCCCCCTGCCGAGCCGCGTCGGCGAGGAGGCCGTTGATCAGCCGGATGGCGGGCGCGTCGTCCGAGGTGTCGAGCAGATCCTCGGCGGAAATGTCGCTGGCGAGATGGCCGAGATCCTCGCCGATGCCGAGATCGCCGGCATTGGCCGCGGCCGCCTCGCCGCTCATCGCATAGTGGTCGGAAAGCAGCCGGTCGAAGGCGTCGGCCGCGACGAACTCCAGAGCGAACGGCCGCGCCAGCCAGCGGCGAAGCTCGACCAGCGCCTGCGGGTCGGCGCCCTCGCGCATCGCGACGGTCGGCTTGCTGTTATCGCCGCCGGCGAGGACGACGCCATGACGCCGCGCGAAGGCGTAGGGAATGCGCGCCGGCGCGAGGACGGCATCCTCTTCGGGCGCGGTCACCGCCGCGGCTCCCGCCTCCGCGGCGCGTCGGTCGGCATGGGGACTTCGGCCTGGACCGGCGTGGGCTGCGCTGCCGGCGCGGACTCCGGTCCGCCGACATTGGGCAGAAGCCGCGGATCGACGACGATGTCGGTCGGCGTCAGCTCGGGCGGAGCGGTCGGCGGGACGGTGCCGAGATAGTCGCGCACCAGCTCGTCGATGGTCGGCTCGCGGGTCGGGTTGATCGCGAGCTGCTGGTCGCGGACATAATCGTAGCGCCGCGCCGCGATCGCCCGAGCGTCCGCCGCCGAGCGAAGGATGGTCGGGCGGATGAAGATCATCAGGTTGGTCTTCTGCCGCGCCCGCCCGCGTGAGCGGAACAGCTCGCCGATGATCGGGATGTCGCCGAGCAGCGGAATGCGCTCGATCGTGCGCCGCTCATTGTCGTCGAGAAGGCCGCCGATGCCGACGATCTCGCCCTCGTCGACGGTGATCGTGTTCTCGATCTCGCGCTTGTTGAGGATGAGGTCCTGGAAGCTCGACGACACCGGCCCGGCGATCGAGCTCACCTCGACGCGCAGGTCCATCTTGATCGATCCGCCCGCATTGATCTGCGGCCGAACCTGGAGCGTGATTCCGACATTCTGGCGCTGCACGGTGCGGAAGGCGTTGTCGAAATTGGGGCTAAGCGCCTCGCCGGTGGTGATCGGGATTTCCTGGCCGACCAAGATTCGCGCTTCCTGGTTGTCCAAGGTCATGATCGACGGGGTCGACAGGATATTGGAGCGGTTGTCCGAGCGCACCGCGTTGAGGATGGAGCCGAACAGCACGTCGCCGGCGCGCAGCCCGATGCCGACGAGGCCGCCCTGGATCCCCGAGAGGGCGTTTGCAGCATCGCGGACAAGCTGATCGCTGACCGGCGGGGAATCGTCATTGTCGATGTCGCCGTCGCCGTCGGTGTCGGTGCGCTGGCCGAGCCCCAGTTCGATCGCCGCCGCGGTGCCGGCGAGGGTGCCGAGATTGGGTTGCAGGCTGGAATAATTGGTTATTCCGAACGGCACCGCGGAGCCGTTGAGGCCGGCGAGGAACAGGCGCACGCCGATCTGCTGCGCGGCCTGGTCGGAAATCTCGACGATGATCGCCTCGACCAGCACCTGCTCGCGGCGCACATCGAGCTGACGCACCACCTCGCTCAGCATGCGCTGGACGTCCTGCGTCGCCGAGATGACGATGGCGTTGGCGCCCTCGAAGCGGGTCACCACCGCGTTGCGATAGGCGGGCGGCAGATCGGCCTGCGACGCCGGCGCTCCCCCGGCCGCTGATTGCTGCTGAGGCGCGGTCTGGACCCGCGTATTGGCTTGCAGCGTGCCGCCGCCCATTCGGCCCGCGGCGTCGGCCCCGCCGGTGCCGCTGTTGGCGAACCGGCTGTTCTGGAGCGGCTGCGAATAGGTCGGAGTCTGGCCGAGCAGCGTCTGAAGCACCGGCAGCAGCTGAGCGGCGTCGGCATGTTCCAGGAACACCACCCGCACGTCGGTGCCGCGCGCCGCGCGCTGGTCGAGCTCGGCGGCGACGCCCGCCAGCCGCGCCAGGGTCTGAGCGTCGCCGCGCAGCGCGATCGAATTGGCACTGTCGATCGGCACCACCGACACGCCTTCGCCCGCCAGCGCGCTCAGCGCCGCTGCGAGCTCGCGCGGGCCGATATTCTCGACTCCGATCACTCGGGTCGAGCTTCGGTCGACTCCGACGTCGATCTGCGCCAGCACCTGGCGCACGCGCCGGACATTGTCGGCGAAGTCGGACACGACGATCGAGCTTCGGCTCGCGGTGATCGAGCCGTTGGCGCTGACCAGCGGCCGAAGAGTCTCCACCGCCGAGGACGGCTCGATGTTGCGCACCCGGAAGATCTCGGTGACGAAGCCGCTCGCCGAGCGCCGTGCCGAGCCGCCGACCGGGGCCGACGAGGCCGCGCCCGCCGCGGGCTGGATGCGCAGCGCCCCGCCCGCCGCCGGCACCGCGACGAAGCCGTTGGCGCGAAGGGTCGACAGGAACAGCTCGAAATATTCGGATCGCGACAGCGGCCGCTCGGTCACCACCGACACCCGGCCCTGCACCAGCGGGTCGATGATGAACGTCCGGCCCGTGACCCGCGCCGCGTCCTGGATGAAGGCACGGATGTCGGCGTCGCGCAGGTTGAGGACATATTGGGCATGGGCCGGAGCCGTAAAGGCGATCGGCGCGCCGGCCAGCATGAGGGCGATAAGGATACGCTTCACTGATTCACTCTCATCGGCTGCGTCGTGTTTGAAGGCTGCATGGGTTGCGGTGTCGCCTGCGGCGGCGGAGCGCGCACCACCGGGACCTGCTGCGGCGGAGTCATCATTGCCGGGTTCTGAGGGGCTGACGGAACACCAGGCCTGGCGGGGCCGGTCGGCGCCGGCGACTGGTCGAGGAACAATTGCTCGGCGACTCCGCCTCGAGTCACCGTGACATGGTCGAAGGCTACGGCTGTCAGAACCACGCCCGGCAGGATCTCCTCGCCGACCATGAAGCTGGTCTGACGGCCGTCCGGAGTGCCGATGATCGCGCTTCCGCGGCCCGTGGCGCGGTCCTCGCGGGTGCCATAGAGGCGGATGTCGAGCGCGGTCACCACTACCGGCGCGGCGCCGGCGACTTGGCGGAAGAAGGGATCGAAGCTGGCGAGCGTTCCGACGCTCTGCTGGAGCGGGATGGCGGTGTTGAGCGCGCGATACTCCCCGACCGGCCCCAGCGGTGTCAGCAACGCCCAGAACAAGCGCGCCGCCTGCACCGCGACGAGCACGAGCAGCAGCAGCTCGCCGGCCGAATAGACGGTCAGGCGCGGCAGGCGGGCGAGGAGTCGCTCCGCGCGCGGGTTCAGTGCCACCGCCATGGAACCTGCTTCGAATCCCCTCCCGGCCATCCCGTGCCAGCTATGCGCGGCATGTGACGCTATTGCGACAGAGAGTGGAGAGCTGAGTGACGACCGTCCCGGCACGGGGCGGCTGCAGCGCCCCCAAGCGCCCGCCTCCATCGCCTTGAGGTGTCACAGGTTATGCGCGGACTCGCAAGCCGGAAAGCGGCGGCCGGATCGCGATGTCGGGAAGGGTCGGGCGGCGCCTCTAGGGAAAACGCCGCCCTTGGAAATTCTATAACGGATAAAGATGGATGGCAGCTGAATTGTTCCCCGCCGACAGGATCCACAGCGGCCATGCGGCGACCGCCATCAGCGCCCCCAGCGGCAGCCGCGTGGTGGCGCTGACCTCCTTGCCTCGCGCCGCCAGTGCGAGCGCTGCGGCGAGCCCGACCAGTCCGGCACCAAGCAATACGAACGGCAATTGCAGCACGCCGAGCCAGGCGCCGATACCGGCAAGCAACTTGGGATCGCCTCCGCCCACCCCTTCCCGACCGCGAAGGACGCGGTAGAACCAGGCGAGCAGGGCCAGCCCAAGACCACCGACGACCGCGCCGATTGCCCGGTCGAGCAGAGGCGGCCCGAACCCGGCCCAGGCGGCGAGTAGTCCCAAAGGCACGAGCGGGAGAGTCAACGCATCAGGGAGCCAATGCTCCTCGGCATCGATCGTCGCCGTTGCCAGCAGCCACCAGCCCAGCGCCGCAGTGACCAGCGCCAGCGGCAGGGGATGCGCGAGGACGCCCACGACACCGATCAGCGCCCCCGCCAGCTCCACCGCGGGATGCCTCGGATCGATCCGAGCGCCGCACCGCCTGCATCGTCCGCGCTGGAGAAGGTACGACATCAGCGGCACCAGCTCCGAAGCCCGAAGCGTCTCACTGCAGGCGTCGCACCGCGACCGCCCACCGACGACGCTCTCCCCCCGCGGCCAGCGGATCACCAGCGCCGCGACGAAGCTCCCGACGATGGCACCGAGGACCGCTCCGGCGATGGCCACCAACGGGACGGGCATGGAAGCGAACAAGGGTGCCACGGGCTTATCGCCCGGCGGAGTCCAGGATTCGGCGGGCCTGCACGAGGTGGGGCCGGTCGATCATCTTGCCGTCGAGCGACAGCGCCCCCGCCCCCGGCTGCGCATCGAACGCGGCCACCACCGCCCGGGCGTGGGCGATCTCCGTCTCGCTCGGCGAGAAGGCTTCGTTGATCACCGCGACCTGCGCCGGATGGATGGCCATCATCCCGGTAAAACCGTCGCGCCGCGCCCGCGCCGCATAGGTCGCGAGTCCGTCCACGTCCTTGAAGTTCGGATAGACCGTTTCGATCGGCGCGACGCCGGCCGCTGCAGCGCCGAACAGGCACAGCGAGCGGGCGATCTCGTAGGGCGCGGTGAAGCTTCCGTCCTCCTCGCGGCTCGTCGCGGCGCCGATCGCCGCGGGCAGGTCCTCCGCGCCCCAGGTGAGGCCGGCGAGCCGCTTGGCGCCGCCATAGGAGCCGAGCCCGAAGATCGCCGCCGGGGTCTCGGTCGCGATGGCGAGGATCTGCGCGGTGGCGTTGCCGCGCTCGGTCAGCCGCCGCGCCAGCTCGTCGACGTCGCGGCCGCCTTCCGCCTTGGGCAGCACCAGCCCGTGCGGATGCGCGGCGAGCACGCCGTCGAGGTCGCGCTGATTCTCCCCGCTGTCGAGCGGGTTGACTCGCACCCAGATCTGGTTGCCGCCGACCGCGCGGAGGAAGTCCGCGACGTGCCGCCGCGCCTCGGCCTTGCGCTCGAGCGCAACCGCGTCCTCGAGGTCGAGGATCAGCGCATCCGCCCCCGCCGCGAACGCCTTCTGCATCCGGTCCGGCCGGTCCCCCGGCACGAACAGCAAGCTGCGCAGTTTCATGAAGCCCCCTCCCCGCCGCGAAGCGGCATTCCCCTTCTTCGCGCCTTCGCGCCTTCGCGTGAACAAGAAAATGATTTCACGCGGAGGCGCGGAGAAGAAGGAGAGGCGCGGAGAAGGAAACCGCAACGAGCCCTCCGCGTCTCCCTTTCTTCCTCCGCGCCTCCGCGTGAAAATATAGGTGGCGAAGCCGCCTTAGGGCCGGCGCCGCATCAGCGCGGTGCGCTCCATCTCGCAGACCAGTTCGCCGCGCTGGTTGTGCATCAGGTGCTTGAAGGTGACGATGCCCGCGTCGGGGCGCGACTTGCTGTCCTTCAACGCGATCACCTCGGTCGACGCGCGAAGCGTGTCGCCGACGAACACCGGCTTGGGCATCCGCACCTTGTCGTAGCCGAGGTTGGCGACCAGCGTTCCCAGGGTGGTGTCACCGACACTGAGCCCCACGAGCAGAGCGAACGTGAAAGTCCCGTTGACGACGATCCGCCCGAACTCGGTCGCGGCGGCATAGTCCGCGTCGAGGTGAAGCGGCTGCGGATTGTGGGTCAGTGTGGAGATGAGGAGATTGTCCGTCTCCGTCACCGTCCGGTGCGGCTGATGGTCGACCGTGTCGCCCACTGTCCATTCGTCGAAATATCTGCCTGGCATAACTGGCCCCGTTCCGGCTTGGCTGAGCTTGTCGAAGCCCTCTCCTTCACTTTGCCGAGCGCGAAGAAGAAGGAAAGGCCTTCGACAAGCTCAGGCAAGCCGCTTGCCGGCTATTCCCCCTTCTCGATCCGAGCCAGCAGGGTGCCTTCACTCACCTGCCCGCCCTCGGCCGCGTTCAGCTCCGCGACCACGCCATCGAACGGCGCGACGAGGCTGTGCTCCATCTTCATCGCCTCGAGAGTCACCAGCTTCTGCCCCTTGGCCACGCTGTCCCCTTGTCGCACTTCGACTGCGATGATCTTCCCCGGCATCGGCGAAATCAGCGCGCCGTCGGCTTCTGTTCCACCTGCAGCCCCGCCCGCTCGCGCTTCGGTCAGGATGAAGTTGCTGCCGTTGTCCTTGACCAGATATCCTTCGTCGACGCGCTCGACCCACCGCGACGAATTGATTTCTTGATGGTTGAATTCGAATTCGAAAACTGTGCGCCCATCCGTCAGACGTACCACCGCCGGAGCGGGATCGCGATTGAGTCGGGTGCCCCATTGCTGCGCCCAAGGGCCTGGTTCCTGGCTCAGGTAGGTGTCGCGAATGGTTTCGGATCGCCCGCCCTTCAAACGGTCGGTCACCATATGCGCGACGGACTGAAGTGCATTCTGTGTCGGTTCGTCGGGCTGAACCAGTTCATCGAGCTTGCGCGCGATCAGACCGGTATCGACATTGCCGGAAACGAAATCAGGATCTTCGAGCGCCGCGACTAGGAACCGCGCATTGGTCTTCACCGGCCAACTGTCGACGAAGCTACAATCAAGCGCGAGGCTGCGCGCAGCCTGTTCTCGGTCCTTCGCGAGCACGATGATCTTTGCGATCATAGGATCGTAGAAGCTCGAGATCTCGTCTCCTTCACAAACCCCGGTCTCGACGCGCAAGCTCCGCCCATCCCGGCTCTTGCGGGACGGCAATCCGAAATACTTCAGCGGCCCGGTGCTCGGCAGGAAGCCGGCAGCGGGATTCTCCGCATAAAGCCGGGCCTCCATCGCCCAGCCGTTGATGCTGAGCTCCTCTTGCCTCAACGGCAGAGGCTCGCCGCTCGCGACGCGCAACTGCCACTCGACCAAATCCTGGCCGGTAATCTCCTCGGTCACCGGATGCTCGACCTGGAGACGCGTGTTCATCTCCATGAACCAGATGCGGTCGGCGCGGAGGCCTTCGCTGGCGTCGGCGATGAACTCGATCGTCCCCGCGCCGACATAGTCGACCGCGCGCGCCGCCTTGACCGCCGCCTCGCACACCGCGGCGCGGGTCGCCTCGTCCATTCCCGGCGCCGGCGCTTCCTCGATCACCTTCTGGTGGCGGCGCTGGAGCGAGCAGTCGCGCTCGAACAGATGGACGACGTTGCCATGGGTGTCGCCGAACACCTGAACCTCGATGTGTCGCGGCCGCTCGACATATTTCTCGATGAGCACGCGGTCGTCGCCGAACGAGGACGCCGCCTCGCGCTTGCACGACAGCAGCATCTCCGCGAACTCGCCGGCCGCGTTGACCTTGCGCATGCCCTTGCCGCCGCCGCCCGCGACGGCCTTGATCAGCACCGGATAGCCGATCCCGTCCGCCTCGGCCTGGAGCCGCTCCGGCGCCTGGCCCTCGCCGAGATAGCCCGGCGTGGTCGGAACCCCCGCCTCCTGCATCAGCTTCTTGGCGGCGTCCTTGAGCCCCATCGCCCGGATCGACGCCGCCTTCGGCCCAACCCACACCAGCCCCGCCGCCTCGACCGCCTCGGCGAACTCGGCATTCTCGGACAGGAAGCCATAACCCGGATGGATCGCCTCCGCCCCGGTCGCCTTGGCCGCCGCGATGATCTTCTCGCCGACGAGATAGCTCTCCCGCGCCGGGCTCGGCCCGATATGCACCGCCTCGTCCGCCTCGCGCACATGCAGCGCCTTGGCGTCCGCGTCCGAATAGACGGCGACCGTCCTGATCCCGAGCCGACGCGCCGTCCGAATGATCCGGCACGCAATCTCGCCCCGGTTGGCAATGAGAAGGGAAGCAATCACCGCAAATCCTCCCCGGAACGGGGAGGGGGACCGCCGGCCGCAGGCCGGTGGTGGAGGGGGCCCAGCTCCGAGCAACGCGCGGCAATTCCCATGATCACACCGTCTAAATCAGAAAGCACTTCGCGAGCGGGAATGCGGAGCATCGCGAAGCCAGCCGAGGCAAGCCGCTCGTCCCTCACCGCATCTCGCAACGGATTGTCGCCGCAGTCGTGCGACGCGCCGTCCACTTCGATCCCGAGCCTCGCTTCGAGGCAGGCAAAGTCGAGGGAATAGCCCGCCTGCGGAAACTGTCGCCGGAATTTGTAGCCACCCGGCCGCTTGCGGAGCTCCCTCCACAGCAGAACCTCCGGCAGGCTCATTTCCTTGCGGAGCCTGCGGGCGCGCTTCACCACCTTGATCGGGGACGCGAGGACCTTGGGGCCCCCTCCACCGCTCGCCTGCGGCGAGCGGTCCCCCTCCCCGTTCCGGGGAGGATTTGAAGGCGCGATCCCCATCGTCACATCCTGAACACGCCGAACTGCGGCCGCTCGGGGATGGGCGCGTTCAGCGTGGCGGCAAAGGCGAGGCCGAGGACGTCGCGGGTCTGCGCGGGGTCGATGATCCCGTCGTCCCACAGCCGCGCGGTCGCGTGATAGGGATTGCCCTCGTCCTCATAGCGCTGGCGGACCGGCGCCTTGAACGCCTCGGCTTCCTCAGCTGTCCACTTGTCGGCGTCGCGGTGGACAGTGGCCAGCACCGACGCCGCCTGCTCGCCGCCCATCACGCTGATTCGGCTGTTGGGCCAGGTGAACAGGAAGCGCGGCGAATAGGCCCGCCCGCACATGCCGTAATTGCCCGCGCCGAAGCTTCCGCCGATCAGCACGGTGATCTTCGGAACGCTCGCAGTCGCCACTGCGGTGACGAGCTTGGCGCCGTTCTTGGCGATCCCCTCGGCCTCATATTTGCCGCCAACCATGAAGCCGGAGATGTTCTGGAGGAACAGCAGCGGCACGCGCCGCTGGCAGGCCAGCTCGATGAAATGCGCGCCTTTGAGGGCGCTCTCGCTGAACAGGATGCCGTTGTTCGCCAGGATCGCGACCGGGATGCCCCAGATGCGCGCGAAGCCGCACACCAGGGTCGAGCCGTAGAGCGGCTTGAACTCGTGAAGCTCCGACCCGTCGACGATGCGGGCGATCACCTCGTGAACGTCGTAGGGCGTGCGCACGTCGTCCGGGATGACTCCGTAAAGCTCCTCGGGATCGAACTTCGGCGGACGCGGCTCGGCGAGGTCGATGTCGACGTTCTTCACCGTGTTGAGCCGGTCGACGATGTCGCGGACGATGGTCAGCGCATGCTCGTCATTCTCGGCGAGATGGTCGACCACGCCGGACTTGCGCGCATGGAGATCGCCGCCGCCGAGATCCTCGGCCGAGATCACCTCGCCCGTCGCCGCTTTCACCAGCGGCGGGCCGCCAAGGAAGATCGTGCCCTGGTTCCTTACGATGACGCTTTCGTCCGACATCGCCGGGACGTAAGCGCCGCCCGCGGTGCAGCTTCCCATCACGCAGGCGATCTGCGCGATCCCTTCGGACGACATCTGCGCCTGGTTGTAGAAGATCCGCCCGAAATGCTCGCGATCGGGGAACACCTCCGCCTGATGCGGCAGGTTCGCGCCGCCGCTGTCGACCAGGTAGACGCAGGGAAGCCGGTTCTCACGCGCGATCTCCTGGGCGCGGAGATGCTTCTTCACCGTCATCGGATAGTAGGTGCCGCCTTTGACCGTGGCGTCGTTGCACAGGATCATCGCCTCTCGGCCCGACACCCGGCCGATGCCGGCGATCATGCCCGCGCCGGGCACCTCGCCATGATAGAGGTCGCAGGCGGCGAGCTGGCCGATCTCGAGGAAGGGCGAACCCGGATCGAGCAGCCGCTCGACGCGGTCGCGCGGAAGCAATTTGCCGCGCGCCGTGTGGCGTTCACGCGACTTCTCGTTGCCGCCGAGCGCCGCCTTGGCAACCCGCTCGCGAAGCTCCTCGGCGAGGCCTTTATTGTGCGCAGCATAAGCGCGGTAAGTATCTGAAGACGTGTCGATCTTGCTGGTGAGCTGAGTCACGCTGCAGCTCCCCTGAACGTCAGTCCGCCGCGAGCACCGGCTTCTTGCGGATCAGGTAGCGATAGACGCCGACGCAGTTGATCGCGAACAGAATCATGTTCTGGTAGCCGATCCCCTCGCTCTCCTGCCCGAGCAGGCCCCAGGCGATCAGAGCGATTGAGCTGGTCACGAAGATCACGAACGCGAATCCGGTCGCCCGCCGCCCGAGATCCAGCGAGACGATCAGGGCCGCCAGAGCGCCGGCCGCGGCGCCATACCATTCGAGCGCTTCGATCAAGGTCATCCGCCACCTTCGGGATCAGCCCGGCGGACGCCGGGCGCATTGAGGACCCGGCTTCAAACATGCAGGCGGACGCTTGTTCCATAGGCGAAATCGATCTCCCTCGAGCGCCCCCCGCCTAGCCATGTCGGGCGTTGATGAAAAGCATGGGGTCGTTCGCCGAAAGGTGCGCGCGGTTTGTCGAAAGCCGCCGCGCCGTGCTAGCGCGCCACCACACCAGACAGCTGAACCCACGGAGCTCCCCGCATGAAACTCCCCCGCTTGCTGTTCTTCGCGTCGGCGCTCGCCCTTTCCGCCTGCAACGCCGCGGTCGACAATCAGACGAATGAGCAGGCGCAGGGCACGCAGGCCGGAATCGTCGCGGCGTCGATGGACACCTCGGTGCGTCCGGGGGACGACTTCTTCCGCTACGCGAACGGCCGCTGGGTCGCGAACACCGAGATCCCGGCCGACCGCTCGTCGATCGGCGGCTTCTTCATCGCCGACCAGCAGCGCGAGCAGCAGACCCGCGAGCTTCTCAACGGGATCCTCGAGTCGAGCCCAGCGGAGGGCAGCAACGAGGCGAGGATCGCCAATTACTACCGCGCCTATCTCGACACCGCGGCGATCGACCGCGCCGGAATGGCACCCGCCCAGGGCGACATTCGCGCCATCGCCGGAATCGGCGACGTCCGCCAGCTGAGCGAGGCGATCGGCCGGACTCTGCGGGCCGACACCGACCCGCTCAACGCCACCAATTTCCAGACCGAGAATTTGTTCGGCATCTTCGTCACCCAGGGCCTCAACACGCCCGGCGAGACCCTGCCCTATCTGATGCAGGGCGGAATCGGCCTTCCGGAGCGCGAATATTACATCTCCGGCGACGCCCAAATGTCGGGCATCCGCGACCAGTATCGCGCCTACATCACCACGGTTCTCCAGAACGCGGGCATCTCCGACCCGCAGGGCGCGGCCGGCCGCATCATGGACCTCGAGACCAAGATCGCCCGCGCCCACGCCACCCGCGAGGAGAGCGAGGACTTCGCCCGCGGCGCAACGGTGTGGACCCGGGCCGAGCTCGAGCAGCGCGCTCCGGGCATCGACTGGGGCGCCCTGCTCGGCGCCGCCGGCCTCGCAAATGCGCCGCGCTTTCAAGCCTATCACGCCGGCGCCATCCCGCAGCTGTCGGCTCTGGTCGCCTCCGAGCCGCTGCAGGCGTGGAAGGAATGGCTCGTCTTCCACACCCTCAACCAGCAGGCCAACGTCCTGCCGGCGCCGATCCGCAACGCCAACTTCGCCTTCTACGGCACAGCGCTCAGCGGCACCCCGCAGCAGCGCCCGCGCGACCAGCTCGCCCTGAACGCGGTCAGCTCCGCGCTCCAGGACGCGGTCGGCCAGGCCTATGTGGAGCGCTACTTCCCGGCCTCGGCCCGCACCGAGGTCCAGGGGATGGTCGAGAACATCAAGGCCGCCTTCGCCCGCCGGGTCGAGGCGATCGACTGGATGGCGCCGTCGACCAAGGAAGAGGCGCTGCGCAAGGTCCGCTCGATCGTCGTCGGAGTCGGCTATCCCGACAGCTGGCGCGATTACTCGAACGTGCAGATCACCGCCGACAATCCCTACGCCAACCAGCGCAACGCCGGCCTCGCCGAATATCGCCACCAGATCGCCAAGATCGGCCGGCCGATGGACCGCAACGAATGGTGGATGCCGCCGCAACTGGTCAACGCGGTCAACCTGCCGGTGCAGAACGCCCTGAACTTCCCCGCGGCGATTCTGCAGCGGCCTTTCTTCGACCCCGCCGCCGACGCCGCCTTCAACTATGGCGCGATCGGCTCGGTGATCGGGCACGAGATCAGCCACAGCTTCGACAATAACGGGGCGCTGTTCGACTCCACCGGCCGCCTCAGAAACTGGTGGACGCCGCAGGATTTCGAGCGGTTCCAGCAGGCCGGCAACGCCCTCGCCGCCCAATATGACGCATACGAGGCGCTTCCCGGCCTCAACGTCAACGGCCGCCTGACTCTGGGCGAGAACATCGCCGACGTCGCCGGACTCGCCGCCGCCTATGACGCCTACCGAGCGTCGCTGAACGGCCGCGAGGCGCCGGTGATCGACGGCATGACCGGCGACCAGCGCTTCTTCATCGCCTTCGCCCAGGCCTGGGCGACCAAGATGCGCGACGAGGCGCTCCGCCAGCGCATCGCCACCGGAGTCCACGCCCCGGGCCAGTTCCGCGCCCTGACGGTGCGCAACCTCGACCCCTGGTACAGCGCGTTCAACGTCCAGCAGGGCCAGCGCCTGTTCCTGCCGCCGGAGCAGAGGGTTCGGATCTGGTAGCCGAGCCGCAGCTCAGCGGTGGGGACAGCCCGGCCAGCAACATGGCCGGCGCTTCCCCTCGCTGAGGCTCGATCGGCCCCAGTCGAGACGCTTGCGCCGTGTCTCTTCCTTCTTCGCGGACGTCATCCAGCAGATCCATTCGTTGCGGGCGATCGGGCTGATGTCCTGCCATGTCGCGAGCGCTTTCGGATCGCCGCGCAGGGCCGTTTCAAGTTCGTCCGGCAGATCGTGCACGATACCGCCGGGAATGGCCGATGCGCCGCTCATCCTAAGCCGCTCCGATCAGCTCCCGCCCGATCAGCATCCGGCGGATCTCGTTCGTGCCCGCGCCGATGTCGAGGAGCTTGGCGTCGCGCATGTAGCGCTCGACCGGCCAGTCCTTGGTGTAGCCGGCGCCGCCCAAGGCCTGGATCGCCTCGAGGCTGACTTTCACGGCGCTTTCGGACGCCAGCAAGATCGCCCCAGCGGCGTCGAAACGGGTGGTCTTGCCCGCATCGCAGTTCCTGGCGACGGTGTAGACGTAGGCCCGCGCCGAATTGAGCGCGACATACATGTCGGCGACCTTGGCCTGGATGAGCTGGAAGGCGCCGATCGGCTTGCCGAACTGCTTCCTCTCGCGGACGTAGGGCAGGACCACGTCGAGGCAGGCCTGCATGATTCCGAGCTGGATCCCGGCGAGCACGGTGCGCTCGTAATCGAGCCCGCTCATCAGCACGCCGACGCCGCCGTTGACCGGGCCCATCACGTTCTCGTCGGGAACGAAGCAGTCGTTGAACACCAGCTCCGCGGTCGGCGAGCCGCGCATGCCCATCTTGTCGAGCTTCTGGCCGATGGCGAAGCCCGGCATGTCCTTCTCGATGATGAAGGTGGTGATCCCGCGGCTGCCCTCGCCGGTCTTGGCGTAGACCACGAGCGTATCGGCATAGGCCGCGTTGGTGATCCAGAATTTGGTGCCGTTGAGGACGTAGCCGCCATCGGCCTTGTCGGCCTTCAATTTCATCGAGACGACGTCCGAGCCCGCCCCCGCCTCGGACATGGCGAGCGAGCCGACATGCTCGCCCGAAATCAGCTTGGGCAGATATTTCGCCTTCTGCTCCGGGTTCGCCCAGCGGCGGATCTGGTTGACGCAGAGGTTCGAGTGAGCGCCGTAGCTGAGGCCGATCGAGGCCGAAGCCCGAGCCACTTCCTCCTGCGCCACGACATGCTCGAGATAGCCGAGGCCGAGCCCGCCATCCTCCTCGGCGACGGTGATGCCATGGAGGCCGAGCACGCCCATCTCGGGCCACAGCTCGGTCGGGAACCAGTCCTCCTCGTCGATCTTCGCGGCGAGCGGCGCGATCCGCTCCTCGGCGAAGCGGCGGGTGGTGTCGCGGATCGTGTCGGCCATCTCGCCGAGCGCGAAGTCGAGCCCGTAGTCGGACATGTCTATCTCCCTTTGGCGCGCCCCTAGCAGAGCCGGAAACGCGCCGACAAGGAGAGCCTAGCCGCGCTCTCCGCTATGGGTATGGGGCGCCGCTGGCGGAGCGCCGGGCGCCGTCGCCGGCTGCGCCTCGCCGCGGTGGCAGGTGAAGCAGCTCACGCGCGGCTCGCCGAGCCCCTGGATCTCGGGCAAAAGCTCGCGGTTCAGCCGCTGGGTCAGGCGCAGCATCCCGCGCGCGATGTTCTTGTGGCCGTTGGCGTCCGACGCGAAATTGCCCGCGACGTGGCAATAGCTGCACTCCACGCCGAGCGCGCGGTTGAACGACTGCATGATGTTGATCAGGTCGCGCTGGGCGATGTCGCGCGGAAGCACTTGCAGGTTGCGCTCGGGCGGCGGCGGCGTGGCCGCGGGCTGGGCGAAAGCGACGGAACCGGCCAAAGCGATGGCCGCGGCGGAGAGAGCGAGACGGCTGATCATGCGGCCAGCGTAACAAGCCCGGATGCGTTTGAATACGCCCCCGGAAGGACTTATGTGCGCCCCAGAAAATCCTCCCCGGTACGGGGAGGGGGACCATGCGAAGCATGGTGGAGGGGCTGGCGCCGAGCGCGGAGCAGCCCCTCCGTCAGCGCTTCGCGCTGCCACCTCCCCGTGCCGGGGAGGACAAGAAGGATTTACCCATGGCCACCGCCCCCGCCGACCCGATCGTCATCCTCTCCTACGCCCGCACCCCGATGGGTTCGTTCCAGGGCAGCCTCGCCGGCCTCAGCGCCACCGAGCTCGGCGCCGCCGCGGTCAAGGGCGCCATCGACCGCGCCGGGATCGAGGGCGACCAGGTCGACAAGATCTTCATGGGCTGCGTCCTCCCCGCCGGCCTCGGCCAGGCCCCTGCACGCCAGGCGGCGCTCGGCGCCGGCCTGCCCAAGTCGGTCGAGGCGACGACGGTCAACAAGGTCTGCGGCTCTGGCATGCAGGCGGCGATGTTCGCCCACGACATGATCGCCGCGGGAAGCGCCGACCTGATCGTCGCCGGCGGCATGGAGTCGATGTCCAACGCCCCCTATCTCATGAAGAAGCACCGCTCCGGCGCCCGAATCGGCCACGACACGGTCTACGACCACATGATGCTCGACGGCCTCGAGGATGCCTATGACAGCGGCCGCGCGATGGGCACCTTCGCGGAGGACAGCGCCCGCGAATATCAGTTCACCCGCCCCGCCCAGGACGATTACGCGATCGAGTCCCTGCGCCGCGCCAACGCCGCCATCACCTCCGGCGCCTTCGACCGCGAGGTCGTCCCGGTCACCGTGACGAGCCGCAAGGGCGAGGTCACCGTCGCCGTCGACGAGCAGCCCGGCAAGGCCAATCCCGAGAAGATCCCGCAGCTGAAGCCCGCCTTCGCCAAGGACGGCACCATCACCGCCGCCAACGCGAGCAGCATCAGCGACGGCGCCGCGGCCCTGGTCATCACCCGCGCCAGCGTCGCCGAGCGCATGGGCGTGAAGCCGGTCGCCCGCATCGTCGCCCATGCCGCCCATGCCGCCGAGCCGAGCCAGTTCACCACCGCCCCCGTCCCCGCCGTCCGCAAGGCGCTCGACCGCGCCGGCTGGAGCGTCGACGATGTCGATCTCTACGAGGTCAACGAGGCGTTCGCCTGCGTCGCCATGATCGCCATGCGCGACCTCGGAATCCCCCACGACAAATTGAACATCCACGGCGGCGCCACCGCCCTCGGCCACCCGATCGGCGCCAGCGGCGCGCGAATCCTGTGCACCCTCCTCTCGGCTCTGGAGACCACCGGCGGCAAGCGCGGCCTTGCCACCCTGTGCATTGGCGGCGGCGAAGCGACCGCGATGGCGGTGGAGCTGCTCGACTGACGCCTCAGCGCGAGGCGATCGCCAGCCCGGCGAACACCGCGCCGACCGAGACGATGACCGACGCCAGGCTGTAGGCCAGCGCCGCGCCATATTCGCCGCGCTGCCACATCAGGGCGACTTCCAGGCTGAAGGCGGAGAAGGTGGTGAAGCCGCCGAGAATGCCGACGGTGAGGAACAGGCGCAGCTCATACGAGCCGGTGATCTTCTCCGCCAGCAGGCCGGCAACCGCGCCGATCAGCAGCCCGCCGGCGAGGTTCACGAACAGCGTCCCCCACGGAAATCCCGGCCCGAGCCAGGCCAACGACAGGTGGTTGACGCCATGGCGAAGCGCACCGCCGATGCCGGCGCCGATGAAAACCAGAAAATAGCTCAACGCAATCCGCTCACGCCCCGACATTGGCTCCGTAGCGCGCCGTCGGTCCGAATGTCGCCGCGCTCCTGAACCCCTGCCGCGGATCGCGGCTCATTGCCAGCGTCTGCGCGCGCCTGTTGTCGGCGAACACAGTGTCGCGGTCCAGGCTCACGCGCCCGCAAGGCTCGACAGCCGACGTTTGAACTCAGCGGCAACTCGGTAAGGCGCGTCACCAGTCGACGATCATCCGGTGCCAGCGTGCCGTATAGCCGAGCCGCTCCATCTCCGCGCGGCGCCGCGTCGACTCGAACGTGTCATATTCTGTGTGGCCGTCGGAGAAGGTGATCGCCCACTCCGTATAGGTCTGGATGTTGCACTCGTCGTCGGTTCGACTGGGATGGTCGACCCAGCACACCTCGTAGCGCCGCTCGCGCCGGCCGGTCTCGTAGACGTCGCCGCGCCCGCCGCAATTGCGGCCGCGCCCGCCGGGATCGGTGGGGTCGCGGTCGCTGCAGCCGGTCTGCGGCCGATCGGCGCAGGTGCGGCCGCGCCCGACCGGGTCGGTCGGGTCGGTGTCGCTGCACCCGGTCTGCGGACGGTTCTGGCAGTTGCGGCCGCGTCCGCCGGGATCGGTGGGATCGCTGTCGCTGCAGCCCGTCTGGGGCTGGTTCTGGCAGCGGACGCCGCGCCCGCCGGGGTCGCCGCCGCGCGACAGCGGGTCGGTGTCCGAGCAGCCCTGCGCGCCCGACGCGCTGCCGCTGACGAGGCCGAGCGACCCCGCCGCGGCGCCTCCGGCGACCAGAGAGAAGAAGGAACGGCGAGTGACGGGACGTTGTGGCTTCATTACCTGCTCCCCATCGCGGTCTTGACGACCTGCTCCGTATCGGGGCGTGCGGCGCGCACGCCTCCCGAGCCAGAAGTGAGGGGAAAGGTCGGGGGCCGGCGACCTGGATGCCCGGCACCCAACGCTGGCAGCCGATCCTTGGCCCCCGCGCCGTGGTCCGAAAAGGTTAACGCAAAACGGCGCGCGCGTCCATCGACCGCGACCGCTGCTCGCCCCGCTGCAACTCCGACGCGCAAAGGAGTCGTTTCGTCGCCGTTCCCTTCCCTGCGCTCGGCGCCCCGTGCCACGGCGTAACGACCCGTTTCTCACCGGGAGGGAAGCCATTGAGGACGCATCTGATCGCCCTGGCGCTCGCCGCCGCAACCACCGTTGTCGCCGTTCCGGCCGAGGCCCAGACCCGCGCCGACGAGCAGCGCTGGGAGGAGGCGCAGCGCCGCTTCGACCAGGAGCGCGCCATCTACGAGCGCGAGCGCGACCGCTATGAGGAAGCACGCCGCCGCTATCCGTCCAGCGGCCGGCGCTACGGCGACTATGACGACCGTTACGCCACCGACTATGACGCGGCCCGCTATTATCGCGACGACCCGCGCTACCGCGAGCGCGTGCTGGGGGCCAACGACCAGGTCTATCGCGGCTCCGACGGGCGCTATTATTGCCGGCGCAGCGACGGCACGACCGGCCTCATCATCGGCGGCGCCGCCGGCGGCCTGCTCGGCAACGTCATCGACGGCGGCCGCAACCGCACCGCGGGCACGCTGATCGGCGGAGCGCTCGGCGCCCTGCTCGGCCGCGAGGTCGAGCGCCAGGAGGTCAGGTGCCGGTAAAGCCGCAGCCTCGCGGAAACGAAGCCTGGCGGCGATACGCGACGCGCCGCCAGGCTTCCGCAGCCGCCTCGCCCGGTCCCTTCCCGACCGGGCATCGACTGAACCGGGCTCTCAACGCCTCGAAAACCGAGACTGTTCCGGAGCCGAAAAGATCTTTGGGGGCCAGACAACTCCTGTCTCGCTCCGAGGCGCCAAATGGAGTATATTTCCATTTGACGCTCAATGCCTTGGTGCCGCCCGGTCGCTCTGGGGAGGGGGACGATGGATATTTCCAGCGTACGCGTCGAAACGGGGATCGGCCTGATCGCCATCCTCGTCCTGGCCTTGTTGCTGCTTGCGGTACGCGCCTATCGCAGGCGCCGCGAGGAGACCCGCCCGATGCGCATGATCTTCCGGCCGCGCGACGGTATCCGCGACAGGAAAGACGCGGCGCCGCGATGATTCCGGCGCAATCCGCGCCAGTCTCACCGTTCTTCACAGCGACAGGATCGCGACATTGCCCCACATGACGAAGGCGGCGACCAGCATCAGCAGGCCACGGCGGCGATCCTTCCGCTTCGCGATCAGGTAAACGCCGCCGGCGGCGAGCGCGAAGCCCGCGAGCATCAGCAGCGACATGATCAGGGAGGACGGGCCGGTCATGCCGGCTCTTTACGGCCGCTTAACCCTCCAAGCCTAGCCTTTCCTTCCACCGCAACATGAGGGGGCGGGCATGATACATCAGGATTTCCGGCAGATCGCCGTCGACGCCGCGTTCGAGGCCATCGAAAGCACGGTGCTTCCCTCGCTCACCCGAATGATCGACACCGCGGCGTCGGCCAATCCCGGCGTCGATGCGGAGACGAAGGCGGCGGAGCTGCGCGAGCTGGCCCGCCAGCTGTCCAGCCTCACTGCGATGGTCGAGGCGACGATGCCCGTGAGCTACGCCGCCGAGCCGTTCAGAACCGAGGCGTAAAACCCCGGATCGACATTGCCTCCGGACAGCACGACGACGCTGCCCTCGGGCACGTCGGCGACCTTGTCCGCGAGCACCGCCGCCAGCGCCGCCGCGCCGCCCGGCTCAACCACCAGCCGCAAGCTGTCGAAAGCGAAGCGCATCGCCGCGAATGCTTCCACGTCGCTGACCGCGAGGCCGCGCACGCCGCGGGCGTGGAGCACGCCGAACGTATAAGGCGAGACGACCGGGGTCTGCAGCGCGTCCAGCCTGGTCGGCGGGGCGTCCGCGCCGACCGGGACGATCTCGCCGCGCTCCAGCGACCGGGCCATGTCGTCCCAGGCGGCCGGCTCCACCGGGACGACCCTCGATCCGGGCAGCGCCAGGGCGATGCCCGAGGACAGGCCGCCGCCGCCGCACGGCACGACCACCAACGGCGGCTCGCGACCGAGCTGCTCGCCGATCTCGATGCCGACCGTCCCCTGCCCTTCGACGATGTCGACGTCGTCGAACGACGGCACCACGATCGCGCCCGTTTCCTGCGAGATGCGCCCGGCGATGGCGATGCGGTCCTCATTCATCCGGTCGTACAGGACGATGGCCGCGCCCTCGGCCGCGGTCGCCTCGCGCTTCACCACAGGCGCGTCGGACGGCATGACGATGGTGGCAGCGATTCCGAGCCGGCGCGCGGCGATGGCGACGCCGCGGGCGTGATTGCCCGACGAGAAGGCGACGACCCCGTGCCTTTTCTCTGCGTCGGTAAGCTGGAGCAGACGGTTGGTCGCCCCGCGCAGCTTGAACGCGCCGCCTTGCTGCAGGCATTCCGCCTTCGCCCACAGCCGTCGCCCGCGCCATTCAAACGGCAGCAGCGGCGTTCTTGTAACCCATCCGGCGATGCGGCGCGCGGCGGCTTCGACTCCCTCGCGCGTGGGGGCTTCCCGATTCTCTGTCATTGGCCGTCATTGCGGGGAGCGGGGCGACGAAGCAATCCGCGACGCCACCTCGCTTCGCTTCGACGCATTTTCGATTGTATCGAGAGCCGCAATTCGTCCCATTGAACCAACACTTTAGCGGCGTTGCTTCGTTCGCCGCCGGATCGCTTCGGTTCACCGCGATTCCGGGACTTTACATGGGGGGACCCCCCTCATATATCGCGCCTCCGCAGCCCCAAGGGGACTTCCAATAACCGCAAGGCTGCACTTTCCGCCGAACTACCCACTTGGAGGTCCCTTGAATTGCACAAGCATCATAGCGCGCTGGGGCTAGCGACCGCCCTGCGACCGGACGCACCGGTCACGCTCATTCGTCCGCACGCCGCCGCTCGTGCCGCCCGCTTCTTTGCCGAGAAGTTTCCGGGCCGGTCGATGTATGCGGTCAAGGCGAATCCCGATCCGGCCCTGCTCCAGGTGCTGTGGGACAGCGGAATCACGCATTACGACGTCGCCTCGCTCGCCGAGGTGCGGCTGGTCGCGACCACGCTTCCGGAAGCGACCTTGTGCTTCATGCACCCGGTGAAGGCCGAGGAGGCCATCGCCGAGGCGTATTTCCAGCACAATGTCCGCACCTTCTCCCTCGACACGATGGAGGAGCTCGAGAAGATCGTCCGCGCCACCAAGGGCGCGACCGACCTCAACCTGTGCGTCCGCATCCGCGTCAGCTCCGACCATTCGAAGCTCAGCCTCGCCTCGAAGTTCGGCGCCGCGCCGGACGAGGTGAAGGAGCTTCTGATCGCCACCCGTCAGGCGTCCGACGCGCTCGGCATCTGCTTCCATGTCGGCAGCCAGGCGATGACCCCGGCCGCTTATGGCGAGGCGATGGAGCGGGTTCGCGCGGCGATCGTCAGCGCTGCGGTGACGGTCGACATCGTCGATGTCGGCGGCGGCTTCCCGTCCTGGTATCCGGGCATGGAGCCCCCGCCCCTCGAGACCTATTTCGAGGTGATCGTTCGCGCCTTCGAGGACCTGCCGGTGTCCTACTCGGCGGAGCTGTGGTGCGAGCCCGGCCGGGCGCTGTGCGCCGAATATGCCAGCGTCCTTGTGCGCGTCGAGAAGCGCCGCGGCGACCAACTCTACATCAATGAGGGCGCCTATGGCGCGCTGTTCGATGCGGCGCATGTCGGCTGGCGCTTCCCGGTCGAGCTGGTCCGCGACAAGGCGTCGAACGCCAGGGACATGGCGTTCAGCTTCTACGGTCCGACCTGCGACGACCTCGACCATATGGCGGGGCCGTTCATGCTCCCGGCCGACGTCGATGCCGGCGACTATATCGAGATCGGCATGCTCGGCGCCTACGGCACCGCGATGCGGACCCGCTTCAACGGGTTCGGCGCCGGCCTCACCGTCGAGGCGACCGACGAGCCGATGGCGACGCTCTACGGCGTGCCGGCGGAACGCGCCGTCCCGTCGAACGTCGTCACGCTGTAACGAGCGATTGTTATTCCTCCCCCGGCATGCTGGGGGAGGACCTCCTCACCAGGCCATGCCTGGCTCCCCGCTCCGGCACGCCCGGGGCGGATATGAACGGGTTTCCGCGTCCCCATGAACGACGGCGGTTCATAGTGGAAGTGATGGACAGACGATGACCGACACCCTGATCAACGACAAGCGCAAGGCCGAGCTGCTCTCGAACGAGGTCGAGCATATCGACATCAAGAGCTTCGACGCCCGCCCCATCGTCGATGCGATGAAGAAGATGAGCTTCTCCTCGCGCGACACCGGCCGCGCGACCGAGATCTACAACATGATGCTCGCCGACAAGGATTGCTCGATCGCGCTCGTCGTCGCGGGCTCGACCTCGGCCGGCGGCTGCATGGACCTCTATGCCGATCTGGTGCGCAACAACATGGTCGACATGATCGTCGCCACCGGCGCGACCATCGTCGACATGGATTTCTTCGAGGCGCTCGGCCACAAGCACTATCAGGCGCTCGAGATCCCCGACGACGACACCCTTCGCTCGCTCTACATCGACCGGATCTACGACACCTATATCGACGAAGAGAAGCTTCAGCAGACCGATCACACGATCGGCGACATCGCCAACGGCCTCGAGCCCAAGGCCTATTCGTCGCGCGCCTTCATCCGCGAGATGGGCAAGTGGCTGGTCGAGAACGGCAAGAAGGAGAACAGCCTGGTCAAGCTCGCCTACGAGCATGACGTGCCGATCTTCTGCCCGGCCTTCACCGACAGCTCGGCCGGCTTCGGCCTCGTCAAGCACCAGGTCGACCGGATGAAGGAGGGCAAGGCCTACCTCACCATCGACAGCATCGCGGACTTCCGCGAGCTCACCGACATCAAGATCAAGGCCGGCACCACCGGCCTGCTGATGATCGGCGGCGGCGTTCCCAAGAACTTCATCCAGGACACCGTCGTGTGCGCCGAGATCCTCGGCCATGACGATGTCGAGGTTCATAAGTACGCGGTGCAGATCACCGTCGCCGACGTGCGCGACGGCGCCTGCTCCTCCTCGACCCTCCAGGAGGCGGCGAGCTGGGGCAAGGTGTCGACCGCGATGGAGCAGATGGTGTTCGCCGAGGCGACCACCGTGCTGCCGCTGCTCGCCAGCGACGCCTACCACCGTGGCCACTGGCGCGACCGCGAGGCCAAGCGCTACGGCGCGATGTTCGACTAAGACGCGAAACCCCCGCCCTCACCGGCGGGGGTTTTTCTTTGCCCTCCAGCCAGGCCTCCGGAGGAGGCCCGAACCTCAGGCTTATTGCGGGCCGCCGACGCTGGCCGCGGTGTCGCCAGGCGACACGAACCCGTCCGTCTGGAACTCGCGCGTGCTGTCCTGCTGCGCTTGACGATCGGCCTCGCGGTCCGCCTGCGAGCGGCAGACGCGCCGCGCGAAGCGGGAGCCGGTGGGCCGCTCGGTCGTGCAGATCTGGCGGTTCGAGCCCGGCGCGGTCACCCGGATCGTGCTGGTCGGCTGCTGCTGCAGCAGGGCGCCAGCGGCGTTGAGCGGCGTCGACACCAGCATCGCCGGGCCGGCCGTGACAGCGAAGATGAGAATCAACCGCATCGGGCGCGCGCGCATCATGTCCTCCCTCGGTCGCAAAGCCGCAAAGACAGGGGCTGAAGCACCATAGCCCGCTTCCACGCTCGAAACCAGCGCGCTTCCGCAATGCGCGCCGATGTCCTAGGCTGCCCCTTCGAGGCTTGGGAGGCAGGCAATGCCGAAGGGGGACCGTCGCCGCCGGCTGACGATCGCACTCGCGCTCTGGCTCGGAACCGCCCCCGCGCCAGCCCTGGCGTCGGAGCTGGTGCTGGGCCCCGAGGGCGGCCATGTCGTCGAAGGGCGGGTCAACCACCATCCCGTGCGGCTTCGAGTCGACCCGGAAACGCCGGGTCATGTCATCCTGAACGGCGATGCGGCCTTTCGCTTGCGCCTGTTCCCGACCACGCGTGCCGCCGCAGCCATCATCGGCCCGGTGCGGGTCGAAGGCGCCAGCCGTCCCACGCCGGTGACGGTCGGCGGAATCAGCGGGATCCGCCGGGTGGTGTGGACCGATCGCACCGTCGTCGACGGCGCCGACGGAGTGATCAGCCCGGCCGACCTGCCGTACGACCGCGTGACCTTGCGGTTCCGAGCCCCCGCCGCGGACGAGCAGGAGTTCGAATTCCCCATGCGCTTCGGCCGGGACCTTGGCCTGTTCCACTCCCTTCGGCTTCGATCCGGCATGGTCCACGTCCGGGTCTCGACAAGCCGGAGTGCCAGTCTCGCCACCGCCGCGGCGGGCGCCTTGCTGGTGCAGGAGTTCGGCGGCGGATGGGATGGGGAAGCGCGCAGTATGACGATCAAATATGGCGTCGACCGCCCGGTCCGGCCCATCAGGCTTGATCTGCCTGCCTTGCTAGCGGGGCAGCCGATCACCGACCTGCTCGTCCGGACCCGCGACCATCGTGGCATGCTCAGCCTGCCCGCCGACGCACCGGCGGACCCTGACGAGGTGGTGGTGACGGCGCAGATCCAGCGCCAGCCGGCGCGCTTCCTGGTCTCGCTCGGTCTCGACTGGCTGAGCAGCTGCAGCAGCTTGACGTGGGACAATAACGAGCGCCGAATGACCCTGCGCTGCGCGGCCCCCGCATGAACTGCTTAGGTTGAAGATCGGATCGGCAGGAGAGGAGACGACGATGCTGAAGCTTGCGGCCCTGGCAATCATCGCTTTCGGAACGGCAACGGTCCAGGCTCAGGGCCCGACTGTCGACGTCGGCACCGGCAATTGGAGCGCACTCCCCGAGGCGCGAGTGATCGGCAACGTCCATGTCGGAAGCGCAGTCGCCGAGGAGGTGGCGCGGATCGGCCGCGAACGCTCCTGCCAGGTCTCCGGGCTGGGCCGCGACAGCGTCGACCTGACGGTGCCGTTCGTCCTGGAGTTCGATGACGCGGAGCGAGTCCAGCGTATCGTCCTTCGCGACATCGGCTGCCCCGAGCTCGAGACATTGTTGGGCCGCGCCGTCCAGCGGTTGGCCGACCTGCGCGAATATCGTCCGAGCGGCGGTCCGGGCTGGTACCGCAGCGCGCTTGAGCTGTCGGTCGACTGACGTCGATCAAAGCAGTCGGGAGTCGACGCGCTGCGGCCCCTTCCCTACTGCTGGGCACCTATGGATGGAGCCGAGCTGCCGCGGGTCAGCCTGATCCTGCTGACCTTCAATCAGCAGCTTTACGTCGCCGAAGCGGCGCGCTCGGCGTTCGCCCAGGATTATCCGAACCTCGAACTGGTCTTCAGCGACCATGGTTCGAGCGACGGGACACTGGCCATCCTCGAGGAACTCGTGGCGGGATATTCGGGGCCGCATCGGGTCATCCTCAACCGCAGCGACGCGCCGGGCGGCGTGCTCGGCCACGTCTATGACGCGCTGGCGCGAAGCTCGGGCGGGCTGATCGTCGGCGCCTCGGGCGACGACGTCTCCCGCCCCGACCGGGTGTCGCGGCTCGCCGCGCGCTGGCGCTCGACCGGCGCCGCCATCCTGTGCTCCGCAAGCGAGACCATCGACTCCGACGGGCGGGTCCTGGCCACGCGCGGCCGGCGCGACATGGTGCATGACGTCGCGCGCTATTTCCCCGACAGCCACGCCTTCCATGTCCACGGCGCGGCCGCGGCCTATGACCGGCGCGCCCTGGAAGCCTTGGCGCCGCCGGATTTCGATGTGATGAGCGAGGACATGTTCTTCGGGCTGATGCTGGGTCTGCGCGGTGCGCGCTTCGAATATCTCGACGAGCCGCTCGTCCGCTATCGCCTCCACGACAAGGCGCTCAGCAACCCCGTCGCCGCCGCCGCGACCCTGGCCGCCGCCGAATACGCGATCGAGCGCCATTCCGCGCGGGCGGCGCGGCTCCTTCGCCACGCCGAGGACGCCGCGACGAACGGGCGGCATTGCGACCCCGGTCATGGCCGGCCCATCCGGGTCGACCTGCGCCGGCTGCGCGCCGATGCGGCGTTCCACGAGGCGCGCGCCGGCTGGTCCCGCTTGAGCCCGGCGCGGCGGCTCGGCGCCTTGCGCTGGGCGCGCTCGCCGGCACAGCTTCGCTGGATGTTGCCGCGCCTGTTCGGCCAGCGCTTCCTCGCGCTCCAGAAGCAGCTGACGGGACGCGCATGACGACAGCCTCACGACTCCCGCGCCTGATCGCGACCGATCGCCTGCGCCTGCGCGCCGCAACCACCGACGACGCCGCCTTCATCCTGTCGCTGCGCCTCGACCCGGAGCGCAACCGGCATCTCGCGCCGACCGGTCCGGACCTCGACGCCCAGGTCGCCTGGATGAAGGCGGACTCGACCCGGCCCAACCGAAGCTACTATGTCATCGAGGATCCCCAGGGCGCGCCGCTCGGCGCGATCCGCCTGGTCGTCGAGGACGACGCGCGCTTCGGCGCCCATTCGCTGATCGTCGCCACCGACGCGCCGCCCGGAACCGCGGTTGAGGTCGCCGTGCTCGTCTATGGTTTCGCGTTGCACTCGAACCTGGTCGGCGGCCGCTTCTTCACGCGCCAGGCCAACGAGAGGGCCTGGCGCTTCTTCGAGAAGATCGGCGCGGTCCATGTCGGCAACGACGGCGACGAGCGCCACTATGAGGTCACGGTCGACATCATGCGCGACTTCATCGGCGATCCGGGCCGCGTGACGATCGAAGCGTGAGTCGCGAAGAGTCGATCTGACGGTCGGGCGGACGATGTCTATCAGCGCGCCTGCCACTGCTCCCGGCTCTGGCCCCAGATCTCGACCGGATAATGTTCGAACGGCGCGGGGAGCTTGCCGGGGCCGCGATGGACGGAACCGAGCCGCTCGGCGAGACGGATCGAGGGCGCGTTGTCCGGATCGATGGAGTGGATGACCTCGCTCCAGCCGAGATGGTCGAACGCCCAGTCGATGCTCGCGACGGCAGCCTCATAGGCATAGCCCTTGCCGCTCGCCGCCTTGATCAGCCCCCAGCCGACCTCGGTTCCGGGCCAGCCCTCGGGCGTCCACGGCCCGATGCGGCCGATCCAGCGGCCGCTGTCCTTCTCGATCACCGAGAACATCGCGAAGCCGTAGCAGGCCCAGGACCCGGCCATCGCCATCATGCCGCGCCAGCAGGCGGCGCGCGGCTGGACGCCTCCGATGAAGCGCGCGGTTTCGGGATCGCCCATCAGCTCGGCCCAGCCATCGAGATCCTCCGCCGCGGTCGGGCGGAGCAGCAGGCGCTCGGTCTCGAGCGTCGGTCCCATTCTGTACATATCCTGTCACCTTCGTTCATGTTCGCTTGTCGCAACATTCGTTACGCTCGCGTACGGATGGGAAGGGAGTCGCGCAGATGAAGCCGCGTCGCAAGGTCAGCCGTCGTTCGTTCCTCGCCACCGTCGCCGGCGCCGGCGCGGCGGCCTTCGCCTCCGGCTCGGCCCACGCCGCCCAGGTCAGCGACAGCGATCCCTACGATCCCGCCGGACAGGGACGCGGCGGCGCCACCGACAACGATCCTACCGATCCGGTCGGCCAGGGACGCGGCAGCTGGGGCCGCAGCGGAGTCACCGACAACGACCCCACCGACCCGTCGGGCAACGGCCGCGGCGGCTGGGGGCAAAGCGGTCGCACCGACAACGACCCGTCCGATCCGGTCGGCCAGGGACGCGGCGGTCGCGGGCAGAACGGCGTCACCGACCGCGACCCGACCGACCCGGCAGGCAACGGCCGCGGGCGCTACACCGGCGTCACCGACAGCGATAGGGGGCGCTATGCCGATCCGGCCAATGGCGGGCGCGGCCGCCGCGGGGGAGTGACCGACAATGATCGCGGTCGCAACGCCGATCCTCCCGGCCACGGACGCGGCGGGGTCACCGACAGCGACACCGGGCGCTTCGCCGACCCGATCGGTCGCGGTCGCGGGCGCAGGACCTGCTCCGACAGCGACAGTGGCCGCAACGCGGACCCGGGCGGATTGGGGCGGCGCTGCTGACCGCGGGCACGACTCGCTCATAAGTCGCGGCAGGCGCGGCACAAATTTCTGTCAAGTGCGTTTATCGGTCAAAACCCAGGAAGGGCAAGAGCACGGCGCGATGTCGCGGCCACTCGCTCGAGTCCGGCCTGACAGGGACAGGATAAACCACAATGTTGCGTTCGGCTTACCGCCTGGCGCGCGGGACGGGTATTGCTCTTTTGCTTGCCGCCGCGCCCATTTCTTCCGCTTATGCCATGGATTCCGCCGGGATCGAGCAAAGGTCGACTTCGCTCGATCCCGGCGAGTACGTGTGGAATCCGGCAGGAGCTCCGGAGGGTCCGATCGAGATCGTCGTGTCGATCCCGATGCAGCTCGCCTACGTCTATCGCGGCGGCCAGCTGATCGGGGCCTCGACCGTGTCCACCGGCATGCCCGGGCACGACACGCCGACCGGCACCTTCACCATCCTCCAGAAGCGGCGCACCCACTTCTCCAACCTCTACGACAACGCGCCGATGCCGTTCATGCAGCGGCTGACCTGGGACGGAATCGCGCTCCATGCCGGCCAGATCCCCGGCACCCCGGCCTCGCACGGCTGCGTCCGCCTTCCGATGGCGTTCGCGCGGACGTTGTTCGGCGCGACCGGCCTCGGCACGCGCGTCCATATCGTTGATGCGTCTTTCGCCTCGGCGGAGCAGGCGCTGGCGATCGGGCGCACCATGGCCCCCGACGAGCATGCCGAGCTTGCCTCCAACGGCTAGCGGCTGAACCCCGCGACCAGCTCGACATGGGTCGACCAGCGGAACTGGCCGACCGGTTGCACCCAGTCGAGCCGGAAGCCGCCCTCCACGAGCGCTTTGGCGTCGCGGGCGAAGGTCGCGGGGTTGCAGCTCGCATAGGCGACCCGGCCGACCTTCGCAGCGGCGAGCTGCTCGACCTGTTCTTTGGCCCCGGCGCGCGGCGGATCGAGGACGATCGCGTCGAAGCGGTCGAGCTCGGCCGTGGTGAGCGGCCGCCGGAACAGGTCGCGGTGATCGACGAAAACCTGGCGCTGGGCGCGGTTGGCCGCAGCCTTCAGTGAAGCGGCGCCGCCGCGCGCGCCCTCGGCGACATAGACCCGGCCCGGGAGCGCCAAGGCGAACGTGCCGAGACCGGCAAACAGGTCGGCGACCATCGCCGCATCACCGACCGCCGCTTGGACCCCGGCGACCAGCGCCGCCTCTCCGTCCGCGGTCGCCTGAAGGAAGGCGCCGTGCGGCAGCGGCACGGCGATGCCGCTCAGCGTCACCGTGACCGGGTCCGGCTCCCATAAAGTTTGGGGGCCGTAGCCGTCGTCGAGGCTGAGACGGGCAAGCCCATGCTGTTGGGCGAAGGCGGTGACCGCCTCGCTGGCATCCAGCGTGTCGGCACGGCCGCCCTCGACCAGAACGTCCGCGCCCTGGTCCGTCAGCGCCAGGCGCACGCCGCCGCTCGAGCGCGGCCCGAGCAGTCGGCGAAGCAGGCCGCGCAGCGGCGCCACCAGCGCGAACAATTCCGGCCTCAGGATATGGCATTCGCGCATGTCGATGATGCGGTGGCTCGCTTCCTGGTGGAAGCCGAGAAGCACCGTCTCACCGCGCCGCTCGACCTTGAGCGCGGCACGGCGCCGGCTGTTCGGCGGCGAGATGTGTGGCGCACGGATGTCCGCCGCGGCCAGCCCCTGCGCCGCGAGGGCGGAGGCGACGCGGTCCTGGATGAACACGGCAAAGGCCGCGTCATCGACATGCTGCAGCTGGCAGCCGCCGCACTCGGGGAAATGGCGGCACGGCGGGGTCGCGTGATGCGGGCCGGGTGTGACAGCGCCGGCGTCGTCGACGAGATCCCCCGGTGCTGCGAACGGCACGAAGCGCCCGTTCTCGGTCACTCCATCGCCGCGCGCGGCCAGTCGGACAATCTTCTCGCTCATCGGCAGCTCAAACGCATTCGGAATAGGACTGACGCAAGTGAGCGACGAGATCGTCGGCGATGAAGGCCGGCCCGGCGAGCTCGGCGGCACGGCCCTGGAGCCAGACGCCGGCCTGGGCGGCTTCGAACGCCGGAAGCCCGGCGGCGCGCACCGCGGCGATGATGCCGGCGAGGACGTCGCCGGTGCCGGCGCTGGCCAGCCAGTTCGACATGTCGCGGCAGATCGCGGCGCGGCCGTCGGGGTGGGCGATCACGGTGTCGGCGCCCTTGTAGACCACCACGGCGTCGATCGCCGCCGCCGCGGCTCGGGCGCGCTCGACCTTGCTCCCGGCGCCTTCGCCGAACAGCTTGGCGAACTCGCCGTCATGGGGAGTCAGGATCGGCCGGCGAGGCTGGTCGGCGAGCCGCTCCAGCCCGCCGTCGGCGAGAATCTGCAGGGCCCCCGCATCGAGCACCAGCGGCCGCCCGGTGGCGAGCGCGGCGTCGAGCAGCCGCCGTCCCCCTTTGTCGGCTGGAAGGCCGCAGCCGGCGAGCAGAGCGCCGATGCGCGGGTCGTCGAGCCGGTCGAGCGGGCCTTTGCCGTTCTGGACGATCGCAGCGGGCACGCCGGGCACCACCGTTTCCGCCTGCAGCCGCACCGCCCCCGCCCCTGCCCGAGCCGCCGCCGTCGCCGCCAGAATCGAAGCGCCCGGCATCGCGCCGGCGATGATCGTCACCAGCCCACGGGTATATTTGTGGTCGTCCGGGCCTGGGCTGCGCAGGCGCGGGCGCGCGACCTCGATCAGCCGGCTCGCCGCCTCGATGCCGATGTCGGCGACGACGACGCGCCCCATGTGCCGCGCCGCCGGCTGGAGCAGATGGGAAGGCTTCATTGCCCCGAACGTCACGGTGAGCTCGCAGTCCGGCACCGGCGACAGGACCCTGCCGTCGTCGGTCGCGACGCCGCTCGGCAGGTCGATCGCCGCGCGAATCTGCGCCGCGCTCGCGAGGCGGGTCAGGGCGCCGTGGACCTCGGCGTCCAGGCCGCGCGTCAGGCCGGTCCCGAACAGGGCGTCGATCAGCAGCGGCGCCGGGTGCGCGTCGGCGAGCGCCACGACCGGTCCATCCCACGCCGCTCGAGCGGTGTGGGCGTCGTCGCTCCTCGGCTCGGCCAGCGCCGCCACGGTCACCTGGAGCCCGCGCGCGCGCAACAGCCGAGCAATGACATAGCCGTCGCCGCCATTGTTGCCGGGCCCGCACAGGACGAGCGCCGGCATCGGCCCGGCGAAGCGCCAGATCGCCTCCGCCGCCCCTGCCCCGGCACGTTCCATCAGCGTGTAGGCAGGGGTGCCGGCGGCGATCGCTGCGGCCTCGGCGGCGCGCATCTCGTCGGCGGTCAGGATGAAGCGGGTCACTGGCCTGCGGCGGATGCCGCCGAGCTGGAATCCTGGGGGACCGGCCCGACCTGCGCGGGCAGCCGGAAATGGTCGCCGGCGATGGCGACCTCGATCAAATTCTCGCCGATGATGGTGACCTCGGCCGGCTCGGCGCCGTCGGCGGCGACGACGCCGCGGCCGTCGCGGGTGGCGATCAGGCGCCGGAAGCCGCCGTCCGGCTTGCGCACGGTGAGCAGTAGGCCCTGATCGGTGCGCTCGCGCTCGACCGAGCAGAAACGCTGATACTGGTCGTCATTGCCGATCCGGCAGTCGATACGGCCGTCCGCCTCGAGCGTCGCATTCTGCGGGTCCGCCGGCTGGCAGGCGGCGAGCGGCACGAGGAGCGTGAGGAACAGGGCTGCGCGCATCGGCCGGCTTGTGGATCAAGCTTCCGAGGGTGGCAAGCGCCGGGCGGCGCGGGCGCGGGACAACAGCTCCACCGCCGCCGGCGAATGGAGCAGGTCCTCGAACGCGCGGTCCTGCTCGTCGTCGCTGCGCACGCCGGCGGCGGCGAGGCCGATTCCGCGCTTGAGCATGGCGATGCTTCCGGGGTCGCACGCGAGCAAGGCGTCCATCGAAGCGAGCAGCTCCTGCGGCCCGCCGATCGTCTCGACGAGACCGATCCGAAGCGCCTCCTCGGCCTCGATCGCCATGCCGGTGTAGAGCAGCCGCGCCGCATGGCCGGGGCCGACCAGCGCGACCAGCCGATGCACGTCCTCCTGGGGATAGCCGATGCCGATCTTGGCGGGCGTGATCGCGAAGCGCGCGTCCGGAGCGGCGAAGCGGATGTCGGCCGCCATGGCGAGTGCAACGCCGGCGCCGAAGCAGGCGCCCTCGACATAAGCCAGCACCGGGATCGGCAGGCGCGCGAAGCCGTCCAGAGCGGCGCGGATGGCGGTGCGGAAGCGGCGCCGCGCCGCCTCGCTCGCCTGAAGCTCGGCGAATTCGGCGAGGTCGGCGCCCGCGCAGAAATGGCTGCCCTCGCCGGCGACGATCAGCAGCCGCGCATCGGAGCCGGCGAGCGAGTCCAGCCGCCGCGCCATCTCCTCGAAGGCGTCCATGGTGAGCGCATTGCGGGCCTGCGCCCGGTCGAGCCGAAGCCAGGCGGTGGGTCCGTCGATGTCGATCCTGATCATGGTCGACGCAATGCCGCGCATAGGGCCAAAAAGGAAGGAGCCGGGCGCACTCTACGCGGCGCCCGGCCCCTGGATCGCGGTGCCCAACCCCCACGACATGGCGGGAAGCCGCAGGCGAATGTCTGCGCGGGAGATCGCGCTTCGACTCGTCGAGGGTCTATGCAGGCAAGAAGCGGGCCATGACGGAATCCTGCGGGATCAAATGGTTAACGAGGCCTCCGTGCCGTTCCAACGCGGCACAGCCGGGGCAGCCGACGCCCCGCCGCGGCACGATCCTATTCGGCCGGAGGACGGACGATCCTGACGCTGCCATCGGCATCGGCGTCGGCGTCCTCCCGTTCCTCGCGGCCCGCTGGACGCGCGTTCAGCGCGTCGGAATTGACGTGAAAGCCGAGCAATCGTGCGACACCGTCGTCGACCCGATAAACGAACCGCTCCGTCCCCCGCCCCCGCTCGAACTGGGTGTCGTAAGTGAGCGTGACGACCGTGCCGGCATTCGTATAGTTGACGTGCCATCCCTGGCGGTTGGTCCGCCGCACGTCGCCGAGGCGCTCGTCGATCACGTCCAGGAGCGCACGAAACTGCTCCGGCGTCGCGGCGCGTTTGAACTCGTCGGTGGACTGGTCGTACAGGCGGTCGACTTCCCGGTCGGCAGCCATTTCGTGGAAGCGCTCGACCTCGCGTTCGACCGTCGCGATATCGCTGCCCGCCGAGCATCCCGCGCTCGCCAGGGCCAGCGCGCCGATCAATGCTTTCCTCATCGCTCCCCTCCGCAATGAACGATGAAGACTAGGCACCTGCGGCACGCGCGACAAGCACGGGCGAATGCGTCTTCAATCCGTCCGCGTCGCCCTCTAGACCCGCTGGCATGATCAGCCGCCGCCATTTCGTCGCCGGCAGCGCCGCGAGCCTGTTCGCCGCGCCTGCCATCCTCAAGGCCCAGTCGCTGTGGCGCACCTATCCGTTCAGCCTCGGCGTCGCCTCGGGCGACCCGGCGCCCGACGGCTTCGTCATCTGGACCCGGCTCGCGCCCGAGCCGATGGCATCCGACGGCGGCATGGGCATCGGCAACGCGCCGGTGAAATGGGAGGTGGCTTCGGACGACCGCTTCCGCGAGGTCGTCGCGCGCGGCGAGGCGCTGGCGCGGCCCGAGCTCGCCCACTCGGTCCATGTCGAGGTCACCGGCCTGCAGCCCGACCGGCCCTATTGGTACCGCTTCGAGATCCTCGGCGAGCGCTCGCTGCGCGGCCGCGCGCGCACCCTGCCCGCGGCCGGCGCCACGCCCGCCTCGCTGCGTTTTGGGGTCGCCGGCTGCCAGCATTATGAGGACGGCTATTTCACTGCCTTCCGACACCTCGCGCGCGAGGACGTCGCCTTCGTCTATCACTATGGCGACTATATCTACGAATATGGCGGCGACTTCCCGCGGGTGAACCGCAGCGGCGACCTGTTCGAGCCGGTCCGCCTCCATTCCGGCCGCCGCGACCTCTACAACATCACCGACTATCGGCAGCGCTACGCCCAGTACAAGATGGATGCCGACCTGCAGCGCGCTCATGCCGCCCATCCCTTCCTGATGGCGCTCGACGATCATGAGGTTCAGAACAACTGGGTTGGCGACCTATCCGAGGAGGACGTGCCGCCGGAGGTCTTCGCTCTGAAGCGCGCCCACGCCTTCCAGGCCTGGTACGAGCATATGCCGGTGCGCCGCTCGTCGCTTCCGCGCGGCGGCGCGATGGCGCTCCACCGCTCGCTGAAATGGGGCAATCTCGCCGAGATCGACCTTCTCGACACCCGCCAGTTCCGCACCGACCAGCCGTGCGACGACGGCTTCAAGCCGGCCTGCCTCGAGGTGAACGCGCCGAATGCGCAGGTGCTCGGCGCCGAGCAGGAAGCGTGGCTCGGCCGCAACCTCGCCAGCCGCGACACCCGCTGGAACGTCATCGCCCAGCAGGTGATGATGATGTCTCTGGACCGCCGCCGCACGCCGGACGAGGCGCCGTCCAAGGTCATCAACCTCGACAGCTGGGCCGGCTATGAAGTGCCGCGCCAGCGGCTGCTCGCGCGCATGCGCGGGCTCGACAATGTCGTCGTGCTGACCGGCGACGAGCACCAGAATTGGGCGGGCCTGCTCCTCGACGACCGCGACCGGCCGGTGGCCGCGGAGCTCGTCGTCACCTCGGCCTCGAGCGGCGGCGACGGCCAGGATTTGCGCCGCGGAAGCGACACCATCCTCGCCAACAACCCGCAGCTGAAATGGGTCAACGACCAGCGCGGCTATGCGGTGATGGACGTCAATGCCGAGAGGGTGAGCGCCGACTTCATGGTCCTCGACCGGGTCCGAACGCCGGACGGCGCGATCAGCAAGCGGGCGAGCTGGACCGTGCCGCACGGCCGGCCGGATTTGGTTCAGGGGTGAATGGTATGAAGTTCTGGGAAGACCTGAAGGTCGGCGAGAAGAAGCGCTTCGGCGCCTACCAAGTGACCCGCGAGGAGGTGATCGCGTTCGCGACGAGCTACGATCCGCAGCCTTTCCACCTGTCCGACGAGGCAGCGGCCAAGACCCATTTCGGCCGGCTCGCCGCGAGCGGCTGGCACACCTGCGCGATGACCATGTCGATGCTCGTCGAGGAAGGACGCCGCGATCCCTTTGCCGGCCTCGGCTCGCCGGGGGTCGACGAGCTTCGCTGGCTAAAGCCTGTCTTCCCGGGCGACACCCTGTCGGTCGAGACAGAGATCATTGAGGTGCGGCCGTCGAACAGCCGCCCGGAATTCGGCTCGTTCACGTCGAACGTCACCGTGTTCAACCAGCATGACGAACCGGTCGCCCGCTTCACCTCGATCGTGCTCGTCGCGCGGCGCCCGAACTAACGTCCTCCCCGAGCACTCTCGGGGAGGAACGCCTCAATTCCGCCGGTCCCGCCTGCGCCGCTCGCGGCGATCCTCGCGGCGATCCTGGCGATAGTCGCGCCTGAGGTCGCGGCGCCGGTCGCGGAACTGCTCGCGCGTCAGGTCGCCGTCACGGAAGTCGCGGCGCAGCTCGCGCCGGTCGCGCCGGAACTCGCGGCGGTCGTCGCGCCGCTCGCGCCGGAAATCGTTCCAATTGTCGCGCCAGTCGCGGCGGTCGCCGCGCCAGCGGTCGCGGCGGCCCTCCCAGAAGCGGCGGTGGTTGTCGTTCCAGCGGTGCGGCCGGCGCCACTGGTCGTAGATGTAGAAGCCGGTGCCGGGATAATAGAAGCCGTCATACCAGCCCCAATAGGGGTCGCCATAATAGCCGCCATAGCCACCATAGCCCCCGCCATAGGGGTTGCCGTAATAGCCGCCATAATAGGGCCGGCCGTAACCGACGGACACGCCGCCATAGCCGTAGCCATAGCCGTCACCATAATAATCGGAGCAGCCCGCCAGCCCGAGCAGGGACAGCGGCAGGAGCAGCGTCAGGACGCGACGTCGAGCCATCGGTAAGTCTCCCCTGGAGAGAGACGCCCGCCCGCCCCACCAAAGTGGGCAAGCGTCGGTGTTAACCGTTGGTAAACCAACGGGTTGAAGGTTTCCCTTGCGGAATGAACCGCCGGTGAACGCGCGCCTCAAAGCAGGACATTTGAGACAAAAAAGGGACCCCGGCACGTGGCCGAGGTCCCCGTTTTTGACTGCGATGGACTGGTCAGACCGCGACCGACGTCTTGCCCTTCTTGACCTTCCGGTCGGCCCAGACGTTGCGGTAAGCGAAATAGGCCAGAACCGTCGCGAACAGCAGGAAGATCACCACCGCGAGGCCCATCTGGTGGCGCTTCTCGAGGTTCGGCTCGGCGGTCCACATCAGGAAGGCCGCGACGTCCTGCGCCATCTGGTCGCGGGTCGCCTGGGTGCCGTCGGCATAGCTGACCTGGCCGTCCGCGGTGATCGGCGCCGGCATCGCGATGTCGAGGTTCGGGAAGTAGGCGTTGTAGTGAAGCCCCTCCGGGGTCTCATGGCCGTGCGGCGCCTCGCGATAGCCGGTGAGCAGCGAGGCGATATAAGCGGCGCCGTCGGGACGCGCCTTCGCCATCAGCGACAGGTCGGGCGGGTTGGAGTTGTTGTTGGCCGCGCGCGCCGCCGTCTCGTTGGCATAGGGGCTCGGGAAACGGTCGGCCGGCACGGCCTTGCGGGTCGCCGCCTCGCCGGTGTCGGGGTTCACCGAGGGGACCTGGATCGGCCACTGGTCGGCGATCGCGCGGACCTCCGCCTCGCTGTAGCCGAGCTCGGCGAGGTTGCGGAACGCGACCAGGTTCAGGCTGTGACAGCCCGCGCAGACTTCCTTGTAGACCTGGAAGCCGCGCTGCAGCTGGCGTTCGTCATAGCTGCCGAACGGGCCGTTGAAGGTGAAGCCGATCGACCGCGGATGCTCGTAGGCGGCGTGGCTGCTCGCTCCTTCCTCGGCCGTGAACCAGGTGAACAGGCCGGTGATGAACGAGACTCCGGCGACGAAGACGAAGCCGAGGCCGATCAGGATGGCGATGAGACGTGCCATGGGTGCTTTCCCTTATTCGGCAGGCTGCGGCTGGGCGTCGCCGGCCCCGGGCTTGGACCCGGTCGGCATCCCCGCGGGTGAGGCTTCCTGAGCTTCGCCATGGAGCACGCTCTCCGAGATGGAGTTCGGCAGCGGCTTGGTCCGTTCGACCTTGGCGAGGATGGGGATGATGATCAGGAAGAAGGCGAAATAGTACATCGTGGCGAGCTGGCTGATGAGCACATAGGGCTCCTCCGCCGGCAGGCCGCCGCAATAGCCGAGCACCACCACAACCGCGAGCCAGATGAAGAAGAAGATCCGGAACAGCGGGCGGTAATTGGCCGAGCGGGTCGGCGACGTGTCGAGCCAGGGCAGGAAGAACATGACCAGGATCGACGCGAACATCGCGATCACGCCCCACAGCTTGGCGGGCAGGATGAAGTCCACCGTGAAGGCGCGAAGGATCGCGTAGAACGGCCAGAAATACCATTCCGGAGTGATGTGCGCCGGAGTCGAGAGCGGGTTCGCCTGGATGTAGTTGTCCGGGTGGCCGAGATAGTTCGGCAGGAAGAACACCATGATCGAGAAGATCACCAGGAACACGCCGAGGCCGAAGCCGTCCTTGGCGGTGTAATAGGGGTGGAACGGCACCGTGTCCTGCGGAGCCTTGACGTCCACGCCGGTCGGGTTGCCCGATCCCGGGATGTGAAGCGCCCAGATGTGCAGGATGACCACGCCGAAGATCACGAACGGCAGCAGATAGTGGAGCGAGAAGAAGCGGTTCAGCGACGCCGTGTCGGGCGCGTAGCCGCCGAGCAGCCAGATCTGCAGAGGCTCGCCGACCAGCGGGATCGCTCCGAACAGGCCGGTGATGACCTTGGCGCCCCAGAAGCTCATCTGGCCCCACGGAAGGACGTAGCCCATGAACGCGGTCGCCATCGCCAGAAGGAAGATGACCAGGCCGAGCATGAACACCATCTCGCGCGGCGCCTTGTAGGAGCCGTAATAGAGATTGCGTCCCATGTGGACGTAGATGGCGATGAAGAAGAAGCTCGCGCCGTTGGCGTGGGCATAGCGCAGGAACCACCCCTGGTTCACGTTGCGCATGATGTGCTCGACCGACTGGAACGCGATCGCGGCGTCGGCACGATAGTGCATCGCCAGGATGATTCCGGTGACGATCTGGATCGCCAGCGCGACCCCGGCGAGAACGCCGAAGTTCCAGAAATAGTTGAGGTTGCTCGGAACCGGATAGCCCGGGCCGACGGCGCCGTGGATGAGGCGCGGAAGCGGCAGACGCTCGTCGAGCCACTTCATGACGGGGTGCTTGGGCTCGTAATGCTGTGCCCAGGGGAAGCTCATCTTACTGGTCTCCCTCAGCCGATCCGGACGGCGGTATCGGAAGTGAATTCATATTCCGGCACCTCGAGATTGATCGGGGCCGGACCTTTGCGGATTCGGCCCGCGGTGTCGTAGTGCGAGCCGTGGCAGGGGCAGAAATAGCCGCCATACTCGCCCTTGTTCTCGCCTTCCGCGGCGCCGAGCGGCACGCAGCCCAAGTGGGTGCACACGCCCATCGTGATCAGCCACTGAGGGCGACCTTCCGAGGTTCGCTCGGCGAGCGTCTGCGGGTCGCGAAGCGAGCCGGGGTCGACGGCGTTGGCCGCCTGGATCTCGGCCGGGGTGAGGTGACGGATGAACACCGGCTGCTTGCGCCACTCGGTCTTGACCGCCTGGCCGGCCTCGATGCCCGACACGTCGACGTCGATCGACGCGAGCGCGAGCACGTCCGCGGACGGGTTCATCTGGTTGATCAACGGGTAGAGAACCGCCACCGCGCCGGCGCCTGCGAAGCTCACCGCCGCGACGTTGATGAAGTCCCGCCGCCGAACGCCGTCATGCGGCGCGTCCTCCGGCCCGGGTCCGGTCTTATCGAGAGTCGCCATATTCTACCTTCAGCGCCCACCCCAGAAGGGAGTTTGTACTGGATGCACGAAACCGCCCCCATGCCGGAACTTCCGGTGGGAGCGACGCCACGCGAACAAGGCCGCAACCCTGCGGCTCGCCGGCCTGATAGCCGCGAGCGCGGCGCTTTGCCAACATGGATTTTGACCGAAGGGATGACGAAGCGCGCCCGTCACAATCCCCACTGGCGCGCCCACCGTTGCGGGATCAGCCCGAGGCAGGCGATCAGGAGACCGACCGCCGCGAGGATATAGATGGCCGTGCGATCGCTCGTCACGGACAAGGCGGCCCGCTGCGGGTTGGCGGGATCGTAATGGACGCTGACCTGGCTTCCGACCGGATAGGCCGCGGCATAGGCCTCCGCCTCGCTCGCCGCGTCGAAATTGGGGTGGTCGGTCAGCAGGATCTTGCTGTTGCGGTAGATCGTCCCGTTGACCTCGAAGCGGTAGCGGACGACCGGCGCATAGGCGGTGGTGCGGCCCGACACCGTCGCGACGCTGGTTTCCACCACCTGGCCGGCCGTCGTTGGCCAGTCCCGCGCCGCGCCTTCGGTCCAGGCGGCCCAGACGTACCAGACCAGGGCGGCGATCATGAACGGCGCGCCGATCATCAGGAAGACGATCCGTCGAGCCCTGGCTGAGTCCGCGGGCCGTTCATCGGCTTTCCTGGCCATGGCTCCCCTTCCTCCCCTGCCCTGCCCCCAGGAAACACAGACTGGGCAGCACGGCAATCGCCGCTGCAACTTATCCTCCCCGCGTTTTCGCGGGGAGGGGACCGGTGAAGCCGGTGGAGGGGCCGCGCCGGAGGCGTGGAATTCTCGACGGAGAAGAACGCCGCCTGAGGCGGCGCCCCTCCACCATGCTGCGCATGGTCCCCCTCCCCGGCAAATGCCGGGGAGGATAAGGCCTGCCCATGCGCCTCGCCCTCTATCAGCCCGACCAGGCCGGCAATGTCGGCACCATCCTTCGCCTCGCCGCCTGCCTCGGAGTGCCGGTCGACATCATCGAGCCGTGCGGCTTCCCGTGGAGCGACAAGGCGCTGAGGCGCGCCGGAATGGACTATGCCGAGATCGCCCAGGTCACCCGCCATGCGGACTGGGATGCGTTCGCGGCGGCGCGCGCCGGCGCTCGCATCGTGCTGTTGACGACGAAGGGCGCGACTCCGCTGCCCAAAGCCCGGTTCGGGGCGGGCGACATCCTGCTGATGGGCTCGGAGAGCTCGGGGGTTTCCGAGCTGGTCCATGCGGCCGCCGCGTTGCGGGTGCGAATCCCCCAGGCCGCGGGAACGCGCTCGCTCAACATCGCGGTCGCGGCGGGGATCGCACTGGCCGAGGCGATCAGGCAGACCGGCGGGTGGCCCGGCGATCAGGGTTCGATCTCCGCTGCCTGAACGGCGCGTTGCGCCCATCTCGGCTCTGGGCCGCACTCGCTGGGCTGAATCCGAACGTTCGCTCAGCCAGCTTGGCTATGTCCGCTTTCGACCCATTGCGGACATTGGAGACCTCGTTACTTTCGCGTGATGCACCAGATTACGAACGACAATCACGCGGAGGCACTCGATGCCCTTCGAGACATCCTCCTGATGTATTACGAAATGACGACTGACTATGGCGGGTTCGGCCATGCGGTAAATATGAACGTGCGCTTCGACCCCCTGAAATTCATAGACGCCGAGAGGGACCCAAAAGCCTACTATATAGACATAGACCTACTCCGCGCCGGCAGCGCAATTGCTATCGTTTGTGAGTTCTATGACGTTTGGTGCAACGAGTTCTACCTACCCGCCGACTCTTGCACGCGCTATCAAGATGCACTTGAAGTCGGGCGGCTACGATTTTTCCCCGACATCGAAGAATTCCTTCGGGCAGCCACCGCACGCTACGTCGTGCCTGTGGAGGACGGCTGGTTCGCAGAGGCGGTCGTGCCAATCTACAAGAGGTATGTGCTAGGACTTTTTGCACAGCTCGCGGCGCCACAGCGCTCGGCATAGCGTCCGCTTTCCACCCTTAACGAGGGTTCGCCTGGATCTCGCGGGCGCCCGCCCGGAATGTCCGCTTGGGGTGGAAAGCGGACATTTGGTCACTCGGCACGTTACGGCTTGTTTTCGAGATGCTCGCGGTTAGCCAGCACTTCCTTCAGATCTGTATAGGCGGCTCGCCAGGCCGCATCTTCCTTGAAGAGGATCGAGCCTGCCGCGGAGCGGACTTCTTCGTCGGAGAGATCGCTTTCCGCTCGGCTGTCCTCACACCAACGCAAACGCTGCAACCGGGCAAGTAGGGCGCCAATGGACAAGGCTTCAAGCTCTTGCTGAGCCATGGGCAGGACTGCCCGCGCCAAGCCATGCCGTTTCTTCATGCAACAGTCCTAAGGGCCGATGCGCAATGTCCGCAATGGGTCGAAAGCAGACAAGCCGAAGCGCCCCTCGCTACCAAGGAAAGAACGCGGCGGTCACCTTGATGATAGTTCGGACGAAAAAGTACGTGAGCAAGGTCCCGGCGAGAACGATCAAGGCTTCATCAATCGCATCGGCAGAAAAGCCGACGCTGATCCCAACGTAGCGATCAAGCAGTGCGCTTGTGATTGCCCAAACCGACAGAGCGGCTACCGCGATCGTAATGCGCTTAGCGTGTCTGATCCGGGTTTCGTAATACCGATTCATCTGGCCCCATTACTAAGCGCTGCTCCTGTTCGCGAGTGCCATGCGTGCCTGACAGTCTCCAGCAATGTCCGCAATGGGTCGAAAGCGGACATTCGCCACGCTTGCGCAATGGTGCTCCTTCGGTTCTACTCCGTGTGTGAGAATGGCGGCTGCCACATTCCTGGCGCTTCTGGCGGCGCCCATGCCTGCTTGGGGGCAAGACTTCTCCTGCACCAACAAGGCTGCGGAAATCCAATGCGACGGCACTTCCTGCCTTGTGGAGACGGATAACTTCACCCCCATGCGGCTCACACGCGTCGGCGCCTCACTCTCCCTGTGCGCATATTCGGCGTGCTGGGAAGGCCGGATCGACTTCGACCACGAGCGCTCGGGGGTGCGATTCCTGCAAAGCCTGATGCAGCGGGAGGGCCCGGCCAATGAAGCGGAGACCTCCACGCTCTCCATCATGGTCAGCCGCCGCAGCGAGACGGCGCAGATACACTGGAACGGGGTTGTCAGCGTCCTCGAGTGCGGTTCGACACCCGCAGGGTAACCGTTCCGAGCCCGTTTCACCGATGTCCGCCCTACTCCCCCTCCGCCGGCGTGCTTCGCAGGCCGAGGGCGCGCATGCGCTTGTCGAGCAGGGTCATCGCCTCCTCGAAGGTCCAGCGCTGGCGGCGGCCGCCGGGGGCGAAGCGGCTGTCGACTCGGCGGGGCCTGCGGTCCCAGCGGGCGAGGAGCTTCATGACATGGTGGAATTCGGCGTCGCGGTCGGCGCTTCGGCCGCAGGTTGGGCAGCGGGCGCCCGCCACCCCCTCCCCGTCGTCGGCCGCCTCGACCGCGGCGCGGAACCGGCGCTGCGCGGCGAGAGCGAGGCGGACCGCCTCGGCCTCGAGCCGGACATAGCCTTCGGCGAGCGCCTCGCGATAGGCCGCGGCGAAGGCGCGGTCGGTGCGGCGATGGAGGTGGACCGTGGAATGCGAGACTCCGACGGAAGCGGCCGCCGCCTTGGTGTCGCAGGTCGCGGCGAAGGCGGTGAGGAACGCCGCCTGGCGCTCCGCGTCGAAGCGGACGTGGCGGCGGCGGCGCTGGCAGAGGCGGCGGTTGGCCGAAGCGAGGCGGACCTCCCCGCGCTCCGAATAAGCGCGCGTTCGCCGGTCGGCGGCGGGGGACGAAGCGAGCGCCTCGGTCCAGGCGGCGGCGAAGACGGGATCGCGGCGGCGCGCGCCGTAGAAGCCCATCAGGCTGAAGCCGGCCTCGGCCGCGGCATCCTCGCGCCGAGCGCCGCGCCGCAGGGCGGCGAGGAACGCCGCCCTGGCGGAATCGCCGATGCGGCGCGGCTCGTATTCCCTGTTCATCGCCGAGTGTAGAACATAGAAAGAACGAATAGGAAAGCGGGCGGGGCTTTCCCCACCCGGTCCTTGAATATCGCCGTCGCGGGAGGCATCGCGCTCGTCGAGGCGTTGCGGCAAACAAGGATGGCCCGGATGAGCGACACGATCGAGCAGGACAGCCCGCTGGCCCTCGACGACCAGCAGCAGGCGGCGCGCGACTGGTTCGAATCGCTGCGCGACCGGATCTGCGCCGAGTTCGAGGCGATCGAGCGCGAGGCCGGAAGCGACGCCCGCTTCGAGTTCGTCGAATGGGACCGGCTCGATCCCGACGGAGCGCCCGGCGGCGGCGGAGTCCGCGGCGTGATGAAGGGCAATGTGTTCGAGAAGGTCGGGGTCAACGTGTCGACCGTCGGCGGCCGCTTCAGCGAGGAGTTCGCGCGCACCATCCACGGCGCCGAGGACGACCCGCGCTTCTTCGCCACCGGGATCAGCCTGGTCGCTCACATGGCCAATCCGCACGTGCCGGCGGTACACATGAACACCCGCTTCCTGGTGACGACGCGGCGCTGGTTCGGCGGCGGCGCGGACCTCAACCCGCCGATCCCCTATGAGGATGACACGGCCGATTTCCACGCGCGGCTGCGCGCCGCCTGCGCCGGCCACGACCAGACCTATTATGAGCGGTTCAAGCGCTGGGCCGACGACTATTTCTACATCCCCCACCGCGGCGTTCACCGCGGCGTCGGGGGGATCTTCTACGACCATCTCGAATGCGTGGGGCCGGGCGAAGGCGCGACCTTCGAGGAGAATTTCGCCTTCACCCGCGACGTCGGCGAGGCGTTCCTCGACGTCTATCCGCGCCTGGTGCGGCGACGCATGGGCGCCAAGTTCACGCCGCAGGACAAGCAGCGCCAGCTCGAATGGCGCGGCCGCTACGCCGAGTTCAACCTGATCTACGACCGCGGCACCCTGTTCGGCCTCAAGACCGGCGGCAATGTCGACGCCATATTGATGAGCCTTCCGCCCGAGGCGACGTGGAGCTGAAGCGGGAGCGGCGGTGACCGTCCAATCGCTCCCGCCCGGCCATGTCGGCACGGTGGTGACCGCGCTGAGGATGGCGCGGCGCCCCACGCCGGGCCCGCTGCCCGCCTCCGAGCTGCGAATCGAGCCCTGGGCGGAGCCCGACCTGGACCGCTACCGGGCGCTGTTCCGCCGGATCGGCGCGCGCTGGCTGTGGTATTCGCGGCTGGTGATGAGCGATGCCGAGCTTCGCGCGGCGATCGGCGAGGTCCATGTCGTTCGCGACTCCGGCAGCGGCGAGGTCGGCATGATCGAGCTGGAGCGGGGGCCCGGCGCCTGCCGGATCCGCTTCCTCGGGCTGGTTCCGGAGCTGACCGGGCGCGGCCACGGCCGCTGGCTGGTCGGCGCGGCGCTGGCGCTGGCGTGGCGCGACGGGGTCGACCAGGTCGAGCTCTACACCTGCTCGCTCGACCATCCCGCGGCGATGCCGGCCTATCTCAGCGCCGGCTTCACCGCGGTGTCGCGCGCGTTCGAGAGCTTCCCCGACCCGCGCCTCGCCGGCCTGCTGCCGAGCGACTGCGCCCCGCAGGTGCCGCTGGTCGAGCTTAGCTGAAGCGCTTGGCGAGGTCCGGGCGCGAAGTCGTCAGCGCTCGGTAGATGGCGGCGAGCAGAACCGTCGCCACCAGGGTGGTGGCGGCGCTCAGGATCGCCCCGACGATGGCGAGAAGAAGCCCGCCGACGCCTTCGTTGCCGAGCAGAAGCACGATAACGATGCCAAGCGCCGAGCTCACCGCGACGTTGATGATCAAAGCGGCGATGTAGACGAGCAGGACGAGCAGCGCGATCTGCCAGCCGAGGCCGCGGCTCAGCGCCCACGACCGCTCGAGCGCCGCGAAGGGCGCCCGCCTTTTCTCCGCGACCAGCACCGGGCTGGCCAGCGACAGGCGGCCGAGCAGGTAGATGAAGGGGATGACGAAGAGCAGGAAGCCGATCGCCAGAGTCAGGTTCAGAACCACGGTCAGCAGCAGGTAGAAAGGCAGGATCGGCAGCGCCGCGGCCACCGCGCCGCCCACCGTCATGCGCGGCTCGGCGAGCAGCAGCAGGTAGATGGCGATGAGGCCGACCATGTTGACCACCGCCGACAGCAGCATCCAGTGGGCATTGCCCTGCCACCAGGCGACCATCAGCTCGATCATCTCGGCCGGGGTCGTGCCGCCTTCCGGCGGCGGCACGAAATGCGCGACCAGGACAGCGGGCAGGAACAGGAACACGCCCGCGATCGCGGTCAGCAGCCCCGCATTGGCGCCCAGCATCTTCAGCGTGTCGTCCCACACGCGGCTGAAGGAGAAGTCGGTCTTGGTCGATGCGTTCATGGCCCGGCTTTGCCGCGCCTGCGAACGGCTGGCAAGAAAGGCTTGGAGCGGACGCGCTTTTTCGGCACGGGGCGCGGCGTGACCATGGATGTTGCCGAGAATGTCGAGTGGTGGCTGACGGACGGGCTGGTGCCCTATCCGGACGCCCTCGCCGAGATGGACGCGCGCAGCGCGGCGATCCGCGCCGGGACCGCGCGCGAGCTCGTCTGGCTGCTCGAGCACCCGCCCTTGTTCACCGCGGGGACGAGCGCCGACCCGGCCGAGCTGTTCAACCCGCAGGGCTTCCCGGTCTACGACGCCGGCCGCGGCGGCCGCTACACCTATCACGGCCCCGGCCAGCGCGTCGGCTATGTCCTGCTCGACCTCGACAGGCGCGGCCGCGACGTGCGCCGCTTCGTCCATTCGCTCGAGACCTGGCTGATCGCTTCGCTCGCCGACGTCGGAGTCGAGGCGTGGGCGGTGCCGGAGCGAATCGGCATCTGGACGACCGACGCGCAGGGACGCGAGGCCAAGATCGGCGCGATCGGCGTGCGCGTTCGGCGCTGGGTGACCACCCACGGCTTCGCGATCAATGTGGCCCCGAAACTTTCCGACTTCTCAGGGATCGTCCCCTGCGGTATTTCCGAATTTCCGGTCACGAGCCTCGAAGACGTCGGGCTCGCGAGCAAGGGGGGGAAGCTGGACCTGGCGCTCAGGAACAATTTTGCCGCTTTTCTCGGCATGCTCGCCGCGTAACGAGCGGGCTTGAGAGCGGTTTCCTTTCCGTATAAGTGTGCAAACCGATTTGGGCAGAAACGGGCCAACCCGACCAAATCTTCTATCTAGGGAGCAATTCGAATGCGTGACATCATCATCAAGGCGTCCATGATCGCTGGTGCGGCTCTGCTCGTCACCGCCTGCGGCGAGACGGCCACCAACAACACCGCCGCCAACACCATGGGTGGCGAGTACAACACCACCGACACCATGGGCAACATGGGCGACATGAACACCATGGGCACCACCATGGACGCGAACACCACGATGGACGCGAACATGTCGGGCAACATCTCGGTCAACACCACGACCGGCAACGTGTCGGGCAACGTGTCGACCAACGGCATGTAAGCTTTCGCTTTTCAGCGAATGTTTCGAAAGGGCTGTCGGGCAACCGGCAGCCCTTTCTCGTTGGGGCAAGCGGCGGTAAGGCGACGCGAGATTTCAAGGGCAAGATGGGAGCCAAGCCGATGAAGAGACTGCTGTTCGCGGGCGCCGCGGCCGGGCTCCTCCTGCTCTCCGCCTGCGGCTCCGACACGACCGCCAACAATGACGCGGGCGCCGACCTCAACGCCGCCGGCGGCGTGCCGCTGGGCAACGACGCCAGCGCGATGGAGGTGGTCGGCAGCCAGGGCGCCGGCACGGCGTCGATGCCGGCCGCCGCTGAAGGCAATGCTGCCGCGCCGTCGCCCGACCGCAGCGGCACCGCCCCGCGCGCCCGCGACCGCGCCGACGAGA